>NZ_JAYWTM010000017.1:0-188462 GCF_036016195.1 Brenneria populi | reverse complement strand
TGCCGGCGTCTTTGGCGTAAATACCGGTCAGCACCTTCATCATGGTGGACTTGCCCGCGCCGTTTTCCCCCACCAACGCCATCACCTTTCCTGGGTAGACGTTCAGCGCCGCGCCGGAAAGCGCCTTAACGCCGGGGAAAGATTTATTAATGCCTTGAAGTTGCAATAAAGGTTGCATAACGGCCTCAGAACGTTACGCCAGCGCAAAGAATGACATTGGCATAGGGGGAACACTCTCCGCTGCGAATGAAGGCCCGGCTTTTTCCACTGTTAAGTTTAAAATCCTCATGGCTGACATAGCGCAGCGCAATCGCGTTTCCCTGGAGTAGCTCAAGCTGTTTTAGCCGTTCGAGCAGCGCCTTGTGAAGCGTCGGATTTTTTTCGACCATCTCTTGCGCCAGAATGGCGGCCTCAACCTGCATTTCACCGACGACGGCCTCCACAACCTGCAAAAATCCGGGAACATTGCGCGTCAACGCCAGATCAATCCGGATGGTCGTATCGGGAATCGGCAGGCCCGCATCGCAGATAACAACCCGATCGGTATGGCCCAAACGGGAAATCACGGAAGAAATATCAGCATTCAGCAATACGCCTTTTTTCATTTTCCACTCCATAGCGAAACGTTTCGCTGATAGCTATTTTAAGAAGAGAAAAGAGAGAAAGGCAAAATGGAGATAGTGGAAATGTGATCGCCATCGAAACGTTTCGTTGGCGAAAAGTAAAAACGGCGGATGTCGGACGGCGATATAAAGTGGGAAAGGGCTGCGAAACATCAGGGATAACAGGGGATAAAGAAGCCCATCCCCTGTATCCCGATCTTAAACGATGGGCATGCGCATTCGCTTACTGGATTTTCTTTACCTGTTTGACATCCAGCTCGGACGAGTTGAAGCCCTTATCAATCTCGCCTTGCAGTTCAACCTTGTCCTGCGGCGTGATGGTTTGTCCATTCCAGTATTTATCATCGATTTCAACCGTGATGCTGCCGGTTTCGTCGCGGAACAGATAATCCTCATCGCCGACGCGCCGTTCGATGCTGCCGCGCAGCGTCACCCAGCTGTCGTCTTTCAGATCTTTGGCTTTCGCAACCGTGGTTACGCTGCCGTTAGGGTCTGAAAACCCGCCCTGGGCAGGCTGCTGTTGCGGCGTTGCGGCGTTCGGATCCAGAAAACCCCCGCCGCTTTGCGCGGCGAAAACCGGGGCGGAACACAGTGCGGCGATAGCAAATAGAGCGGCTGCTTTTTTCATCGATTCGTCTCCTTATTTCTCTTCATTACGGCGCAGTAAAACTGCGCATCGTTAGCGTTTCGCAAGGAGTAAAACAAAATGTTCTTAACAGAATCTTAAGGTTAAAACTTTTTGTCTTATACCCTAAATAATTCGAGTTGCAGGACAAAAATGCCAAAGCGTTTGAGTTTGCTGACAAATCTGTCTGTCAGATCGAGATGCTCCATGGAGGGAGCGAGTAACAAAGCCAACCCACATGCAGCTGGAAGTATGGCGAGTATATTGATCAATACAGAGGAACGCGGCGCGTTTACCGGCGTTCAGGTTGGCGTTCCCGCAGCGTAAACCGTATAACATGCTTAAAGACAATCTAGGTGAACGCCGATGAGAATACTGTTGATAGAAGACGATCGCCTGATCGGCGATGGCCTCAAAGCCGGGTTAACCAAACTCGGTTTCAGCGTCGATTGGTTTATGCAAGGAACAAGCGGAATGGAGGCGCTGGCGGCGGCGCCATATGATGCGGTTATTCTTGATTTAAGCCTGCCGGAAATAGACGGTTTGGCGATCCTGCGTCGTTGGCGCCAAGCCGGGCGCGATGAGCCGGTACTGATCCTCACCGCCCGTGATGCCCTGGAACAGCGCGTTGAGGGATTACAGTCAGGCGCCGACGACTATCTGAGCAAACCCTTCGCGCTGACGGAGGTCGCCGCGCGTCTGCAAGCGCTGATCCGCCGCCGACACGGGCGGCTTCAACCCATATTGACGCACGGCGCCGTATCGCTTGAGCCGGGCGCGCGCGCCGTGACCTTAAACAGTCGGCCGCTGACTCTTAAACCCCGCGAGTTGGCGCTGCTTGAGCTATTTCTGATGAACCCCGGCCGGGTACTGACCCGCGCGCAGCTGGAAGAAAAACTTTATGGCTGGGACGACGACGTATCCAGCAACGCCGTTGAAGTGCATATACATCATCTGCGCAAAAAGCTGGGCGGCGGGTTTATCCGCACCGTACACGGCGTTGGCTATATTCTGGGAGAAACGCCATGAGATCCCTCAGCCTGCGCCTACGGCTGGCCATCGGATTTATTTTGCTGACGTTCATCTGCTGGGGCGCCGCCGGGCTGCTGTCGTGGCATCAAACCCGGCATACGATCAACGAGCTGTTCGATACTCAGCAAATGCTGTTCGCCAAACGACTGGCCGCCATGAACCCCAAAGAGCTGCGCATGGAGGCGCGATCGCTGCCGAAAACCGACAATCTGGCGCGCGAACAGCGCGGCTATCAGGAAGAGGATGCGCTGGCCTTTGCGCTGTTCACCCGCGACGGTCAAATGGTGTTGAGCGATGGCGAGAACGGTAAGGACTTTATTTTCAACTACGTGCGCAACGGCTTTACCGAAGGCAGGCTGCATGACGATGATGATAAATGGCGTATGGTATGGCTGGCGACCGAAGATAACCGACATATCGTCGTCGTCGGACAGGAGTGGGAATACCGCCAGGATAGGGTTTTGGATATTGTAAAAACCAATCTCATGCCTTGGCTGTTCGCACTGCCGGTCATGCTGCTGTTGATGTTCTGGCTGCTCACGCGCGAACTGTCGCCGCTTAAGCTTATCGCCAGACAGCTTAGCCGGCGTCCGCCCGAAGATGACGCGCCGCTCGATACCCGCTCGATACCTAAAGAGGTGCTTCCGCTGGTGAACGAGCTTAACAGCCTATTTATTCGTATCAGCGATATGCTGCTGCGCGAACGCCGCTTCACCTCCGACGCCGCGCATGAGTTACGCAGCCCGCTGGCGGCGCTGAAGGTGCAAACAGAGCTGGCGCTGCTGTCTGACGACGACGAGGCGGTACGCCGTCATGCGCTGGAAAATCTGAATGAGGGAATAGATCGCGCCACGCGGCTGGTGGATCAGTTATTAATCCTTTCCCGGCTGGATTCCGAGTCCTTTGTCGACGAACAGATGCCGGTTTCGCTGCCGTCCCTGCTGCAGCAAATGATTGTCGATCACTACCATAAAGCGCAGGCGGCAGGCATTGAGCTGATGCTGGATATTCCCCAAGAGCCCGTCGTTATCCAGGGAAATCCACTGCTGCTGGCGGTGCTGATCCGCAACCTGCTCGATAACGCCATTCGCTACGGTCGCAAGGGTGGAACGATAAAACTGCAGCTCTCGGCGCGCAATATTCAGATTATCGATGATGGGCCGGGCCTCGACGGCGAGGCGTTGTCGCGGGTCGGCGAACGATTTTTTCGCCCTCCCGGACAAGAAAAATCCGGCAGCGGCCTGGGATTATCCATTGTCCACAATATCGCCCGTCTACACGGCATGCAGGTCAATCTGGCCAACCGCCCCGAAGGCGGGCTGGAGGCATCGTTAAGCTGGTAACGCCGCGCCGCTTAAGCGTTTTGCCGTTTACCAAGAAATTCGGGGATGAGGCAGGAACGCCTCGCCCCGTGTATCTCGATGCTTAAACGATCGGCATTGCGAGCTTAGGCGATAAGCTAATTAAATCTCCACCTGGATACCAAGTTCAATCAGCCGGTTAGGCGGAATTTCAAATTGATCCGCGGCGCGCAGCGCATTACGGCTAAGCGTCATAAACAGCTTGCCGCGCATCCGCAGATACCAGGGGCGCCGCCCCATGGTCAGCGACTCGTTGGACATAAAGAATGAGGTTTCCAGCATTTCGCAGGTTAATCCATCCTGCCAGCAGCGATGAAACACCTCTTCGACATTGGGCGTTTCACGCCAGCCATAGTTGGCAACCACGCGCCAGAATGTCGGCGAAAGCTGTTCCACGGAAACCCGGCGCGCGTTCAGCACATAAGGCGCGTCTTCGGTTTTCATGGTCAGCAGCACCACACGTTCATGCAATATCTTGTTATGTTTAAGATTATGCAAAAGCGCAAACGGAATAACGTGCGTGGCCCGCGACAGATAAACCGCCGTTCCCGGCACTTTTAACGGCGGATTTTTCTCCAGCGACGCAATCATGGCATCCAGCGAATTGCCATGTTCATTCAGGCGCCGCAATAGTCGGAAACGTTCGCTTTTCCAAGTGGTCATGATGATAAACATCACCATTCCCAGCGTCAGCGGCAGCCAGCCGCCGGAAAAAATTTTCACCACGTTGGCTAAAAACATCGGCACATCGATAAACAGTAACCCGATCAGCAATATCCGCACCAGATAGCGGTGCCAGTGCCAGTTGTGTATCGCCACGGTGCAGGACAGGATACTGGTTAACACCATGGTTCCGGTTACGGCGATGCCGTACGCCGCCGCCAAATTGCTCGAGTGTTCAAAACTGACGATCACGATCACCACCGCGACGTACAACAGCCAGTTAATCGCCGGGATATAAATCTGGCCGGACTCCATATCGGAGGTATGGACAATTCGCATGGGCGGAAGATACCCCAGGCGCACCGCCTGACGGGTCAGCGAAAATACGCCGGAAATCACCGCCTGAGAAGCGATAATCGTCGCTAGGGTCGCCAGAACCAGCAATGGAATCAACGCCCAATCGGGAGCCAGCAGAAAGAAGGGGTTTTTTATCGCTTCAGGGTTTTTAAGCAATAGCGCACCCTGACCGAAATAGTTCAGCACCAGCGAGGGGAGAACGACGGTAAACCAGGCCAGCCGAATAGGGAATTTACCGAAGTGCCCCATATCCGCATACAGCGCCTCTACGCCGGTAATGGCCAGAACCACCGCCCCCAGCGCAAAAAACGACACCATTTTATATTCAATAAAGAAATGCACGGCCCACAGGGGATTGAGCGCATGCAATACCTGCGGATTATCAATGATGCTGCGCGCGCCCAGCACCGCCAACGTAAGAAACCAGATCATCATCACCGGGGCAAACAGCTTGCCCACGCTGCCGGTGCCATGCTTTTGAATAACGAACAGTAAGGTCAAAACCACAATCGAGACCGGGACGATATAGTGATCCATGGACGGCGCGGCGATTTCTATCCCCTCTATGGCGGACATCACCGATATCGCCGGGGTGATAACCACTTCGCCGTAGAAGAAACTGCCGCCGATCAGCCCCATAATAACCAGCGCCGACGTTACCCGATAGGAGGTGTTGCGTCCGGCCAGAGACATCAGGGTAAGGATCCCGCCTTCGCCGGCGTTATCGGCCCGCATGACATAGGTCAGATACTTGAGCGAAACCACGATGATCAACAGCCAAAAGATCAAAGAAAGAAAACCAAAGACGGCGTCCGGTTCAACACCAAAACCGAACTGCCCAGATAAGCACTCCCTTAGCGTATAAAGCGGACTGGTTCCGATATCGCCGTAAACCACCCCTATCGCCGCCAGCGTAACCGCCGGAAGCGAACGTTTATGTTCTGAGCTCATAAAACTTATCTTCTATTATCAATCTGTTAGCAAATAAAGGCTGTCAGAATCAGTTCCCCCAAAAACGCACAGTATGCACAAATAGCGGCAAAATCCTATTTTTATATTGTTTACGAAACATCCTGAAAAAGGTCGTTTATTGATTAACCAGCGCAAAGGCGTCGATAATCAGCCTCTTTCTGCTAACAAAAATCTGTGATCTTCCGTTTATTATTAGTATTGTTTTTACGCTGAAGAAATATCGGGAACAATTGATTAATTATGGTGCAATCCGCCACGCTGGCTGAAAGAATTTCGCGCCTCAGCAACGCGCTGGAGCAGGGCCTGTATGAACGGCAGCATGCCATTCGCCTGTGCCTGCTGGCCGCATTAAGCGGAGAAAGCGTTTTTTTGCTGGGGCCGCCGGGCATAGCCAAAAGCATGATCGCCCGACGCCTCAAATTCGCTTTCCGCCATGCCAATGCGTTTGAATACCTGATGACGCGCTTCTCCACGCCCGAAGAGGTGTTCGGTCCGCTGTCTATTCAGGCATTAAAAGATGAAGGCCGGTATCAGCGGTTAACCGAGGGCTATCTGCCGGAAGCGGAGATAGTCTTTCTGGATGAAATCTGGAAAGCGGGGCCCGCCATCCTAAATACCCTGCTGACCGCCATTAACGAACGCCGCTTTCGTAACGGCAATAGCGAAGACCCGATACCAATGCGTCTTCTGGTTACCGCTTCCAACGAGCTGCCCGAAGCGGACGGCAGCCTGGAAGCGCTGTATGACCGCATGCTTATTCGCCTGTGGCTGGATCGGGTGCAGGAGAAACATAATTTCCGCGCCCTCTTGGTCAATAACGGCGGCGCGCATGACAATCCGGTCAGCCCGTCCGTCAGCGTCAGCGATGAAGAGTACCGGCAGTGGCAGAAGGATATTGACCACGTCTCCCTGCCGGAAAGCTGCTTTGAACTGATTTATCAGCTACGCCAGAAGCTCGACGCCATAGAGAAGGCGCCCTATATCTCCGACCGGCGCTGGAAAAAAGCGCTGCGCTTACTCCAGGCCTGCGCGTTTTTCAGCGGGCGGGAAAGCATCGCCCCGGTTGACATTATTCTGCTGAAAGATTGCCTCTGGCACGACAGAGACAGCTTAATACTGATAGAGCAACAGCTCGAACAGCTGATGACCGAGCAAGCCTATCAACAAAAGAGCCTGCTGTTTCGTTTACAGCAGTTAAATATGAAGCGTCAGCAGTACCAGATTCAGCAGAGCGAATTACAGGCGCTGACGCTGGAAAGGCACGGCCATCTGCTGGGGCGGAAATTCCACTATACGCTGCCGGAAACGCTAAGCGCGGATTCGATCGGCCTGGTTTTACAGCGGCCGTTGGTGCTCAACGACATTAACGTCACCCATCTGGCTATAGATAAAACCGCCCTGCAAACCTGGCTGCAAAAAGGGGGAGAAATTCGCGGCAAGCTGAATGGCATCGGTTTTACCCAGCGCCTGGATCTGGCGGTGGACGATCGCGGACATCTGACTATCCGCGATATCAGCCTGCAATCCTCCATCCTTTCGCTGCCGGAAAAACGCGACGCCGCCCTACCGGCCGAAATTCTGGATGAGTATGAAAATCTGACGGTTCAACTACGTGAACAGCGGCGTTTATTTAATCAGCATCAGCCCTGCCTGTTCGTGCCCGGAGAGTGGCTGGCAAAGATCGAGTCCAGTCTGCAACATGTCGCTGAACAGATTCAGCAATCAGAACGGGATTAAAGCCGATGATTACGCTGGAATCGCTGGAGATACTGCTGTCGATAGACGAAAACGAACTATTGGACGATATGGTGGTGACGCTTTTGGCTACCCCGCAGTTGGCCGTTTTCTTTGAAAAATCCCCCAGCCTGAAATCCGCGCTGCTTAACGATATCCCTAACTGGAAGGAAAATTTAAAGCAGCGCCTGCGCACTACCCAGGCGCCGCCGGAGCTGGAAACGGAATTCAGCTGTTATCAACGCGCGCAGGCGGCGGACCATCAGGCCTTCCAGACGCGGCTGCCGCGGATAATGGAGATGCTGAACAGCATCGAATCGCCGTTTTTAACCCAGGCCGATCGGCTGATACGCCAGCCGGAGCCGACTCTGGGACAAAAAATCAGCAGCGGATTGCACGCGCTGTTCCTGCAACGCTGGCGGCTGAGCCTGACGCTGCAAACCGTTTCCCTGCACCAGCAGATAATGGAGCAGGAACGGGAAATTCTGCTCGATGAGCTACAGCAGCGATTGACGCTGAGCGGCAAGCTGGAGCCCATTCTGGCCGAAAATGAGCATGCGGCGGGACGTTTGTGGGATCTCAGCGCCGGGCAGTTGCGCCCCACCGACAGCCAGGTAGTGGTGGATTTCGGCGCCTTTCTGCAGCGACAACCCGCGTTGCAGCGTCTGGCCGAACGATTGGGACGCAGCCGGGAGACAAAATCGATCCTCAGCCAGGACGCGCCCAAAGAGACGTTCAGGGTGACGATCCGTGAGCCGGAAACCGTACCGGAACAGGTCAGCGGCATCCACCAAAGCGACGACATTCTGCGCCTGCTGCCGGTGGAGATGGCTTCCATGAATAGCGTCGAACTGGAATACGAGTTCTACCGCCGGCTGCTGGAACATCGGCTGTTAACCTACCGTTTGCAGGGCGATAGCTGGCGCGAAAAGGTCAGCGAGCGGCCGGTTATCCATCAACAAAACGAACAACAGCCGCGCGGCCCGTTTATCGTCTGCGTCGACACGTCGGGCTCCATGGGCGGGTTTAACGAGCGCTGCGCCAAAGCCTTTTGTCTGGCGCTGATGCGCGTCGCGCTGGCCGACAACCGCCGCTGCCACATCATGCTGTTTTCCACCGGCATTGTGAGATACGAACTGACTTCCGCCGATGGATTAGAGCAGGCGATACGCTTTCTCAGCCGCTCTTTTCGCGGCGGCACCGATATGAGCGCCTGTCTGTCCGCGCTGCTGGAGCAGATGGATGACGCGCGCTGGCATGACGCCGACGCCGTGGTGATTTCTGATTTTATCGCCCAGCGGCTGCCGGACGAGGTGGTCAACGAGGTGAAGAGGCGCCAGAAACGGCTGCAGCATCGTTTTCACGCCGTAGCGATGTCCGATCACGGCAAGCCCGGCATCATGCGCATCTTCGACCATATCTGGCGTTTTGATACCGGGTTGAAAAGCCGCCTGATGCGCCGCTGGCAGCGCGTTCAGACGGATTAAAGCAGGCCGGGAACCGATTCGCGCAGCGACTGCGGCCAAACGCCGCACTGAACCTGACCGATATGCGGCAACTGCAGCAGCAGCATCACCAGACGGGACTGGCCGATTCCTCCGCCGATCGTTTGCGGAATCTCGCCGCGCAGCAGCGCCTGGTGCCACTCCAGCTTCAGGCGGTCCTCATCCTGCGTCAGCGCCAGCTGGCGTTTTAGCGCTTCGCCATCCACGCGAATGCCCATTGACGAAATTTCAAAGGCATCGTTGAGAAGCGGATTCCACACCACGATATCGCCGTTCAGTCCGGCCAGCCCCTGTTCGCCCGGCGTGCTCCAATCGTCATAATCCGGCGCGCGCACGTCGTGGGCCTGCCCGTCGGACAGCTTGCCGCCGATGCCCATCAGGAAAACCGCGCCCAGTTCTTTAGCGATCGCTCGCTCACGGCCTTTGGCATCCAGTTCGGGATAGCGCGCCAGCAGCGTTTCGCTATGGACAAAGTGAATCTGCTCCGGCAGGAACGGCTGAATGCCAAAAGCCTGGCGCACCGCGGCCTCGGTCGCTTTAATGCCCTGATAAATCCGCGTTACCGTAGCTTTCAGATAACCGATATGGCGATCGCCGTCGCCCATCACGCGCTCCCAGTCCCACTGATCGACATAAACCGAGTGGATCGGGCTCAAACGATCTTCATCAGGACGCAGCGCCTTCATATGGGTGTAGATCCCCTCGCCGCAGCTAAAATCATAGGCGCCCAGCGTCTTACGCTTCCACTTCGCCAGCGAGTGGACTACCTCGAAGGTAGCATCCGGCAGCGCTTTAACCTTAACCTGCACCGCTTTTTCCGTACCGGATAAGTTATCCTGCGTGCCATCGCCGACGCGGCTGAGAATCGGCGCCTGAACTTCAATCAGCCCCAGAAGCTGTTCCAACTGGCTGGAGAAAAAAGATTTAACAAAGCTGATTTGCCGCTGTTTTTCGATATATTGCTGTTTCATTGCCGCATCTCTATTAAGCGTATTTAGTTATTTATTAAGCAATACAATCCGTCAGTCATTCAATAATCTTATGGATAAATTGCGCTTGCTGTTTTAATTCGTCATTTTATAACGGTATAAAATCATTATTCGATAAAATCGGAGGTTCAAAGTGGCTGAAATTTATCAGATCGATAATCTCGATCGCGGCATTCTTTCCGCTCTAATGGAAAATGCGCGCACCCCCTATGCCGAACTGGCGAAGCAATTTTCCGTCAGCCCGGGAACCATCCATGTGCGGGTAGAAAAGATGAAACAGGCGGGAATCATTATGGGCACCCGGCTGGATGTCAGCCCGAAACGGCTAGGGTATGACGTCTGCTGCTTTATCGGCATCATTCTGAAAAGCGCGAAGGACTATCCGTCGGCGCTGGAAAAGTTGAACAACCTGGAAGAAGTGGTGGAAGCCTATTACACCACCGGCCACTACAGTATTTTTATTAAGGTCATGTGCCGCGATATCGACTCCCTGCAACACGTACTTATCAACAAGATCCAAACCATTGATGAAATACAGTCCACGGAAACGCTGATCTCCCTGCAAAACCCCATCATGCGGACGATCGCACCCTAATCCTATTTATCTATACCCCTATTATCCACAGGTAGATCCCAGCCTGATCACAGCGTACAATGTCCCGTCTTTTCTCAGATGGGATCCGGTATGGCAGATATAACGCTAATCAGCGGCAGTACTTTGGGCAGCGCCGAATATGTGGCGGAGCACCTGGCTGAACGCCTTGAAAAGGAAAACTTCTCGACCGAAATGCTGCATGGCCCAGAGCTGAATGAACTGCCGGATAGCGGTTTATGGCTGGTGGTGACCTCGACCCACGGCGCGGGCGAGCTGCCGGAAAATCTGCAGCCGTTGTTCGAGCAGTTGGAGCGGCAGAAACCCGATCTTTCCCAAGTGCGTTTCGGCGCGATCGGCATCGGCAGCAGAGAGTACGATACCTTTTGCGGCGCGATCCTGACCGTGGATCGCGTTCTCGGCCAACTCGGAGCCCAAAGGATCGGAGACGTACTGCGGATCGACATTACCCAGCATGAAATCCCGGAGGATCCCGCCGAAGAATGGTTGGGATCCTGGGTTAATTTACTCAAATAAGGCGAAATATTCAGCGGTTGAATGTGGATAACTATGCTTTTTTCAGGTGTAAAACCGGTAGTTATCCCAATAACAAGCGCTGTTTGTTTTTTACCCTGTGCACAACTAGCCATATAGATCCCAGCTTATACGATGCGGGATCACCGATCATTCACAACTAATGATCCTTCTTATTTAATTGATCATTAATAAGAAAAATCACTTATCCACAACGATCGACGATCCTAATAAGAGATCTAATAAAGAGATCTTTAAATAAAAAAGATCTTTCTTTAATTAGCCGCGATCCAACGCGCTTGGTCGTTTGCATAAAGTTGAGTAGAATCCACCTCCCCAGAGCCAGTAACGATCGTTCGCAACTATTCATTCGCAACAATGCGAGGAGCAGTACCATGTTTTATCCAGATCCTTTTGACGTCATCGTAATCGGTGGCGGTCATGCAGGCACCGAAGCGGCAATGGCTTCCGCCCGCATGGGACGACAGACCCTTCTGCTGACACATAATATTGATACGCTTGGACAAATGTCTTGCAACCCGGCGGTGGGCGGTATCGGGAAAGGTCATCTGGTTAAAGAGATCGATGCCATGGGCGGGTTGATGGCGCGCGCCGTCGACCAGGCGGGCATCCAGTTTAGAATACTAAACATCAGCAAAGGCCCCGCGGTACGCGCCACTCGCGCCCAGGCGGATCGCGTCCTCTATCGGCAGGCGATCCGTACGGCGCTGGAGAACCAGCCCAACCTGATGATCTTTCAGCAGGCGGTGGACGATCTCATTGTTGAAAACGATCGTGTGGTCGGCGTCGTTACCCAGATGGGGCTGAAGTTCCGCGCAAAAACCGTCGTATTGACCGTCGGGACCTTCCTTGACGGCAAGATTCATATCGGACTGGATAATTACAGCGGCGGACGCGCCGGCGATCCGCCGTCCATTCCGCTGGCGCGCCGTCTGCGTGAGCTGCCGCTGCGGGTTAATCGCCTGAAAACCGGTACGCCGCCGCGGATTGACGCCAGAACCATTGATTTTAGCGTACTGAAACAGCAGCATGGCGACGATCCCATGCCGGTGTTCTCCTTCCTGGGACAGGCAAGCCAGCATCCGGCGCAGATGCCTTGTTATATCACCCATACCAATGAAAAAACCCATGAGGCGATCCGCAATAATCTGGATCGCAGCCCGATGTATGCCGGGATCATCGAAGGCGTCGGCCCGCGCTACTGCCCTTCTATCGAAGATAAAGTCATGCGTTTCGCCGATCGCGACTCGCACCAGATTTTTTTGGAGCCGGAAGGGCTGACCAGCAATGAGATCTACCCCAACGGCATTTCAACCAGCCTGCCGTTCGATGTGCAGTGGCAAATCGTCCGTTCCATGACCGGAATGGAAAACGCGCGTATCGTTCGCCCTGGCTATGCCATTGAGTATGATTTCTTCGATCCCCGCGACTTAAAAAACACTCTGGAGAATAAATTCATCCACGGATTGTTCTTCGCGGGCCAGATCAACGGCACCACCGGTTATGAAGAAGCCGCGGCCCAGGGGATGCTGGCCGGCTTAAATGCCGCCCGCCTGGCGTTTGAACAGGAAGGATGGTCGCCGCGCCGCGATCAGGCCTATCTGGGCGTGCTGGTGGACGATCTCTGTACGCTGGGAACCAAAGAGCCTTACCGTATGTTCACTTCCCGCGCCGAATATCGCCTGATGCTGCGCGAAGACAACGCCGACCTGCGCTTAACCGAAATAGGCCGCAAGTTGGGAATGGTGGACGATTATCGCTGGGCGCGCTTTAACGAAAAGCTGGAGAGCATTGAGAAAGAGCGCCAGCGTTTACGCGATATCCGCATCCATCCGCAATCGGAGCTGCTGGAGCAGGTCAATGCGTTGCTGAAGACGCCGCTTTCGCGCGAGTCGAACGGCGAGGAGCTGCTGCGCCGTCCCGAAGTGGACTACGCCATGCTCACCAAACTGCCGCTATTCGCTCCGGCGTTGGCGGACGAACAGGCGGCCGAACAGGTTGAAATTCAGGTTAAATACGAAGGGTATATCGCCCGTCAGCAGGAAGAGATCGAAAAGCAGCTGCGTAACGAGAACACGTTGCTGCCCGCTGAGCTGGATTACCGTCAGGTCAACGGCCTGTCCAATGAGGTGATAGCCAAACTTAACGATCACAAACCCGGCTCCATCGGCCAGGCTTCGCGCATTTCAGGCATTACGCCGGCTGCGATCTCCATTCTGCTGGTGTGGCTGAAAAAACAGGGCCTGATGCGCCGCAGCGCGTGAGTTGAGGCTAGGTTATTTCGGAGACGGGCCGGAACGCCTGTCTCCGCGCTGATATTCACATACATAATTCCAGGATCTTATTGTGCGTAATACTCTCGATCATCTGCTTAACGCCGCCGGTATTGTGATTTCTGATAGGCAAAAAGGCTTATTAATACACTATGTCGAGATGCTGAATAAGTGGAACAAAGCCTATAATCTGACCTCCGTTCGCGTGCCCGAGCAGATGCTTGTCAGGCACATTATGGACAGTATTGTGGTTGAGCCTCATTTGCAGGGGCAGCGTTTTATCGACGTGGGCACCGGGCCGGGATTGCCGGGGATCCCGTTGGCGATAGTCCGTCCCGAGTCGCACTTTACCCTGCTCGACAGCCTGGGAAAACGCGTGCGTTTTCTACGTCAGGCGCAGCATGAATTGCAGCTTGAAAATATTGCGCCGGTACAGAGCCGTGTCGAAGATTTTCCTGCCGATCCCCCCTTTGATGGGATAATCAGCCGGGCCTTCGCTTCTCTGCAGGATATGGTTGAGTGGTGCCGCCATCTTCCGGCGAGGCCGAACGGGCGTTTTTATGCGCTGAAAGGGGTGCTGCCCGAAGAAGAACTCGCCGCATTGCCGCAGGGCGTCGCGTTAGATCGGGTTATTCATTTGTCGGTGCCCGAGCAGGAAGGCGAGCGTCATCTGATTGTGCTTAAACCAAATTAATTTTGCTTTTTATCAAAAAAGTCATAACTAATTACTTCGCTATCCGCGTTTCGTCTCCCTGGTTATGTTGCGCGCGCTCTAATGGTTAACGATCACCAATATTTCACATATATCTGTTTTGCTGTTGAAAGATTTATTTTCATGATGCGGCGGCGCTGATGAAAAAAACGGCGGTGTAAAAAAAATCGGGCCGCCTTCTTTGTTAATTTGGTAAAAGAAAAATATCAAAAATGTCAACAGATGGTTTATGCGATGTTTGCCGCTGATTTTCGATAAAGATTTTTTTAACTAATTGAATCTAAAAAATATAAATAGCTTTCTTTGCTAAAGACAACAAATGACGCTATCCGCTATAAGATGTTAAAAAGCGCGTTTATGTGAGTCGTGTCACATCTTGAATATCTTTAGAAATTAATTGAAATACATCGATGCGACTATGGTTATTAGCGAAAATGACGTTCTGGAAAGAAATTTAAATAATTGTTCACCTTTTCGCTACTTATCGATTGAATTCGCAGGTATGACCCGTATAATTTGCTCGTTTTTTGCTGCTTGACTCAGGCGTTCAAAGGCAGTTTTATACGTCTTCAGCATGCCTCTGAAAGGTACGGAGAAAGCAAACGTTATGTCTGTGCCCCTTTACAGCGGAAGGGCGGCTTTGAGGCTGCTGTTATGGCAGTTAGCCACGTTTATCCTGTTGAGTTCGGTATTTGCGGCTCGCAGCGCTGAGGCCGGTTTTTCCGCGCTGGGCGGCGGATTGGCAGCCTGGTTGCCGAACGTCTTGTTTGTGCTGTTTACCTTGCGTCATCAGTCGAATAAACCAGCGGATGGACGCGTTGCCTGGTCGTTTGCCATTGGTGAGGCGCTTAAGGTATTTATCACCATTGCTCTATTGGTGGTAGCGTTAGGGATGTTCAAAGCGGCTTTTTTCCCGCTTGGCCTGACTTATTTATCGGTGCTGGTTATGCAGATAGTGGCACCGGCCGTCGTTAACCGTTACCGTAATTAACAACAAAAGGGTAAGAGACATCATGTCTGCATCAGGAGAAATCTCTACTCCTCAAGAGTATATCGGTCACCACCTGACACACTTACAGGTGGGAACGGGGTTCTGGTCGATCAACATCGACTCGATGTTTTTCTCTATCGCTCTTGGGATCCTCTTTCTGGTTATCTTCCGTCAGGTCGCCAAAAAAGCGACCAGCGGCGTGCCGGGCAAATTGCAAACGGCCGTCGAGCTGATTATCGGCTTCGTCGATAGCAGCGTGCGCGATATGTATCATGGCAAAAGCAAGCTGGTCGCCCCCTTGGCGCTGACCATTTTCGTCTGGGTGTTCCTGATGAACTTGATGGATTTGCTGCCCATCGATTTTCTGCCGCGGATATGGGCCGGTATTTATGGCGCTCTCGGCCACGATCCGGCGCACGCCTATCTGCGCGTGGTGCCGTCTGCCGACGTGAATATCACCCTCTCTATGGCGCTCGGCGTTTTCATTCTTATCCTGTTCTACAGCATTAAAATGAAGGGTGTCGGCGGGTTCGTGAAAGAACTGACCATGCAACCGTTTAATCATCCAGTATTTATTCCTATCAACCTGATTCTTGAAGGTGTCAGCCTGCTGTCTAAACCGGTTTCCCTTGGTTTACGACTGTTTGGCAACATGTATGCGGGTGAGTTGATCTTCATCCTGATTGCCGGCCTGCTGCCGTGGTGGTCACAATGGGTGTTGAATGTGCCTTGGGCCATTTTCCACATTTTGATTATTACGCTTCAGGCTTTTATTTTCATGGTTCTGACGGTTGTTTATCTCTCGATGGCATCTGAAGAGCATTGATTTTCTTACAACACAATAACGTTTTAACTGAAACAAACTGGAGACTGTCATGGAAAACCTGAGTGTGGATCTGCTGTACATGGCTGCCGCGTTGATGATGGGTTTGGCGGCTATCGGTGCTGCGATCGGTATCGGCATTCTGGGTGGTAAGTTCTTGGAAGGCGCTGCGCGTCAGCCTGACCTGATCCCGCTGCTGCGTACACAGTTCTTTATCGTTATGGGTCTGGTCGACGCCATCCCGATGATTGCTGTTGGTCTGGGGCTGTATGTGATGTTTGCGGTGGCCTAAGCAGGCGTGTTTTCTGCTGGGGTTGATACATCGAACTATTTAACTTTGAAAGAGGCATTGTGCTGTGAATATTAATGCGACAATCCTCGGCCAGGCCATTGCGTTCGTCCTGTTTGTCTGGTTCTGCATGAAGTATGTATGGCCGCCGATTATGGCAGCCATCGAAAAACGTCAGAAAGAGATCGCTGACGGTCTGTCTTCTGCTGAACGCGCCAAAAAAGATTTGAACCTGGCGCAGGCCAATGTGACGGATCAACTGAAAAAAGCTAAAGCGGATGCGCAGGTCATCATCGAGCAGGCAAACAAACGCCGCGCTCAGATCCTGGACGAAGCCAAGGTTGAAGCGGAAGCCGAACGCGACAAAATTGTGGCGCAGGCTCAGGCTGAAATTGAAGCTGAACGTAAACGCGCTCGTGAAGAGCTGCGTAAGCAAGTCGCTATGCTGGCTATTGCCGGTGCCGAAAAAATTATCGAACGTTCCGTGGATGAAGCTGCCAACAGCGACATCGTTGATAAACTGGTCGCTGAACTGTAAGGAGGGAGGGGCTGATGTCTGAATTTATCACGGTAGCTCGCCCCTACGCCAAAGCAGCTTTTGACTTTGCGGTTGAGAGTCAGGCCGTTGAACGCTGGCAGACTATGTTGGCGTTTATGGCCGAGGTAGCGAGCAATGAAGAGATTTCCGAGCTGTTGTCCGGTGCTATCGCGCCGACGGAGCTGGCGAAAACTTTCACTGCCGTTTGCGGCGATCAACTTGATGAAGCCGGTCAGAACCTGATTAAGGTGATGGCCGAGAACGGACGTTTACCGGTGCTTCCAGAAGTGCTGGAACAGTTTATTCAACTGAGGGCAGCTCAGGAGTCGACGGTCGATGTCGACGTCGTTTCTGCCAATACGTTGAGTGAGCAGCAGCTAGCGAAGATCGCTGCTGCGATGGAACAACGTCTGTCACGCAAAGTGAAGCTGAATTGCAAAATTGATAAGTCTGTCATGGCCGGCGTGATTATCCGCGCGGGCGATATGGTGATAGATGGCAGCATTCGCGGTCGTCTGGAACGTCTGGCAGACGTCTTGCAGTCTTAAGGGGACTGGAGCATGCAACTGAATTCCACCGAAATCAGCGAACTGATCAAGCAGCGCATTGCTCAGTTCAATGTAGTGAGCGAAGCTCACAATGAAGGTACCATTGTTTCCGTCAGCGACGGGATCATCCGTATTCACGGCCTTGCCGACGTGATGCAGGGGGAGATGATCTCTCTGCCGGGTAACCGTTATGCGATTGCACTGAACCTGGAGCGCGACTCCGTTGGTGCGGTGGTTATGGGTCCGTATTCGGATCTGGCTGAAGGCATGAAGGTAAAATGCACCGGCCGTATTCTTGAAGTGCCGGTTGGTCGCGGTCTGCTGGGGCGCGTCGTTAACACGCTGGGCGCGCCGATTGACGGCAAAGGCCCGCTGGATCACGATGGTTTCTCCGCGGTTGAAGCGATTGCGCCCGGCGTTATCGAGCGTCAATCCGTCGATCAGCCGGTTCAAACCGGGTATAAATCCGTCGACGCCATGATTCCTATCGGCCGCGGTCAGCGTGAGCTGATCATCGGCGACCGTCAAACCGGTAAAACCGCGTTGGCGATTGACGCCATCATCAACCAGCGCGATTCCGGCATTAAGTGCGTCTACGTGGCCATCGGCCAGAAAGCCTCCACCATTTCCAACGTGGTGCGCAAACTGGAAGAGCACGGCGCGCTGGAAAATACCATCGTGGTGGTCGCTACCGCGTCGGAATCCGCCGCGCTGCAATATCTGGCGCCGTATGCCGGATGCGCCATGGGCGAATATTTCCGCGACCGCGGCGAAGATGCGCTGATTATTTATGATGACCTGTCCAAACAGGCCGTTGCCTATCGTCAGATTTCCCTGCTGCTTCGTCGTCCGCCAGGTCGTGAAGCTTATCCGGGCGACGTTTTCTACCTCCACTCCCGTCTGCTGGAACGCGCCGCGCGCGTCAATGCCGACTACGTTGAGGCGCTCACCAAGGGTGAAGTTAAAGGGAAAACCGGTTCTCTGACCGCGCTGCCGATCATCGAAACCCAGGCGGGCGACGTTTCCGCGTTCGTTCCGACCAACGTAATTTCGATTACCGACGGCCAGATCTTCCTGGAGTCCAACCTGTTCAACGCCGGTATCCGTCCCGCGGTTAACCCGGGGATTTCCGTATCCCGCGTCGGCGGTTCCGCGCAGACCAAGATCATGAAAAAACTGTCCGGCGGCATTCGTACCGCGCTGGCGCAGTATCGTGAACTGGCTGCGTTCTCGCAGTTTGCCTCCGATTTGGATGAAGCCACGCGTAAACAGTTAAGCCACGGTCAGAAAGTCACCGAGCTGCTGAAACAGAAACAGTACGCGCCGATGTCGGTTGCGCAGCAGTCTCTGGTGCTGTTTGCCGCGGAACGCGGTTATCTGGAAGACGTTGAACTGGCGAAAATCGGTAGCTTTGAAGCGGCGCTGCTGGCGTATGCCGATCGCGAGCATGGCGAACTTCTGCAACAAATCGACCAGACTGGCGCTTATAACGATGAGATCGAGGGGAAATTGAAAGGCATCCTCGATACTTTTAAAGCAACCCAGTCCTGGTAACGCCCGGCGGCCTGCTGTAAAGCGGGCCGCAAGGCTTTGAGGAGAAGCAAAGATGGCCGGCGCAAAAGAGATACGTAGTAAGATCGCAAGCGTCCAGAACACGCAGAAGATCACTAAAGCGATGGAGATGGTCGCCGCTTCCAAAATGCGTAAATCGCAGGATCGTATGGCGGCCAGCCGTCCTTATGCAAAAACCATGCGCAATGTGATTGGTCACCTTGCGCTGGGAAATCTGGAATATAAACATCCCTACCTGGAAGAGCGTGACGTTAAGCGCGTTGGGTATCTGGTGGTGTCTACCGACCGCGGCCTGTGCGGCGGGTTGAATATCAACCTGTTCAAAAAGCTGCTGGCGGAGATGAAGTCCTGGAATGAGAAAGGCGTCGATGTCGATTTGGCGCTGATTGGATCCAAGGCGGTCTCCTTTTTCGGTTCGGTAGGCGGAAATATTGTTGCTCAGGTTACCGGCATGGGCGATAACCCCTCTGTGTCGGAATTGATCGGCCCGGTGAAGGTCATGTTGCAAGCCTATGACGAAGGCCGCCTGGACAAGCTGTATATCGTGACTAACAGGTTCGTCAACACGATGTCCCAGGAACCGCTGGTGGTTCAGCTGCTGCCGTTGCCGCCTGCGGATGACGGCGAGCTGAAGAAAAAATCCTGGGATTATCTGTATGAACCCGATCCTAAGTCGCTGCTGGATATCCTGCTGCGCCGCTATGTGGAGTCTCAGGTTTATCAGGGCGTCGTAGAAAACCTGGCCAGTGAGCAAGCCGCCCGCATGGTTGCGATGAAAGCCGCGACCGACAATGGCGGCAGCCTGATCAAAGAGCTGCAGTTGGTATACAACAAGGCTCGTCAGGCCAGCATCACCCAGGAACTCACTGAAATCGTCGGGGGCGCCTCCGCGGTTTAAACCAGGTTTACGAATTACGTAGAGGATTCAAGATGGCTACTGGAAAGATTATCCAGGTAATCGGCGCCGTGGTGGACGTCGAGTTCCCGCAAGATGCCGTACCGAAAGTGTACGATGCGCTTGAGGTAAAGAACGGTGCTGAAAAACTGGTGCTGGAAGTGCAGCAGCAGTTGGGCGGCGGCGTTGTTCGCTGTATCGCGATGGGGTCTTCCGACGGTCTGCGTCGCGGGTTGGATGTAACTAACCTGGAACACCCGATTGAAGTACCGGTTGGTAAGGCAACGCTGGGTCGCATCATGAACGTACTGGGCGATCCGGTTGATATGAAAGGCGATATCGGCGAAGAAGAGCGTTGGGCGATTCACCGCGCGGCGCCAAGCTATGAAGAGCTGTCCAACTCACAGGAACTGCTGGAAACCGGCATCAAGGTTATCGACCTGATGTGCCCATTTGCCAAAGGCGGTAAAGTCGGCCTGTTCGGCGGCGCCGGCGTGGGTAAAACCGTAAACATGATGGAGTTGATCCGTAACATCGCTATCGAACACTCCGGTTATTCCGTGTTTGCCGGCGTGGGCGAACGTACCCGTGAAGGTAACGACTTCTATCATGAAATGACCGAATCCAACGTACTGGATAAAGTATCGCTGGTGTACGGCCAGATGAACGAGCCGCCGGGCAACCGTCTGCGCGTGGCGCTGACCGGTCTGACCATGGCGGAAAAATTCCGTGAAGAAGGGCGTGACGTACTGCTGTTCGTCGATAACATTTATCGTTATACCCTGGCCGGTACCGAAGTTTCCGCGCTGTTGGGACGTATGCCTTCGGCGGTAGGTTATCAGCCGACGCTGGCGGAAGAGATGGGTGTGCTGCAAGAACGTATCACCTCCACCAAAACCGGCTCCATCACCTCCGTTCAGGCGGTTTACGTTCCTGCGGATGACTTGACCGACCCGTCGCCGGCCACCACCTTTGCCCACTTGGACGCAACCGTGGTACTGAGTCGTCAGATCGCTTCTCTGGGGATTTATCCTGCGGTTGACCCGCTGGATTCCACCAGCCGCCAGCTGGATCCGCTGGTTGTCGGTCAAGAGCATTACGACGTTGCCCGTGGTGTGCAGTCTGTTCTGCAGCGTTACCAGGAACTGAAAGATATCATTGCGATCCTGGGTATGGACGAGCTGTCTGAAGACGACAAGCTGGTGGTATCCCGCGCGCGTAAGATTCAGCGCTTCCTGTCGCAACCGTTCTTCGTGGCGGAAGTCTTTACCGGTTCTCCGGGTAAATATGTATCGCTGAAAGATACCATTCGCGGCTTTAAAGGTATCATGGACGGCGAATACGACCACCTGCCGGAGCAGGCGTTCTACATGGTTGGTTCCATTGAAGAAGCAATGGAAAAAGCCAAGAAACTGTAACGCCTTGTAGGAGGGTGATATGGCTGCTATGACTTACCATCTGGATGTCGTTAGTGCGGAACAGGAAATGTTCTCCGGTCTGGTGCAAAAAATCCAGGTAACGGGGAGCGAAGGCGAACTGGGTATTTATCCGGGACACGCGCCGCTGCTCACTGCCATTAAACCCGGAATGGTTCGTATTGTTAAACAGCACGGTGAAGAAGAGTATATCTACCTTTCTGGCGGCATCCTCGAGGTGCAGCCGAACATGGTTACCGTACTGTCGGATACCGCCATCCGTGGGCAGGACCTGGATGAAGCGCGCGCGTTGGAAGCGAAGCGCAAGGCTGAAGAGCATATTCGTAACTCGCATGGCGATGTGGATTACGCTCAGGCTTCCGCCGAGCTGTCGAAAGCCATCGCGAAACTGCGCGTTATCGAACTGACCAAAAAAGCGATGTAACAGATAAGCGTTTGATAAAAAGCCAGTCAGCTTACTTAATGCTGACTGGCTTTTTTTATGGTGGGCTACCCTGCCCGCCCGCCGCAAGCAACGAACGTTGAAAATCGCGCCCGGCGTTTTTTATGTCCGCATGTGGGTAAAAATAGGTAGTAATTCTGTGTTATAACAGGTTTACTTTTACCCATCTATTTTGATTGTCCGCCAATCAGTTTTTCGTCAGGATGCTTATGTCGAACAGCGCAATGAGTGTGGTCATCCTTGCCGCAGGTAAGGGAACCCGCATGTATTCCGATCTCCCCAAAGTTTTGCACCCGTTAGCGGGTAAACCGATGGTTCAGCATGTGATTGATGCGGCGATGGCCATCGGCGCGCGGCATGTTCATCTGGTTTATGGGCACGGGGGAGATTTATTGAAGCATACGCTGTCCGAACCGTCGCTGAACTGGGTGTTGCAGGCGGAACAATTGGGTACGGGACACGCCATGCAGCAGGCGGCGCCCTATTTCGCCGATGATGAAGATATTCTTATGCTGTACGGCGACGTGCCGTTAATCTCGCCGGCAACGCTGCAGCGTCTGTTGCAGGCTAAACCGCAGGGCGGCATCGGGCTGCTGACCGTGCGGTTGGACGATCCGTCTGGCTATGGGCGTATTGTGCGTCAGGATGGCGCGGTCGTCGGCATTGTCGAACATAAAGACGCCAGCGATGAGCAGCGTAAAATTAATGAAATCAATACCGGAATTCTGGTTGCCAACGGCAAGGATTTGAAACGCTGGTTAAGCCTATTGAGTAATGATAATGCGCAGGGCGAGTATTACATCACCGATATTATCGCGTTGGCCGCCGCGGAAGGGCGCAGCGTGGCTGCGGTACACCCGGCGCGCCTAAGCGAAGTTGAAGGGGTGAACAACCGCCTGCAGCTAGCGTCTCTGGAGCGTGTTTACCAGCGCGAACAGGCCGATAAATTATTGCTGGCGGGCGTTATGCTGCTCGATCCGTCGCGCTTTGATCTGCGTGGTGAATTACGCCACGGGCGGGATGTTACTATTGATGCCAACGTTGTGATGGAAGGCCGGGTTCAGCTCGGCGATCGGGTTAAAATCGGCGTGGGCTGCGTGATTAAAAACACGATTATTGGTGATGATTGTGAAATCAGCCCATACTCAGTGCTGGAAGACGCGGCGCTGGAAGCCAGCTGTACCGTCGGACCCTTTGCCCGTCTGCGTCCCGGTGCCGCGCTGGAAGATGGCGCGCACGTCGGCAACTTCGTCGAATTGAAAAAAACCCGTCTGGGCAAGGGGTCGAAAGCCGGCCATCTGAGCTATCTCGGCGATGCGGATATCGGCGCCGGAGTGAATATCGGCGCGGGAACCATTACCTGTAATTATGACGGCGCCAACAAGTATAAAACGATCATCGGCGATGACGTGTTTGTTGGGTCGGATACCCAACTGGTGGCGCCGGTTAAGGTGGCGGCAGGCGCCACTATCGCCGCGGGCACGACGGTAATGAAAGACATCAATGATGCGGAGCTGGTTTATAACCGCAAAGAGCAGAATCGCAAAGCCGGCTGGCAGCGGCCGGTGAAGAAGCGTTAATCGGGTTTTGGCCTTCGCCGTCTGCGGAGGCTGTTTTGCCCTGCGTTTTGACCAAAGGTCGCAAGCGTACGGCAAAACATAATAATCCCCACTCTCTACAAGGCTCGGGGAACCCGGAAAAACCGGAATAATCAGGTCAAAGACATCCCTGGTGACACAATATGTCACTTTTATAGGAATACAATCGATGTGTGGAATTGTAGGCGCGGTTGCGCAGCGTGATATCGCAGAAATCCTGTTGGAAGGCTTACGCCGTCTCGAATACCGAGGCTATGACTCAGCGGGTCTGGCCGTGGTGAATAGCGAGGGTCAGGTCGCCCGTTTGCGGCGTTTGGGAAAGGTTCAGATTCTGGCCCAGGCGGCCGAAGAACATGCGCTGAATGGCGGCACCGGGATTGCCCATACCCGTTGGGCAACGCACGGCGAACCTTCAGAGGCCAATGCGCATCCCCATGTTTCTGAAAACATTATCATCGTTCATAACGGTATTATCGAAAACCATGAGCCGCTGCGCGAGCTGATGATTGCGCGCGGCTATCGCTTTGTTTCGGAAACGGATACTGAAGTGGTCGCTCATCTGGTTCATTTCGAGCAGAAGCAGGGCGGTTCATTGGTTGACGTGGTTAAGCGCGTGATTCCGCAGCTGCGCGGCGCTTACGGCATGGTGGTATTGGATAGCCGCGACCCGAGCGTATTGGTCGCCGCGCGTTCAGGCAGTCCTTTGGTGATTGGGCGCGGCATGGGGGAAAACTTCATCGCGTCCGATCAGCTGGCTCTGCTGCCGGTTACCCGCCGCTTTATCTTCCTGGAAGAAGGCGATGTGGCTGAAATCACGCGCCGCGACGTACGTATATATGATAAAGCCGGTAACCTTGCCGAACGTGAAGAGGTTGAATCGAAAGTTAATTACGATGCCGGCGATAAAGGCGTTTATCGTCATTACATGCAAAAAGAGATCTACGAACAGCCGATGGCGATTAAGAACACCCTTGAGGGGCGTTTCAGCCATGGTGAGGTTAATCTCTCTGAATTAGGCCCGCAGGCGGATGAACTGCTGTCGAAAGTGCAGCATGTGCAAATCATTGCCTGCGGAACCTCGTACAATTCCGGCATGGTTTCGCGCTATTGGTTCGAAGCCTTGGCCGGGGTGCCCTGCGATGTGGAAATCGCCTCTGAGTTCCGCTACCGCAAACCGGCCGTTCGCCAGAATAGCCTGATGATTACGCTGTCGCAGTCGGGGGAAACCGCCGATACGCTGGCGGCGCTGCGTTTGTCCAAAGAGCTGGGATATCTGGGCTCGCTGGCTATCTGTAACGTGGCGGGCTCGTCGCTGGTTCGTGAGTCCGATCTGTCGCTGATGACTAAAGCTGGCGTTGAGATCGGCGTGGCTTCGACCAAAGCGTTTACCACCCAGTTGACCGTACTGCTGATGTTGGTGGCGCGTATCGGCCGTTTGCGCGGTATGGATGCCGAGATTGAGCAGGGTATAGTGCATAGCCTACAGGCATTGCCGGCGCGTATTGAGCAAATGCTGTCGCAGGATAAGCTCATTGAATCTCTGGCGGAAGGTTTCTCTGATAAGCATCATGCCCTGTTCCTGGGGCGCGGCGATCAGTATCCCATCGCCATGGAAGGGGCACTGAAGCTGAAAGAGATCTCTTATATCCATGCAGAGGCCTATGCCGCCGGTGAGCTGAAACACGGCCCGCTGGCATTGATTGACGCCGATATGCCGGTAGTTGTGGTGGCGCCGAACAATGAACTGCTGGAGAAACTGAAATCCAATATTGAAGAGGTTCGTGCCCGTGGCGGCGAGCTGTACGTCTTTGCGGATGAGGATGCCGGATTTACCAGCGGCGGCAGCGAAAATATGAAAATTATTCCGTTGCCGCATATTGAAGAGGTCATCGCGCCGATTTTCTACACGGTGCCGCTGCAACTGCTGGCTTACCACGTTGCGCTGATTAAAGGCACCGACGTCGATCAGCCGCGTAATCTGGCCAAGTCCGTGACGGTGGAATAAACCTCGTCGCTAAAAATCCGTCTTGTGGCGCGTGTTCCCATAAGACGGATTCCTGTTTCATCGGCAGATTGCTCTATGCCTTTCATACGGCAAGCGGCAGGCGCTGTGCAAAAGCGTGAACTATTGCGGGTATGCCTCTGTTTTTCTGACCGGCCGCTAGCGCTTTTTTTTGGCTTTTATTTTCTATCGGCGTGTTTTCACGCCGTTCATCTCTAGTCTTACGCTATGGAATCCGCGGGTTTTTTATATCCAGTAAAGATGAAATTTCATTTATCAAATTGATAATAAACTGTTTTTTTTATTTACCGAAATATCAGCCGCACTCTTTTATTGATAGGTGACGTTTTATCCTCCATCCCGCCGGCGGATTTTTCTCTGTTTGTCACATAACTGTAATATAACGTACATTTTACTGTCACTTAATTGTCCTATTTTTCCTCCTGCAAACTACACTCTGATTAATCACGACTCCGGGTCGACACTACTTTTGGTATCCCACAGGAGGGATTATGAAACTTATGCGTACCTCTATTGCCAGTATCGTTGCGGCAACGTTTTCTCTGACGGCGGTCTCTGCTTTTGCCGCTGCCAACCTCACTGGCGCCGGTGCGACATTTCCTGCGCCGGTCTATGCCAAATGGGCTGATTCCTATCAAAAAGAAACCGGTAATAAAGTTAACTATCAAGGTATTGGATCTTCCGGCGGCGTAAAACAGATTATCGCAAAGACCGTCGATTTCGGCGCGTCTGACGCGCCTCTGTCCGACGATAAGCTGGCGCAGGATGGTTTGTTCCAGTTCCCGACCGTTATCGGCGGGGTGGTTTTGGCCGTGAATATTCCCGGCATCAAATCCGGCGATCTGACGCTGGATGGCAAAACTCTGGGCGATATCTATCTGGGTAAAATCAAAAAATGGAACGACCCTGCCATCACTAAGCTGAACCCGAATGCCAAACTGCCGGATCAGGATATCGCCGTAGTGCGTCGTGCCGACGGTTCCGGTACTTCTTTCGTATTCACCAGCTATCTGGCGAAAGTGAATCCAGAGTGGAAGGAAAAAATCGGCTCCGGTTCTACGGTTAACTGGCCGACCGGTCTGGGCGGAAAAGGCAACGATGGGATTGCCGCATTCGTTCAGCGTCTTCCCGGCTCCATTGGCTACGTTGAGTATGCTTACGCCAAGCAGAATAACCTGGCTTACACCAAACTGCTTTCCGCTGACGGTAAAGTTGTTAGCCCGACCGGAGCTACGTTCAGTAATGCCGCCAAGGGCGCAGACTGGAGCAAATCTTTCGCCCAGGACCTGACCAACCAGAAAGGCGCGGATGCCTGGCCTATCACCTCTACGACGTTCATTCTGATACAAAAACAACAGCCTAAAGCTGAACAAGGCGCGGAAGTGCTGAAGTTCTTCGACTGGGCTTATAAGAAAGGCGGTTCTCAGGCTACAGCGCTGGATTACGCTATTCTGCCGGACGAAGTCGTTGAGCAGATTCGCGCCGCCTGGAAAACAAATGTGAAAGATAGCAGCGGCAAGGCATTGTATTAAAGATAATTAGAAAAAGAGTTGCGTAAGAATAAGTGTACTAAAATTGTACTACGTTCCTTGTGTTTGATAGCAAGGCCATTTCGCTGAGTGCAGCAAGGTATAACGGGGGAGGGGCGGTTTCCCTCCCTATCCTTGACTGCCACTTTTGTTATCAAGCATCGCTAAATTAAGAAGAGAGACGCATGGCTGAGTACAAGCCAACTATCAAAGCCCCCGGAAAGCATGGCGATATCATTTTTGGCGCGCTGGTAAAATTAGCCGCGCTGGTGACGCTCATGTTGTTAGGGGGCATCATTGTTTCCCTTATTGTGGCTTCCTGGCCCAGTATTGAGAAATTCGGTTTTTCTTTTCTCTGGACGAAAGACTGGGATGCGCCTGCCGAACAGTTTGGCGCACTGGTACCGATTTACGGCACCATTGTCACCTCTCTTATCGCGCTGATTATCGCCATACCAATCAGCTTTGGTATCGCGCTGTTTTTGACCGAACTGGCTCCGGGGTGGCTGAAGCGGCCTTTAGGCGTCGCTATTGAGCTTCTGGCCGCGATCCCCAGTATCGTTTACGGTATGTGGGGGCTGTTCGTTTTTGCTCCGCTATTCGCCAAATATTTTCAGCAGCCGGTCGGCAATGTGCTTTCCGGCATTCCGATTGTGGGATCGTTATTCTCCGGCCCGGCATTTGGCATCGGCATTCTGGCGGCGGGGGTGATTCTGGCGATCATGATCATTCCTTACATTGCGGCGGTGATGCGCGACGTCTTTGAACAAACGCCGGTGATGATGAAAGAGTCCGCCTATGGCATTGGCTGTACGACCTGGGAAGTCATCTGGCATATCGTTCTGCCCTTCACCAAAAACGGGGTAATCGGCGGCATTATGCTGGGGCTGGGGCGTGCGCTGGGTGAAACCATGGCGGTGACTTTTATTATCGGCAATACCTACCAGTTGGACAGCGCATCGCTGTATATGCCCGGTAACAGCATTACCTCGGCATTGGCGAATGAGTTTGCCGAGGCTGAATCAGGCCTGCATACCGCGGCGCTGATGGAACTGGGTCTGATCCTGTTTGTTATTACCTTTATTGTTCTGGCGTGCTCGAAGTTGATGATTATGCGTCTGGCAAAGAATGAGGGGGCGCGCTAATGTCGGCATTAAGTATGGAACAAGAAAAGTCGCTGCTGCGTTCACGGCAAAAAATGCAGGCCTGGCGGCGACAAAAAAATCGTATTGCCCTGTGCTTATCCATGATTACGATGGCGTTTGGCCTGTTCTGGCTGGTTTGGATCCTGTTTTCGACCATCAGCAAAGGGTTTGACGGGATGTCGCTGGCGTTATTCACCGAAATGACCCCGCCGCCCAATACTGAAGGGGGCGGTCTGGCGAACGCCATTGTCGGCAGCGGTCTGCTTATCCTGTGGGCGACCATTTTCGGCACGCCGCTTGGCATTATGGCCGGCATCTATCTGGCTGAATACGGCCGGAAGTCATGGATTGCCGAAGTTATCCGTTTTATTAACGATATCCTGCTATCCGCGCCGTCAATCGTGGTTGGACTGTTTGTCTATACCCTGGTGGTGGCCAAAATGGAGCATTTCTCTGGCTGGGCCGGGGTGATTGCGCTGGCGCTTTTGCAGGTGCCCATTGTTATCCGTACCACGGAAAATATGCTCAAGCTGGTGCCGGATAGTCTGCGTGAAGCGGCGTACGCGTTGGGGACGCCGAAGTGGAAGATGATTTCCGCCATCACGTTGAAAGCGTCCGTCTCCGGCATCATGACGGGAATTTTACTGGCGATAGCGCGTATTGCAGGGGAAACCGCGCCGTTACTGTTTACGTCTCTGTCCAATCAGTTCTGGAGTACGGATCTGATGCATCCGATTGCCAACCTGCCGGTCACCATATTTAAGTTTGCCATGAGTCCGTTTGTTGAATGGCAGCAGTTGGCCTGGGCGGGCGTATTGCTTATTACCTTATGCGTTCTGCTGCTGAATATCCTGGCGCGCGTTATTTTTTCTGCCAAGAAACACTAATAAATTTAAGATGTTGCTTTGCATCATCCGTGTAAAAGAGAGAAGTCTTGATGAGTATGGCTACTGAGACATCCACCAGTAAAATCCAGGTACGTAATCTGAATTTCTATTATGGGAAATTCCATGCGCTGAAAGACATCACGCTGGATATCGCCGCCAATAAGGTTACGGCTTTTATCGGCCCGTCGGGCTGTGGTAAATCGACCCTGCTGCGTACCTTAAATAAAATGTATCAACTTTACCCGGAGCAGCATGCCGAAGGAGGGATCCTGCTTGATGGCGATAACATCCTGAATGATAAACAGGATATCTCGCTGCTCAGGGCCAAGGTGGGCATGGTCTTCCAGAAGCCGACGCCGTTTCCTATGTCCATTTATGACAACATCGCCTTCGGCGTGCGGCTGTTTGAGAAGCTCTCGCGGGCGGAGATGGATGAGCGCGTGGAGTGGGCGTTAACTAAAGCCGCGCTGTGGCAAGAAACCAAAGACAAGCTGCACCAGAGCGGATACAGTTTGTCTGGCGGCCAGCAGCAGCGTCTGTGCATTGCGCGCGGTATCGCCATTCGTCCTGACGTGCTGCTGCTGGACGAGCCCTGCTCTGCCCTTGACCCGATCTCCACCGGCAGAATTGAAGAGCTGATTTCCGAGCTGAAGAATGATTACACCGTGGTTATTGTCACCCACAATATGCAGCAGGCTGCACGTTGCTCGGACTACACCGCGTTTATGTATCTGGGTGAACTGATCGAATTCAGCGATACCGACACGTTGTTTACTGCGCCACGGCAGAAACAGACTGAAGATTATATCACCGGCCGTTACGGTTGATTACGGGAAGCATCATGGATAATTTGAATCTGAACAAACACATCTCCGGGCAGTTTAATGCCGAGCTGGAAAACATCCGTACCCAGGTGCTAACCATGGGGGGGCTGGTGGAGCAGCAGCTGACCGACGCCATTACCGCGATGCACAATCAGGATGCTGAATTGGCGCAGCGCGTGGTGGAAGCGGACGCCAAGGTCAATATGATGGAAGTGACCATTGATGAAGCCTGCGTACGCATTATCGCCAAACGTCAGCCGACCGCCAGCGATTTGCGTCTGGTTATGGCGATCATCAAAACGATTTCCGAGCTGGAACGTATCGGCGACGTGGCGGACAAAATCTGCCGCACCGCGCTGGAGAAGTTCTCTCATCAGCATCAGCCGTTGCTGGTCAGCCTGGAGTCGTTGGGACGCCATACGGTGCAAATGCTGCATGATGTGCTGGATGCCTTTGCCCGTATGGATCTGGATGAGGCGGTGCGTATCTATCGCGAAGATAAAAAGGTGGATAAAGAGTATGAAGGCATCGTTCGTCAGTTGATGACTTACATGATGGAAGACTCGCGCACCATTCCAAGCGTACTGACGGCATTGTTTTGCGCCCGTTCCATTGAGCGTATCGGCGACCGCTGCCAGAATATCTGCGAGTTTATTTTCTATTTCGTCAAAGGGCAGGATTTCCGCCACCTCGGCGGCGACGCATTAGAAAAACTGCTGGTCGAAAAAGAGAATAAAAAAGAGGAATAACGTTACCTCTCTTCGTATTAAAAACGCCCTGCAATGCAGGGCGTTTTGCTTTTAAATAGTGCAAAAAAGCATGGATATGCACTATTGACGCGCTAACTATCTAAATGAAACGCTTATAGGTAAAAGGCGTAACTTAATTTATTTCCGCGTAGTATTCAAAAATTGCGTACGCCACGTCTACGATTTCTTATTTTTAGAAATCTCTTACCTAAAATCTATAAGGTTATAAATCTGCTGTTGGCTTCACTCTTGCAATGAATATCCCTGCCGTGTACCAGAAGCCCGTTTATTTAAATTATTCGGTGTTTCCCTGGCGCGCCTCTCTTTGGCAGTGACGGCAAGCAATGGCCCGACGGACCTGTTGTTTTGGTCGTTTGTCCTTGCTAATCGGCTGAAATTAAAAAGATATCCCGCCTCTTTTTACGGGATGCGGGCGGCAGGTCAAATTCGTTTCTGACGAATTTGTTATTCATCGCCGTATTGCGAGGTTTATGAATGAACCTCGTTTTAAAGAAGCAACGCTTTGCGTTGTTTGAAACGATAACTTTTTGTTATCCGGTATTCTGAATTTTATTGGGTATACATGGTGGCTATTTAATTTATTCATTAATGAGATGGAGAAATAGCATGGCTCGATCCCTGGCAAGATGGATACAACAATATGTTTTATCTGCATTACTGATTGGATATGCTTCCTATAGCTATGCGGGAAAACAGAATGATACTTTGGTTTATGCCTCGGACAATGAGGTAGAAAATATCAGCCCTTATCATAATAACATGCGGGAAGGCGTGATTATTTCCAACCTGGTATGGGACAGGCTGATCTACCGCGACCCCAAAACCGGCGAATATGAACCCCTGTTGGCGACATCATGGGAGTGGGATTCGCCGGAAATACTGATTTTGCATTTGCGTAAAGGCGTTAAGTTTCATAACGGCGATGATTTTAGCGCCGATGACGTGGTGTACACGTTCAATAATATTGCCGGCGCGCCGGATTCCGTTGTTCCGCAGAGCGTGGAATGGATTAAGGAAGCGGTAAAAGTCGATGACTACACGGTAAAACTGCTGCTGAAAAAACCTTTCCCGGCGGCGCTGGAATATTTGTCCGGCCCGACGCCGATCTTTCCGGCCAAATACTATCAACAGGTTAAGCTGGCCGGCTTCAGTAAAGCGCCGATTGGCACCGGTCCTTATAAAATCACCGGCGTGACCCCGGCGCAGGGCGTCACTATGGAGAGGAACCCCGATTACTTCAAAGACAGCCCGATCGGCCAGCCGAAAATCGGCAAGCTACAGTTTGTGGTTATCCGCGATCCGGAAACCCGTTTGGCGCAGCTGATGACCGGCCAGGTCGACTGGATCTGGCGCGTTCCCTCCGACCAGATGACCTCGCTGGAGGGGATGCCGAATATTGCGGTGAAGAGCGGCGAAACCATGCGTATCGGTTTTCTGGCGTTGAACGTCAATGCCGGCGGGCCGGGCGGCGAGCCGTTCAAAGACCTGCGGGTCCGTCAGGCGGTGAACCATGCCATCAATCGTAAGGGGATGGTCGATAATCTGGTGCGCGGCGGCAGCCAACCTGTCTATTCCGCCTGTTTCCATACTCAGGCGGCCTGTAATACCAGCAAAGTGATTAAGTATGAGTACGACCCGGAAAAAGCCAGGAAACTGCTGGCGGAAGCGGGCTACCCCAATGGCTTCGATACCGATATCTGGGCCTATCGCGAACGCGATTATGCCGAAGCGATCATCGGCGATTTGCGTAAAGTGGGGATTCGCGCGCGCCTGCATTATGTGCAGTATCCGGTGCTGGCCGCCGATCTGATTTCCGGTAAGGCGCCGATGGCGGTACGGACCTGGGGATCCTTTTCCATCAACGATTCGTCGGCTTTCGTTACGCCTTACTTCGGCGGCAAGGGCGACGATATTTGGAAAGATGCGCAGGTCACCAGCCTGTTGACCAAAGCGGATGAGACCATCGACACCAAACAGCGTAGCGCCATGTATGCGGATTTGCTGGGACGCATCTCTTCCCAGGCTTATCTGGCGCCGATGTTTTCCTATTCAACCAATTACGCCTTCACCTCCGATCTGAATTTCGACAGTTGGCCGGATGAATTGCCGCGCTTCGCCATGGCGAGTTGGAAGTAACAATCTGTCGGGGATCGGGCGCGATGGCGATCCCCGCGGACATCTGGTGAGAATGAGGAACCGCTCATGATTATCTATATCCTACATCGGCTTCTGGTCGCGCTGGCGGTGCTGTTTACCGTGGCGGTAGTCAGTTTCTCTCTCCTGCATCTTTCCGGTGATTTAGCCGCGGCTATCGCCGGGCCGGAGGCGACGGCCGAGGTGGTTGAACGTATCCGGGCGCAGTATGGATTGGATCAGCCGTTAACCACGCAGTTTATGCACTGGATGTGGTCGGCCCTGCATCTGGATTTCGGCCGCTCGTTCTATTTCGAAAACACGGTGATGGAGCTGGTGGGGCAGAGAATGCCCGTCACGCTGAAACTGGGGGCGGTTTCTCTATTGCTGGCGCTGCTGGTGGCCATTCCGCTCGGGGTGCTGGCGGCGGTATTTCGCGACACCTGGATCGACCGGTGCGCCACGTTCGTTTCGGTTATCGGCCAGGCGATGCCCAATTTCTGGTTCGCCCTGCTGCTGATTGTCATTTTTGCCGTGGGCCTGAAATGGCTGCCGGTGGCCGGGAACGGCAGTTGGCAGAACTTCGTCCTGCCGGCCGTCGCGCTGGGCTATTACGCCATGCCGTCACTGATGCGCCTGACGCGCTCCGGCATGCTGGATGTCTTGGGCGCCGATTATATCCGCACCGCGCGCGCCAAGGGGCTGAGCTCTTTCAAAGTGATCGTCAAACACGGTCTGCGTAACGCCATCATTCCGGTGGTGGCGCTGGCGACGGTTGAGCTGGGCTTTATGCTGGGGGGATCGGTGGTGATTGAGTCGATCTTTGCCTTGCAGGGATTGGGACAGTTGGCCTGGGATTCCATTTCCCGTAACGATTTTCCGGTAGTGCAGGCCATTGTGCTGATTATTTCGGTGTTCTATATCGGGCTGACATTCCTGGCGGATATTCTCAATGCGGCGCTCGATCCGCGTCTGCGCACCTCATAGGGAGCTTCCATGAAAACCTCTTCATCACTCTCTTCCCCGCTGGCCGTCAAGCCGGCGGCGGCTGAAGCGGCCTTGATTGCGGAACCGGCCCCCTGGCGGCTCTGGGTTCGCAGTATCCTCGGCCATCACAGCATGACGTTCGGACTGATTGTTCTGGCGATTATGGTACTGGCGGCGATCCTCGCGCCGTTAATCAGCCCGCACGATCCCTACGCGCAGGACGTGAGCCAGCGCCTGATACCGCCGGTATGGCATGAGAAAGGCAGCTGGGAGCACATTCTGGGAACGGACAAACTGGGGCGCGACTACCTGAGCCGGCTGCTGTTCGGCGCCAGGGTATCGTTAACCATCGGGCTGGTTTCGGTGCTGGTGGCCGGGTTTATCGGCATTACGCTGGGCGTGCTGGCGGGCTATTTCGGCGGCCGGGTGGACGCGGCGGTCAGCTACATTCTGACGGTTCGCCTGTCTATGCCCATCATTCTGGTGGCGCTGGCCACCGCCTCGCTGGTGGGCGGATCGGTAAAAGTGGTGATCCTGCTGCTGGGGCTGCTGCTGTGGGATCGCTTTCTGATTGTTTCCCGCTCGGTCACCCGCCAACTGCGCGAGGCGGAGTTTATCGCCGCCGCCAAAACGCTGGGGGCGTCCTCCGCGTTCATCATGCTGCGCGAGATCCTGCCCAATCTGCTTGGTCCGCTGACGGTGGTGGCCACGCTGGAAATCGCCCACGCCATTCTGCTGGAAGCCACGCTCTCTTTCCTTGGGCTGGGCGTGCAGCCGCCGATGCCGTCGTGGGGGCTGATGGTGGCGGAAGGCAAGGCATACATGTTCTTTCAACCCTGGGTCATCCTGATTCCCGGCGTGGTGCTGGCTATTCTGGTTTTGGGGATCAATCTGCTGGGAGACGGCCTGCGCGACGTGACCGCGCTGGACGGACGTAACTGAGGATATGGCCATGAATAATGACATTTTGCTGGATGTGAAAAATCTGCGCGTCGATCTGCCGACGCCGCGCGGCACGCTGCATGCGGTGCGCGGGCTGGATTTCTCGGTGCGGCGCGGGGAGATGCTGTGTCTGGTGGGCGAGTCCGGCTGCGGTAAATCCATGACCTCGCTGGCGTTGATGGATCTGCTGCCGCGCAAGGCGGTGCGCGCCGCGGACCATATTCTGTTTAAGGGCGTAGAGCTGCAGACGCTGAAAAAACGGCAAATTACCGCGCTGCGCGGCGACCAGATGGCGATGATTTTTCAGGAGCCGATGACCTCGCTCAATCCCTCCTACACGCTGGGCGACCAGCTGTGCGAAACGCTTCTGGCCCATCGCAAGGTTTCTCCGGCGCAGGCGCGCGAACGGGCGGTTTATCTGATGGAGCGCGTGGGCATTCCCATGGCGGCCGATCGTTTGAAGCAGTATCCGCATCAGCTGTCCGGCGGCCTGCGCCAGCGCATCATGATTGCCATGTCGCTGATGTGCGAGCCGGAGCTGATTATCGCCGACGAGCCGACGACGGCGCTGGATGTCACTATTCAGGCGCAGATTCTGCGCATGTTGCGCGAGCTGCAGCGGGAGTTCGGCATGGCGGTGATTTTCATTACCCATGACCTGGGCGTGGTGGCGCGCATCGCCGATCGGGTCGCGGTGATGTATGCCGGGAAGATTGTGGAGACCGCGCCGGTGATGACGCTATTTAATCATCCCCAGCACCCCTATACCCGGGCGCTGCTTGAGTGCATTCCGGTTCAGGGGAAAACCGTACCGGGCCAGCCGCTGAATGCCATTCCCGGCGTGGTGCCGAGCCTGATCGGCGTACAGCAGGGGTGCGCGTTCAGCAACCGCTGTTCCTATTGCTCGGACGCCTGCGGCCGGGAAACGCCTTACGTCGAGGTGACGGCCCAGCACGCGGTGCGCTGCGTGCGGGCTTTGCCGGTGCGCAATGCGGAGGTCGCATGAGCCAGAGGGTAAACCATGATGCCGCGCTGCCGACGCATATACCGGGCAACGATGATATTGCGCTGGAACTCTGCTCCCTGACGCGGGTTTTTCGCCTTAATCGCGGTCTCTTCTCCCGGGCCGGCGAGATCCGCGCGGTGAACGATGTCTCCCTGCGTATCCGGCGCGGGGAAACCCTGGGGCTGGTGGGCGAGTCGGGATGCGGCAAAAGCACGCTGGCGAAAATGCTGCTGGGTCTGTTGCCGCCGACTTCCGGCAACGTGCTGATTGAAGGGCGCGAAATCGACTCCGGCGATCGCAAGGAGATGGCGGCGCGTATTCAGCCTATCTTTCAGGATCCCTACTCTTCGCTGAACCCGCGCCGCACGGTCGCCGATATCGTGGAGGTCGCCTTGCGTCTGCACGGCATCGGCACGCCGGAGGAGCGCAAGGCGCGCGTTAAGGAGATGCTTGACGTGGTCGGCATGCCCGCCCGCACGCACAGCCAGTATCCCGGCCAGCTGTCGGGCGGGCAGCGGCAGCGCGTCGCCATCGCCCGCGCGCTGATTATGCGGCCCGATATTCTGATCTGCGATGAGCCGACGTCGGCGCTGGATGTCTCCGTTCAGGCGCAGATCCTCAACCTGCTGCTGGCGCTGAAACAGGAGTTTGGGCTGACTTACCTGCTGATCAGCCACAACCTGTCGGTGGTGGAGCATCTGGTCGACCATGTGGCGGTGATGCAAAAAGGGACGATTGTCGAACAGGGGCCGCGTGAGCAGATTTTCCACTCGCCCCGCCACCCTTACACCCGATCGCTGCTGGCCTCGGTGCTTACGCCGGAGCCGGGATTGGGTATTCCGGATATCGAGCACCATTAACCAAACCAGACAATAGGCAAAGAGGACAAATATGACGCGTGAAGAGACTATCCAGGCAGCCGCCGATTATTTCGCTTCAGGAAAATTGGCGCAAACCCTGGCGCGCAGGGTGGCATACCGCACGGAAAGCCAGGATGCCGGCAGCGGCCCTGTTCTGCTCTCCTACCTGACGGACGAAATGATCCCGCTTCTGGAAGCGATGGGGTTTGAATGGCTGCTGGCGGATAATCCCGTTAGCGGCAAAGGGCCGTTCCTGCTGGCGCGGCGTATGGAGCCGGAAGCCGCGCTGACGCTGTTGACCTACGGCCACGGGGATGTGGTTAGGGGCTACGACGACCAGTGGCGCGAGGGATTATCGCCCTGGACGCTGACTCAGGAAGGCAACCGCTGGTATGGGCGCGGCACCGCCGACAACAAAGGACAGCACACCATTAATCTGGCGGCGCTGGAGCAGGTGCTGAAGGCGCGCGACGGCCGTCTGGGCTACAACGTGAAAATTATCCTGGAGATGGGGGAAGAGGACGGATCGCCGGGGCTGGACGACATCTGCGCGCAATATCGCGACTGGCTGGCCGCCGATCTGTTCATCGCCTCCGACGGGCCGCGGATCTCCGCCGCCCGCCCGACGCTGTTTCTCGGATCGCGAGGGGTGTTTAATTTTGAGCTGCGCGTGAACGCGCGCGACGGCGCGCACCACTCGGGTAACTGGGGCGGGCTGCTGAGCAACCCCGGCATCCGGCTGGCTCACGCTCTTGCCGGCATGGTGGACGCCCACGGCCGGATTCTGGTGCCGGGATTGCGGCCGCCGGCGATATCCGAAACCATGCGGCGTATTCTCGCCGATATTGAACTGGGCGGCGGGCCGACGGATCCGGCTATCGATCCCGCATGGGGGGAGCCGGGCCTGACGGCGGCGGAAAAACTTTATGGCTGGAACACGCTGGATGTGCTGGCTTTTGTCACCGGCAACCCGGACAAGCCCGCCCACGCTATTCCGCCGCGCGCCAGGGCGCACTGCCATATGCGCTATGTGCTGGGCAGCGACGTGGATAACTTTGCTCAGCATATCCGCCGCCATCTGGACGCCAACGGATTCGCCGACGTGGAGATAGCCAACGCCATGAGCCATTACGCCGCTACCCGGCTCGATCCCAATGATTTGTGGGTGGAATGGGGCATGGCGTCGATAACCCGCTCCGCCGGCGCCAAAGCGGCGGTGCTGCCGAATTTCGGCGGCGGATTGCCTAACGCCTGCTTTTCGGAAACCCTGGGACTGCCGACGCTGTGGGTGCCGCACTCTTATCCCGCCTGTTCGCAGCATGCGCCCAATGAGCATATTCTGGCGGATATGACGCTACAGGCGTTTAAAATCATGGCCGGTCTGTTCTGGGATCTGGCCGAACAAGGCGCGGATGTCGCGCGCCGGCGTTCGCAGAGTAAAGCGCGCCGGCCGGCGGCGGCCGTTTAGAGGCGATAAACGACGTATAACGATGTTTTGCCTACGCTTGCCGTATCGCCAGGGAGCGGGCGATACGGACGAATGCGGGTTACTTAAGCCGGTTTTTAGGGGAAACGCCGGGACGCCTTCATCCCGGGGTCGCCACGGGTATCTCGATGCTTAAACGATCGGCATTAGGTTATACGGACTTCTTTCCGATGCTTTAGGGTTCGCCAACCGGTGTGAGAGACAATGCATAGCAACGAAATTCGTTACTTTATGGCGGTGGCCAGCACCGGCTCGCTAAGCGCGGCCAGCCAGCAGCTGTTTGTCGCCGTCTCCGCCATCAGCAGGCAGATCCAGCGCCTGGAGACGCGTCTTGGCATGCCCCTGTTCGAACGGCATGCCAGGGGGATGGTGCTCAATGACGCCGGGCATATTCTGGAAAACCATGTGCGGCGCAGCATCGCGGATATGGAGCTGGCGATAGCCGAGATTGAAGGGCTGAAATCGGCGCGCCAGACCACGATCCGGGTCGTCTGTACCGACGGTATCGGATTTAATCTGCTGCCGACGCTGATGGCGAAGTTCCGCCGCCAGTGCGCCGAGGTCAACTTTGTGCTGACGGTGGGCAGCGCCCGGCAGGTTCCCGATCTGATCCGCAACGGCGAGTGCGATGTGGCGCTGAAGTTCAGCCTGGCGCCGGAACACGGCGTGCAGATAATCGCCTCTTTCCCCGCCCCGTTTATGGCGGTGATGCAGGAGAGTCACCCGCTGGCCGCAAGGGATTTTCAGCTTGACGATCTGAGCGCCTATCCGATAGTGCTGCCCGATCAGGCGGCGACGGTGCGTCAACTCTTTGATTTATCGTGCCGGATGAATGGCGTTTTCATCGATCCGGTGTTCACCTGCAACCATTTCTCAACGCTGTACGCTTTCCTGCTGGATACGCCGCAAGCCATCGTTATATGCAGCCATTTTTCCGTGCTGTATAGCGCTCAGCGCGACGGGCTGCAGGTGAAGTCCATCAATATGGAGCAAATAGGCCAGCGGATGTTGCAGATTCAGACCGTGGCCGGTAAGCCGGCCACCGCCGTGCTGAATGATTTTTGCGCCTTTCTGCGCCGGGAGCTGGAAACGCAGGATGCCCTGTTTCGCCGGACGTACCCTTTTCAGGGGTGACGACCGGCAATCTGCGCGGACTTTAGTCCGCTTTGGGGCGCGGCTTGTTCAGGGTGACCACCATCATACCGGCGATAATGGCGACGACGCCGGCGATAAGTCCGGCGGTCAGGGATTCATTAAGAAACAGGATGGAGATAAACAGCCCGACCACCGGTACGCCCAACATGGAAGAGGCCATGCTGGTGCTGGAGATCCACTGGCTGGCGGCGTTAACGGCGCAGAAACAGAACGCGGTGGCCAGCGGCCCGACAAACAGGGATATCTCCCAGAAACGCAGTGAATTGTCGCCGGTGTAGGGGCCCTCTTTACACCAGGCGATGACGATCAGAGGAACGGTGGCGATCAGCATCTGCCAGGGGGCCAGATGATAGGCGCTGGAGGCGCCGCGATGATGGCGCAGGTGCAGAATGCAGATGGCCCAGCAGAGCGATGCGATCAGCAGCAGCGTATTGGCTTGCAGCGCCTGAACGTCCTTCCAGTCCAGCGTCAGCGGATTAAACAGGATGGCGACGCCGGCGATGCCCATCAGCGTGCCGACCAGCTCCCGGCGGGTTACGCGCTGCTTGAAGAACAGAATAGCGCCGGGCAGAACCCACAATGGCGTGGTATAGGCCAAAATCGCGGAGCGCCCTGCCGGAATCTCCGTCATGGCGATGGCGCCCAATGCGGTGAACGTCAGCATTTGCAACAGACCGACGCTGAAAAGCAAAGGAATATCACGGCGCTGCGGCAGTTTCAGGGTGCGGGTGGCTATCTGGATAAAGAACAGGCAGAGCCCGCCCAGCGCGAAACGCAGCGCGGAGAACCAGAGTGGCGTAATGTGCTCCAGTCCGAGTTTCATTACCGGCCAGTTGGCGCCCCACACCACAATCGCCAGCAACAGCAGAATAATTCCGCCAGCCTGGCGTAACGCTAATACGCCGCCGGACTTTTCTTTCTGCCAGATTATTTTCTTATTTCTTAATAAGGAGAAGATCATTTTATATTTATTTCCGTCGGTCACTGGATAGACTCAGTTTATTATTTTCCCGTCGGAAAGTTTTTCCCTTATTTATCGTATTCTTTGAGCCTGCAGGGCGATTTTTCCAACCCCATCGTTATTAACAGTAAAGGTTTTCTTTTATGCGTAAACTGGATAGAACCGATATCAGCATCCTTAATAAATTGCAGGAAAATGCCAAAGTCACGCATGCTGAACTGGCGAAAGCGGTCAATCTTTCAACCACGCCCTGTTTCAATCGAGTGAAGGCGCTGGAGGAGCTCGGGCTTATCCGCCAGCAGGTCACGCTGCTGTCGCCGGAACGGTTGGGATTGCATGTGAATGTGTTTATCCACGTCAGCCTTGATCGGCAGGTAGAAGAAGTTTTGCAACGTTTTGAACAGGCGATTTCCGCGCGGCCGGAGGTGATGGAGTGCTACCTGATGACCGGCGACGCCGATTATCTTCTCCGCGTGCTTGTTAAAAATATCAATGAGATAGAAAGTTTTATCCTCAATCATCTGACGCGCATTCCCGGCGTCGCCAATATCCGATCCAGCTTTGCGCTCAAGCAGGTGCGCTATAAAACCACCCTGCCTTTGCCGGCGGAAGGCATGCTGTTGCCGTAGGTTTTTTATGGGGTTAATTTTGTTTCGTCATGACGCGTTTTTTGTGAATTAATCCGTTTTTTTGCGTTTTTTTATAAAACTTATATGAAAAAAACGGATGAATTTAGAAATTTAAATTCATTTTTTTTCAGGTAATGTTATGGGCATGGGACGACGGTATTTCCGAACGGAATATTGACAACCTGCGGCTATCATTTCTTATTATTTACCGGAGCGCCATTATGAATCTGGAGAAATTTCCACGTTATCCATTAACTTTTGGACCTTCCCCCATTACGCCGATGAAAAGGCTTAGCGAATATTTGGGCGGAGATGTAGAAATATATGCCAAGCGTGAAGATTGTAATAGCGGTCTGGCTTTCGGCGGCAATAAAACCCGTAAATTGGAATATCTCATTCCCGAAGCGCTGGCGCAGGGGTGCGATACGCTGGTTTCCATCGGCGGCATTCAGTCAAACCAGACGCGTCAGGTCGCCGCCGTCGCCGCGCACCTGGGAATGAAATGTATTCTGGTGCAGGAAAACTGGGTGAATTATGCCGATGCGGTATATGACCGGGTGGGCAATATCGAGCTGTCGCGGATTATGGGCGCCGATGTTCGTCTGGACGCCGCCGGTTTTGATATCGGTATTCGCGAAAGCTGGAAAAACGCCATGGAAGAAGCGGCGCAGAATGGCGGCAAGCCCTTCCCCATCCCGGCCGGCTGTTCCGAACATCCTTACGGCGGGCTGGGATTCGTCGGCTTCGCCGAGGAAGTCCGCCAGCAGGAAAAAGAGCTGGGCTTCAAATTTGACTATATCGTCGTCTGTTCGGTTACCGGCAGCACCCAGGCCGGCATGGTGGTCGGTTTCGCCGCCGATGGCCGCGCCCGCAACGTTATCGGCATCGATGCTTCGGCGAAACCGGAAAAGACCAAGGCGCAGATCCTGCGTATCGCGCAAAATACCGCCGAACTGGTTGAGCTGGGCCGGGAAATCACCGAGGAAGACGTGGTGCTGGATACCCGCTACGGCGGCCCGGAGTATGGTCTGCCGAACGAAGGCACGCTGGAGGCCATCCGCCTGTGCGCCCGTATGGAAGGGGTGATGACCGATCCGGTGTATGAGGGGAAATCGATGCAGGGCATGATCGGGATGATCCGCAACGGCGAATTCCCGAAAGGTTCTAAAGTGCTTTATGCCCACCTGGGCGGCGCGCCCGCGCTGAGCGCCTACAGCTACATTTTCCGTAACGGCTGACAGGCCCGATAGCGCCCGCCAGTCCGTCTAATGACCGTCAATCCCTGCGAAAGCGGGGATCTTTTTTAGCTCACGTATTGATTAAAAGGTTCCCGCAAACGCGGGATTAACGGTTTGGTCTGGCAGGGTTTTGTCCGCCAACCTTCGCCTATTGCCACCTCAAAACGTCAGCTGTGTGGTGGAAAGCACCTCGCGCAGGCCGATAAAAGAGCGGATCTGGCGTACGCCGGGCAGGAACAGCAGCTGTTCGGCGTGCAGCCGGTTAAAGCTCTGATTATCCTTGGTGCGGATCTTCAAAATGTAATCGAACTCGCCGGTTACCACCTGACACTCCATACAGCCGCTAATCTGCTGTACGGAGGCCTCGAAGTCTTTAAACGAACTGGGCGTCGAACGGTCCAACACCACGCCGATCAACACCACCAGACCGGCGTTTAGCGCCTCTGGGTCAAGCAGCGCGACCACGCCTTTAATCAGGCCAATCTGTTTGAGGCGTTCGACCCGGCGCAGACAGGCGGGCGGGCTGAGATTGACTTTTTCCGCCAGCGCCACGTTGGATATGGAAGCGTCGGCCTGTAAAAGACGCAGGATGGCGATATCGAAGCGATCCAGATCGTTGCGCTTCTTCTCCTCGGCGACGGGCGTGACGATGGGGGCTTTCGCTTTCATTGGGGGGTCCTCACATCCATATCTGATGGCGTATTATGACAATAATTTTGCCATCGGGATTTTTTTTGCAATCAAATAATAAGGAAATAGCTAAACGGTGATTAATATTTAGCTTAACAGAGAAATAATAGAATCTTCGGCGGATTAAACCATCGAGGAAAGAGCGAACGACGCCGTCGGCGCGTAGCGGCGAAATACGCTTTTTCGGCAGTATAATCTGCCGGAAAGCGGATGTAACATAAGGTTATATTATAGTTGTTTATATTATTTTCCCCTTTTTCACTCCATTGATAGCCTATAATCAATACGTTAACTGGTTTAGGGGCAGGGAATGAAGAATCGTATCGTGGCATTAACGTTGCTGGCGGGATTGGCATCGGTTTCCGGCGTCGCTCAGGCCGATAAGCTGGATGATATTCAAAAAGCGGGCGTGGTTAAAATAGCGGTATTCGATAGCAATCCGCCGTTCGGCTACGTCGATCAGCAAAGCAAAAAGCTGGTGGGGTACGATGTGGATATCGCCGAAGCGATCGGTCAAGCGTTGGGGGTGAAGGTGGAACTGCGCGCCACCAATCCGGCTAACCGTATTCCGCTGTTGAGTTCCAAAAAGGTGGATCTGATCGCCGCAAACTTCACCATTACCGATGAGCGTGCCAAACAGGTGAACTTCAGCATTCCCTATTTCGCCACCGGACAGAAATTCATCGCCCGCAAAGGCGTGCTGAAAACCCCGGAAGATATTAAAACGTTGCGCATCGGCGCGGATAAGGGCACGGTGCAGGAAATCACCCTGCGCGAGCATTATCCCACCGCCAAGGTGATCTCTTACGACGATACGCCGCTGGCGTTCGCCGCGCTGCGTAACGGCAACGTGCAGGCCATCACCCAGGATGACGCCAAGCTCGTCGGCCTGCTGGCGAACGTGCCGGACGCCCAGAAAGCCGACTTCGAAATTTCGCCTTTCAGCATCACCAAAGAATATCAAGGGATCGGCATTCCCAAAGGGGAAGAGCGCCTGACGGAAAAAGTAAACGAAACCTTGCTGAACCTGGAAAAACAGGGCGAAGCGAAAAAGATCTACGATCGCTGGTTCGGACCGGAGACCAAATCGGCCCAGCCGCGCGGCGACTTTACTTTTGCTCCGTTGGAGAATCAGCCCAAAGCCTGATTTATTGCTCGACGCAGGGTAAACCATCCCGCATTTCAGCCCTCTGCACCGCAGAGGGTGTTTTTGTTTGTAATGTCTGAAAATTTATAAAAACGGCTTATGAAACTGACAGATATGGCGCTGCACTATATTGAAGAGTGGCTATTGGCTCCTCAATATCTCGGCTGGCTTTGGCAGGGGTTTCTGGTCACCCTATGGATCTCCTTCTGTACGATAATACTGGCGACGACGCTGGGATTCCTGCTGGCGGCGGCGCGGGATAGCCAACTGCGCCTGTTGCGCTGGCCCGTCATGGCTTACAGCTCGCTATTCCGCAATACGCCGTTGCTGATACAACTTTTTTTCTGGTACTTCGGCGCCGGCCAGCTATTTCCCTCGGAGATGATGCAGTGGCTCAACATGCCGCATGCGTTCTCACTATTGGGGATGCATGCGGCGTGGCCTTCGTTTGAGTTTCTGGCCGGACTATTCGGCCTGACGCTCTATTCCAGCGCCTTTATTGCGGAAGAGATCCGGGCCGGCATCGGCGGCGTGGCGCGCGGGCAAAAGTATGCCGCGTTGGCGCTGGGGCTGACCGGATGGCAATCCATGCGCTATGTGGTACTGCCGCAGGCGTTGAGAATCGCCCTGCCGCCGCTGCTGGGACAGTACATGAACGTCATCAAGAACTCATCGCTCACCATGGCGATCGGCGTGGCCGAGCTCTCTTATGCATCCCGCCAGGTGGAAACCGAAACCCTGCGTACCTTTCAGGCGTTCGGGGTCGCGACCGTCCTGTATATCGCCGTCATCGCGCTGATGGAAGGCTGGGGCGCGTGGCGGCAGCAGCATAATACGGCCGTGGAGCGCTGAAGATGGATTTTACGATTATTCGCGATAACTTCGCTTATCTGATGTGGGGCGCCTTTCCCGATGGTCCATTGGGCGGCGCCGCGTTGACGCTGGCGATTAGCCTGCTGGCCGGCATCGCGTCCGCCGTGTTGGGAACCGTCATGGGCGTTGCGCTGGCGATGTCCCGCGGCTGGTGCGCGGCGCTGCTGGCGACGATCCTCGGTTTCTTGCGGGCGATTCCGGTCATCATGCTGATCTTCTGGACTTACTTCCTGCTGCCGATTCTGTTCGGCGTTGAGATTCCGGAAATTACCACGGTGGTCTGCGCGCTGGCGCTGATTGCGTCGGCCTATCTGGCGCACGGCGTGAAAGCCGGGATTGCCGCTATCGGCCGCGGTCAGTGGCAGGCCGGGTTATCTCTGGGGTTCGGCCGCTGGCGGGTGCTGTGGCATATTGTGTTGCCGCAGGCGTTAAGGATGATGGTGCCCTCGTTTATCAACCAGTGGATTTCGCTGATTAAAGATACCTCTCTGGCGTACATTGTCGGCGTCGGCGAGCTGACTTTTTTAGCCACCCAGGTGAATAACCGCAGCATGGTTTATCCGATGGAGGTTTTCCTGTTCGTCGCGCTGGTCTATTTTGTTTTTTGCCTGTCTCTGGAGCTGCTGGCGAACGGCGTTAATCAGCGGTTTGGCCGGCAAGGAAAAGCGCCGAAACGCCTATGGCCGCGGCTGAGGCGCAATAAATCGGCCTGAGTCTGAGGGCGTTATTCGGTAATATTCCAGCCTTTTTCGCGCCATATCTGCGGCAGCGCGTTCATATCGTCAAACATGGTGACCAGCGGATGATGAATCGGCGTGTTATGCGGATCGGCGCAGTAGTAGAACACCGGAATACCGGCGGCGATACCGGCCTGAACGCCGGATGTCGAATCCTCCACCAGAATACAGTGTGCGATCGGCACCCGCATTTGTTCGGCGGCGTAGAAAATAACGGCGGGATCGGGCTTCCATTTTTGCAGGTCGTAACCGCTGTACAGGCGATCGCCGAAAAATTCGAGCATATCGGTCAGCCCCAGCGAGTGCTGCATCTTGCTGACCGGCCCGTTGGACACCACGGCTATCGGCGTTTTAATCAACGAAAGCAGCTCGCGCGCGCCTTTGATCGGCTGCAGCGAGTCGTCAAATAGACGTTTTATCTCCTGGCGGTAATGGCTTATCGCCTCTTCCATGGAGACGGTTACTCCGTACTTCTGGCTGATGCGGGTAATGATTTCATGCAGTTTCATGCCCTTGTAGTTCTTTATCACCTCTTCCAGAGATAATTTGACGCCATAGGGAATAAAAACATTTACATAGGCCTGACAGCACAACACTTCGCTATCTACCAGCGTGCCGTCACAGTCAAATAAAACGCATTCAATACGGGGCATGAAGGATCCTTGTCGATGGCGTTAACGGTTTCTCCGCCTACTTTAACCAACTGACCGGATATTGCGACATATTACCTTCCCTCTTTTTCCCGTTGACCCGCTGCGCACGCCGGTATCCGAACTTAAATAACGCCTGAATGCGTGACATTCAACGGGCTGATACGGGGAAGCTGGCGAGCCGATTTACCCTTTCGATAGCTTGTTCTTATAGCAAGAAAAAAATGGCGAATCCGCGTCAATGCGCGCCATTTTGTTATAGGATACCCGCAAACAATCCCCCCTTCTTTGGAACGTAAATCATGAACAAATCGCAACCCGATCATGCTGGCGAGCAGGGCGTGCTGGAGCGCGTGTTTAAGCTGACGCAGCACGGCACCACCGTACGGACGGAAATGATCGCCGGTATCACCACCTTTTTGACCATGGTGTATATCGTTTTCGTGAATCCGCAGATATTAGGCGTCGCAGGCATGGATACGCAGGCGGTGTTTGTCACCACCTGTTTGATTGCCGCGTTTGGCAGCATTTTTATGGGGCTGCTGGCTAATCTGCCGGTTGCGCTGGCGCCGGCGATGGGGCTGAACGCCTTTTTCGCTTTTGCCGTCGTCGGCGCGATGGGGCTGTCGTGGCAGGTGGCGATGGGGGCGGTTTTCTGGGGCGCGGTCGGCTTCCTGCTGCTGACCATTTTCCAGATCCGTTACTGGATGATCGCCAATATACCGCAGAGCTTGCGGCTGGGCATCGCCAGCGGTATCGGTCTGTTTATCGCCATGATGGGGTTAAAGAACGCCGGCATCATCGTTTCCAACCCTGAAACGCTGGTTACGGTGGGGAACCTGACCTCCCACAGCGTGTTGCTGGGCGCGCTTGGCTTCTTCATTATTGCGGTTCTGGCGTCAAGAAATATTCATGCGGCGGTGCTGATTTCCATCGTGGTTACTACGGTCATCGGCCTGTTTTTGGGGGACGTTAAGTTTAACGGCGTTTTCTCCATGCCGCCAAGCGTGACCGCCGTCGTTGGGCAGGTGGATTTGGCGGGGGCGCTCAATTTGGGGCTGTCCGGCGTTATCTTCTCTTTCATGCTGGTTAACCTGTTCGACTCCTCCGGCACCCTGATTGGGGTAACGGATAAGGCCGGCCTGGTGGATGCGCGCGGTAAGTTTCCCCGCATGAAGCAGGCGCTGTACGTGGATAGCGTCAGTTCGGTCGCCGGGGCGTTTATCGGCACCTCTTCGGTCACCGCCTATATCGAAAGCTCTTCCGGCGTTACCGTCGGCGGACGCACCGGCCTGACGGCGGTGGTGGTCGGCCTGTTATTCCTGCTGGTCATTTTTCTGTCGCCGCTGGCGGGCATGGTGCCGGCTTATGCCGCGGCGGGCGCGCTGATTTACGTGGGCGTACTGATGACTTCGAGCCTGGCGCGGGTGAAGTGGGATGATTTAACCGAGGCCGTTCCCGCCTTTATTACGGCGGTGATGATGCCGTTTAGTTTCTCGATCACCGAAGGGATCGCGCTGGGCTTTATCTCTTATTGCGTCATGAAGCTGGCCACCGGGCGCTGGCGTGAAGTCAGCCCCTGCGTGGTGGTGGTGGCGCTGTTGTTCCTGTTAAAAATTATCTTTATCGACGCGCATTAAGCCTATAAGACTCCAGGGATAACGCCTGGTGTCTCGCCATTCACGTCGCCGAGCGGACCGCCTATAGCGGTTTTTCCGCGGCGTGGCTGGTTAGCTTCATATAGCGTAACGACTGGCGCTGCTGCTGTACGATTTCGCCGGTTTTCTTCATGCCCGCCTCGGCGGAGTAGCTCCACATCACCAGACGGTTTAGCGTTGGGACATGGGCGCAGGCCCAGGCCAGGTAATCGTCAATGTCGCTCATAACCTCAACGGCGGGAAGGCAGTTGGAGCTCAGCCGCCCGGAAGCGGGATAAAGGCGCAAATTTTCTATGCGGCACGTATGCGAACGCGGTATTTTCATCAGGGAATGACGAATCGTACCCAGCTGCGTCGCCGCTTCCAGCGGATCGCGCTGCGCTTCAATCCAGGCTTTTTCCGCCGGGCTCTGCGTCTGCATGGCCGCCATCGTTTGGTGGTTCGATCTCACATGAACGATCTCGATATCCACGCCGACGCTCCCCTCTTCGCTCAGCAAAACCGCGATGGTATTTCCGGCATAGCCGACGCTGAAATTAGGCAGGTCGGGATCGGCGAAATAAGCGCGTCCATCCGGGGAGACAAGCAGTTTGGGGAGCTGCCGATGACCAAAAAAATAGAACATCATCTCAGCCAGCAGCGCCCGGCTTTTTAAATAACGCTCGCGGCGTTTAGCCGCCATGCCTTTTGTCGAAGAGACGAGTTCATCCGGCAATCTTTGTAGATTGGGAAGCGTTTCCTTGCTGGTCCACCGGACAAAATGGCAGGACATTGTTCACTCCGTGATGATGGTAAAAAACCGAATGCCTCGTTTTAAGCCCTGCTTAAGGTGATGTGTCCTGATTGCCTTCAATCTGCCGCAGTATCGGCGTCCCGGTTTGCTTGCCGGGCGTTTGCTCCGTTGCCGTTCGAGCGCATTTTGAAAGGGATTTTGCTTAGTTTATCAGACAAAAATATGAACTAAAGAAAAATAAATGGATAAATCGGCGATTATTATTTAGTAATCATAATTATCTTCTGAAGATCTGCTTTTTATCGAAAAAATAACATATAAGATAATGTCATGCGTCTTTTCGTAAAAACCGCAGTATATTTTAATTTTTAGGCTGATGTTTGATATATCGTTCTGTTCCGATGCCGGTCGGTTAGCTCATCATGGTTGGTTTTCCCTGGAGAGGTCGGCGGGCGTTTTTGTCCTGCAACTTGAAGTATGACGGGCATATCATCCTAATGATTTTAACTGACGATAATCTTGATATAGGACAGGTAACAGGAGCGGAGATTAATCGAATTATTTAATCGATTCAGCCGGTTGCGTATTAACGGATGGTGATTGCTCAGGCTGATGACAACATCTTTGAAGGTCGCTTGCGGCGGCGGCTGAAAGCGGTAACCCATCAGAGATGAGATTCCTACTGCCTTTGATGTTAATCGGTTTTCCGGGGGGAGTTCCCGCAAGCCGTTCATTCCCGCCGCTCGGCAATAATCCGAAGCCCGTTTTCAGGCTTCGGATTCATAAGCCGTAATACGATTAGATAACCGTCAGCGTGACGTCAATATTGTTTCGGGTGGCGTTCGAGTACGGGCAGACCACGTGGGCTTTCTTCACCAGCTCTTCGGCCTTCGCTTTATCAAAGCCGGGGATCGAAATTTTCAGCTCCGCTTCAATGCCGAATCCCGTCGGGAGCTTACCGATGCCGACGCTGCCTTCGATAGACGTATCGGAGGGCAGCGAGATTTTCCGATAGACGTATCGGAGGGCAGCGAGATTTTCTCGCTAGCGGCGACGCTCTTCAGCGCGCCAAGAAAACAGGCGGAGTACCCGGCGGCAAACAGCTGTTCTGGGTTGGTTCCTTCGCCGCCTTTACCGCCCAGCTCTTTCGGCACATCAAGCTTTACGTCAAGATGCTTATCCGAGGAGACCGCGCGGCCGTCGCGTCCGCCGGTAGCTTTGGCATGAGCGACATAGAGAACTTTTTCGATAGACATATTTTCTCCTGTAATGACGAATGCATAACCAAGCCTAGACCATAACGGCGGATAACGTCGGAATGAAATGATGAACAAAAATGAATAGTCGGTTAAATAATCTGTATTAGCTTAAATTCGACTCGACGCTTTGGAAAAATATCCGTGGATTATCGCTCTTGGTGCGCCGTCTGCGCCGCTAATATTGTGGCGATATTGTCTTCTATCCACTCAGCCAGAATTTTGACATGCTCGCTGACCTCTATGCCCAGCGGCGTCAGGCTGTATTCAACATGCGGCGGCACGACCGGATAAGCGGTGCGCAGTATGAATCCATCATTTTCCAGCCATTGCAGCGTTTGCGCCAGCATACGCTCGCTAACGCCGTCGATTTTGCGCCGCAGCTGGCTGAAACGATGGGTTCCATCCCGCAACGCCACTAAGATCAGCACGCCCCAGCGGCTGGTGACATGGGTAAGAATCTGACGGGAAGGGCATTTTTTCGCGAACAGATTGCCGTGCAACGGCGTAGCGGGCGATGAAGCGGCGGCGGTGATTTTTTCTGGCACGATACTTACCTTTATGTGCGTACTTACTTAAAATTAGTTTGTCGACTATTATGCCTGTTAACGACAGTCAAAAAAAGGAGCTTGGTGATGATTGCAATTACAGGTGCATCCGGCCAGTTGGGCCGTCTAGTTATTGAACAGCTGCTGGAGAAACTGCCGGCAGGCGAGATTCTGGCGTTGGCGCGAGACGTCGATAAAGTCGCTGATTTGGCCGCACGCGGCGTTCAGGTAAGGGCTGCGGATTACAATCAGCCGGATTCTCTGAACGCCGCGCTGCAAGGCGTGGATAAATTATTGCTGATCTCCTCCAGCGAGGTGGGCAAACGCACGGCGCAGCATCGCAATGTGGTGGAAGCGGCGGTACGGGCCGACGTCGGCCTGTTGGCGTACACCAGCCTTCTGCACGCCGATAGCTCGCCGCTGGGTCTGGCGCAAGAGCATCGCGAAACCGAAGCGTTGATCAAAGCCTCCGGCTTGCCTTATGCGCTGCTGCGCAATGGCTGGTATAGCGAAAACTATGCGGCCAGCATTCCGGCGGCGTTGCAGCATGGCGTGTTCATCGGCAGCGCCGGCGAGGGGAAAATCGCTTCCGCCGCGCGCGCCGACTATGCCGCCGCCGCCGCCGCGGTGCTGACGCAGGATAATCAGGCCGGCAAGGTTTATGAGCTGGCGGGGGATCAGTGGTACACGCTGGCGGAATTGGCCGCCGAGGTGAGCCTTCAGTCGGGTAAGCCGGTTAGCTACCGGAATTTGCCTGAGGCGGAATTCAGCGCGGCGCTGGTTGCGGCGGGCCTGCCGCAGGCTATCGCCGATGTGCTGGCCGATTCCGATATCGGCGCATCCAGGGGCGGTCTGTTTGACGACAGCCGTCAGCTGAGCCGCTTGATTGGCCGTCCCACCACTCCGCTGGCGAGCGTGGTGAAATCGGCCATCCAATAAGTGGGATGGGCGTAATCGAAAGTTGATTAGATGGATGCGGCGGGCGTCGGGGCGTCCTCGCCAGGGTCGCGCCGCTTGCGACGGCCCACAGGGGCGGGGTAGGAGAGCCCTCCATAAAAAAGGCTTGCCCGCCGCGGCAAGCCTTCTGCGTTATTTATTCAGCAATTATTTCGTGCAGTTAGCGCATTGATTCTGCTGAATCTGCTGGAAGAAATCGTTGCCTTTGTCATCCACCAGGATAAACGCCGGGAAGTTTTCCACTTCGATTTTCCAGATGGCTTCCATTCCCAGCTCCGGATACTCCACGCATTCCAGGCTCTTGATGCTCTGCTGGGCCAATACCGCGGCCGGACCGCCGATGCTGCCCAGATAGAATCCGCCGTGTTTATGGCAGGCATCCGTCACCTGCTGGCTGCGGTTGCCTTTGGCCAGCATAATCATGCTGCCGCCGTGGGATTGCAGCAAATCGACGTAGGAGTCCATGCGTCCCGCGGTGGTTGGCCCCAGTGAGCCAGAGGCGTAGCCTGCCGGCGTTTTGGCCGGGCCGGCGTAGTAGATCGGATGATCCTTCACGTACTGCGGCAGATCTTCGCCGTTGTCGATACGCTCTTTCAGCTTGGCGTGAGCGATATCGCGGCCCACGATGATGGTTCCGCTTAGAGAGAGACGGGTAGAGACCGGATACTGGGAAAGCTGGTCCAGAATCTCCTTCATCGGGCGGTTTAAATCGATATGCACCGCGTCGCCTTCGCCCTGCTGACGCAGGGATTCGGGAATATAGCGCGCCGGATTGTGCTCCAGTTTCTCGATCCAGATGCCTTCGCGGTTGATTTTGGCCTTGATGTTGCGGTCCGCGGAGCAGGATACGCCCATGCCGACCGGGCAGGATGCGCCGTGGCGCGGCAGGCGGATCACCCGGATATCGTGCGCGAAATATTTACCGCCGAACTGCGCGCCCAGTCCCAGATTTTGCGCCTCGGCCATCAGTTCCTGTTCCAGCTTCACGTCGCGGAATGCCTGACCGTGCTCATTGCCCTTGGTCGGCAGGCCGTCATAGTATTTGGCCGACGCCAGTTTTACCGTTTTCAGCGTGCTTTCCGCGGAGGTGCCGCCGATCACAAAGGCGATATGGTACGGCGGGCAGGCCGCGGTGCCCAGCGTACGCATTTTTTCCACCAGGTAGCTTTTCAATTTGCCGGGGTTAAGCAGCGCCTTGGTCTCCTGATAGAGGTAGGTTTTGTTGGCGGAACCGCCGCCTTTGGCCACGCACAGGAATTTATATTCGTCGCCATCCACGCTGTAGAGATCGATTTGCGCCGGCAGGTTGGTGCCGGTATTCACCTCTTTGTACATATCCAGCGCGACATTCTGGGAGTAGCGCAGGTTGTCCTCGGTATAGGTGTTGTATACGCCGCGGGTCAAGGCTTCTTCATCGCCGCCGCCGGTCCAGACGCGCTGACCTTTTTTCCCCATGATGATGGCGGTGCCGGTGTCCTGACAGGTCGGCAGCACGCCTTTGGCGGCGATTTCCGAGTTTCTCAGGAACTGCAAGGCGACATATTTGTCGTTTTCGCTGGCTTGCGGATCGTTAAGAATGGCGGCGACCTGCCGCTGGTGGGCCGGGCGCAGCATAAATGCGGCATCGTGGAAAGCCTGCTGCGCCAGCAGCGTCAACGCTTCCGGCTCAATTTTAAGCACCGGCTGACCTGCAAATTCGCTCACGGATACGTGTTCGCTGCTGAGCAGGTAATACTCGGTGTCATCTTCGGCAAGCGGGAAAGGCGCTTGATAGACAAAAGGTTTATTCGACATTGTTTTCTCACTTAATAATTTTATTGCTGCCGTATATCGGCATTTGCAGGAATAACGCGGCGGCATCCGTTTCGATGCGCCGGCGGCCGGCTCTTCGGCGCGAGGGGCCGGCCGCCTATAATCAGAACATCATCGACATCCAGGGGTAGCCGATAACCAGCAGGGCGACCAGGAATATTGCACCAAAAATAGTGCCCAAACGCCAATAGTCCGCCGCCGGCAGGTAGCCGCTGCCGTAATAAATCGGGCTGGGGCCGGTGCCGTAAGGGGTGATGATGCCCATGATGCCCAATGACGTCACCATCAGCAGACAGAAGACCTGCATGTTCATCCCCGGGATAGTGGCGGCGATGGTCAGCATGGCGGGCAGCAACGCCGTGGTATGCGCGGTGGTGCTGGCGAACAGATAGTGCAGCAGATAAAACGCGACCAGCAGCACGATGGTGGCGACGCCGGGGGAGATGCCGGCCAGGAGTACGCCGCCTTCTTTACCCAGCCAGCCGATAAATCCGGTGGAGGAGAGACCGTCGGCCAGCGCCACCAGGGTGCCGAACCAGACAAAGGTATTCCATGCGGCTTTGTTGCCGGTGATATCGCCCCATTCCAGCACGCCGGTCCACAGCATCAGGCCGATAACCAGCAGAGCGGCCAGCGCGGGTTCAATCCAGTTGGCGGCGAAAATCCACATCACCAGCGCGCAGCAGACGAACACCAGCAGAAGAATTTCATTGCGCGACAGTTTGCCGAGCTTCTCCAATTCCTGGCTGGCCCAGCGCGGCACTTCATCGTTGACTTTGACTTCAGGCGGATAGAGCCAGTAGGCCAGCAGCGGCATCGCCAGGATCAGCAGGATACCCAGCGGCAGGAAGGCGAGGAACCAGGTGCCCCACGAAATGCTGATGCCCACCGTACTTTTAACCAGCGCCAGCGCCAGCAGGTTCGGCGCGAGCGCGGATAAAAACATGGAGCTGGTGATGCAGGCGGCGGTAATCGCCACCCACATCAGATAGGAGCCTATCTTGCGGGCGCTGGGGGCGTTCGGCTTGGAGCCGTACAACGGCGGCAGGTTGGCGATGATGGGGTAAATGGTGCCGCCGCTGCGCGCCGTGTTGGACGGTGTAAACGGCGCCAGGAGCAGGTCGGCGAAGGTGATGGCGTAGCCCAGCGTCAGGCTGCGGCGGCCGAGATATTTCACCAGAATCAGCGCTAGGCGGCGGCCGAACTGGGTTTTATCGTAGCCGGCGGCGAACATGAACGCGCCGAAGATCAGCCAAACGGTCGAGTTGCCGAACCCGCTCACCGCCCATTTAAAGGATTGAGAGGCGAGTTTGAATTTGGGATCGGCCAACTGCTCGGGGCTGAACAGCAGCCACTCGCCGCCCAGCGAAATGATGACCAGCCCGGTCAGGCCGATTACCGCTCCCGGCAGCGGTTCGAAGATCAAACCGACGATAACGCCGACAAAGATGGCGAAGAAACGCCATGAATAAGGTTGTAATCCATCAGGCACGGGGATTAATAACAATCCCGCTGAAACCAATACCATCAATAACATATATATCAGGTGGTTTTTCTTCCCGCCTGAGGCTTTTTTAACCTGAGGCGGATTGATGCTCTTTGATATTACGCTCATATTTATTTGTCTATAGTAGTTAAAAATCTCTTGGGCGCGTAAAAAATATCTCCGCTTTATTTAGTTTTTTTAATTTATATTATTATTTAACGGCGATATTTTGAACGTCATATTTTCATCGTTTATGGTAGATAATTTATACGATCTACGGTGTGCGTGTGTTTATATAATGCGTTTTTCATATTTATTGCCGTTGATCTTGATCAAAAGATCGCGGTGATATTTCGTGTTTCTAAAACCGTAATGAAGCATGTTTCTATATTTTTATTTTATGTAATTTGCCGGTTTTCTTATTTTCTATACGGGTAATTGTGAGGGGAAATATGGCATTAGACTCCTTGTGGATATCGGTTAATAACATCGATATGAGTGTGTCTATTTGCCGGGATCAGTCGTGGTGCGGCTTGTGGCGGAAAGGTTGCGTAAGGTTTTTATTATTCCCTACTGAAGTAAATGAAAGGTTATATTAATTTAACACTATGTAATGTTTTTTATTTAAAAGTAATAAAACGAGTGAATTATCATCTAGCAAATAGTTAATTAACTAAAAATAATGATTTTTAAACTAAATATAAAGTTATATTGATAAGATGAGATCGGTAGCGAATTAAAACCAATAAATAATAAAAACCGATAACGAATTCAAAAGATTTTTAAATATTTATATTTTGGAGTTGATTATTATGACCAGTAACGATCGCATACTTAGTCCATTCACCTTGCCGAATGGCGTTCAGGTAAAAAACCGCCTTTTAATGGCGCCGATGACCACCTGCACCGGCTTCTATGATGGCTCCGTAACCAATGAATTGGTGGAATATTATCGGGCGCGTTCCGGCAGTATCGGTACCGTTATCGTCGAATGTTGCTTTATCGACGATAAAGGCCTGGCGTTTCCTGGGGCCATTGGTATTGATAACGACGATAAAATTTCCGGCTTGGCGAAAGTGGCCGAAGCGATTAAATCCAAAGGTTCAAAAGCCGTTTTGCAGATCTACCACGGCGGCAGAATGGTAGAACCAAAACTGATCGGCGGTCAGTCTCCCGTCGGCCCGAGCGCTATCGCCGCGCCGCGCGACGGCGCGCCGATCCCGACGGCCTTAACTACCGCAGAAGTGGCGGGCATGATCGCTAAATTTGGCGCGGGCGTGCGCCGCGCCATTGCGGCCGGATTCGACGGCGTGGAAATCCACGGCGCCAATACCTACCTGATTCAGCAGTTCTATTCGCCAAACTCCAACCAGCGCGACGACGAATGGGGCGGCAGCCGCGAAAACCGGGCTAAATTCCCGCTCGCGGTGCTGGATATTACCCATGAGATGGCGCGCAAGTACGCCGACTCTTCCTTCATCATCGGCTACCGCTTCTCGCCGGAAGAAATCGAAGAACCCGGCATTCGCTTTGCCGACACCCTGTATCTGCTGGAAAAACTGGCCGAGCGCGGTCTGGATTATCTGCACTTCTCCATGGGGCATACCCTGCGTCCGTCGATCGTCGATACCGCCGACCCTACGCCATTGATTGATAAATATATCGCCATGCGTTCCGCAACCCTGGCGCAAGTCCCGGTTATGGGCGTGGGCGGCGTGGTTAACAAAGAGGATGTCGAACTGGCGCTGGAGCACGGCTATGACCTGGTCGCGGTTGGCAAAGCCTGCATCGCGTATCCGGATTGGACCGATCGCATCGCCGACGATCGGCGCATTGAACTGTTCATCGATAACACCAAGCGTGAAGAGCTGATTATTCCGGAACCGCTGTGGCGCTTCTCGCTGGTTGACGCGATGATCCGCGATATGAGCCTGTCGTCGAAGAAATTCAAGCCCGGCGTATTTCAGGAAAAAGCGCAGGATGACGCCAACGAACTGATTATCAACGTCAGCCTGGAAACCGATCGCATCGCCGATATCGAACTGGATGCGAGCTCCGAGCTGGATGTCTCTTTCGTCACCAGCTTTGAGGTTATCCGCTCGCGTATTCTTGACGCCAACAGCCCGCATGTCGATGCCGTTACCGGCGCCACCACCCAAAGCGAAGCGGTGAAAAAAGCCGTCTCCAAGGCGCTGGCGAAATCCTGCAAGGCCCAGATTCTGGAAGAGGGCGGCAACCCGGCCACGCCGCAAAGCTACGACGTCATCGTCGTCGGCAGCGGCGGCGCCGGTCTGGCGGCGGCGATTCAGGCCAGCGACGAGGGCGCCAGCGTTCTGATTATTGAGAAGATGCCGAGCATTGGCGGCAATACCATCAAGGCGTCGGTGGGGATGAATGCGGCGGAAACCCGTTTTCAGAAAATCAAAGGCATCGTCGACAGTAAAGAGCTGTTCTATCAGGAAAGCCTGAAAGGCGGTAAAAACAAAAATAACCCGGAACTGCTGAAATGCTTCGTCGAACACGCGCCTCAGGCGGTGGAATGGCTGGCGGATCACGGCATCGAGCTGAACGATATCACCATTACCGGCGGGATGAGCATCGACCGCACCCACCGCCCGGCGGACCGCTCCGCCGTCGGCGGTTTCCTGATTAGCGGACTGACGAAGAACATCAATACGCGCAATATCGATGTGATGCTGGATACTTCCGTTACCGATATTCTCTACGAGGCCGGCGCGGTGATCGGCGTGCGCGCGGTTAACGAGGATGACGAAGCCCTGACGATCCTGGCGAAAAGCGTTATCGTCGCCAGCGGCGGATTCAGCGCCAACCGGGATATGGTTGTGCAGTATCGCGCGGATCTGGATGGCTTCGTCACGACGAACCACAAAGGCGCGACGGGCGACGGCATCGCTATTCTGGAGAAGATTGGCGCCGGTACGGTCGATATGGGCGAGATCCAGATTCACCCGACGGTAGAGCAAACCACCTCTTACCTGGTTTCCGAGTCGATTCGCGGCGGCGGCGCGATCCTGGTGAATCAGGCAGGCAAACGCTTCTTCAATGAGATGGAAACCCGCGACAAGGTTTCGGCTCAGATCATCGGCCTGGCGGAAAAATACGCTTACGTGATTTTCGATGAGCAGATCAGGATGCAAAACAAAGCTGCGGACGAATATATTGCACGCGGATTTGTCATCAGCGCCGACTCCCCGCGCGAGCTGGCCGCCAAGCTGGATATCGATCATCACACCTTCCTGGCGACGCTGGAACGCTACAATGTCTTTGTTGATAAACGGAACGATGAAGATTTCGGCCGTAAAACCGCCCTGCGTCAGCCTATCAATCAGGGACCGTTCTACGCCATCCGCATCGCGCCGGGGGTTCACCACACCATGGGAGGGGTGACGATCAACACCGATACCGCCGTGCTGGACGACCGGCAGCAGGTTATTCCCGGCGCCTACGCCGCGGGCGAAGTGGTCGGCGGGATCCACGGCGGTAACCGCATCGGCGGCAATGCCGTCGCCGATATCATCATCTTCGGCATTCTGGCCGGGCGCAACGCGGCGGCGCACGCCTTGCGGTAACCGGCGTCAGCCTGTACCTTGGGCTACCCGAGGTACAGGTTCATCATTTTTAGGTAATCCGCTATGCCGCCAGACGATCGTGTCTATGCTTATTCCGCCGTTTTGATGGGTTCCCCCATTCTCCTTAAGCTATTTGAGCATAATGAAAGTCTGGCTTCTCGCGTCTTCAGGCTGATAAAACAGCAGGAGAACCGCTTAACCGTTAACCGGGCCCACTCCGACGTTATGGATGTCAACCATGCCGCCGGCAGCCATCCGGTGGCGGTCAATCCGTCGGTGTTTAATCTTATCAAACGCGCCAAGGCGGCGAGCCTGCTGGACGATAGCTGTTTTAACCTGGCTATCGGCCCGCTGGTTAAACGCTGGAAAATCGGCTTTAGCGGCGACAGCCTTCCCCCCGCCGCCGAGCTACGGGCGCTCTTGCCGCTGACCAACCCCGCCGACGTGATCCTCAATGAGCGGGAGCGCTCCGTCTTTCTGGCAAAGGCCGGAATGGAGATCGATCTGGGGGCGATCGCCAAAGGGTATATTGCCGATCTGGTCAGGGATTTTCTGCATCAGCACGCTATCCGCCACGCCTTGATCAACCTGGGCGGCAATGTTCAGACGCTCGGCGCGCCGCCGGCAAACGGGATGAATGCCTGGGCGGTCGGACTGAAAAAACCGTTTTCCGATCCCGACGATCTGCTCGGCGTCATCAGTGTGAACAGTAAGTCGGTGGTGACATCCGGTATTTACGAACGCTACTTTGAGCTGAACGGCCGCTGTTATCACCATATTCTCGATCCGCAAACCGGTTACCCGCGGGATAACGAGCTGTTAAGCGTGACGATTATTTCCGATGACTCCATCGACGGAGATATCTATACCACGCTGCTTTACGGCATGGGCGTAGAAAAGGGGCTCGCTTACCTCTCCGGCATACCGCATATTGAAGCGATCTTCGTCACCCGCGACCGTCGGGTCGTTCTCTCGTCGCAGCGCCAGTTCTCCTTCTCCCTGCTGGATAACCATTATCGCATAGGGTAAGGGCCCGAACGCCAGCTGATCCGGCTCCTTGCGCCGCCGGGTTTTTATTGTCATCCGCCGACAGTAAAATAGCGGAAAATTGCAGAGCGGTTCGATCACTTAACCGCGCGATAATGTAGGAGAAACGAATGGTTATTAGTATTTTTTGCGGCTCGGCCTCCGGCAATACGCCGGACTATCTCAACAAGGCCAAAGAAGCGGCGCGGTTTCTGGCGCAAAGCGGCGTCGATATTGTCTATGGCGGCGGAAAGGTGGGCATTATGGGCGCCGTCGCCGATGCCGCGCTTTCCGCGGGGGGACGCGTCATCGGGATTATCCCCAGGGCGCTTGCCGAAAAAGAGATCGCGCATACCGGTCTTACGGAGTTACACGTTGTGGAGACCATGCACGAGCGGAAAAATAAAATGGCGGAGCTGTCCCATGCCTTTATTGCCCTGCCAGGCGGCGCAGGAACGCTTGATGAGATATTCGAACAGTGGACGTGGGCGCAGCTGGGCATTCACGAAAAGCCCTGCGGCTTTCTTAATATCAATCGCTATTTTGAACCGCTGCAGGCGATGACGGAAAAGATGGTGCATGAAGGTTTTCTCCATAGACGGCATGGCGAAATGCTGCGCTTTGCGGACAATATCGATGAGTTATTGCGCTATTTCAAAACGTATCAGCCGCCGGAGAGGAAATGGACCACAAAATGAGAACCCAGATCGCGGTCAGCGCGGCCTGCCTATTTAATTCCGCCCATGAACTTCTGTTGGTGCGTAAAGCAGGAACGCAATATTTTATGCTGCCGGGAGGAAAACCGGAGCTTGGGGAGGACGGTCAAAACGCGTTACTGCGCGAGCTTAAGGAAGAGCTGGGGCTAACCCTGGAACCGGAGCAATTACCCTACCTAGGGATATGGACGGCAACGGCGGCGAATGAAAATAACGCCGATGTACAGGCAAAGGTCTGGCGCGCCGAGATCGCCAATACGGTAAGCGCGTCGGCGGAAATTGAAGAGGCCGTCTGGTATAGCCTCTCCCATCGTCCCGATATTACTTTGGCGCCGCTTATCACGGAGTGCATTCTGCCTTTCCTGACGGCGGAGGCAAGGAAACAATAAGCGCCGCGGATTGATAAACAAAAGCCGGAGAAAATCCCGCATAACAAGGCGCTATACGGGATCGGTGGAAGTGAGTGGACGCTTACAGACTCAGCGTTACTTGCCGATACAGAAGCTGGAGAAAATCCGTCCTAACAGGTCATCGGAAGTGAATTCGCCGGTGATCTCGCTTAAACACCGCTGCGCCAGCCGCAGCTCCTCGGCTAACAGCTCGCCTGCGTAAGCGCTGACTAACTGCTCTTTGCCCTGCATCAGATGCCCGGCGGCCTGTTCCAGCGCCTGCAGGTGGCGGCGGCGCGCCAGAAAGCCGCCTTCGGTATTGCTGGTGAATCCCATACTTTGCTTAAGGTGCTCGCGCAGCGTCTCGACGCCTTCGCCGGTGCGCGCCGATAGGCGAATAAGTGAGTAAGCGCCCACGTCTTCTATGCCTAGCGTCTCTCCTGTGATGTCGGCTTTATTGCGCACCACGGTAATGGGTAAGGCACTGGGCAATCGGGCCATAAATTCAGGCCAGATGGCCGTGGGCTCAATGGCCTGGGTGGTGGTGCCGTCCACCATAAACAGCACGCGGTCGGCCTGTTCGATCTCCCGCCAGGCGCGTTCGATGCCGATACGTTCCACTTCATCGTTGGCGTCGCGCAGGCCCGCGGTATCGATGATATGCAGCGGCATACCGTCGATGTGGATATGTTCGCGCAATACATCGCGGGTGGTGCCGGCGATATCGGTGACTATCGCCGCCTCCCGTCCCGCTAATGCATTGAGCAGGCTGGATTTTCCGGCATTCGGGCGTCCGGCGATCACCACTTTCATGCCTTCGCGCAGCAGGCTGCCCTGATGGGCTTCGGCTCTGACGGCGTCCAGATCGGCGATAACCTCGTTTAATTGCGCTTCGATTTTGCCGTCGGAGAGAAAATCAATCTCCTCGTCCGGAAAATCGATCGCCGCCTCGACGTAGATTCTCAGGTGAGTAAGTGCTTCCACTAGACGATTGATGCGGGCACTAAACGCCCCTTGCAGGGAATTGAGCGCGGAACGCGCGGCCTGTTCCGAGCTGGCGTCAATCAGGTCGGCGATGGCTTCCGCCTGCGCCAGATCGAGTTTGTCATTGAGGAATGCGCGTTCAGAGAATTCGCCGGGGCGCGCAATACGCACGTCGGGCAGCGTCAGGATACGCTGCAGCAGCAAATCAAGAATAACCGGGCCGCCGTGTCCCTGAAGCTCCAGCACGTCTTCGCCGGTAAACGAGTTGGGGCCGGGAAACCATAGGGCGATGCCCTGGTCGAGCACGGTCCCGTCGGCATCGCGGAACGGCAGATAGTCGGCGTAACGCGGCTTGGGCCGTTTACCGAGGACGGCCTGCGCCGCCGCCGCCGCCGCGGGGCCGGAAACGCGTAAAATACCTACCCCGCCGCGTCCTGGCGGCGTCGCCTGGGCGACGATGGTGTCGGAATGGCTCATGTTGTTCTCTTTGCGTCGAAGCCTGTCTGGCTGGCTATTTTACGTGGCGTTGAGTAATAAAACAGCCGTTAAAAAAATAAGGCGGTCATTGACCGCCTTACGCTGTGTAACAGGTTAACCGTCCAGCGGATTATTTTTTCTCGCGGCTATGCAGGCCACGTTTTTCCAGACCGCGGTAAATCAGCTGCTGCTGAATAATGGTCACCAGGTTGCTGACGATATAGTAAAGCACCAGACCGGACGGGAACCACAGGAAGAACACGGTGAAAATCACCGGCATGTAGGTCATGATCTTCTGCTGCATCGGGTCGGTAACGGTGGTCGGCGACATCTTCTGGATGAAGAACATCGTCACGCCCATCAGGATCGGCAGAATGTAGTAGGGGTCCTGCGCCGACAGGTCGTGGATCCACAGGGCGAACGGCGCATGGCGCAGTTCAACGGAGCCCATCAGCATGTAGTACAGCGCCAGGAAGATCGGCATCTGAATGACTAACGGGAAACAGCCGCCCAGCGGGTTCACTTTCTCTGACTTGTACAGCGCCATCATCTCTTGGCTCATGCGCTGTTTATCGTCGCCGATACGCTCGCGCATCGCCTGCAATTTGGGTTGCAGCATGCGCATTTTCGCCATTGAGGTATATTGCGCTTTGGTCAGCGGGTACATGATGCCGCGCACGATAAAGGTGATGGCGATAATGGAGAAGCCCCAGTTGCCGATAAAGCCGTGCAGGAATTTCAGCAGCTTGAACAGCGGCTGGGAAATAAACCACAGCCAGCCGTAATCAACGGTCAGATCCAGATGCGGGGCGACCGCGGCCATCTTGTCCTGAATTTCCGGACCAACCCACAGCGTGGCGTTCAGGTTTTGCTGGCTGCCGGCAGGCACAACCACCGGTGTGGATTTAAAGCCGATAGCGGCCTGTCCGTTCCCCAGGTTGCTGGTATAGAAGGTATTGACGCCCGCGGTGGTCGGGATCCAGGCGGTAGCGAAGTACTGCTGCAGCATCGCTATCCAGCCGCCGTTAGTGGTGATATTCAGGTTCTCGTCCATATCGCCGAAGCTGTATTTTTTATACTTGTCTTCGCTGGAAGAGAACGCTGCGCCGCGGTAGGTGTGCAGCGCAAAGTTGCTGCTGCCGGTGTCGCGGTGCTTGGGTAAATTGATGGATTGCTTCAACTGGCCGAACAGCGTCAGCTCCAGCGGCTGCGCGCTGGTGTTGTTGACGCTGTAATCAACCGTCAGCGCATAGTCGCCGCGTTTCAGGACAAAGGTTTTGGTGTAGGTTACGCCGTCGGCGGCGGTATAGGTCAGCGGAATACGCAGCTCGCTTTGACCGTCGGCCAGCTCAAAGCTGTCCTGAGCGGCGGTAAACAAGGGACGCGGACCGTTCGCCGGGTTATCCGGACCGTTTTTGCCCGTCAGGCCGCTCTGCGCCTGATAAACGAATTCGGGGGTGGTTTCCAGCAGCAGGAAAGGTTTGTCGGAACCCAGCGTATCCGGGTAGGCCAACAAATTAGCCTGCTCGATGTCGCCGCCACGGGTATTGATGGTCAGAGACAGTACGTCGGTTTTAACCGAGATCGGTTTGCCCTGACCGCTGGCGGGTACGCCCTGGTTACTGGCATCACCGGATGCTGCGTTCGTCGCCTGCTGTATGGCCTGCGTGGTCGCCGGCGGAGTTTTGTCCGTTTCCCAGGCTTGCCAGATCATAAAGGTTACGAATAGCAGAGCGATGAGAAAAAGATTGCGTTGCGAATCCATCGTTAATGTTCTCTGTTATTGTCGGTTTTTGGCGGTACGGGATCATCACCACCAGGGTTCAAAGGGTGGCATTTTAATACGCGTTTAAGCGTCAACCAACTGCCTTTTATCATGCCGAACCTGCGAATTGCTTCAATACCGTATTGTGAACACGTCGGCCGGAACCGGCAATGTGGTCCAAGTAACGGGCTGATAACGAGTTGATAACCGCGTATCAACCCGATCAGCAGGCGAGAGCCAAACGACAGTGCCGACGCCATAATTTTTCCAACGCTTCCGTCAGTGTTCGGTTATCCAGTTCAGACACCCCTTTTTTGGCGATCACCACGAAATCCATTGCCGGCAATGAATGTTGATGCAGGCGAAAGCTTTCGCGCGTCAGACGTTTAATCCGATTGCGTTCATGAGCACGTTTGACATGCTTTTTGGCGACGGTAAGACCGATGCGGGGATGCCCCAGCGTATTCAGGCGGCCGAGGATGGTAATTTGCGGCGTGCCGGCGCGCTGCGGCTGCTGGAAGACGAAAGTGAAATGGCTGGGAGTTAACAAGCGTAACTCCCTGGGAAAAGCGAGCTTAACCACTCGGTGGGTTAGCTTTTATTACTTGGAAACGGTCAGACGAGCACGGCCTTTCGCACGACGGCGGGCCAGAACCTGACGACCATTTTTGGTGGCCATACGAGCACGGAAACCGTGGCTACGGTTACGCTTCAATACGGACGGTTGGAAAGTGCGTTTCATGGCGATTTCTACCTAAACTTGAATAATTAACTTCACAGTAAGCGCGTTCGGCTACTCGGCGTGAACATGACCGACGGCCTCAATCGCATATAGTCATACAGAAAGAGGCGGGATTGTAATAATTGTACAGTCCTGAGTCAATTAACATCACGCTTTACCTGCCAGCCATTCCAATCATTTTGGGGTTTCTGTCTGGCCGAGCACAGAAACAGGCATTGACGCGCGGGCAGGGAATTATACGGACTCTGGCATAAAGCGCAAGGATCCTGCGGCGATCCTCTCGGCGGGATCATGATCGATGTCACCGTAACGCGTTCGCCGTCGGGGTTATTCTGAAACCCATTTCGCCGCCGCGTCAAGAATAAGATTCTTCCGATCTTCTGGGTAAAAAAAGGCGCTGTTATAAGAATAGCCTGTGGATAAAAAGGATCAAAACTGTGCGGAAGGGGAGGATCTCTTGCCTGGTTTAGGTTATGATCCGCCGTCCCGTTAGCGATCCTTCTTCGGGATCGTCACGGTAAACCGCAGCGGTTGCGCGGTGCATCTGTCGTCTTTTTTGTGGACGGGGGACAGGTGCCAACATCATGAGTCATATAAATATCGTACCTTATTCTATTCTTTTTGATCGTTCTTGTTCGAGTGGAGTCCGCCGTGTCACTTTCGCTTTGGCAGCAGTGTCTTGCCCGTTTGCAGGATGAGTTACCTGCCACAGAATTCAGTATGTGGATACGCCCGTTGCAGGCAGAACTGAGTGATAACACTCTGGCGCTCTACGCCCCGAATCGTTTCGTACTGGATTGGGTTCGCGATAAATATTTAAATAATATCAATGGATTGTTAAATGATTTTTGTGGGATGGATGCCCCGTTGCTGCGTTTTGAGGTGGGCAGCAAACCGCTGGTGCAGACGATAAGCCAGCCGGTCAACCACCATAGCAGCGGCAACGCCAACGTCGCGGCGGCCGTCCAGGTTCGTTCCGCGCCGGTGCGCCCAAGCTGGGATAATTCGCCGGCGCAGACGGAGCACACCTATCGTTCCAACGTCAACCCCAAGCACACCTTTGATAACTTCGTTGAAGGTAAATCGAACCAGCTGGCGCGCGCCGCGGCGCGTCAGGTGGCCGACAACCCCGGCGGCGCTTATAATCCCCTGTTCCTGTACGGTGGGACCGGGCTGGGTAAAACGCACTTGTTGCACGCGGTCGGCAACGGCATCATCGCCCGTAAAGCCAACGCGAAAGTGGTTTACATGCACTCCGAGCGTTTTGTGCAGGACATGGTGAAGGCGCTGCAAAATAACGCCATCGAAGAGTTCAAGCGCTACTACCGTTCGGTCGACGCTTTGCTGATCGATGATATTCAGTTTTTTGCCAACAAAGAGCGTTCGCAGGAAGAGTTTTTCCACACCTTCAACGCGTTGCTGGAAGGGAATCAGCAGATCATTCTGACTTCGGATCGCTACCCGAAAGAGATCAATGGGGTGGAAGATCGTCTGAAATCCCGTTTCGGCTGGGGGCTGACGGTGGCCATCGAGCCGCCGGAGCTGGAGACGCGCGTAGCGATCCTGATGAAAAAGGCGGACGAAAACGATATTCGCCTGCCGGGAGAAGTGGCGTTCTTTATCGCCAAGCGCCTGCGTTCCAACGTGCGCGAGCTGGAAGGGGCGTTAAACCGCGTCATCGCCAACGCCAACTTTACCGGCCGTTCCATCACCATCGACTTTGTGCGCGAGGCGCTGCGCGATCTGCTGGCGTTACAGGAAAAACTGGTTACTATCGACAATATCCAGAAGACGGTGGCGGAATATTATAAAATCAAGGTCGCTGATTTATTATCCAAACGCCGTTCCCGTTCGGTGGCCCGTCCGCGTCAGATGGCGATGGCGCTGGCCAAGGAGCTGACTAACCACAGTTTGCCGGAGATCGGCGACGCGTTTGGTGGCCGCGACCATACCACGGTGTTGCATGCCTGTCGTAAGATCGAACAGCTGCGTGAGGAAAGTCACGACATCAAAGAAGATTTCTCCAATTTAATCAGAACATTATCTTCATAATATTATGAAATTCATTGTCGAACGCGAACATCTGTTAAAACCGTTGCAACAGGTCAGCAGCCCGCTCGGCGGCCGACCGACCCTGCCGATTCTGGGCAACCTGCTGCTGCAGGTTAGCGAAGGGCAGCTATCGCTGACCGGAACCGATCTCGAAATGGAGATGGTCGCCAGGGTGGCGCTGACGCAAGCGCATGAGCCGGGCGCCACAACGGTTCCGGCGCGTAAACTGTTTGATATCTGCCGCGGTCTGCCGGACGGCGCGGAAATCACCATTATGCTGGATGGCGATCGCATGCTGGTGCGGTCCGGCCGCAGCCGCTTTTCGCTGTCGACCCTGCCCGCCGCGGACTTCCCGAATCTGGATGACTGGCAAAGCGAGGTTGAATTCTCGCTGCCCCAGGCCACGCTGAAGCGTTTGATTGAAGCGACGCAGTTCTCTATGGCGCATCAGGACGTGCGTTACTACCTTAACGGCATGCTGTTTGAAACCGAAGGCGAAGAGCTGCGTACGGTGGCGACCGACGGCCACCGTCTGGCGGTGTGCGCCATGCCGGTGGGGCAGACGCTGCCGTCGCATTCGGTGATCGTGCCGCGTAAAGGCGTGATGGAGCTGGTGCGCCTGCTGGATGGCGGCGAAACGCCGCTGCAATTGCAAATCGGCGGCAACAATATCCGCGCCCACGTCGGCGATTTTATCTTTACCTCCAAGCTGGTCGACGGCCGTTTTCCGGATTATCGCCGTGTGTTGCCGAAAAATCCGGATAAGACGCTGGAAGCCAGCTGCGATCTGCTGAAGCAGGCCTTTTCCCGCGCCGCCATTTTGTCGAATGAGAAATTCCGCGGCGTGCGTTTGCACCTTATCCAGAATCAATTGAAGATCACGGCCAATAACCCCGAGCAGGAAGAGGCGGAGGAAATTCTGGATGTGCAGTACGACGGCAGCGAAATGGAAATCGGCTTCAACGTCAGCTATGTGCTGGACGTGCTGAATGCGCTGAAATGTGAGGATGTTCGCCTGTTGCTGACGGATTCGGTCTCCAGCGTGCAGATCGAGGATAGCCTCAGCCGGGCGGCGGCCTATGTCGTCATGCCGATGCGTCTCTAGCCTATGGCGGGCGATGTTACCTGCCGGTCCGGGCGCCGGTGCGCGCCCAATCGGTCCGCCGCGCTAACGATCGCCGATCGCAAGAAATAGTCGCATGGCTCTCACTCGTCTTCTTATTAAAGATTTCCGTAATATTGCGGCGGCCGATTTGGCGCTGGCGCCCGGCTTTAATTTTTTGGTCGGGGCGAACGGCAGCGGCAAAACCAGCGTGCTGGAGGCGATTTATACGCTGGGGCACGGGCGGGCGTTTCGCAGCGTGCAGGCGGCGCGCGTTATTCGTCACGAACAGCCGGAATTCGTGCTGCACGGTCGTATCGACGCGCCCGAACGGGAGCGCTCGGTCGGGTTGAGCAAAAACCGCCAGGGCGACGGCAAGGTGCGCATCGACGGCAGCGACGGCCACAAAGTGGCCGAACTGGCGCAGCTGTTGCCGATTCAGCTGATCACGCCGGAAGGCTTTACGCTGCTGAACGGCGGGCCGAAGTATCGCCGCGCTTTTCTCGACTGGGGCTGTTTCCATAATGAACCCGGTTTTTTCTCCGCCTGGAGCAATATGAAACGCCTGTTGCGCCAGCGCAATGCGGCGCTGCGCCAGGTCGGCCGCTACGGGCAGCTGCGGGCGTGGGATCAGGAGCTGGCGCCGCTGGCCGAACGCATCAGCGAGTGGCGGGCGCAATACGCTGAGGCGATTGCCGATGATATCGCCGCGACCTGTACGCAGTTTTTGCCTGAGTTTTCTCTCAGCTTCGCTTTCCAGCGCGGCTGGGATAAAGAGAGCGACTATGCCGAACTGCTGGAGCGGCAGTTTGAACGCGACCGTATGCTGGGCTATACGTCGCTGGGGCCGCATAAAGCCGACTTTCGCATCCGCGCCGGCGGCGTGGCCGTCGAAGATATGCTGTCTCGCGGTCAGCTAAAACTGCTGATGTGCGCGTTAAGGTTGGCCCAGGGTGAGTTTCTCACCCGTTGCAACGGGCTGCGCTGTCTGTATCTGATAGATGATTTTGCTTCCGAGCTGGACAGTACCCGCCGCCGTTTGCTGGCTGAACGGTTGAAAGCCACCCGCGCGCAGGTTTTCGTCAGCGCCATCGGCGCCGAGCAGATAGCCGACATGATGGGTGAAAATGGCAAGATGTTCCGCGTGGAACAGGGTAAAATAACGGTTCAATCACAAGACTAAAATGAGCGAGAAACGTTGATGTCGAATTCTTATGACTCCTCAAGTATCAAGGTATTGAAAGGGCTGGATGCGGTACGTAAACGCCCAGGTATGTATATCGGCGATACGGATGACGGTACCGGTTTGCATCACATGGTATTCGAGGTTGTGGACAACGCTATCGACGAGGCGCTCGCTGGCTATTGTAAAGACATTGTCATCACCATCCATGCCGATAACTCGGTCTCGGTGCAGGATGACGGCCGCGGTATTCCCACCGGTCTTCATGAGGAGGAAGGGGTCTCCGCGGCGGAAGTGATTATGACGGTGCTGCACGCCGGCGGTAAATTTGACGACAACTCGTATAAAGTTTCCGGCGGCCTGCATGGCGTTGGGGTTTCCGTGGTTAACGCCCTGTCGGAAAAGCTGGAGCTGACTATCAGCCGTGAAGGCAAGGTTCATCATCAAATGTATCGCCACGGCGTGGCGCAGGCGCCGCTGAACGTGGTGGGCGAGACCGATAAAACCGGCACCACCGTGCGTTTCTGGCCGAGCCTGGAAACCTTTACCAACGTAACCGAGTTCGAGTACGACATTCTGGCCAAACGCCTGCGCGAGCTCTCCTTCCTGAACTCCGGCGTTTCCATTCGCCTGATCGATGAGCGGGTGAAGGATAAGGCGGACCATTTTCACTATGAAGGCGGGATTAAAGCCTTTGTGGATTACCTCAATAGAAACAAGACGCCGATTCATCCGACGGTGTTCTATTTTTCCACGGTGAAGGATGACATCGGCGTGGAAGTGGCGTTGCAGTGGAATGACGGTTTCCAGGAAAATATTTACTGCTTTACCAACAACATCCCGCAGCGCGACGGCGGTACCCACCTGGCCGGTTTCCGCGCCGCCATGACCCGTACCCTGAACACCTATATGGACAAAGAGGGCTACAGCAAGAAAGCCAAAATCAGCGCCACCGGCGACGATGCGCGCGAAGGGCTGATCGCCGTGGTTTCCGTTAAAGTACCCGATCCGAAATTCTCCTCGCAGACCAAAGATAAGCTGGTGTCGTCGGAGGTGAAGACCGCCGTCGAATCGCTGATGAATGAGAAGCTGGTGGATTACCTGATGGAGAATCCGTCGGACGCCAAAATCGTGGTGGGTAAAATCATCGACGCCGCCCGCGCCCGCGAGGCCGCCCGCAAGGCGCGCGACATGACCCGCCGTAAAGGCGCGCTCGATTTGGCCGGCCTGCCGGGCAAGCTGGCGGACTGTCAGGAGCGCGACCCGGCGCTGTCCGAACTCTACCTGGTGGAAGGGGACTCGGCGGGCGGCTCCGCCAAACAGGGGCGCAACCGCAAGAATCAGGCGATTCTGCCGCTGAAAGGCAAGATCCTCAACGTCGAGAAGGCGCGCTTCGATAAGATGCTCTCTTCCCAGGAGGTGGCGACGCTGATCACCGCGCTGGGCTGCGGTATCGGCCGCGACGAGTACAACCCGGACAAGCTGCGTTACCATAACATCATCATCATGACCGACGCCGACGTCGACGGCTCCCACATTCGTACGCTGTTGCTGACGTTTTTCTATCGTCAGATGCCGGAAATCGTCGAGCGCGGGCATGTCTACATCGCACAGCCGCCGCTGTACAAGGTGAAAAAAGGCAAGCAGGAACAGTACATCAAAGACGACGACGCCATGGATCAGTACCAAATTATGCTGGCGCTGGACGGGGCGACGCTGCACACCAACGCCGCCGCGCCGGCGATGGCGGGCGAGCCGCTGGAAAAACTGGTCGCCGAGCATTACGCGGTACAGAAAACGATTAACCGCATGGAGCGCCGTTTTCCGCGCGCGTTGCTGAATGGTTTAATCTATCAGCCGACCCTGACCGAAGCGCATTTAAGCGATCGCGAACAGGTTCAACAGTGGATTGAAACGCTGGTCACGCGTCTGAATGAGCAGGAGCAGCACGGCAGCGCCTACAGTTTCGTTATCAGCGATAACCCGCAACGGCAGATGTTTGAACCGGTGCTGCGCGTGCGGACCCACGGCGTGGATACCGATTATCCGTTGGATTATGGCTTCGTCACCGGCGGCGAGTATCGTAAGATCAATCAATTGGGCGAGAAGCTGCGCGGTTTGATTGAAGAAGACGCTTATATTGAACGCGGCGAACGCCGTCAGCCGGTGGCCAGCTTCGAGCAGGCGCTGGACTGGCTGGTGAAAGAGTCCCGTCGCGGCCTGGCCGTGCAGCGTTATAAAGGTCTGGGTGAAATGAACCCGGAACAGCTGTGGGAGACGACGATGGATCCGACCAGCCGCCGTATGCTGCGCGTTACGGTTAAAGACGCCATCGCCGCCGATGAGCTGTTTACCACGCTGATGGGCGACGCGGTGGAGCCGCGTCGTGCGTTTATCGAAGAGAATGCGCTGAAAGCCGCGAATATCGATATCTAATCGGGTAAATCGTCCGCTTTACTCCACCCTAACCCTCCCCCTGCCGGGGAGGGAATCAAGCCGGCTCTCTTCTGAGCCGGCTTTTTTATGGCTGACGTGCTGCCGCCAGCCACCCTTCGGGCCGTCGCCAGCGACGTTTAAAATTACTTCCGGCTAAGATTTTTATACCGCGACGGCTCGTTGTCTGGCGCTGAGCAGCTCCTGGCGCAGCGCGATCAGCGCGGTAATCAGCATAAAAATAACCGCCGACCAGAAGATGGCCTGCGGATGACCGTGGTCCAGCAGCCAGCCGAACAGCACCGGGCCCGCCGCGCCGCCGATATTAAATCCGGTGGAGACAATGCCGAAAACCCGCCCTTCGGCGCCGGCGGGAGAGGCCGCGCGCACCAGCATATCGCGCGAAGGCGCAATCATACCGGAGAGAAAACCGGCGGCGCTCAGCAGCGGAATTAACGCCGCAACCGGCAGCGGGTAGATGGCGACCAGTGTGATTAACCCTGCGGTTATGGCCAGCGCCGCCGTCGCCACCAGCCCGTGGCGTCGGGTTTTATCCGCCAGCGCGCCGCCGGCCAGTACGCCGAAGGCGCTGGAGAACAGGAAGAAGGTCAGCACCACATTGGCCTGCGACAGCGTCAAGCCATAGCCGGTCACAAACGCCGTAACCGAAAAGTTCTGGATTGACGCGGTGCTCAGGTTTAGCAGCAGGAATAGCGTCAGCAGCGCCATGATGGGCAGCGTAAAAAGCGCGACGCGGCGGCGTTCGCCCGGCTGCGCGCTCCCCTGCACGGCGCTCCGGCGTTGGATCGGCTGGTCGCGTTCGCTTAATAACAGGGGAATCGTCAGCAGCCCTATCGCGCCGGCCACGATAAATGCGCTGCTGGTCCCGGCGTAGGCGGCTACCGCCAGCAAGATCCCCGGGGCGATGGCGGTACCGAAGAAGCCGGAGAAGGTATGAATCGAGAAGGCCCGCCCCATGCGTTTTTCATCGATTCCGCGCGACAGCAGAGCGTAATCGGCGGGGTGATAGACCGCATTCGCTACGCCCGCCAGCGCCATCGCCGCCACCAGCCAGACGTAGCTGCTGGAAAAACTTAACGAGAGAAAACACAGGCTGCCGAGCGTCAGCCCGGCGGTCAAGGTGCGGCGCGCCCCGATGCGGTCTACCATAAAGCCGATCGGCGTCTGCACGCAGGCGGAGACGATGTTGAATACGCTTAGCGCGAAGCCCAACTCGACGAAGCTGATATTGCGCTGTTCGGATAGCAGCGGGATAAGGGCGGGCAGCACCATCATGTGAAAATGGCTTACTAGGTGGGCAAAGGAAATTTGAGCCAGCAAGGGAAGCTTTATTCGTTTCATTTTTCGTCGTCAGCAGGCGATGGTGAATTTACATGCATCTCTTCTTGTGAAAGAGGGTGCGGCAAGAGGGCGTCGTTTCTTGAGGGCGCTAAGAGGCAATATTATCATATTGCTCATATTATTAGCGTTCGATCTTTTTATCGCCGCCGCGACTCTTATCGGCGGATGATTGAATCGGCGCAGCGGGCCGGCGACGCCGGCCCGCTGTCCTGATGGCTAGTCAAGAGAGTTTGAATACCCGCACGGCCTGGGTGAGCTGTCTGGCCTGGTCTTCCAGCGAAGCCGCCGCGGCCGACGCTTCCTGCACCAAAGCGGCGTTCTGCTGCGTAACGCCATCCATTTCGTGCACCGCCTGCGTGACCTGGCAGATGCCGCGCGACTGCTCGTCCGACGCCGAGACAATTTCATCCATAATGTCTTTCACCGACGTCACCGCGCTCAGCATGTCCCGCATGGTGGCGCCGGCATTTTGCACCAGCCCCACGCCGTTTTCGACGCGCCCGGCGGATTCGGCGATCAGCGCGGTGATATCTTTCACCGCGCTCGCGCTGCGCTGGGCAAGGTTGCGCACCTCATTGGCCACCACCGCGAAACCGCGTCCCTGTTCACCGGCCCTGGCGGCTTCCACCGCGGCGTTCAGCGCCAGAATATTGGTCTGGAAGGCGATGCTGCTGATGATGCTGGTGATATCGGCGATCTTTTTCGAACTCTCATCGATTTCTCCCATAATATTGACGACCTGACCGACGATCGCATCGCCTTTTTGCGCGATCTGCGCGGCGTTCTGCGCCAGGCGCGTGGCGTTATGGGCGTTATCCGCGTTCTGTTTCACCGTCGCGGTGATTTGTTCCATGCTGGCCGCCGTTTCTTCCAGCGCGGCGGCCTGCTGTTCGGTGCGGGAGGCCAGATCCGTGTTGCCCGCGGTGATTTCGCTGGCGCCGTGGCTGACGGAAGCGCTGGTGGCGAGCAGTTGCTCTACGATATCCCTCAGCCGCGTCTGCATGGTATGCATCGCGTAAAAAATACTGTGATCGTCTTTGGCCTGCAGCGGAATGGGCTTGGTTAAATCCCCCTGCGATACCGACAGCGCGGCCTCGGCGGCTTCGGCCGGCTCTCCGCCGACGGTGCGCAGTACCTTGCGGGTGAAAATAACGCCCACCACGGCGGAAACCACGACGATGCTCAGTAGGGTCAGCAGTATGGCGATATTGCGCTGCTTCACGGCTTCCGCCATCACCTGATTGACCGGGATCGCCAGGCCCAGCACCCAGGGCGTGCCGGTATTGCCGATGGCGATCGGGGCGTTGATGTTGAACACCTCGGTATTCAGCGTGTCGCTATGGCGCTCCTGTATGCTGATTTTTCCGTTCGCCACGCTCTCCAACAGTGCCTGACTACTTTGGGACCTCTCACCAATCCGCTTCGCATCCGGATGCGCGATAAAGACGCCGGTGTGGGAAAACATCTGGGCGTAGGCGCCGGGATAGGGACGAATGAGGCCGACGAACTGTTGCAGGCTGGCGAGCGAGAAGTCGGCGGTGACGGAGCCGTAAAACTTGCCGTTGATCATAATGGGGACGGCGAGGGAGGTCAGCAGCGTATCCACGCCGTTATAGCTATAGCTGTAGGGGTCCAGAATAACCTCTTTTTGCAGCTTGCGCGGCAGCAGATAGTAGTCGCCGCTGCCGGGCGTTTCGTAGTCCGTCAGGTTGTGCAGCGCGATGTTGCCGGCGGGGTCGCGGTCGACGTAGCGGACGAAGCGGCCGTTGGGGTCCTGATCGGGCAACGCGGCGTACTGGCGATCTTTTCCGTCGAACGCGTCGGGCTCCCAGGCCAGCGACATGGAAAGCAGTTCAGGATTATTTTTAAGCGTATCTTTTAACATAGCCTCCGCGGTGCGGCGATCGGGGTTGCCCACTTCCTGCAACGTTTTTACGTTTTGCACCAGCGAGCGGGCGGCGGAAAAGGCGCTATTGAGTTTATTCTGCATCGAAGAGATATTCGAATACGTCATCTGGGTCAGGAATTCCTGGGCGATATACTTTTGCTGCTGGCCGGATTGCCAGAGCAGCAGGCCGACGGTAATCATAAATCCCAATGCGATTGCGGTGATGGTGCTGATTAATACCAGGGCCCGGGTGGAAAGTTTCTTTTTTTTAGAAAATAGCGGCTGAGATGAAGAATAGGAAACCAATTCGTTTGACATCGGGTCGTCCCCTTTTAACCAAAATGCCTAATAGTAAGAGCAGCCGGCCGCGCTTTTTTCACCGTCGAATGGCATGTTATGCCGGTGGATTTCAAGGCCCGGAGAGGGGCGAATCATAAGGCCAGCTCACCGGCGGCCGGGGATTGATGTGATAAAGATCACTTGAAATTTATCGACCCAATCCCTTGTTTCTTTAGTGGTTTTCAGCCGCCGGTTTGAAGAAATATTTATTACGCTATCGCTACACAAATTCGCTTACCGCCGCGGATAGCGTTTTTTTTCGCCGTAAGAAAAGTTGTAAAAAGGGCTGTAATCCGTCGGAAACGTTATATCCGCTATTATTCTCTGACGAATCCCTGGTTTTCCGCCGGCTGGCGCGCGGAGAAGAGAGGGCGATTCGCCGGTATGACGGCCGTTAACGCTAAACAATTCGCATTCGCGTATTGCATTTTTCGGGCTTTCATTGCTGAATCGCGTTAGCATAAAAACAGTCATGTGCTGCTGGAAAAACTATGTCTATTAAACTGATCGCTATTGATATGGATGGGACGCTGCTGACGCCCCAGAACCAAATTTCGCCCGCCGTAAAATCCGCCATCGCCGCCGCCCGGGCAAAGGGCGTCCAGGTGGTGTTGGCTACCGGCCGTCCGTTTATCGGCGTGGCTCCTTACCTGGCCGAGTTGGATTTACAGCAGGAGGGCTGCTACTGCATTACCAACAACGGCGCGCTGGTGCAGCGCGCCGTCGACGGCGAGTGTGTGGCGCAGACCACGCTGAGCTTTGACGACTATCTCTACTTCGAAGCGCTGGCGCGTAAGCTCAATGTTCATTTCCACGCGCTGGATTTCAATTTCGTCTATACCGCGAATAAAGACATCAGCGCCTATACCGTCCATGAGTCGAACCTGACCGGGATGCCGCTGAAGTATCGCGCGGTGGAGGAGATGGACCGCAGCCTTCGGTTTCCGAAGCTGATGATTATCGATGAGCCGCCGGTGCTGGATCGCGCTATCAGTCAGATTCCCCCGGAAGCGTTCGAGCACTACACCCTGATGAAGAGCGCCGAGTTTTATCTGGAAATTCTGGATAAGCGGGTTAATAAAGGCGAAGGCGTGAAAATGCTGGCCGAACACCTGAAGATTCCCCGTGAAAGCATCATGACGATGGGCGATCAGGAAAACGATCTGGCGATGATTGACTACGCCGGAATTGGCGTAGCGATGGGCAACGCCATCGATAAGGTGAAAGCGGCCAGCCAGTTCGTCACCAAAACCAATGCGCAGGACGGCGTGGCCTACGCGATTGAGAAATTCGTTCTCAACGCCTGAATCTCTTCTTATCCCCGATAGCGGGTCGGGGATAGTTATTTCACCCATCGTCTCTTAGCGCCGCTCATCGCACTTTGTCAGCGAACTCAAACGCTTTCGGCGTTTTTGTCCCGTAATTCGAATTATTCGGCGCGTAACCATTTTAAATAGATAAATTTCGCAATTAATTATTCGATAAAAGCAATTGGGGGATAATTGAGCGAAATATATATAGTGTCCTAATTTATTTTAATGTCAGGCAATTCGCTATTTTTTCCTTCATCACTTCGGTGACCTGATTGACTAACAGGCTTCTGGGAATTTGCGGCGGGTAAACCGCGCAGTACGCTATTTTTATATTAGGATTAAATGGCTTAACAATAATCGGCAAGGGACTGTTCAATGCGGTAATAAAATCCACGATGCCGATGCCGATATTTTTCGCCGCCAGCGCGCAGCTGTTGGCCATCGAGGTTTCAATCGGATTATGCAAATAGCCAATTTCGTTGCGGATCGATATATCGATTTGCGCCCGTAGCGGCGTGGTTCTCCCCGGCAGAATGGCCCGGTAATGGATGAGGTCGGCAATGGTAATCCGCTCCGCTTCCGCCAGAGGATGCGCCATCGATAGTACGGCTACGGCGCTGGCTTCACCCAGCGGTTCGGCCTCCAGGCTCTTGTTGCCGCTCTGGCCAAAGATAAAGCCCACGTCGTAGTGGTTGGCCGCAATGGCCTCGCTGATATGGCTTGTGCTTTCTATGTCTAAAAACAAAGAGATATCAGGATACTCCTTGATTAGGGCCGGGAGCATATCCTGCGAACAGAGCGGCGATAGCGCCTGAACCGAGGCGATGCGCAGCACGCTGCCCTTGGCGTGACGGATTTCATCGGCGATGAGGGCGATGTGATCCAGCCCCAGATAAAGGCGATCCACCTCCCGATAGAGCTTCATCGCTTCGGCGCGGGGAATCAGGCCGCGCTTGTCCCGGTCGAACAGCTTCAGGTTCAGGGCGTCTTCAAAGTCCCGAATCAGGCGGCTTACCGCAGGTTGGGTAATGTGCATCATGTGGGCGGCCGCCGTGATCCCGCCGGTAAGGATGACTTTATGAAAAGCCTCAACCTGGCGGGGATTGATTCGCATATCCTTCACTCCGAAACATAATATTTGGTTATCGATTTAACAGAAAATGTAATTTTTATTTGTTTAGTCTAACGCATAGACTTCAGGAATATAATATTTTATGCATGACATAAATCCGCCATGGAATAGAGAGGTTAGTGCATGAAACAATCAACAATGGCATTATTTTTTACGTTTTTATTTTCATCTTCACCTTTGGTTTCCGCCGCCGATTTGAATATCGGCTTGGCGACATCCACCACGTCAATGGATCCTCAGTTTTATGTGGGCGGACAAAATAGCGCAATGGCGCGTAATATTTTTGACGGTTTAGTTTCTCAGGATGAAAAACAACAAATTTCTCCGGCTTTGGCCGTATCGTGGAAAATTATTGACGATAAAACCTGGGAATTTTCATTACGACCGGGCGTGAAGTTTCATGACGGCGGCGATTTTACCGCCAAAGATGTTATCGCCAGTATCAAACGCATCGCGCTGGCGTCAAAAAACAGCCCGAGTTCTTACGCGCCTTACGTCAACGAGATTGCCGACGTTAAGGCGATCGATCCGTTAACGGTTCAGATCGTGACCAAGGGGCCGGCTCCCCTGCTGCTGAATAACTTAAGCCGGATTTCAATTTTGCCCGCCCGTCTCGAAACGGTGCCGACGGAGACGCTGAATGCCGGGAAGGACGTGATTGGAACCGGCCCGTTCAAGTTTGTTTCCTGGGTGCCCGATGACCGGGTCGTTCTTGAGCGTAATGACAACTATTGGGGAGAAAAAGCCGAGTGGGACAAGGTTACCGTTCGCGTATTTAAAAACAGCAGCGCTCGCGTAGCCGCCATTTTATCCGGTGATGTGGACATGATCGAAAGCGTTCCAACAGCCGACAGCCGTAATATTTTAAAAAATAATCAGTTACGTACGATTTCAACACCAGGGAATCGTATTATTTATCTGCATATGGACCAGCAGCGCGACGTATCTCCGTTCGCCAAAGGTCCTGACGGCAAAAATCCGTTATTAAAAAAAGAGGTCCGCGAGGCGATGTCTTTGGCGCTTAATCGTCAGGCCATCGTCGACCGTATTATGGACGGGCAGGCCACGCCGGCTTCCCAACTGGTGCCTAAAGGGTATTTCGGCTACTCCGCCTCCATTCCTGCGCCGGTTTACAACCCGGAGAAAGCCAAACAGGAGCTGGCGGCGGCGGGCTACCCCGACGGCTTTACGCTGACGTTTCATGCTTCAAACGACCGTTATCCCAATGACGCTAAAATCGCCCAGGCCATCGGTCAGATGTTTACCCGCGTCGGGATAAAAACCGACGTGGTGACGATGCCGGGCAGCGTCTATTTCTCGCGCGCGGCGCGCCTTGAATTCAGTTTGATTATGGGCGGCGCGGCCATCGAAACCGGGGAAGCGTCGGGCGTTCTGGGGCCGCTGCTGGAGACCTTCGGTCCCAACGGCGGGCAGGGCAACCGCGGCCGCTACTCCAACCCCGCGTTTGATAAAGCGCTGCTTGAGGCCCGCGCTACGATGGATAGCGCGCGGCGGGAGGCGCTCTTGGACGAGGCGATGAACATCGGTATGGACGATCGGGGCGTGATTCCGGTGATGTTCCTGTCCAATACCTGGGCGATGAAAAAGCAGTATACCTACGTGGGGCGCTCCGATGCCTACACGCTGCCCTATTTCGTTCGCTCCGCCAAATAACCAACGGCTAAGCAAGAGGACCGCCATGAGCGCATTCCGCGGCGTTTTTCCCTATCTGGTATCACCGATTACGCCGCACGGTCAGGTTGACCGTGCGGTATTGGCCCGGCTGACGGAGCATCTTATCGGCTGCGGCGTTCACGGCCTGGTGCCGCTGGGCAGCACCGGCGAGTTCGCCTATCTCTCCGCCGCGCAGCGGGAAGAGGTGGTCAAAACGGTGATCGACGCCGCCCGCGGCCGCGTGCCGGTGATAGCCGGCGTGGCCTCGACCACGATTCGGGACGCGCAAGAGCAGACCCGGCGCTATTGCGATCTGGGCGCCGACGGCATTCTCGCGATACTGGAAGCCTATTTCCCGCTTCAGGACAGCGGCGTGGAGAGCTACTTCCGCGCCATTGCGGACGCGGCGCGCAACAAACCGGTGGTGCTCTACACCAACCCCCAGTTTCAGCGCTCCGATCTCAGCCTGCCGGTGATTGAACGGCTGAGCCAGGTCGATAACATCCGCTATATCAAGGACGCCTCCACCAATACCGGGCATCTGCTGTCCATCATTGAACGAACCCGCGGCCGGATGGAGGTTTTCTCCGCCTCCGCCCATATTCCCGCCTGCGTGATGCTGATCGGCGGCGTTGGCTGGATGGCCGGTCCGGCCTGCATCGTTCCCAAGCAAAGCATTGCCTTGTACGAAGCCTCCCGCTCGGGCGACTGGGTAACGGCGATGGCGCTGCAGCGCCCGTTGTGGCGTATCAATGAAATTTTTGCCCGTTACTCCATCGCCGGCTGTATTAAGGCGGCGCTGCAATTGCAGGGATTCGCCGTGGGGGAGCCGTTGCCTCCGCAGACATCGCTGGATGAGCGGGCGCGCAAAGAGATCGCCGAAGTTCTGGCGTCCGTCGGCGCGTTATAAGCGCCATAAAGTCTAAAAGTTTAAAAAAAGGAACGGTCGTCGGATGAGTTCTGTGCCGATTATTATTGATTGCGATCCGGGAATTGACGACGCTATCGCGCTGCTCAGCGCCTTTGTCTCCCCTGAGCTGGAGATTCTCGGGATCTGCGCGGTGTGCGGCAACCAGCCGCTGGCGCGCACGCTCCATAACGCGTTGCAAATTACCGAACTGGGGAGACGCGCGGATATTCCCGTCTACGCGGGGTGCCACCGTCCCCTTTTCCGCGATCCCATTCATGGGCAGTTTCATGGGGAAAACGGTTTGGGGAACATGCGTTTACCCGAACCGCGCAAGTCGGCCGAGTCTCAGCATGCGGTGAGCTTTATCATTGAACAATGCGAACGGGCCGCGGCCGCCGGTAAGCCCATCACCCTATGTACGCTGGGGCCGCTGACTAACCTGGCGACCGCGCTGATTATGAAACCCGATATTGTCAACGGCATTGCGCGCGTCGTGATGATGGGCGGAGCCTACCGGGAAGCGGGCAATCGCAGCCTGACGTCGGAATTCAATATGCTGGCCGACCCTCACGCGGCGTACGTGGTGTTTTCTTCATCCCTCGCCATTGTCGCGCTGCCGTTGGACGCGTCCCATCAGGTGATTCTGACGCCGGCGCACGTGGCGCGGTTTATCGCGCTTTCCGGGCGAATTTCCGCTCCGCTGGGGGAAATGATGGCGTTCTGGGATCGCAACGATATTCGCCGTTACGGCTCCCGCGGCGGGCCGTTGCACGATCCGTTGGTTATCGCCTGGCTACTGGCGCCGGAGTGTTTTCAAGCCGAAAAAGCGCGGGTCTACGTTGAGCATGAAAGCGAGCTGTGCATGGGGCAGACCGTGGCCGACTGGTACGGCAAGACCGACGAACAGCCCAATGTGGATGTGGTGACGCGCGTTGATGCCGAAGGGGTTTTCGCGCTGTTTGCCGAACGTCTGAGCCGCTATGAAGAGTCAGCCTGATATGGTCAGAGAACGTATTATTATTGATACCGACCCCGGTGTGGATGATGCGATCGCCATCTGGCTGGCGATGGCGGCGCCGGAGCTGGAGATCCTGGGCGTCACGGTGGTGGCGGGCAACGTGCCGCTTGCGGATACGCTGGTTAACGCCTGCAAGGTGGTGGGGCTGAGCGGCAGACGCGACGTGCCGGTTTTCGCCGGCGCGCCGAGGCCGCTGGTGCGCGCGCAGGTCTACGGAAAATACGCGCATATCGGCGCATTCTCGTCGGAGCTGGTGCCGGACTCCTCTTTCCGTTCGCAGCGGGAGCATGCGGTCGACTTTCTGGTGCGCGCCGCGCGCCAGGCCGCGGCGGACAACAACCCGATTACCCTGTGCGCGCTGGGGCCGTTGACCAACCTGGCCTTGGCGCTGCGCCATCATCCGGATGTCGCCCGCGGCATCAAACGGATTGTGACCATGAGCTGCGCCTTTGGCGCGTTGGGCAACCGCGTTCCCTGGGCGGACTTTAACGTTTATGCCGATCCTCATGCGGCGGAAATCGTGTTTTCCTCCGGCGTGCCGGTGGTGATTATGCCGCTGGATATGACCTTTCAGGCGCTGATTCAGCGGGAGCAGGTCGATGACCTGGCGCGCCGCGGCGGTGCGCCGGGGGCGGCTCTGGCGGCGCTGTTACGCCGCTTCGATCGCAACGAGGTGGCGCGCTTCGGCCGTGAAGGCGCTCCGATTCACGACGCCACGGTGGTGGCGTGGCTGCTCCGGCCGGAACTGTTTAGCGGCGTCAACGCCGCCGTCGGGGTGGAGGTGTGCGGCCGTACGGCGGGCTATGTGTTTGCCGACTTTTATCATAAGCTCGCCGAGCCCGCCAACGCGCTGGTGATGCGGGATATCGACGAGCAGGGCTTCCTGTCGCTGCTTGCCGACTACCTGAGCCGCTATGGTGGCGAGGAGAGCTGATGATTGCCTACCTGTTGAGCCGTATCGGACAGACGTTCCTGACGCTGATCGTCATGTCGGTGCTGGTATTCGCGGGGGTTTATCTGGTGGGGAATCCGGTGGATATGCTGCTGGGGGCTACGGCGACGCCCGCTGAAAGAGCGGCGGTGATCCAGTCATTCGGTCTGGACAAGCCGGTCTGGGAGCAGTACGGACTCTTTGTGCTGAACGCCGTGCAGGGCGATATGGGGAACTCCTTTATCTTTAACCAGCCGGCGCTGACGCTGATTTTTCAGCGTATGCCCGCCACGCTGGAGCTGGCGATGACGGCGTTCGTCATCGCGCTGGTTATCGGCGTCCCGCTTGGCATTTATGCCGGCCTGCGCCCGGACGGCGCGGTATCAAAATCGATCATGACGTTTTCCATCTTCGGCTTTAGTCTGCCGACCTTCTGGATTGGTCTGGTGATGATTATGCTGTTCAGCGTCAAGCTGGGGCTATTGCCGGCATCGGGGCGCGGACAAACCGGCGATCTGTTCGGCGTTCCCTTCAGCTTCTTGACCAAAGACGGCCTAGAGCACCTGATCTTGCCGGCGTTCAATCTGGCGCTGTTTAAAACCTCGCTGATTATTCGCTTGATGCGCGCGGGCGTGATCGAGTGTCTGCAGCAGGATTACGTGCAGTTCGCCCGCGCCAAAGGGCTGTCGGAAACCCGGATTGTGCTGGTGCACGTGCTGCGCAACACCCTGATCCCGCTGATTACCGTTATCGGCCTGGAGCTGGGGTCGCTTATCGCCTTTGCCGTGGTGACGGAGACCATCTACGCCTGGCCCGGCATGGGCAAGCTGATTATCGATTCGATAGCGGTGCTCGACAGGCCGGTGATCCTCTCTTATCTGATGATTACCGTGGTGATGTTCAGCGTCATCAACCTGCTGGTCGACCTGCTGTATGTGCTGGTCGACCCGCGTGTCCGGCTGGGAGGGAACCGCTGATGCCCGCCAATACGGTACATCGACGCGCGCCCGGGCGGGAGCGCAATCGCTCCTCCCTGACGCGGGTTTCGATCGCGCTGCTGAAAAACAGACTGGCGCTGTGCGGCCTGATTATGCTGGCGCTCTTTATCCTGCTGGCGCTGTGCGCCCCGCTGCTCTCGCCGCAAAATCCTTACGATTTGATGCAGCTTGATATCATGGACGGACGTCTGCCGCCGGGCTCCGACAGCCTCGGCGGAATCACCTATTGGCTGGGGACCGACGATCAGGGGCGCGACTTGCTTAGCGCCATTTTGTATGGCACGCGCATCAGCTTGGCGGTCGGTTTTTCCAGCGCGCTGCTGGCCCTGCTGATCGGCGCGTCGCTGGGGCTGATCGGCGCCTATGCCGGCGGCAAAACGGACGCGCTGATTATGCGTATCGTCGATATTCAGCTCAGTTTCCCGCCGATTCTGATCGCGTTGATTTTACTGGCGGTGCTGGGGCAGGGCGTCGATAAAATCATCCTGGCGCTGGTGGTGACCCAGTGGGCTTACTACGCGCGAACCATCCGAGGGTCGGCGCTGGTCGAACGGCGCCGCAGCTACGTGGATGCCGCGCGCAGTATGGCCTTATCCAATCGACGGATCCTGTTTCGTCATATTCTGCCGAATTGCCTGGCGCCGTTGATTGTGGTTGCGACGATGCGCATTGCCTACGCCATTATGCTGGAGGCGACGCTCTCTTTTCTCGGCATCGGCCTGCCGGTGACCGAACCGTCGTTGGGGTTATTGATTGCAAACGGTTTTGAGTACCTGATGTCGGGCGACTACTGGATCAGTTTTTTCCCCGGGCTGACGCTGCTGCTGCTGATTGTGGCGATCAATCTGGTTGGGGACGCGCTGCGCGATATCCTCAATCCACGGCATGAAGGGGGGAGTTCATGACGTCGCCAATTATGTCGGTATCGCATCTCACCACGGCCTTTCGGGTGAACGGCGAGTGGATGGATGTGGTGCGCGACCTCTCGTTCGCTATCGGCGAGAAAGAGACCGTCGCCGTCGTGGGAGAGTCCGGCTCGGGCAAGAGCGTGATGGCGAAATCCATCATGCGGCTATTGCCTGTCGGGCAGAGCCGCATCGCCGGGGAGATTCATTTCGGCGGCGCCGAGCTCCTCTCCTTGTCGCCGCGCGAAATGCGCGATGTGCGCGGCAATCGCATCGGAATGATTTTTCAGGAGCCGATGACCAGCCTTAATCCGGTATTGCCGATCGGCTACCAGATTACCGAGGTGCTGCACCGCCACCGCGGCATGGATGGCGCGCGGGCCAGGGCGGAAGCCGTGCGCCTGCTGGAGAGGGTGCGTATTCCCGGCGCGAAATCGCGGCTCAATGAGTATCCGCAAAGTTTTTCCGGCGGCATGCGCCAGCGCGTGGTGATCGCCATCGCGCTGGCCTGCAATCCGCGGCTATTGATCGCCGATGAGCCGACCACGGCGCTGGATGTCACCATTCAGGCGCAGATCCTGGCTTTGATTAAAACCCTTCAGGAAGAGGAGGGGATGTCGGTACTGTTTATTACCCATGATATGGGCGTGGTGGCCGAGGTCTCCGATCGCACGTTAGTCATGCATCAGGGCGAGATGGTGGAGAACGCCGTCACCCGGGAAATTTTTCACCATCCCAAACACCCTTACACCCGCATGCTGCTCTCCGCCGTACCCAGACTGGGCGCCATGTCGGGCTGCGGCCTGCCGCAGCGTTTCCCGCTGGTGGATCGCCAGACCGGCGAGAGCCTGCCGATACCGAAAACGGTCGACACCGTCGGCGGCGGCCAACCGATATTGGCGGTGAAAAACCTGGTGACCCGCTTTGCTATTCGCTCCGGTTTTTTCCGGCGTTTGGCCGGGCGGGTGCATGCGGTGGAAAATGTCTCTTTCGATCTCTGGCCCGGCGAAACCTTGTCGCTGGTGGGGGAGTCGGGCTGCGGGAAATCCACCACCGGCCGCTCGATCGTCCGTCTGACCGAGGCGGACGGCGGGGAGATTCTGCTGCGGGGGCGCAATCTCCTGACGGCGGATAAGCATGAGCTGTCCGAATATCGCCGGCAAATTCAGATGGTTTTTCAGGATCCCTACGAAAGCCTGAACCCGAGAATACGGGTGGGCGACGCCATTGCCGAGCCGATGCTGGCGCACGGGCTGGCCGGGGCGAAAGAGGCCCATGCCCGCGTCGGGAAACTGCTGGAACAGGTCGGTTTGCCGGGCTGGATGGCGGAACGCTTCCCCCACCAGTTCTCCGGCGGGCAGCGGCAGCGGGTATGTATCGCCAGGGCGCTGGCGCTGGAGCCGAAAATTATCATCGCCGATGAGTCTGTCTCGGCGCTGGATGTTTCCGTTAAGGCGCAGGTCATTAATCTGATGCTGGATTTACAGCAGCAGCTGGGGCTCTCTTTCCTGTTTATTTCCCACGATATGGCGGTCGTTGAGCGGATAAGCCACCGCGTGGCGGTGATGTATCTGGGAGAGATCGTCGAGATTGGGCCGCGCGCCGCCATCTTCGGCAACCCGCAGCATGAGTATACCCGGCGGCTGATTGCGGCGGTGCCGATCCCCGATCCCGACGTCCGGCCGGCGCGCGCCGCGGCGAGCGACGAACTGGAAAGCCCGGTAAGAGCGCCTGATTTCGTCTGCCCGCCGCGGCGCTACCGGGAAGTCTCTCCCGGCCATTTCGTGCAGCTGTGACGGGCCGTTCCCGGCCTGTTAACTTTGCGACGCCTTGCCCGGCGCATAGCGGTTGGCGACGACTTCGCCGGAGGCTTTCACCGCGCGCAACGGCGCGGGATGCGCCAGATCGAGGTGCGGGAACAATAGCTCGCCGACCCGATAAGCCTCTTCCAGGTGCGGATAGCCGGAGAGGATAAAGGTGTCGATGCCGAGATCGGCGTATTCCCGAATACGCGCGGCGACCGTCGGCCCGTCGCCCACCAGCGCGGTGCCGGCTCCGCCGCGCGCCAGCCCCACCCCGGCCCACAGATTGGGGCTGATTTCCAGACGATCCTTGCTACCGCCGTGCAGCGCGGCCATGCGCCGCTGTCCGACCGAATCGAAGCGGGCGAAGGCGGCCTGTGCCGCGGCGATGGTGTCATCATCCAGGCGGGCGATTAACCGTTCGGCGGCGCGCCAGGCCTCCTCGGTGGTTTCGCGCACGATCACATGCAGGCGGATGCCGAATCGCACCTGACGGCCTTTGGCCCGCGCCTTGGCGCGCACTTCATCCAGTTTCTCCTTCACCTGCGCGGGCGGCTCGCCCCAGGTCAGATAAAGATCGACCTGTTCGGCCGCCAGATCCTGCGCCGCCGCGGACGATCCGCCGAAATAGAGCGGCGGCCGCGGCTGCTGCACCGCAGGATAAATCAGCTGCGCGTTTTTTACCTGAAGGTGCTTGCCGGCAAAATCGACCGTTTCGCCCTCCAGCAGCCGGCGCCAGATTTGGGTGAATTCGGCGGCGGCCTCATAACGCGCGTCGTGATCGAGAAACACGCCTTCGGCGGCCAGCTCTTCAGGATCGCCGCCGGTCACCAGGTTGAACAGCGCCCGGCCGTTCGACAGCCGATCCAGCGTGGCGGCCTGGCGCGCGGCGATGGTCGGCGAGATAACGCCGGGACGCAGGGCGACCAAAAATTTCAGCCGCTGGGTCACCGGAATCAACGACGCGGCAACCAGCCAGGAGTCCTCGCAGGAGCGGCCGGTCGGCAGCAATACGCCGCCGAAGCCCTGCTGCTCGGCGGCCTGCGCCACCTGCTGCAGGTAGCCGTGGTCCACATGGCGCGCGCCCTCCGCGCTGCCGAGATAGCGGCCGTCGCCGTGCGTAGGTAAAAACCAGAATACGTTAAGACTCATGGGGTTATCTCCTGAATGACCGTGCATGCGTTGCGGCGATGCGCCGTGGCGTAACGTTTTCGTCGCACCCCTCATCGTGAATACCGTCCGTACGCAGACCGCTTATAACCAAAAATTAAAATAAAGTGACGATTCGCAACATAAAGAGGATAAACATAGCAGGCGCCGCGCGGGTTTTTTAAATCTCAATTTCTGGTTTCGATAGTCACAAAAGGGAAAAGACATGGATGGCGCATTTTCCTTTCCACTCCGGCCCACTTTGTAAAAATCTTTCGAATATATTCATGTCTATTTTGTTAAATTGCCTGTTTTGTGATCTTGATTGTAGTACTGATTTATTTATTGGTACTACAATCATCAGCAAGAAGAAGGAACAGTGATAAATATTGTGCAGCACTTCAGCGACGCTCAGCGGTGTGCCGGGTAAAGTAGCAGCGATATGTAGCAACGTGTTTTTATTCCGCTGAGGTGACGATGAACAAACATGAACTAAGCAAAACCGACCGCATCATTCTGGCTATCGGCCAACAGATTGTCGGCGGTAAGTACGCGCCGGGAGCGCCTTTGCCGGCGGAAGCGGAACTGTGCGAAGAGTTTCAGACCTCGCGCAACATTATTCGCGAAGTTTTCCGCGCGCTGATGGCGAAACGCCTGATTGAGGTTAAACGCTATCGCGGCGCATTCGTTGCTCCGCGCAACAAGTGGAACTACCTGGATACCGACGTTTTGCAATGGGTGCTGAGCAGCGATTACGACCCGCGCCTGATCGGGGCGATGAGCGAAGTACGTAATCTGGTTGAACCGGCCATCGCCCGCTGGGCGGCGGAACGGGCGACCTCCAGCGAGCTGGCGGTGATTGAACAGGCGCTGAACGACATGGTTACGCACCACCAGGACCGTGATGCGTTTAATGAAGCGGATATTCGTTTTCACGAAGCGGTGCTGGCATCGGTACATAACCCCGTATTGCAGCAATTGAGCGTGGCGATCAGCTCGTTGCAACGGGCAGTATTTGAACGCACCTATATGCCGGATAACGAAAATATGCCGCGAACATTGCGTGAACACCAGGATCTTTATGATGCCATCCGGCATCAGGATGTTGAAGCAGCGGAACGGGCGGCATTCGGTATGATCGCCAGCTCGACCAAACGGTTAAAGGATATTACATGAATGACGGTTATATCGCGATTGACTGGGGATCGACCAACTTGCGCGCCTGGCTTTATCTGGACGGCGTCTGCGTCGATAAGACGCGGTCCGAGGCCGGGGTAACGCGTTTAAGCGGCCAAACGCCGCAGCAGGTTTTTCAGCATATTGTCGCGCCCTGGCGGCAACATGACGTGCCGGTATTGATGGCCGGCATGGTCGGCAGCAATGCCGGCTGGCTGTCGGTGCCTTACCTGCCGTGTCCGATCCGCTTGACGGAGGTGGCGCGCCGCTTAACCCGAGTGGACGCGGCGCAACCGCTGGCGGCCTGGATTATTCCCGGGTTGAGCATCGATCGCGAAGATAACCGTAATGTGATGCGCGGCGAGGAGACGCAGCTGATCGGCGCTTACCGCGAATGCCCGTCGTCGCTCTACCTGATGCCGGGCACGCACGCCAAATGGGTGCGAACGGATGGCGACGCCGTGATCGATTTTCGTACCGTGATGACCGGCGAACTTCATCATCTGCTGATAAAGCAGTCGCTGATCGGCGTCGGCATCGGCGAACAGCGTCCGTCTCCGGACGCCTTTCAACGCGGGTTGGAGCAGGGATTCGCTGATGAAAACCTTATCCGTTGCCTGTTTGAAACCCGCGCGGCGCACGTGTTGGGGCGGCTGGAAAAAAGCGCCGTCAGCGACTGGTTGTCCGGATTGCTGATCGGCAATGAAGTGGCGCAGATGCAGCGTCAATATCAGGTCGCCGCCGGGACTACCGTAACCGTTATCGGCAATCCCGCCCTTGGCGCGCGTTACCAACAGGCGTTACTTAAAGCCGGACTGCGCTTTCAGCCGCTCGACGGCGACCAGGCTTTTCAGGCAGGTATAAGGAGTATTGCGAATGAGTTGGAATACTGATCTCCCCTTAATCGCCATTCTGCGCGGCATCACGCCGGAAGAGGTGCTGGCGCACGTCGCCGTGCTGTTGGAGGCCGGTTTTGACGCGGTGGAGATTCCGCTGAATTCGCCGGACCCCTACCGCAGCATTCAGTTGACGATCGAGCGTTTCGGCGGCCGGGCGCTGATCGGCGCGGGTACGGTGCTGAAGCCGCGGCAGGTTGATGAATTGAATCATATTGGCGGCAAATTGGTGGTTACGCCGAGCACCAATCAGGCGGTGATCCGCCGGGCAGTTGATCACGGCATGACGGTTTGTCCCGGCTGCGCGACGGCAACGGAGGCGTTCGCTGCACTGGATGCCGGCGCCCAGGCGTTGAAAATCTTTCCCTCCGTCTCTTTTGGCCCGGGTTACATCAAGGCGCTGAAGGCGGTGTTGCCAAAAGAGATCCCGGTGTTTGCCGTCGGGGGCGTGACGCCGGCGAATTTGGCGGATTATCTTGGCGCCGGCTGCATCGGCGCGGGGCTGGGCGGCGACCTCTATCGCGCCGGCCAATCTGTTGACGTTACCGCACAACACGCTCGTGCATTTGTTAAAGCTTATAAGGATGCTGTTCAATGAAAATTACCAAACTCACCACCTACCGGTTGCCGCCGCGCTGGATGTTTCTGAAGATTGAAACGGATGAAGGCATTGTCGGCTGGGGCGAACCGGTGATAGAAGGCCGAGCGCGTACGGTCGAGGCCGCCGTGCATGAGCTTGCCGATTATCTGATCGGTCAGGATCCGGCGCGGATAAACGATATCTGGCAGGTGCTTTACCGCGCCGGTTTTTACCGCGGCGGCCCGATTTTGATGAGCGCCATCGCCGGTATCGATCAGGCGTTATGGGATATCAAGGGCAAGGCGCTTGGCGTGCCGGTCTATCAACTGTTGGGCGGTCTGGTGCGGGATAAAATCAAGGCCTATAGCTGGGTGGGCGGCGATCGTCCTTCGGAAGTCATCGCCGGCATCAATAAGCTGACCGAAATTGGCTTTGATACCTTTAAGCTGAACGGTTGCGAAGAGATGGGCATTATCGATAATTCGCGCAAAGTCGACGCCACGGTCGCGGTGGTGGCGGAAATTCGCGCAGCCTTTGGCAATCGTATTGAGTTCGGGCTGGATTTCCACGGACGCGTTGATGCGCCGATGGCGAAAATCCTGATCAAAGAGCTGGAGCCTTATCGTCCATTATTTATCGAAGAGCCCGTTTTGGCCGAACAGGCCGAGTATTATCCGCGCCTGGCAGCGCAGACGCATCTGCCGATTGCGGCGGGAGAACGTATGTTTTCGCGTTTTGACTTCAAACGCGTTTTGGCGGACGGCGGTCTGGCGATTATCCAGCCCGACCTATCCCACGCGGGAGGCATTACCGAATGCTTTAAAATCGCCGCGATGGCGGAAGCCTATGATGTGGCGCTGGCCCCGCACTGTCCGCTGGGACCGGTTGCCCTGGCCGCGTGTTTGCACCTTGATTTCGTTTCCCGCAACGCGGCGTTCCAGGAACAGAGTATGGGAATTCATTATAATAAGGGCGCGGAACTGCTGGATTATGTGGTGAATAAAGAGGACTTCGCCATGAGCGACGGCCATTTCTACCCGTTGAATAAACCAGGACTGGGGGTGGAAATTAATGAAGAGCTGGTGATTGAACGTAGTAAACATGCGCCGGACTGGCGTAACCCGGTATGGCGTTATTCTGACGGCGCCGTAGCTGAATGGTAATTGGCCAACATTAATAAAACGTAATTAATAAAAATTAAATTTATTTTAATTGTCACTGTGTATTCAGTGGCGCGGCTTGTTATTGCTGTAATGCTGAATACCCTATTATTTGAGGTAATAAATAATGACTGCCGATCTGTACTCGACAACCCTCAAGCAACTTAATGCGAAGATAATACCATTTATAATTATATGTTATTTTGTTGCTAATTTAGATAAAACCAATATATCTATCGCCGCATTGCAAATGAATGCCGACCTGGGCCTTTCAACCAGTATGTATGGGCTTGGCGTGGGAATGTTTTACATTTCTTATATTATATTTGAAGTACCCAGTAATATTTTAATGACTAAAGTCGGGGCGCGTATTTGGATCGCCAGGATTATGATAACCTGGGGGATTATCAGCGCCGGCATGTCATTTATTCAAAGCGCTAATCAATTATATGTTATGCGCTTTCTATTAGGCATGGCGGAAGCCGGGTTTACGCCGGGGATTATCTATTATATTTCCTGCTGGTTCCCTAAAAGCAATCGCGCGCGGGCCATGTCGTTCTTTTATATGGGATCCGTACTGGCCTCGGTTATCGGCCTGCCGATTTCGGGCAGTATCCTCAATATGCACGGCATTGCCGATATCGCCGGATGGCGCTGGCTGTTTGCCCTTGAAGGGATACCTGCGGTGGTGCTGGGCTGCCTGGTTTTGTGGCGTTTGCCGGACACGCCGGAACATGCCGACTGGTTAAACCAATCTCAGAAAAGCTGGCTAATGGCACAGTTGAAAAAAGATAATGCCGGCGTTGAAGTGGGGAAAACGCATTCATGGGGCAGCGCATTAAGAAATAAAACCGTATTGTTGCTGAGCGTGGTTTGGTTCTTGCAGGCATTTGGATCCATTGGCATTACGCTATTCCTGCCGCTGATTATAAAAAGCGTCGTAACCGAGCAGAGCAATTTTATCATCGGTGTATTGTCAGCTATCCCTTTTATTTTTGCAGCGGCTTTTATGTATTTAAATGGACGCCACTCCGATCTGACTAAAGAACGTCCGTTGCATATGGGATTGCCGCTTATTTTTTCCGGAATATTGCTGGCGACATCGATTTATACCAGCAATCTGTTTGCCGCCTATATTCTTCTGGTGCTGACGGTCGGGTTTAATTTTGCATTAACTCCGATATTTTGGGCGGTTACGACAGAGAAATTGGCAGGCGTGGCGGCGGCGGCGTCCATTGCGTTTATTAATGCAATCGCTAATTTCGCCGGTCTGGGGCTACCTCCTATTCTGGGGAAAATAAAGGATGCGACAAACAGTTATGAGTATGGACTATTGATTGTCGCGGTGGCGTTAATCATTGGCGGAATTATCGGAATTATTATTGCCCGCCCTGGCAAGTCTATTGGTCAGAGCACATCGGTCTCTTCACTCTCATAGTTTTAAGGCTTATGTATTAAGGTTAATTATGAAACATAAAATATTAAAGCAGGCATCGCTACCGGCACAGTTAGACGAAGAGCTGAATGCGCTGTATGACGTGTATGAATACGCCGCATTGACGCCGTCCGGATTTTCGCAGTTGGCGGAGGAGTTTCGCGTCGTCATCACCAACGGCGAAGCGGTGGTGACGCGGGAGTTCATTAACACTTTGCCTAATCTGGCGCTGATTGCGGTTTTCGGCGTGGGCTATGACGGCGTGGACGTCGCGGCGGCGAAGGCGCGAGGGATTGCGGTGACGCATACGCCCGGCGTATTGACCGACGATGTGGCCGATCTGGCCCTTGGGCTGTTGCTGGCGACGTCCAGACAAATTGTGGATGCGCAAACCTTTATTCAGCAAGGCGGCTGGAAACGGCAATCCTATATGTGGACGCGTAAAGTGTCGGGGTCGACGCTGGGAATTATCGGCCTGGGGCGAATTGGCCGCGCGGTGGCGCAACGGGCATTGGGTTTTAATTTAACTATCGCTTATACCGATCGTCAGGCGGCGCACGATGTGGATTTCGCCTTTTATCCGACGGTGGAGGCCTTAGCGGCCGCCAGCGATTATCTGGTGGTGTGTACGCCGGGTGGTTCCGATACCCAATGCCTGGTCAATGGCGACGTATTGCGCGCATTGGGAGCGGATGGGATGTTGATTAATATCTCCCGCGGATCGGTGGTGGACGAGCAGGCGCTGATTGAGGCGCTTGAACAGGGAACCATTGCCGGCGCGGGCCTGGATGTTTTCGCCCATGAACCCAATGTGCCGGCGGGGCTGCTGGGGAAACCGAATGTGGTCGTAACGCCGCATATGGCCAGCGCCACCTGGTCGACGCGCGGAGAGATGTCGCGTCTGGTGATGGAAAATGTCAACGCCTGGTTTGCCGGGCAGGCGCTGGTTACTCCAATCCCTTAAGTTAACGACAAAAAAAACGGGTTTTCGCCTAATGTGGGAAAACCCGTTTAGTTCTTATTATTGCGTATGATTAATTATAAATTACCGCGGTGCCGCGCAGCTGGTTGTTGCCGGTGGCGGAAGTGATGGTAAAGGCCTTGGCGCCCGCTTTATCGGCTTTTTCAGCCAACTGCGCTTTCAGCGAGTCCAGATCGAACGCCGTAGCGGAAACCACGCCCACTTTGTTCAACTGATTGGCCTGCTGCGCCGAGACATATTCGGCAGCGGAAGCGCCGAAAGATACGGTGGCGAGAACAACGGCGGCGGCGATAGTTTTGATGTTTTTCATAATAGTTATCCTGTTCAGAGTGATGGAATGAAAGGTCATCGCCTTTCGATGGAAGAAAGGTTACGCCGATGTTTACAGACTGAAAATCTAATGTTTCTGACATCATTATTCAATTTTTTTGAATAAAAACAATCTCGTTATCTCTTATTTTTTAAATATAAAACAAATGGTTATACATAAAACTGAAAAATATTTACAATGTGTTGATATTTTTTGATTATACGGTTTTATATGTTTAAATATGATTATTTTTTGATATTTAATTCTATTTAAATTTTATTTAATAGCGTTATTTTCTGATTTTATCGCTAAGTGTCGGCTATTTATGGCGTTATCCTCGCCAATTTTCATCCATAAGGCTGATTATGTCGAATGCGCCATTCTGCGGCCGGCAACGGGTAGCAACGCCGGCCGGCGCCGCGCGCGAAGAAAATTGCGCGGCGGAGGTCGCGCCCAGGCCGGTTTTTATGGCAACTTATGGCGAGTGAGCGGTTAGCGTTTGCTGATAGAGTAAACGAAATGGATGGGGTGATATTTTGCACGAAGAGTTACAGTTAACATTTAATGCCGCCGGACATCAGATCACTAATATTAACGTCTGGTCATGTGATGGAAACTGGCTGGTTTATGATGTTCGCCCTCAAGGGGCTCTGTTCACCGGAGAGACGATCGAACGGGTAAATATACATAGCCGGGAAAGCGAAGTGATTTATCGTGCGCGCGACGGCGCGCATGTGGGCGTCGTAACCTGTAGTCCGGCGGCGCCGCTGCGCTATGCGTTTATCCACGGGCCGGAAAACCCGGATAGCCGCTGGCGATATGATTTTCATCACCGCCGGGGAGTGATAGTCCGCGACGGGGAGCGTGACAAAGCGACAACGCTGGATGCGCTTGCGATTACGCCGCCTTATCAGGCGGGAGCGCTGCGCGGCGGCTCGCACGTGCATGTCTTCAGCCCGGACGCCAGCCGCCTGAGTTTTACCTATAACGACCATGTGCTGCATGAATACGATCCGTCGCTGGATTTACGCAACGTCGGCGTCGCCGTGCCGCTGCGCTCCGTATCGATCGCGAAGCGGCATCCCCGCGAGTATGACGGCAGCCATTATTGCGTGCTGGTGAGCCGCACTACGCCGCATCCCCGCCCTGGCAGCGACGATATCGATCGCGCTTACGAAGAGGGCTGGGTCGGTTCGGCGGGGTACCGTCGGCCGGATGGCACGCGGCAGCGCTGGGCTCTGGCTTTTATCGGCGATACGCGCGCGGCCGACGGCGGGAGAGTCCCTGAAGTGTTCCTGGTCGATTTACCCGAACAACTGGCCGATTACGCCCGAGCCGGCGACGCGCCGCTGGCGGGCACGCCGACCACCATGCCCGCCCCGCCTTTGGGCGTTCAGCAGCGTCGGTTGACGTTTACCCATCATCGGCGTTATCCCGGTTTGGTGAATCAGCCCCGTCACTGGCTGCGCGCCTCGCCAGACGGCAGCGAGATCGCTTTTTTAATGAAAGACGATGCGGGGATTGTGCAACTGTGGTCGGTTTCGCCCAACGGCGGCGAACCCCGGCGGATTACCGCCGCCGAATCCGGCATTCAGTCGGCTTTTAACTGGCATCCGCGGGAGCGTAAATTAGCCTTTGTTTGCGATAACAGCATTATGCTGTGCGATGCCGATAGCGGGAAATTAGTCCGCCAGACCGCGCGTACCGAAATCGCGCCCAGCGCGGATGCGGTGGTGTTTTCCCCGGACGGGGGGCATATCGCTTATATGCGTGAAATCGACGGTTTTAATCAGATATTCGTCGTGGCGGTAACGCCATACTGAAGGTCGCCGCTTATCAAGCAGACGTTCGTTTACAGCTGATTGTTGGGCTCGGTGGCGGCCTGCGAGCTGGCCGTCTGGTTTAGCTGCTCGCTTTGCAAAATACGGTCATGCGTGCTGGCGTCTTTATTGTCCGCCCGGTAGTAGTCGTAAGGCAACAATAGGGTGTCCGCCACGGCGGAAAACGGCAGATCGAGCGCGACCAGCGGCAGCATCGCCCAGCTGGTGTCGTCGTCGCGCAGTATGTTCATGCTGGCGCGCGTTCCCGGATAGTACCCCTGATTGTTTCCGGTGTGCGTCATGACGCTGGAACAACCGCTTGTCGCCACCATTCCGCCGCCGGCGATGATGAAAGAGAATAAAGCACTTTTCAGCATGGTCATACTTACCGTCCGTTATGGGGTAGGGAGGGCATCTCCGCCCTGACTTTCAAGATAACTTTATCGCCAGAGTCCACCAATCTTGCTTGCCGGTTTCTCTTACCCCGATTGGCGCAGAGGCATCGGCAGCTTTGCGGCTGCGCCGGATAAGCGTAATGCCCAGATTACATTATGGCGTCGAATGCTTTAAGTGTATGTGATAACAGAACCCTTATCGGTGAATTTTATATAAAAAGCGACAATTTTTTCTATTTGCCTATTGAAAACCTGAGAACGGCTACCATTTTGATAACAGGTTCGGAGAGAAAGATATGCCGTAAGGGTATCCATCCGAACGACGGCCTGTCCTGAGGGAAGGCTAATTGCGAATCCTCGCTGAATTTTTAGGAGGCTGTTGTGCGTAACCCCGATTTTTCGCCGCTTTATCGTTCCGCTATTGGTTTCGATCGTTTGTTCAATCTGTTGGAGACGGGTCAAACCCAGAGTAATGGCGGCTATCCCCCTTACAATGTCGAGCTGGTCGACGAAAACCAATACCGCATCGCTATTGCCGTCGCCGGTTTCGCCGAGCAAGAGCTGGAAATTACCGCGCACGATAATTTATTAATCGTGAAAGGCGCGCATGCCGATGCGTCAGCGGCCCGCAACTACCTATATCAGGGCATCGCCGAGCGTAATTTCGAGCGCAAGTTCCAACTGGCCGAGCATATTCAGGTCAAAGGCGCCAATCTGGAAAACGGTTTGCTGTATATCGATCTGGAACGTATTGTGCCGGAAACGATGAAACCGCGGCGCATCGAAATTAAATAAGCGTTAGCGTAACAAATTAAGGTAAACACCTCTCGTTCGCCGCATGGGAACGGGCCCGGTGACCTTGTCGTGACCGGGAGAGATTATCTCGCTTCATAGAAGGAGTAATGAGTATGCGTAACTATGATTTATCCCCCTTACTGCGTCAGTGGATCGGTTTTGACAAACTGGCCAGTTCGATGCAGGGCGGTCAGGAACCCGTCGAGTTTCCTCCCTACAACATTGAGAAAAAAGACGATAACCATTATCGCATTACGCTGGCTTTGGCCGGCTTCCGGCAGAGCGATCTGGATATTGAGGTCGAAGGTCCGCGTCTGACGGTAAAAGGCGCTCCGACGCCGCCGGAAGAGAAAGTGGAATATCTGCACCAGGGGTTGGTGTTCAAACCCTTCTCCCTGAGTTTTACGCTGGCGGAGCATCTGCATGTTTCTGCAGCGAAGTTTGAAAACGGGTTGCTGCATATCGACATGGTGCGTGAAGTGCCGGAAGCCTTGCAGCCGCAGCGGATCGCCATCGGCGGCGCGCGCCCGGTATTGAGCCAGCCGGCCGAAGAGGAGACGACGCAGCCTGCGGCCGAGTCATAACCGCCGAATATGACGGCTATACGGGGCCGCTCCCCGTTGTGACTGAGAAAGATGAGTCGCCCGCGCAGGCGATGGCCGTAAGACGCCCGCCTACGCGGGCGTTTTTTATGCTGGAAATTTTTTGTGTCGCCCGCCACGTTTCCCGCCTGGCTATTCTGCCAGAATCAATAACGGTACCCTGTTGATGTTTCACGGAACCGCTTATGCCAGCTTCCCCTCTCGATCGGATGAAGGATTCGAAGTATGAGTGATATCGCGCTGACCGTCAGTATGCTGGCGCTGGTGGCCGTTTTGGGGTTATGGATCGGCAACTGGCGAATTTACGGCGTTGGTTTAGGGATCGGCGGGGTGTTGTTCGGCGGCATCATCGTCGGGCATGTCGCTCAGCATTACCGGTTCGCGCTCAATGACGACATGCTGCTTGTTATCCAGGAGTTCGGGCTCATTCTGTTTGTTTATACCATCGGTATTCAGGTTGGGCCGGGATTTTTCTCTTCATTACGCGTTTCCGGCCTGCGTCTTAACGGGTTCGCCATTCTGACGGTACTGCTCGGCTGCGTGGTGACCGCCGTCATTCATAAAATCTTCAATGTCCCCCTGCCGATTATTTTGGGGATCTTTTCGGGCGCGGTAACCAATACGCCCTCTCTGGGAGCGGGACAGCAAATTCTCAGCGACCTCGGTTCCGACGCCGGGCTGGTGAATCAGATGGGCATGGGGTACGCCATGGCTTATCCATTGGGTATCTGCGGCATTTTGCTGGTGATGTGGCTGATGCGCGTCCTGTTTCGCGTGGCGATTGAGGCGGAAGCCCGCCAGTTTGAGATCGATAACGGCATGCGCCATGAGCAGCTGCATACCATGAACGTCTCCGTAACCAATGGCAACCTGCAGGGATTGGCGATTCAGGATGTGCCGATTCTCAATCGCGACGCCATTGTCTGTTCCCGTTTGAAGCGCGGTAATGAACTGATGGTGCCTTCGCCGGCCACCATTATTCAACTGGGAGACTATTTGCACCTGGTGGGGACGAAAAACGATCTGGAGCAGGCGCGGCTGGTGATCGGCGATGAAGTGGATACCTCGCTGTCGACCCGCGGCACCGATCTGCACGTCGAGCGCGTGGTGGTGACCAATGAGAAAGTGCTGGGCCGCAAGATACGCGAATTAAATCTGAAGCAAAATTACGATGTGGTGATTTCCCGCCTAAACCGCGCCGGCGTCGAACTGATCGCCAGCAACAACGCCAGCCTGCAGTTCGGCGATATCCTCAATCTGGTGGGGCGGAAAACGGCGATTGATGCGGTCGCCGATATCGTGGGAAATGCGCAGCAGAAGCTGCAGCAGGTGCAGATGTTGCCGGTGTTTATTGGCATCGGCCTCGGCGTGCTGCTGGGCTCGGTTCCGCTGTTTATTCCCGGCTTTCCGGCCGCGCTGCGCCTGGGGCTGGCCGGAGGGCCGCTGGTGGTCGCCCTGATTCTGGGGCGCATCGGCGGTATCGGTAAGCTATATTGGTTTATGCCGCCCAGCGCTAATCTGGCCCTGCGCGAGCTGGGGATTGTGCTGTTTCTTGCGGTTGTCGGGCTGAAATCGGGCGATGCCTTCGTCGAGACGTTGTTGTACGGGGATGGCCTCTGGTGGGTTGGCTACGGCGCGCTAATTACCGTTACTCCTTTGCTGATCGTCGGGGTGCTGGCGCGGATTGTCGGCAAAATGAACTACCTGACGCTGTGCGGTATGCTGTCCGGGTCAATGACGGATCCCCCCGCGCTGGCGTTCGCCAATGGATTGCATGCCACCAGCGGCGCGGCGGCGTTGTCTTATGCCACGGTGTACCCGTTGGTTATGTTTCTGCGTATTATGTCGCCGCAAATTTTGGCGGTTTTATTCTGGGCGATATAGCGGCGCCGTCTCGCCGCTATCATCATGATGACGCGGAAGCTTGTCGCTGCGTTTTTTTTCCGCGGCCCCGCTAGCGCTGTAATAATACAGATCTGAACCGCCGATTCCGCCGCGCGTTATTTTTACCCGCGTGCCGGTGGCCCGGCGTTTATATCCCTGACGAATGATCCTAATACCCTTCACTTAAGCCGGTCTTTAGGGGAAAACCGGTGGTCGCCCCGTGTATCTCGATGTTTAAACGATCGGCATTGTGACGAATGATCCCGGCCTTTTTCTTATACTTGGCGGCGCAGGATTATACCCTTCATCTTTCAAGTGGCGGGCGCGTTGGCTTTGTTGCTCGCTCATTTTATTTTGATAATTTGAACTGCGTCACTATAAATTATGTTGCATAACGGATTCTACGTATAATATTGCAATCTCTTTATCATATATTCCGGCGTAATATTTTTTATTTTTACGTTGGGATTCATGGAGTAATGATTTTCCCCCTCTCTCATCTATCGATGAATACCTTTTTTCGCGCGCCTATTTTTATCGTATTCGGTTTTTGTGGTTTTTAACGGCGGCATCGGCCGCGTTTTTTCTTTCTCGTCAGCGTTATTTTTTCTGGAGACGGATTTTTTAATGTTTACGTTAAATTTATGTTTTGTTATTGTTGTTGAATATTGGGATACGTAGGATTGTATAGGGGATTTATTTAACTCTTGTTTATTAATTAAACTAATTATCACATTTAGTAAGCAAAGTAATCAGTGTTTGTCACGGTGTTACATTATTATGATCCTATGATTTATCAGGATTTAGTGGGCGAGAAATCACCCTTACCATTACTTTCTTGACCTTTTTGGCCGATGTTTCCCGTTGCGAGCGTTAATACTGTATTAATCGATAGCGTGATGAAGGAAGAATAATAAATACCAGCTCCTTCGCATGGAACATCCGTTATTAGTTAGCGAATTCCGTATTAATAATGAAGAGTGGTATTTTATGTCTGCAAATAACAGCAGGTTGTTAAAGCTTCTGGTTATTATCTGTATCGCCGGCGGGCTATGGGCGCTCCCGGTTCCTTCCGGAGTGACTCCCGCAGCCTGGCATTTAATGGCGATTTTTATTGCGACGGTGGTGGGGCTAATCCTCTCTCCCTACCCGCTGGGCGCGATGGCGATGTTCAGTCTGACGTCGGTCTCGATATTGGGTCTGTTGCCCATCAAAGACGTTCTGGCGGGGTTCAGCGACCCGACCATCTGGATGATCGCCTGCGCGTTTTTTATCTCCCGCGGCTTTATTAAAACCGGCTTCGGCCGGCGCATCGGTTTGCTGTTTATCAGCAAATTGGGCAACAGCTCTCTGGGGCTGGCGTATGGGCTCGTCTTCACCGACTTGCTGTTTGCTCCGGCGATGCCTTCGACCTCCGCGCGCTGCGGCGGGATTATCACCCCGTTGTTCCGCTCCATCTCCGAGGCCTATGATTCGACGCCGGAGAAGGGAACGCAGCGCCGCATCGGCGCTTTTCTGGTGCAGTCCATTTTCCAGTGCAACGCCGTGACCTCCGCCATGTTTATGACCTCCATGGCCGGAAACCCGATGGTCGCCAAGCTGGCGTCGCAGTTCGGCATTCATATCACCTGGACGGACTGGGCGCTGGCTACGCTGCTGCCCGGCTTCCTGTCGCTGGCTCTGATTCCTTATCTGGTTTATCGCTTCTACCCGCCTGAGTTGAAAACGACCACCGAAATGCGTGCGATTGCGGTGGAGCGCCTGCGCGAAATGGGGGCGATGAGCCGTAACGAGTGGGTGGTGCTGGGCGTGTTCCTGGGGCTGGTCACGTTTTGGGTGCTGGGTTCGACGCTGAAGATTGACGCGACGCTGACGGCGCTGGCCGGCCTGAGTGTGCTGCTCTTGAGCCGCGCTTTGACCTGGGACGATGTCGTCAGCGAAAAGGAAGCCTGGCATACCGTGGTATGGTTTGCCGTGCTGATGACGCTGGCCGGCCAGTTGAACAAGATGGGGCTTATCGCCTGGTTGGGGAATATGGCGGGCAGCGCCGTCAGCGGTATGCACTGGCTGCCGATGCTCGGTCTGCTGCTGCTGGTTTACTACTATAGCCACTATCTGATGGCGAGCGCGATAGCCCATATCAGCGCCATGTACGCCATTTTCGTATCGATTGCGCTGGCCGCGGGCGCGCCGCCGATGCTCACTGTGCTGGTGTTCGGTATCTTCAGCAACCTGTTTATGTCCACGACCCATTACTCCAGCGGCCCGGCGCCGATTCTGTTCGGCTGCGGTTACATGCCTTTAAGCACCTGGTGGAAGATCGGCTTCTTTATCAGCCTGGCGATCATCCCTATCTGGCTGGTTGTTGGCGGCATGTGGTGGAAGGTGCTCGGTTACTGGTAAGCCCGGTCTTCCCCGGAGCCTTGACGGCGGCGGCAGAGAGCCTTAGCCGCCGGCAAGGGCGCCGCTTGAACGGGAGTGGTTTTCTGTGGCCCGGCTGACGATGCTTCCGCAGAGCCGCTCGCCCGTCGTTCCGGAGGTTTCTGAGAAACTATCGGTTTACGTTATTGTTTTTATATTTATTTTATCCGCAATGGCATGCTCTGCCCTCCAGTTGCCGGCGTATTCCGCGTTTGCCTGCACGCGAAACGCGGCGAAAAAGTATAAGATAATGATGTCATGATGGTTATTCCGGAGAGCAACATGAATAAGAAAAAAACACCGTTGAAGCTGGGGACATCGGTGTTTCTGATGGTTTCGGCGGTGATCGGCGCGGTTCTGTTGGTAGTGTACGCCTTAATGTTTTTTCGCATTACCCAGCTCTCTGAAGATCATCTGCGGGAAAAAGCCTTCGCCATTGCCCGCACTTTTGCCGCTTCGCGTCTGGTTATTGACGATCTGAAAGGGATCGGCAACCCGGACTCGATACAGGATGCCGCTGAACGCATCAGCCTGCGTAATCAGCTGCTTTTCATTACCGTCACCGATATGGACACCATTCGCCATACGCATCCCGAACGCGAACGAATCGGCGAACACTTTGCCGGTCAGGATATCTACCCCGCGCTGCTGGGGATGGAGAACTCATCCATCAGCCGTGGTACGCTTGACCCGGCGCTGAGGGTATTCACCCCTGTTTTTGACGAGAATCATCAGCAGGTCGGCGTTGTCGCGTTGGGCATTGCGTTGACCAGCGTGCAGAAAGTGATCAACGAGAACCGCTGGATGATCCCCTGGACGATTCTGGCGGGCGCCCTGGTCGGCTGGCTGGGCACGTTGATTTTGGTGAAGATACTTAAACGCATCATGTTGGGTTTTGAGCCGTTTGAGATTTCGAATCTGTTTGAGCAGCGTAATGCGATGCTGAAGCAGATTAAGGAAGGCGTGATCGCGGTCGACGGCAACGCCCATATCACGGTAATCAACGATGAGGCGATACGCTTATTTCGCCACGGAGGGAGCCAGTCGCCGGACGAAACGGCGGAGAGCATCAGCCAGCACTGGCTGGATCGCTTGCATTTGAAGCAGGTTCTGGGGAACGGTATTCCGCGCCGCGATGAGGAAATCAACGTGCACGGCCATTTGCTGCTGACGAATACCGTACCGGTATTCGTCGAAGGCGATATGATCGGCGCGATCGTGACATTCCGTGATAAAACGGAGGTCAGCCAGCTATTGCAGCGTCTGTCCGGCATGTCCTACTATGCGGACGCCCTGCGGGCGCAATCGCATGAATTCATGAACAAGCTGCATGTGATATTGGGTATGCTGCATTTGAAATATTACACCCAGCTAGAGGCTTATATTTTAAAAACCGCCAATAACTATCAGGCGGAAATTGGTTCGATTATCCGTAAGGTGAAATCTCCGGTGATTGCCGGTTTCTTGTTGGGTAAGATTAACCGGGCCCGCGATCTGGGCATTACGCTGTCGATCAGCGAGGATAGCCTGTTGCTCGACACGGATGATGTGGATGCCACCAATGAACTTATTACGGTGCTGGGCAACCTGATTGAAAACGCGATGGACGCCATCGGCGGGCAGGAAAATTGTGAAATCAGCGTGAGCTTTCACCATCAGGACGGGCGCTTGCATCTCACCGTCGGCGATGACGGCCCCGGCATTTTACCAGAGAACCAGGAACATATTTATGAACAGGGCTTCTCTACGAAAGGCAGCGGCCGGGGCATTGGCCTGTATCTAACGAAACAGAGTTTGGAAAAGATAGGCGGAAATATCGATTTTGAGTCGGAACCTGAGGTGTATACCCAGTTTTTCGTTAACATACCTTATCAAGCAAGGCCGTTTGACCATGATTAATGTACTGATTGTTGATGACGATGCCATGGTTGCAGAACTGAACAAATCTTATCTGAGTCAGATTTCCGGATTTAGCTGCTATGCGACGGTACCCACGTTGCAGCAGGCGCGAAACTTACTTATGCAACCGGATTCAGGCATCGATCTGGTGTTGTTGGATATTTATATGCAGCAGGATAACGGATTGGATCTGTTGCCGACCATTCGCGAGTTCAGTGAAAGGACGGATGTGATCATCATTTCATCCGCCAGCGACGTGTATTCCATCAAGAAAGCGCTGCACTACGGCGTGGTGGACTATCTGATTAAGCCTTTTCAGTTTTCCCGTTTCGAACAGGCATTAACCGCCTATCGTGAAGAAGCCAACTTGCTGAAACACCGTGAGTTTGTGGCTCAGTCCGATATCGATAACCTGATCAGACGTACCAACGGCAACTCCGCCAGCGAGCGTAAGAAACTGCCAAAAGGCTTGACCAGTTTAACGCTGCGTACCGTGTGTGAATGGATTGAAGGGAATCAGGGCGCCGAGTTTTCAACGGAAATGCTGGCGAACGCCATCGGCATCTCCCGCGTGTCCTGCCGTAAGTATCTCATTTACCTGGCGGATACCGGTATTCTCGCCACCAATATCCTTTATGGCTCTACCGGCAGGCCGGTGTATCTCTACCGTCTGCTGCCCGAAAAGCAGGACGCGATGCGTCAATACTGCGAGTAGTGCGGGGGTCAGGGCCGTTTCCGGCCCTGACGGCATGTTATAACGTATAGCCGCTAGCCTGGCGCAGCCATGCGCCGGCCCCGAGCAGACCGGGGTGGGCGTGGGTAATCAGGTAAACCGGAATATCGGCCAGATAATCTTTAAACCGGCCTTTATCCTCAAAGGCGGTACGGAAGCCGGAGTTGAGGAAGAAATCCAGAAAACGTGGAACAATGCCGCCGGCGATATATACGCCGCCAAAGGTTCCCAGCGTTAACGCCAGATTCCCGCCGAAACGCCCCAGCAGAACGCAGAATAGCGACAGCGCGCGGCGGCAGTCCACGCTGCTGTTTTCCAGCGCCCGGGCGGATATATCCTTCGGCGTCAGCGCTTCCGGCGTTCTGCCGTCGGCGATGACGATCGCCCGGTACAGGTTAACCAGGCCGGAGCCGGACAGCAGGCGCTCCGCCGAAACATGACCGAATTCCTTACTCAATATTTTGAGGATTAATGACTCTTCCTCGCTGTTCGGCGCAAAGTCGACGTGCCCGCCTTCGCCGGGCAGGCTGAGCCACTTGCCGCCCGCCGGCACCAGATGCGCCACGCCGAGCCCGGTGCCGGCGCCGTAAACGGCAATGGGTTTGCCTGCGACGGCCTGGTTGCCGCCGAACTGGAGTACGTCATCCGGGCCGAGCGTCGGTATCGCCATGCTGACGGCGGTAAAATCGTTGATAATGTCCAGACGGTCAAAATTCAGATTCCGGGTTTTCTCGGCGATGGAAAAAGCCCAGTTATGGTTGGTCATGGCTACCCAGTCGCCGACGATGGGGCAGGCGATAGCGATGCAGCCTTGTTTGATGGTCAATGAGGGATGTTCGGCCAGAAATAGCCGAATAACGGTTTCCAGGCTATCGTGCTCGGAGACGGCATAGTTTTTGTTGCTTGATATCTCTCCGGTTTCTAATGCGCAAAGCGCCAGACGCGCGTTTGTCCCCCCGACATCGCCCACTAAGGCATACTGATACATAACGTATTATCTCCGCTTAGATTGCAAAAATCTTACTTTCTGTTGGTTCAAACGGCAGATCGCCTGCCCCGGTTGTCGGGTCTTCGGCCAATGGAAGAAGGGGGTCTGCGCGTCGACATGTAACCTATGGGTATATATAAACAGAAAGTGGGGGGGAAGGTCACTGTAAAATCAGCGCGGTAGGCTATTTCGCCCAGATAAAATCCAGACATGGTCCATGTTCAGCGCGCATGCGCCATCGGCAACCGGCCTTGAGGCCGTCGTTATCTTGAACCGAGAAGCGGTGAGTCAGGAAAGATCGGCGGCGCCCGTGAAGGGGCGGCTTCATCGCGACGAGGGGTTATCCCCCGGCGGGGAATTTATTAACATCGATTAAATTATTTACTTATTTAAATAACGTGGTATTTTTATCTTATCTCCAGTGACGTTCCCGCTTTTATATCTCAGATATTCCCCAAATCCCGCAGTAAATTAATTTAATTACAAAAAAATGACGTAAGTTATTTAAATAGAACTTGCTGATAAGTTCACAAATACAGCATTAACATATTATTTTTAACATTTGCCTATGATAGATTACCTCCAATATAAATTATCCAATAAATAACACCTGCCATTTTTTATTGCATATTGATGTACCCTAAATAATTCGAGTTGCAGGAAAAAAACGCCAAAGCGTTTTTGAACAGCGCTTGTGCTGACCCCGAAGGGGTGAGGCTATCAGGCCGAATAACGCGGCGACGCAGAAAATCCCCAGGCGCTTACTGAATTCAAGTGACTGGCGCGATTAACCAAGTCAACGCACAGGCAACTTGAAGTATGACGGGTATAAAAATAAAAATGGATTTTCTTACTCCCTGAAAATAAACACAGGTTTCCTGTACCATACTGTCTAGCTGGGTGAATACAATGAAAAAAACTGACGCGGATATTCTATGTAAGAGTGAGCTTGCCATGGATACACCCCCTTCGTTTATGGAGATAATTTTTAACAAGAAAATAGGTTCTGTTCCTTTTCCTCTGTTTATTGCTATCGGCGTTATTATTTTTGTTGCGGCGTATGCGGGATACTTGCCCAAAAATATGATCGGCGGTTTCGCTGTTATTATGAGTATGGGTTTTTTACTGGCGCATATCGGGCATAAAATTCCGGTATTTAAGGATATCGGCGGACCGGCAATTCTTTGTCTGATGGTGCCTTCTATTCTGGTGTATTTTCATCTGTTCAACGACAACACCATGAAGACCGTGCATCTGCTGATGAAAGAGGCGAATTTTCTGTATTTCGTCATCGCCTGTCTGGTGGTCGGCAGTATCCTGGGTATGAACCGGAAAGTCCTGATCCAGGGCATGGTCCGCATGTTCGTACCGTTGGTGGTGGGAACGGCGACGGCTCTGGCGACCGGTCTGCTGGTCGGTAAACTCTGCGGCTACAGCTTCTACCATACCTTCTTTTTCATTATTGTTCCGATCATCGGCGGCGGTATCGGCGAGGGGATCCTGCCTTTATCGCTGGCCTACTCCGCCATTTTAGGGGAAACGCCGGATGTGTATGTCGCGCAGCTGGCGCCGGCCGCGGTCGTCGGCAATATCTTCGCCATTTTCTGCGCCGGTATCCTGTCTCGCCTCGGTATGCGTCGTAAGGATCTGAACGGCGAAGGCCGCCTGGTGCGCAGCGATGAAGACAATGCGATATTTTCCGTAACCGAAGCGCCGAAAGCGGTTGATTTCCACCTGATGGGCGGCGGTTTGCTGATGATCTGCGCGTTTTTCATCGTCGGCGGCCTGTTTGAGAAACTGGTGCATATTCCAGGCCCGGTGTTGATGATTTTGATCGCCGTATTCTGCAAATATAGCCGCGTTATTCCCGAATCAATGGAGACCGGCGCGCACAGCGTTTATAAGTTTGTCTCCAGTTCGCTGGTGTGGCCGCTGATGATTGGGTTGGGTATGCTGTACATCCCGCTGGAAAGCGTCGTCTCCGTCTTCTCCATCGGCTATGTCATCGTGTGCGGTTCGGTGGTGCTTTCCATGGCCCTGGTCAGCTTTTTCATCGCGCCGTACCTGAACATGTATCCGATAGAAGCGTCTATCGTCACCACTTGCCATAGCGGACTTGGCGGCACCGGCGACGTGGCCATTCTCTCCGCGTCCAATCGTATGTCGCTAATGCCTTTCGCCCAGATCGCCACTCGTATCGGCGGCGCTTCCACCGTGATCGGCGCCACCCTGTTGCTGGGTTGGATCATCTAATCTAACGGCTCTTCTCCGAACTCAGGCCGGTCAGCGTCGCTGACCGGCCTGTTTATCATCTATACTATACCCGTCATCCTTCAGACCGCTTGACCCCTCTATGGGCCAGCGCTTGCGGCGCCCCCAACGGGGGCGAGCTCCATGGATGGAGCGAGTAACAAAGCCAAGGCACCCGCAGCTTGGAGTATGAAGGGGATAAAGGGAAAAACCAGTGAATGCCTGAATCATCATCGTATTCATCGGCTATAGGCGAGTGCTGGTCACTTAAGCCGGTTTTTAGGGGAAACACCGGGGGAGGTTGCCGTAGGGACGCCTCACCCCGGTGGTCGCCCCGTGTATCTCGATGCTTAAACGATCGGCATTAGGCCATCGGCTTTCTTGCCGCTTCCTCCGTTATTTTACTTTTGCGCCTTCGGGCAAGGTACGGGCCATTACACTTAAAAATAGGGTCCGGCCTAATGCACCACACAACATCATCCACAGGAGCACAAATAATGAAAAATTCCTTGGCGACATCAAGGGTTTTAAAACTTGGGCTTGGCTTGCTCGCTCTCTCTGTCGCAGCCGGTCTGCAGGCGAAAACGCTGGTTTACTGTTCCGAAGGCTCCCCGGAAGGGTTTAATCCGCAGCTGTTTACCACCAGCACCACCTACGACGCCACTTCCGTGCCGATTTACAACCGGCTGATCGAATTCAAACATGGCTCCACCGAACTGGAACCCGGCCTAGCGGAGAAATGGGACGTCAGCGACGATGGTAAAACCTATACTTTCCATCTGCGCAAAGGGGTGAAGTGGCAGGATAATAAAGAGTTTAAGCCGTCGCGCGATTTTAACGCCGACGATGTGCTGTTCACCTTTCTGCGCCAGCAGGACGCCAACCACCCTTACCATAAAGTATCCGGCGGTAACTACGAATATTATGCGGGAATGGGAATGCCGGATTTGATCGGCAAGATTGAAAAATTGGACGACTACACCGTCCGCTTCGAGCTGACCCGCCCGGAAGCGCCTTTCCTGGCCGATCTGGCGATGGACTTCGCTTCCATCCTGTCGGCGGAGTACGGCGACAACATGCTGAAAGCCGGTACGCCGGAGAAGATCGACCTGAATCCGATCGGCACCGGGCCGTTCCAACTGTTGCAATACCAGAAAGATTCCCGCCTGCTCTATAAAGCGTTCGACGGCTTCTGGGGTAAGAAGCCGGGCATTGACCGGCTGATATTCACCATCACGCCGGATGCCTCCGTGCGTTACGCCAAACTGCAGAAGAACGAGTGTCAGGTGATGGCTTTCCCTAATCCGGCGGATATCGGCCGTATAAAGCAGGACAAAAACGTCACGCTGCTGGAACAGCCGGGGTTGAACGTCGGGTATCTTAGCTTCAACGTCCAGAAAAAACCGCTGGATAACCTGAAGGTGCGCCAGGCGCTGACCTATGCGGTGAATAAGCGCGCGATTATCGACGCGGTCTACCAGGGCGCCGGACAGGCGGCCAAGAATCTGATCCCGCCCACCATGTGGAGCTATAACGACGCGGTGCAGGATTACGGCTACGATCCGGAAAAGGCCAAGGCGCTGTTAAAAGAGGCCGGTCTGGAAAACGGCTTTGAGACCGACCTGTGGGCGATGCCGGTGCAGCGGCCTTATAACCCCAACGCGCGCCGTATGGCGGAGATGATTCAGGCGGACTGGGCGAAGATCGGCGTGAAGGCGAAAATCGTCACCTACGAGTGGGGCGAATACCTGAAACGCGCCAAGGACGGCGAGCATCAGACGCTGCTGATGGGCTGGACCGGCGACAACGGCGATCCGGACAACTTCTTCGCCACGCTGTTTAGCTGCGATGCCGCCGAGAAGGGTTCCAACTACTCCAGATGGTGCTATCAGCCGTTCGAGGCGCTGATTCAGCCCGCGCGCACCACGTCGGATCATGAAAAACGCGTTGAGCTGTATAAGCAGGCTCAGGTGGTGATGCACGATCAGGCGCCGGCGCTGACCGTCGCGCATTCCACTTACTATCAGCCGATCCGCAACAATGTGAAAGGCTATGAAATAGAACCGCGCAGCGTCCATAACTTCAACTACGTGTCTTTAGACTGATAACGACGCCCCCTCCCGCCATACCGGCAAACGCGCCGGTATCCGCTCTGTAGGCGGAACGCCGTCCGCACGCGGAGGCCGGCCGGTCGGGAGGCGGCATGTCGTATTATTCGCGCAGGAACATGAGCGGCCCGATGGCTTGAACATCGGGCGATTTGTCTTTAAGAGAAAGTAAATATGTTGCAGTTCATACTCCGGCGTTTGGGGCTGGTTATCCCAACGTTTATCGGTATTACGCTACTGACCTTCGCGTTTGTGCATATGATCCCGGGCGACCCGGTGATGATTATGGCCGGCGAACGCGGAATTTCCGCCGAGCGCCATGCGCAATTGATGGCCGAAATGGGGCTGGACAAGCCGCTGTGGCAGCAGTACGCCAACTATATCGCCGGCGTACTGCACGGCGATCTCGGTGTCTCCCTCAAGAGCCGCATTCCCGTCTGGGAAGAGTTCGTTCCGCGCTTTAAGGCGACGCTGGAATTGGGGATTTGCGCGATGTTTTTCGCCATCGGCGTGGGGATTCCCGTCGGCGTTTTAGCGGCGGTAAAGCGCGGTTCCATTTTCGATCACACCTCCGTCAGCCTGGCGCTGGCGGGCTACTCCATGCCCATTTTCTGGTGGGGGATGATGCTGATCATGCTGGTGTCGGTTCACTTTAATCTGACGCCGGTATCCGGGCGCATCAGCGATACGGTTTTTCTCGATGAAAGTATGCCGCTGACTGGCTTTATGCTGATCGATACCCTGTTCTGGGGGGAAGAGGGCGATTTTATCGATGCGGTGCAGCATATGATCCTGCCCGCGGTGGTGCTGGGCACTATCCCGCTGGCGGTGATCGTGCGCATGACGCGTTCCGCCATGCTGGAAGTGCTGGGCGAGGACTATATCCGCACCGCCCGCGCCAAAGGGTTAAGCCGCCTGCGGGTGATTGTGGTGCATGCGCTGCGTAACGCCATGCTGCCGGTGGTGACGGTTATCGGGTTGCAGGTCGGCACCATGCTGGCCGGCGCCATCCTGACCGAAACCATCTTCTCCTGGCCGGGACTGGGGCGCTGGCTGATCGATGCCTTACAGCGTCGTGATTACCCGGTGGTGCAGGGCGGGGTACTGCTGGTGGCCAGCATGATTATTCTGGTGAATCTGCTGGTGGATGTGCTTTACGGCGTGGTCAATCCGCGCATCCGGCATAAGAAATAAGGGGGAAGGCTGAGATGACACAAATAACGGAGCCTGTCGCAGGCAGCGTGCCCAAGCCGATGACCCCGCTCCAGGAGTTTTGGCACTACTTCAAGCGTAACAAAGGGGCCGTGGTCGGCATGATCTACATCGCGCTGATGCTGATTATCGCGATCGGCGCGAATGTACTGGCGCCGCACCTGCCTTCCGAGCAGTTCCGCGATGCCTTGCTGCATCCGCCGGTATGGCAGGATGGCGGCAGTTGGCGCTTTATTCTGGGTACGGATGACGTCGGCCGCGACATTTTATCCCGGCTGATGTACGGCACGCGTTTGTCGCTGCTGGTCGGCTGCCTGGTGGTGATACTGTCGCTGATTCTGGGCGTTATCTTCGGCCTGCTGGCCGGCTACTTCGGCGGCGTGGTGGATGCCGTCGTCATGCGTGTCGTCGACATCATGCTGGCGCTGCCCAGCCTGCTGTTGGCTTTGGTGCTGGTGGCGGTCTTCGGACCGTCGATCGTCAACGCCTCGCTGGCGCTGACCTTTGTCGCGCTGCCGCACTATGTGCGTTTAACCCGCGCGGCGGTGCTGGTTGAGGTGAACCGCGACTATGTGACGGCGTCGAGCGTGGCGGGCGCCGGGGCGATGCGCCAGATGTTCGTCAACATTTTTCCCAACTGCCTGGCGCCGCTTATCGTGCAGGCGTCGCTGGGTTTTTCCAACGCCATTCTCGATATGGCTGCTTTGGGTTTCCTCGGTATGGGCGCGCAGCCGCCGACGCCGGAGTGGGGCACCATGCTTTCCGACGTGTTGCAGTTTGCGCAAAGCGCCTGGTGGGTGGTGACGTTCCCCGGCGTGGCGATTTTACTGACGGTGTTGGCATTTAACCTGATGGGGGACGGCTTGCGTGATGCTCTCGACCCCAAACTCAAGCAGTAACAGAGGTAGAGAGATGGCGTTGCTCAATATAGAGAAACTGTCCGTGCATTTTGGCGATGAGGGCGTGCCGTTTCGCGCGGTCGACCGTATCAGTTACCAGGTCGAACAGGGGCAGGTGGTGGGGATTGTCGGCGAGTCGGGTTCCGGTAAATCGGTCAGTTCCCTGGCGATTATGGGGTTGATCGATTATCCCGGCAAGGTGATGGCCGACAGGCTGGAGTTCGACCGGCGCGATCTGACGCAGCTATCCGAGAGGGAGCGGCGCCGGTTGGTCGGCGCGGAAGTGGCGATGATTTTTCAGGACCCGATGACCAGCCTGAATCCCTGCTATACCGTGGGATTCCAGATTATGGAAGCCATCAAGACGCATCAGGGCGGCAACCGCAGAACCCGCCGCCAGCGCGCGATCGATTTGCTGACGCTGGTGGGGATCCCCGATCCCGCATCGCGGCTGGATGTCTATCCGCATCAGCTGTCCGGCGGGATGAGCCAGCGCGTGATGATCGCCATGGCGATTGCCTGTCGGCCTAAGCTGCTGATCGCGGACGAACCGACCACAGCGCTGGATGTGACGATTCAGGCGCAGATTATCGAACTGCTGCTTGAACTGCAGCGGCGCGAAAATATGGCGCTGATTCTGATCACCCACGACCTGGCGCTGGTGGCGGAAGCGGCGCATCACATCATCGTGATGTATGCCGGACAGGTGGTGGAGTCCGGCGCGGCGGCGGCTATTTTCAGCGCGCCGCGCCATCCGTATACGCAGGCGCTGCTGCGCGCGCTGCCGGAATTTTCGACGGACAAAGCGCGCCTGGCGTCGCTGCCGGGCGTGGTGCCGGGAAAATATGACCGTCCTAACGGCTGTCTGCTGCATCCGCGCTGTCCCTATGCGAACGATCGCTGCCGCCGCGAAGAGCCTGAACTGCGGGCTATTCCGGGGCGGCGGGTGAAATGTCACACACCGCTGGATGATGCGGGGAGGCCAACCCTATGAACTTAAATAACGCTGCGCCGCAGCCGCATTTACTGCATGCCATAGACCTGAAAAAGCACTATCCGGTGAAGCGCGGCTTATTCAAACCGGAAAGCGTGGTCAAAGCGCTGGACGGCGTCTCTTTTACGCTGGAACGCGGAAAAACCCTGGCGGTAGTGGGGGAGTCCGGCTGCGGCAAGTCGACGCTGGGGCGGCTGCTGACCATGATCGAGATCCCGTCGGCGGGCGAGCTCTACTATCAGGGGCAGGATCTGCTCAAGCCGGATCGCACGGCGGAGAAGCTGCGCCGGCAGAAGATCCAGATCGTGTTCCAGAATCCTTACGCCTCGCTGAACCCGCGTAAAAAGGTCGGTCAGATCCTGGAGGAGCCGCTGCTGATCAATACCGGGCTGTCGAAAGCCGAACGGCGTGAAAAGGCGCTGGCCATGATGGCGAAAGTGGGCCTGAAAACCGAGCATTACGATCGCTATCCGCATATGTTCTCCGGCGGGCAGCGCCAGCGTATCGCCATCGCCCGCGGCCTGATGCTGGGGCCGGACGTGGTGATCGCCGATGAGCCGGTTTCCGCGCTGGACGTCTCGGTACGGGCGCAGGTGCTGAACCTGATGATGGATTTACAGCAGGATATGGGGCTGTCTTACGTCTTCATCTCCCACGATCTGTCGGTGGTCGAACATATCGCCGACGAGGTGATGGTGATGTATCTGGGACGCTGCGTGGAGAAGGGCGGCAAAGAGGCGATCTTCAGCAATCCGCGCCACCCCTATACGCAGGCGCTGCTGTCCGCGACGCCGCGGCTGAATCCGGACCTGCGCCGCGAGCGCATTAAGCTGGTCGGCGAGTTGCCCAGCCCGCTGAATCCGCCGCCGGGATGCGCCTTCAACGCCCGCTGCCGGCGCTGCTTCAGCACCTGCACCCAGTTCCAGCCGCGCTTGACGGACTATGGCGGGCAGCAGGTCGCCTGCTTCGCCGTCGACCAGGACGAACAGGGCGCGCAGCCTGCGCATGCCGGCTAATCAGTTGTCGAGAGCTCGCGCCCTTTTCTTTGGGGCGTGAGTTATTCTGGTTCGCCGTAAAGTGAGCGCAGGTCTCAACGTATTCAGCCGATAAGCAAAGTAAACCCGGTAGTAAATATAGCGGGAGAAGAATTTATATTATTGGCGCATATTTTACAGACCGTATTTTGTGACGAACGGGATGATGAAAATATTGTGGCAAGAAGAACAGATCTCAGAGGTGTGATTGTTGATGCCGTTGATTTTGTAACCACCGGCGGTTAACGCTAGCGGAACGGGGACGAGCGCATCAGGCGAAACGCCTCGGCCAGCCGGGCGACGCCGGGTTCGATGCGTTCGGGCTTAATGGCGTGGAATCCCAGCCGGAAGTAGTTTCCCGGCGGTTGCCGGTCGAGGAAATGGTCCTGCCCCGGTTCGATCAGCACGCCGGCGTGGGCGGCCCGCCAGGCCAGCTGCTGCGTATCGATTGATTGCGGCGTGCGAATCCAGAAGGCGTTGGCGGGCGTGCTGCCGGGAATGCGGGTGCATTCGGGCAGATGGGTATTCAGCGCGTCGTTGAGAATATTCCAGCGCTTGGCGGAGTCTTCGCGGTAGCGGTGCAGGTAGGTTTCGTAGTATCCCTGCGCCAGAAAATGCGCCATCTGGTATTGAATATTGGTGGGCGGATGGCGGTAAACCAGCCGGCGCAGCGCGCGCAGCTCGTCAATCAGCTCCGACGGCGCGACCAGATAACCCAGACGCAGCCCCGGCGAGAGCGATTTCGACAGGCTGCTGACGTAAATCACCCGATTGTGCATGTCGCCGGCCTTTAGCGCGGCTCTGGGCTGGGGATCGAAGCTGCTTTCGGAATCATAGTCATCCTCTATGATAATCTGATCGTATCGGCAGGCGTGCTCAAGCAACTGCGTTCTGCGGGCGTTGCTCATGCTGACGCCCGTCGGCGCCTGATGGCTGGGCGTGACATAAAAATAGTCGCAGGCGCGGGACTCCTCCGTAAGCCGCAGGCCTTCGCTGTCCAGCCCGTGGGGGATGATGTGCGCATCCTGTAGGGCGAAGGTGTTAATGGCTTCGCGGAACGCCGGATTTTCCACCCCGATACGCGTGTTCCTATTCAGCAGCAGGCGGGAGAGCAGATAGAGCGCGTTCTGCGAGCCGAGCGTGATCAATATTTCGTCGCCGCGGGCGATAATGCCGCGCTTGGGCAGGATACGCTTGCGCACCTGTTCAATCAGCGGCGTAACGTCCCGGTCGATATTGTCGTATAGCCAGCCGTGATCGCGATGTGCGCCCGTCACTTTACGCATTGTTTCACGCCACTGCTCCAGCGGGAAAAGTCGCGTGTTCGGCTGACCGTAGATAAAAGGATAGGGATAGTCCATCCACTGCGCGGGTTTTAGGATCGCCAGATAGTTGCTGGGGCATTTATTGAAGCGTCTGCTCCATTCCGGTGCCATGGGCGCGCTTTGCGGGGTATCGTTGCTACATGCGATATCCGGCAGGGCGCCGCTCTGGTGGTAGTCCGGATGCAGGAAATAGCCGCTGCGCGGGCGGCTGATCAGGTAGCCGTCGTTAAGCAGGCCTTCGTAGACCAGCGCCACCGTATTGCGGGAAATATTCAGCTGGCACGATAGCTTGCGACAGGAAGGGAGCGGTTCGTTTATCGGAAACACGCCGGCGAGAATAGACGTGACCAGCGTTTCCCGCAGCTGCTCTTGCAGGCTTCGGTTTGATACAAAGTCGATATACAGACAGCGATCGTTCATCTCCCGCCTCCCCTTTTCGCAATATATATCCGAGAAACAAGCAAATTACATACCGGAATGGCGGAGTGGGCGGAATCATCGGGCGGTCAGGATAGCTCCTGCGGCCGTCTCCCTTCTCCGGGAGCCGGCTTGCCTTATGCGATGAACGCGTCTAGTCTGTTTTCCCGAATTTTACGCGGCGGGCCGAGGTTCGTTTGCGTGGTTCGATACAGGGAACGTACGAAACGGGGCGCCGTTCTTCCGCTCGGATACCCGTACGCAACGTCAGTAATCATCGCCCTTCAGAAGCGCTCATGGCGGCGCTCTGTTCGTTTCAGAAAGTAAGACAGAGAGTGATTCCTCATATGGCACAAGCACATTGCAAAAAAATCTTCCTTGGCGCCGCCGTCGGTATGGCGCTACTCACGCTGGCCGGCTGCGCTCAGCATCCGAAAGACGAACAGCAGGCGCCGCGGCAGTTATCCAATCAAATGGTGCTGGCGCTGAACTGGTTCCAGCAATCCGGCGAATACCGGGCGTTGGCGCACCAGGCGTTTAATAGCGCGCAACGCGCTTTTGATCAGGCTAAGCCTGCCGCGGGTAAGAAGAAAGCCGTGGTGGTCGATCTGGATGAAACCATGCTGGATAACAGCGCTTATGCAGGCTGGCAGGTGCGGCAAAATAAAACGTTTGACGGCGCATCCTGGGCGAAATGGTCGCAGGCCGCTCAGGCGCAGGCCATTCCTGGCGCGGTGCGGTTCGCCAACTACGTCAACAGCCATGGCGGCACCATGTTTTATGTCTCCAACCGCAGGCAGTCGGAGTTCGATGCCACCGTCGCCAATATGCGCACGCTCGGCTTTACCGGTATGTCGGCGAAAACCGTACTGCTCGCCCAGGATTCATCGAACAAGCAGGCGCGCTTCGACAGCATTAAAAACGCCGGTTACGACATCGTGGTCTACGCGGGCGATAACCTGAACGACTTTGGCGCCGCCACCTATCATCAGGATAACGCGCAGCGGCGGGCGTTTGTCGGCGCGAACGAGGATAAGTTCGGCGCCGAGTTCATCGTTCTGCCCAACCCGCTCTACGGCGACTGGGAAAGCGGCCTGGCGACGGACTATAACAAGCTGACGCCGCAGCAAAAGCTACAGGCGCGCGCGCAAGCGGTTCAAGCCTGGGACGGCCGGTAAGCGCTCGGTCGGGGGTGCCGGCGTATGCCGCCATCCCCATCTTCGCGCAGGCGGAGGGCGCCCGCGCTTTTCTTAGGCGTCAATCGCGATCGATGGCGAACGAAGACCACGCCTGTCGTACCGGCATCACTTCGAGCCGGTTGATATTCATATGATCCGGCAGGGTGGCGATGGTGTAAATCTGCCCGGCGATATCCTCTGCGGTGAGCGGCGTGGTTCCCTGGTAGAGCTTGTCCGACGCCGCCTGGTCGCCTTTGGTTCTGACCAGCGTGAATTCAGTTTCCGCGATGCCGGGCGCCAAATCGGTCACCCGCACGCCGGTGCCCTGCAGATCGCAACGCAGGTTATAGCTGAACTGCTTCACAAATGCCTTTGACGCGCCGTAAACGTGGCTGCCGGGATACGGCCACTGCCCGGCGATGGAGCCGAGATTGATGATGCTGGCGCCTTTCCCGGTTGCAATCAAGGTCGGCAATAACGCGTGGGTGACGTTGACCAGCCCGGTAACGTTGGTGTCGATCATGGTATGCCAATCTTCCAGATCGACCTTCTGCGACGGATAGGGCGCCAGCGCCAGACCCGCATTATTTACCAGCGTTTTCACCGCTTTGAATTCCGCCGGCAGCGTCTCGACCAGTTTTTTGACCGCCTGCGCGTCTCTGACGTCCAGCGCCGAATAGTAGACCGGAACCTTGCCGGACAGCTCATCCGACAGCGCCTGCAGCCGCTCTTCCCGACGACCGGTAAGGATCAGCGACCAGCCGTTGGCGGCAAAATGGCGCGCCGCGGCCTGGCCGAATCCGGAAGTTGCCCCGGTGATAAACACAATATTCTGCATTGAAAGCGCCCTCTGAAGTTTGATGTATCGTTTTTCCAACCTGATTAGGGCGGTTTTCCGCCGCATGCCGGTCACTTAAGCCGGTGTTTCCTGTATCTCGCTGCTTAAACGATCGGCACTAGGCTTTCCGCTCCTGGTTTTTCCACTTTACGGAGAGGAAAACATCTCCGACAGAGCCAGTTGCACGGAATTGATGGGACAAACTGGCCCATAGTTATTCGCAATCTGGCTCTATGAACGCCGGCGTTTTTGTCTCTAGTCTGATTCTGAAGAAGAAACACACCCTGCGCAACCCCGCCGCTCAAGACGAAGCGGCACCGAACGAATAAGTGCGCGGCCTGTACCGCGCAATGATGAGGATGAGAAGATGACGAATCACAATGACGCCGCGTTGTCCAATGACTATGTCCGTCAGTTGGACAGGCAGTATGTTTTTCACTCCTGGTCAACGCAGGGGGCGCTGAACCCGATGGTTATCGCCGGCGGCGAGGGCTGCCGCCTCTGGGACTATGAAGGGAAAACCTATCTGGACTTCAGCAGTCAGCTGGTGAACACCAATATCGGCCATCAGCATCCGAAGGTGATTGCGGCCATCAAAGCCCAGGCGGCGGCGCTGGCGACCATCGCCCCGGCCACGGCCAATCTGGCGCGCGGCGAAGCGGCGAAACGCATCGTCGCCCGCGCGCCGGAGAAGTTCAACAAAGTGTTTTTCACCAACGCGGGCGCGGACGCCAATGAAAACGCGATCCGTATGGCGCGCCTGTTTACCGGCAAGGAGAAGGTGCTGTCCGGCTACCGCTCCTACCATGGCAATACCGGCAGCGCGATCGGCGCGACCGGCGACTGGCGCCGTCTGCCCAATGAGTATTCCCGCGGCCATGTTCACTTCTTCACCCCTTATCTGTATCGCAGCGAATTTATGGCGCAAACCGAACAAGAGGAGTGCGAGGCGGCGCTGCGTCACCTGCGCCGCATTATCGAGTGCGAAGGGCCGAACACCATCGCCGCCATTTTGCTGGAAACCATTCCGGGCACCGCGGGCATCCTGGTGCCGCCCGCCGGCTATTTGCCCGGCGTTCAGGCGCTGGCCAACGAGTTCGGCATCGTGCTGATTATGGATGAAGTGATGGCCGGCTTCGGGCGCACCGGCTCCTGGTTTACGTTTGAACATTACGGCGTCGAGCCCGACCTGATCACCTTCGCCAAAGGCGTGAACTCCGGTTACGTGCCGGCGGGAGGCGTGCTGATTTCCGATCCGATCGCCCATTTTTTCGATACGCGCATGTTCCCCGGCGGTTTGACCTATTCCGGCCATCCTCTGGCGATGGCGGCCATCGTGGCGACGCTGGATGCGATGGAAGAGGAAAAAATCGTGGAAAACGCGGCCAAAATCGGCAACGGCATACTGGCGGCCGGTTTGCGAACGCTGGGCGAAAAATACGCCATTGTCGGCGAGGTGCGCGGCATCGGCCTGTTCCATGCGCTGGAGCTGGTCGCCGATCCGGTGAGTAAAACGCCGTTGCCGGCCGCCGCCATGGGCGAGTTTAAAGCCCGGCTGCTGGATAAAGGGCTCTTGGGCTTTGTGGCGGAAAACCGTCTGCACGTCGTGCCGCCCTGTATCGTGACCGCGGATGAGGTGACCCAGGCGCTGGGAATGATTGATGAGGCGCTTGCCGAACTAAACGCGAAGTTCGCCTGAGCCCGCAATGCGCCGGAGCGCCATTTAGCCAATAGCCGGGGCAAGGGGGCGGGGCGTTTGAGCCCCCTATCTCGGCGCATAACCTAAGAATGGCGCTATTTTAGCGCCCGAAATATCCCCTGCCGTGGAATATGAATACCGTTCACTTAAGCGGGTCTTGAGGGGAAGCTCCGGGGGAGGCTCCCGTAGGGACGCCTCACCCCGGTGGTCGCCCCGTGTATCTCAATGCTTAAATGATCGGCATCATGCCGTGGAATATGGCAATTTCTGGAAATTCCCGCTGCCTGCGAACAACGCCAATCAAACAGGGTTATCCATTGCCCCCGGGCAACCCCTTCATAAAAACTTAAATATACGTTTTACCTATATATCTTGCGCCAAATAGAGGCAAAAAGGCGGCCATTTGCACCAAATGTGTTTTTCCGCATTACGGGAGATAAGGAATATTCCCCTGTTATTAGTGTGGTTGGGGGAAAAATAAACATTGGCATGAAAATGGCATCCGCTTAGTCAGAAATTTAACCAAACAGTCAGAAACCGCCAATACCCTATAGGACAACCGGTATGAGCCAACCCATGTATGCAGATGAGCCATCACTCATAACGACGACGCCGGCCCCGAGTACGGCCAGACCGGCAATCGTGGTGCGTGACGCCAATGTGATTTATCCGGCGGCCGATAAGCCGGTACACGCGTTGCAGGATATTAATCTGACCATCCGTCAGGGGGAGTTCGTTTCCTTCATCGGCCCTTCCGGCTGCGGCAAAACCACACTGCTGCGGGTGATTGCCGACCTGGAGCCCATCACCTCCGGCGAGGTCGCGGTCAACGATATGACGCCCGCTGAGGCCAGGCTGGCGCGCGCATACGGATATGTGTTCCAGGCGCCCGTTTTGCTGCCGTGGCGCACCGTGCTGGCCAATGTGTTGCTGCCCTTGCAGATTCAGGGCGTCCCGCCGGTGCGCGCCGAGGAGATCGCGCGCGAACAGCTGGCGCGGGTCGGCCTGAGCGGGTTTGAGAAAAAGTACCCGTGGCAGCTTTCCGGCGGAATGCAGCAGCGGGCGTCCATTGCGCGCGCCCTGGGATTCGAACCCAAAATTTTGATGATGGATGAGCCTTTCGGCGCGCTGGATGAGCTGACCCGCGATAATCTGAATCAGCAGTTGCAGCAGCTCTGGTTCAACGAACGGCGCACGATGGTGTTCGTGACCCACTCCATTGCCGAAGCGGTCTATCTGTCCACGCGCATTGTGATTATGTCGCCCCGTCCCGGCCGCATTGTCAAAATCATCGACTCGCCTTTACCCCACGAACGGGATCTGTCCATGCGGGATACGCCGGAATTTATGCGTCTGGCTCAGGAAGTGCGCGCAGCGCTAATCGAGGGACATCATGAACATTGACGCTCTGCGCTACCGGGTCTTCCCGGTCGCCGTGATTATCGCCGCGGCGCTGGCGTGCTGGTATCTGCTGGCGATAGCGCTGAACGCGCAGGGCGCGATTGAACGCAGCCTCTCCGGCGACTGGGGCTGGCGCGAACTGGCGCGGACTACGCTGAACATGTCGCGCCCGGTGTTGCCCGCGCCGCACCAGATTGCGGCCGATATCTGGACCAGCCTGACGAAATGGCCGCTGACCTCGCCGCGCAATCTGCTGCTGCATGCCTGGGTGACGGCCAGCGCCGCCCTGACCGGCTTTGCTATGGGCGTGGCGCTTGGCCTGGCGCTGGCCGTTTGCATTGTGCATTCCCGTACGCTGGATAGGGCTCTGCTGCCGTGGATTGTGGCGTCGCAAACGGTGCCGGTGCTGGCGATAGCGCCGATTGTGCTGATTATCCTGGGCAGCCTGGGGATCGTCGGCCTGCTGCCGAAAGCCGCCATCGCCATGTACCTCTGCTTTTTCCCGGTCACCATCGCCACCGTGCAGGGGCTGCGCGCGCCGCGGCAGCTGGAAATGGAACTGGTTCACACCTATGCCGCCAGCCGCATTGATACCTTCTGGATGGTGCGGCTGCCCTCCGCCTTGCCTTATCTGTTTCCGGCGTTCCGGGTGGCGATCGCCAGCGGTCTGGTCGGCACTATGGTGGCGGAGCTGCCGACGGGCGCGCAGGCCGGTCTCGGCGCCCGCCTGCTAACCGGTTCCTATTACGGTAACACCATTCAAATCTGGTCCGCCTTGACGGTGGCCTCTTTGCTGGGGCTGTTTCTGACCGCCCTGGTCAGCCTGACGGAATATGCCGTCATGTCGCGTCGTAAGGGAGGTTAGTGATGCGTAAATCCGTTACCGGCGGTTTCGGCCTTGTCGTCGCCTTGATCGCGGTTCTTATGGCGCTGGGGCAGCTGATCCCCGGCGGCGCGGCGCAAAGCGGCCTTACTCAGGCGGTGGTCATCGAACTGTTGCTGCTGTGCGCGGCGCTGTTGGCGCTGTATCCCTCTTCATCGCCGTGGCTCCCGGCCCTGGTGGGCGCGCCTACGCTTGCGGCGGCCGCAATGTTGATTCAGCCCGGCGCGATGGCGCAGCCTGACGCCGCGTATTGGCTGGCGATATCGGCGCTGGCGCTGCTGGCGTGCCACAGCGTGCAGCGCCTGGCGAACGGCGCCGGCAAACGTCTGCCGGCCGGCGCGGTCGCCGCGCTATCCGGCGCCTGGGTTCTCTACTTCTGGCAACTGCTGGTCACGGTGTTCGCCGTGCCCCAGGTTCTGCTGCCGGCGCCGACCGGTATTGTCCGCGCATTGTATGAGAACGCCGGGATGCTGACGGGCGACTTTGTGCAGACGGTGCTGAAGTCGGTGCTGGCGGGCTACCTGCTGGGCAGCGGCATGGGCATCGCGCTGGGGATTCTGATCGACAGATCGCCGTTTCTGCAGCGCGGCCTGCTGCCGCTGGCCAACCTGACCAGCACTATCCCGCTGGTGGGCGTGGCGCCGATTGCGGTGATGTGGTTTGGTTTTGACTGGCCTTCCAAGGCGGCGGTCATCGTGCTGGTAACGTTTTTCCCCGCGCTGGTCAGTACGCTGGCGGGCCTGCGGGCCAGCGGCAAACTGGAGCGGGAGCTGATGTATTGCTACGCCGCGACGCCGCGCGTCACCCTGCGGACGCTGCGTTTCCCGGCGGCGCTGCCCTTTATTTTCGGCGCGCTGAAGGTTAACGCCACGCTGGCGATGATCAGCGCGATTGTCGCCGAATATTTCGGCTCTCCCACGGCGGGGCTGGGGTTTCGTATCTCGACCGAGGCGGCCCGTATGCATATGCCCATCGTGTGGGCGGCTATCGTGGTGGCGTCCGTGGCGGGATCGCTGTTTTATGCGCTGCTGGTTTGGTTGGAACGGCGCGTGAATTTCTGGCATCCCTCCGTGCGCGGCGCGTCGTAAACGGAGAGCACGGCCGCTCCGGGAACGGCGGTCAAAAACCGCGTCTCCGACAAAGATTTTTTGAAGAAGATGTTGTTACTCAGATAGATGGCGTTGTTAAACATTGGCGTGTTTCACCCTAACCCGAGGATACCCCTATGAGAGATCGTTCTGCCTTTCGCAAGTGCTTGACTGCGGCCGCCACGACGTTGGCGCTGTCACTGACCGCCGGCGCCTATGCCGCCGAAAAAGTGACGCTGCAGCTTAAGTGGTTACCTCAGGCGCAGTTTGCGGGCTACTATGTGGCGCAGGCCAAGGGCTATTACCAGGATGCCGGGCTGGATGTCACCATCAAGCCGGGGGGAACCGATATCTCTCCGGTACAGGTTATCGCCGGCAAATCGGCGGACGTCATCGTTAACTGGATGCCCGACGCCCTGGCCGCACGCGAATCCGGCGTGCCGCTGGTGAATATCGCCCAGATATTCGATCGTTCCGGCATGATGCTGACCTGCCGCAAATCGACCGGCATCAAGACGCCGGCGGATCTGAAGGGCAAAACGCTGGGCGTCTGGTTCGGCGGCAATGAGTATCCTTTCTTCAACTGGATGCATAAACTGGGCTATAAACCGGACGCCGACATTAAAGTGCTGAAGCAGGGCTTTAACGTCGATCCGCTGTTGCAGAATCAGGCCGCCTGTATTTCCGCCATGAACTACAACGAATACTGGCAGTTGATCGACGCCGGAATGAAACAGAGCGATCTGATTTCGTTCCCGTATGAGGATCAGGGCGTCTCCACCCTGGAGGATGGGCTTTACGTGCTGGAATCCAGCCTGAAAGATCCGGCTTTTGTGGCGAAAATGGCGAAATTCCTACAGGCCACCTACAAAGGCTGGAACGAGGCGGTCAATAACCCGGCCGAAGCCGCGGAGATTGTGGTTAACGAAGACGCGTCCGGCTCCGCCACGGTGGAAGTTCAGCAACGGCAGATGGAAAACGTCGCTAAACTGATCACCAATGCCAATACGCCGCGAATCGGCTATCTGGATCCCGCCGCCTACCGCCGCACCGTGGAGGTTTTGCTGAGCGGCGGCGGCGCTTCGGTGATCAAGAAAGACCCCGGCGACGGCGCCATGACGCACGCGGTCTGGGAAGCGGCGGCGAAGTAACAAATAGTGGGAGATCGCCCTTTCTTTGCGTCTGGGCGCGCCGCTGCCGCCGTTTCGTCAACGCTCGCTTTCTCTTGCCGGGAAGGCGAGCGGCGATAAGCGAGGTGATAAATGCTAAAAAAGACGTTAACCGATGAAGCGGCGAAAGGCCGCATCCGGCTTGATAATGAAGCGGTGATCCTGCTGGCCGCGGAGCAGGTGTTTGCGCGTTTTGGGTTTAAAGGCGCCACGATGGCGCAGATTGCGCAAGAGGCCAGGCTGCCGAAACCGAACCTGCACTACTATTTCGGCAATAAGCAAAACCTGTATTTGCGCGTTCTGGACGGCATTTTGTATGACTGGCTGTCGCCGCTGGAGCACTTCCAGCCGCAGGCCGATCCGCGTAGCGTCATCGAACAGTATGTGCGGCAAAAAATGGTATTAACCTTTGAGCGTCCCTACGCCTCCAAACTGTTTGCCAATGAACTGCTGCAGGGCGCGCCGATGGTGCATAATATATTGAAAACGCAGCTGCGCGATCTGGTCGCCGCCAAGTCGGCGGTGGTTGACGGTTGGATAGCGCAAGGGCTGCTGTCGCCTCTCGATAGCCCACACTTCTTTTTCTCCATCTGGGCGATGACGCAAACCTATGCGGATTTCGATATTCAGATCGCCGCCGTGCTCGGCGCAGAGGCCGACGCGCCCGAGGGGCGCCGGCGCGCCATCGATCATGTTCTGACCAGCGTGTTTAGAATGTGCGGGTTGGATTAACGCCGGCCCGATTATCATGCGGTCAGCCCGCGCCCTCGCGGTAAAAAATAGCATGACCCTATCCCCGCTTTGCCTGCGCCGTATTCTCGTTCCATCAACCGAGATGCCGCCAGCGGCGTCAATTTTCGCGACGTCACCGGCAGCGCGTTTGGAGAGCTGATGCATTTAGCCGCCGTTTCTTCCCGGCCGCCATATCACTTAGCGTGAAGGCGCTCTCGCCGCCGTTTTCACCCCCCTCCGCAGCACAAAAATAGCGCAGCGCAATGAAATAAATCGCCTGGCTTGCACCGTATTTGGTCAAAATTTGTTCTTATGGCTCAGCGTAAATATCGCTAATTATCTATTTTTATTGGTTTTTATTTATCCCGCGGAAATGGCACATAAATAGCATGGTTAGTTTGGGAAAGTTAACCATTTGGTCAAGATACGTTGGAAAACGTGGCGCCAGCGGATTTTTCCTTCATTCGACATTAGCGGGAGAACCACTATGAACCAGCGAAAGCAAGGCGATGCGAGCGGGCGGTTGAGCGGCTTACCGCTGTGCCCCAGAGACCCTGATGCAAACCAGCCGGAGGAGCGTGCCGCATGAAAACACCATTACCGCTCGGCGTCGATGCGCCCGGTATTCAGGCCGGGCGACTGAGCGACGCCCAGTACGCGGACAACTTCGCCGACAGCGTCGTTCCGCTCGGCAAAATTCAGGCGGTGATTGAGGCGGAGCGGTGCTACTACTGCTACGACGCGCCCTGCACCCGCTCGTGTCCGGCGGATATCAACGTCCCGAGCTTTATTCATCGTATCGCCCAGGAAAACGTGCGCGGCGCCGCCGAAGCCATTTTGAGCGCCAACGTGCTGGGCGGCATGTGCGCCCGGGTTTGTCCGACCGAAACCCTGTGCGAACAGGCCTGCGTGCGCAACCAGCAGGACGGCAAGCCGGTGCGCATCGGTCTGCTGCAGCGCTACGCCACCGATGCCTATCTCTCCAACCCGGGGCAGCCGCTGTTTACCCGCGCGACGCCGACCGGCAAAAGGGTGGCGGTGGCGGGCGCCGGTCCGGCGGGGCTAACGGCGGCGCATCGTCTGGCGCAGTGCGGGCACCATGTCGTGGTGTTCGACGCGCGGGAAAAGCCGGGCGGCCTGAATGAATACGGTCTGGCGACTTACAAAACCACCGACGATTTCGCCCAGCGGGAAATCGCCTGGCTGTTGTCCATCGGCGGCATTGAGCTGCGCCTCAATCAACGGCTGGGACGGGATATCTCGCTGGATACGCTGCGCGCGGATTACGACGCCGTTTTCCTCGCCATGGGATTAGGCGGCGTCAATGCGCTGGGCATTGAGGAAACGCCGCTGGAGGGCGTGCGCGAAGCGGTGGATTTTATTGCCGAACTGCGTCAATCCGCGCATCCGGGCGCGGTGCCGGTCGGCCGCCGCGTGGTGGTGATCGGCGGCGGTATGACGGCGGTGGACGCCGCGGTTCAGGCGAAAAAACTGGGGGCGCGCGAAGTCACCATGGTGTATCGCCGCGGCGAAGCGGACATGAAAGCGTCCGCGCATGAGCTGGCGTGGGCGAGAGCCAATGACGTCGTCCTGCGCTACTGGGCGGCGCCTCAGGCGATTCACGGTGAAGATAACCGCGTCACCGGGGTGTCGTTTAGGGTGATGCGCGCGCGGGAAGGGGCGCCGGCGGCAAGCGGCGAAACCTTCACCTTGCCGGCCGATATGGTGCTCAAGGCCATCGGCCAGCGCTATGACGCCGGCGCGACCGGCGGCGCGATCGCGCTGAAAAACGGCCGTATCGCCGCCGATGAGGAGGGCCGCATCTCGCTGCCCGGCGTCTGGGCCGGAGGGGACTGCTGCGCCGATGGCCTGGATCTGACGGTAGACGCGGTACGCCAGGGCAAAGCGGCGGCTGCGTCGATAGACGCGGCGCTGCGTCCTTGCGCCCGTCCGCCGGTCAATCATAAACCTTCAACCAGCGGAGAGTACTCACATGGCTGATATCAGCAGCAATTTTTTAGGCATCAAGAGTCCGAATCCTTTCTGGCTGGCTTCCGCTCCGCCCACCGATAAGGAGTACAACGTGGTGCGCGCGTTCGAGGCGGGCTGGGGAGGCGTGGTGTGGAAAACGCTGGGTCAGGATCCGCACGTGGTGAACGTCAACGGGCCGCGCTACGGCACGCTGCGTACCACCGACCGGCGCATTATCGGTTTAAACAATATCGAACTGATTACCGACCGCTCGCTGGAGACCAATCTGGAAGAGATTGCCCGCGTGAAGCGCAACTGGCCCGACCGGGCGATGATCGTCTCGATTATGGTGCCCTGCGAAGAGGACGCCTGGAAAAGCATTCTGCCGCTGGTGGAGCAGACCGGCGCGGACGGCATCGAACTGAACTTCGGCTGTCCGCACGGCATGAGCGAACGCGGTATGGGCGCCGCGGTGGGCCAGGTGCCGGAATATATCGAAATGGTCACCCGCTGGTGCAAGCGGTATTGCAGCCTGCCTGTGATCGTCAAACTGACGCCGAATATCACGGATATCCGCTATCCGGCGCGCGCGGCGCGGCAAGGCGGCGCGGACGCGGTGTCGCTGATAAACACCATCAACTCGGTGATAGGCGTGGATCTGGACCGGATGGTGATGTCCCCCGATACCGGCGGCAAGGGGTCGCACGGCGGGTACTGCGGTCCGGCGGTTAAGCCGATCGCCCTGAACATGGTGGCGGAGATCGCGCGTGATGAACACACCCGCGGATTGCCGATTTCCGGCATCGGCGGCGTCTCCACCTGGCGCGACGCCGCCGAGTTTATCGCGCTGGGCTGCGGCACGGTGCAGGTCTGCACCGCGGTGATGGTGCACGGTTTTCAGATCGTTAGCGACATGATCAGCGGCCTGTCCAACTTTATGGACGAACGCGGCTACCGCACGCTGGAGGCGTTCCGCGGGCGCGCCGTCGGCTCCGTCAGCGACTGGCGCTACCTGAACCTCAATCATATCGATAAAGCGGTCATCGATCAGGAGAAGTGCATCAAATGCGGCCGCTGCCATCTGGCCTGCGAGGACACCTCGCATCAGGCGATTACCAGTATGAAAGAGGGCGAGCGCCACTATGAAGTGAAGGAAGAGGAGTGCGTGGGCTGCAACCTGTGCGTCTCCATTTGTCCGGTGGAAGCCTGTATCTCCATGCGCAGCCTGCAGCCGGGGGAGGTGGATTTGCGCACCGGGAAGACGGTGAGCGGCGAGTACGCCAACTGGACGACGCACCCGAATAATCCGATGGCGACCACGGTCTGACGCGCCTCTGGGCCGTTATTGTCACCAGAACCAGCAATTAAGAGGGGTAAATAATGAGTCATAACCTGTTAATCAAAGGCGGTACGGTCGTTAATGCCGATCGGGAATTTCGCGCCGATGTGCTCTGCGCCGACGGCATCATCGTCGCGGTGGGCGAGGACGCCGCCCGCGCCGCGCCGGCGGGAACGGAGGAGATCGACGCCGGCGGTATGTATGTGATGCCGGGCGGCATCGATCCGCATACCCACATGAATTTCCCCTTTATGGGGACGGTGACGGTGGACGACTTCTACAGCGGAACCGCGGCGGGGCTGGCGGGCGGCACCACCACCATTATCGACTTCGTGATCCCCAACCCGCGTCAGCCGCTGATGGAGGCCTACCGCCAATGGCGAGGCTGGGCGGAAAAAGCGGCCTCCGACTATAGCTTCCACGTCGCCATCACCTGGTGGGACGAGAGCGTGCATCGCGATATGGGCACGCTGGTGAACCAGGAGGGCGTCAATAGCTTCAAGCACTTTATGGCCTATAAAAACGCCATCATGTGCGACGACGAAACGCTGATGAACAGTTTCCGCCGTTCGCTGGAACTGGGGGCGATGCCGACCGTTCACGCCGAAAACGGCGAAATGGTCTTTCTGTTGCAGCAGGAGATGATGAAGCGCGGCATCATCGGGCCGGAGGGGCATCCGCTGTCGCGTCCGCCGGAAGTGGAAGGGGAGGCGGCCAGCCGCGCCATCTCCATCGCCAACGTGCTGGGGGTGCCGATTTATGTGGTGCATGTTTCCTGTCAGGAGTCGGCCGAGGCCATTGCCCGCGCCCGGGCGCGCGGCCAGCGGGTTTACGGCGAGGTGTTGGCCGGCCATCTGGTGGTGGATGACAGCGTGTACCGCGATGCCGATTTCGCCAAGGCCGCCGCCCACGTCATGAGCCCGCCGTTCCGTCCGCAAGCGCATCAGGAGTCGCTGTGGCGCGGGTTGCAGTCCGGCCAGCTGCACACCACCGCCACCGACCACTGTACGTTCTGCGCCAGCCAGAAAGCCGCCGGCGACGGCGATTTCACCAAAATCCCTAACGGCTGCGGCGGCGTGGAGGAGCGTCTGGCGGTTATCTGGGACGCCGGGGTGAATAGCGGGCGCCTGACCCCCAGCGAATTCGTGGCGATCACCTCCGCCAATACCGCCCGGCTGTTCAATATCTACCCCCGCAAAGGCCGGGTGGCGGTAGGGTCCGACGCCGATCTGGTGGTCTGGGATCCCGACGGCAGCAAAACCCTGTCCGCCAAAACGCACCACTCAAGAAACGACTTCAACATCTTTGAGGGCCGTACGGTGCGGGGCATTCCGCGCTACACCGTCAGCCAGGGGACGCTGGTCTGGGCCGACGGCGATCTGCGCGCGCGGGAAGGGGCGGGCCGTTATATCAAACGCCCCGCCTTTAACGCCGATTTCAGCGCCTGCGCCCTGCGGGAGCGTCTGTCGGCTCCCGCGGCCGTCTCGCGTTAAGCGAAGCACTATTGACGAGAAGGCAACGTCACTCCATCCATGAGGAAATCTGTTATGAATAGCGAAGCGTTATCGACCGCGAAAAATAAAACCGAGCTTGCCGATCTGCGTATCGACGGCGATCGTCTGTGGCAGTCGCTGATGGATTTGGCGAAGATCGGCGCCACGCCGAAAGGCGGCGTATGCCGGCTCACGCTGACCGACCTGGATCGCCAGGGGCGCGATCTGGTCATCGGCTGGGGGAAGGCCGCCGGACTGTCGGTTGAGATCGACAAAATCGGCAACGTCTTTATGCGCCGTCCGGGTCGTAATAACGACCTGCCGCCGATCGTCGCGGGCAGCCATATCGATACCCAGCCGACCGGCGGAAAGTTTGACGGCAACTTCGGCGTGCTGTCGGCGTTGGAAGTGATCCGCACGCTGAACGACAATAAAATCGAAACCGCAGCGCCGGTGGAGATGGTGTTCTGGACCAATGAAGAGGGCTCGCGCTTTGTGCCGGTGATGATGGGGTCCGGCGTGTTCGCCGGCATTTTCCCGCTGGAATACGCCTATGCCGCGCAGGATGCGCAGGGTAAAACGGTGAAGGACGAGCTGGAGAAAATCGGTTATGCCGGGCCGAAAACGCCGGGCGATCATCCTATCGGCGCCTATTTTGAAGCGCATATCGAACAGGGGCCGATTCTGGAAGATAAAAATATTGAAATCGGCGTGGTGCAGGCGGTGTTGGGCATTCGCTGGTATGACTGCGTCGTCACCGGGATGGAGTCTCACGCCGGGCCGACGCCGATGGAGCTGCGCAAAGATGCGTTGCAGGTTTCCACCCGTATCATGCAGGAAGCGATCGCCATCGCCGATCGTTTCGCGCCGCACGGCCGCGGTACGGTGGGGATGGTGCAGGTCCATCCCAACAGCCGTAACGTGGTGCCGGGCAGCGTGAAGTTCTCCATCGATTTCCGCAATCTTACCGATGCGCTGGTGGATGAGATGGATGCGGCGCTAAAGGTCTACCTCGCCGAACTCGAGGCGGAAACCGGGCTGGGCATTCAATTGACCCAGGTCTCTCACTATCCCGCCGCGCCGTTCCATGCTGATTGCAAGGCGGCGATACGCCGCGCCGCCGATATGCTGGGTTACTCAAACATGGATATCGTTTCCGGCGCCGGGCACGATGCGGTTTACATGTCGGAGCTGGCGCCGACCGGGATGATCTTTATTCCGTGTAAGGACGGCATCAGCCATAACGAAATCGAGTATTCCTCTCCTGAGCAGGTGACGGCCGGCGCGAATGTGCTGCTGCACGCGGTGCTGGAAACCGCCGGGGCGGTAGGGCGCGGGGACGCCTAATTTCCGTCATTCCCGCGGCACCCCGACGTCATCCCTGCGTCAGTAGGCGGGGATCTCCTGCCGACACCGCAGACCGCGTAGCCGAGATGCCCGCCTGCGCGGGCATGACGAAATTAAAGCGCGGGGATGACGATGCGATCAAGCGCCGGGGCGGGTTAACAGCCGCTTTCCCGCATGGCTTTTGCCACTTCTTCAGCCAGAATGGCGATGCCGCGCTCCAGGCTCTGCGCATCCGGCACATAGTTCATACGCAGGCACTGATGCGCGTGCGGCCACTCCTGCTCCAGACCGGGGAAGAAGTAGTGGCCCGGCACCATCAATACGCCGCGCTTTTTCAGCCGCTGATAAAGCGCTTCGGTGGTGATGGGCAAATTCTTAAACCATAGCCACAGGAAAATCGCCCCCTCCGGCTTATGAATAAGGCACTGTTCCTCCGACAGATAGCGGCGGATCAGCGCGATGGTTTCCGTGACGCGCCGCTGGTAGAACGGGCGGATCGTCTCATTGGCGAGCCGCAGCAAATCGCCGCGCCGGATCATCTCATGGGCGATCGCCGGCCCCACCGCGCCCGGCGACAGACTGATAATGCCGTTCATATTGCCCAGCGCGGAAACGATCTTCTCATCGGCAACGACGATGCCGCAGCGCGAGCCGGGCAGCCCCAGCTTGGAGAGGCTCATGCACAGAATCGTGTTCGGGTTCCACAGCGGCGTGGCTTCGCTGAAGATGATGCCGGGGAAGGGAACGCCGTACGCATTATCAATCAGCAGCGGCACGTCGTGCTGCTGCGCCAGAATATCCAACCGCATTAGCTCTTCGTCGGTCAGTACGTTGCCGGTTGGGTTGGTCGGCCGGGAGACGCAAATCAGCCCGATATCCTCGGCGATCGACAGGCGATCGAAATCGATGTGATATTTGAATTGCCCCGCGGGCAGCAGCTCAATCTGCGGACGGATGGAGACAAACATGTTTTCATCCAGACCGGAATCCGCATAGCCGATGTATTCCGGCGCCAGCGGGAACAGCACCTTGCGCCGGCCGCCGTCGGCATGGCGTCCGGCAAACAGGTTGAATAAGTAGAAAAACGCGCTCTGACTGCCATTTGTTAGCACAATATTCTGCGGTCCGATCTGCCAGCCTAACTCGTCGCGCAGCAGATCGGCGAGCGAGTTAAGCAACGCGTCTTTTCCCTGCGGGCCGTCGTAATTGCACAGAGCCTCGGTGAGTTTTCCCTGTTCCAGCATCTCCTGACAGAGTTGTTGAAAATAGGCATCCATCGCCGGAATATGCGCCGGATTGCCGCCCCCCAACATGATTGCCCCAGGCGTGCGGAGCCCCTCGTTCATGTCATCCATTAGCTGCGTGATGCCTGCATGACGGGTGAATTTGTTGCCGAAAAGAGAGAAGTTCATAGTTTGTCGATCAATGGCCATACATGAATAGAGCGCCACCATAGCGCCTGCGCAACCAGGATGCAATGTGGCGAATAATCAAACGTTCGGGATATTATTCTAATATATATTTATATTTAGGAATAATGCGCTGGCCGCGCGGCGGCTTCATTTGCCATGTGCGATGCGCGCCGCGATGGTGATATTCCACGGCCGGCAGCGGCTAATGGCGAGCTGAATCGATGTCAGCTTTAGCCGATCCATACGTCTTTTTTGTGCAAAAAACATTAATGTTTTTGATGATAATGTGATCTCGGTAGGAAATATTGAGTGGCAAAAGTCTATTTCTTGAACTGGTGATTCGTATCACATTCCGAATCGTTGCTGATTTGTAGTCTTGGCGCGTACCGGCTAAATCAATTCAGCAAAAAGGAACGACGAAATGAAAAAGTTACTGGCACTGGGCATTTCTTTGGCCCTCGCATCATGGCAGCTATCGGCTCAAACGTTTGTGCTGACGGATGCTGAAAGCAACGTGGAGAAAGGGAATTGGCAAATTGGCAGCGATGCGCTGAAGATTAAGGATCAGCACTTCAGCATTGAGCAAAGCGTGTTGCGCGGCGGGCGTCAGGAAGGCAGTAAAATCATTACCATCACCAGTCAAAACGGGTTAAAAATCGTACTGAGCCCAAGCCGCGGCATGGATCTGCTGCACGTCACCGGTAAAGATATCCGCTTGGGGTGGGACTCCCCGGTCGATGAGGTGGTGAACCCGAATACCATTAACCTGGAAAGCCGCGGCGGGCTGGGCTGGCTGGAAGGCTTCAATGAGATGATGGTGCGCTGCGGTTATGAATGGACCGGCCACCCGGTGGTCGATAAAGGCATGGTGTATACCCTGCACGGCCGCGCCGGCAATACGCCCGCCTCGAAAGTGGTGGTCGACGTCAGTGAAAAAGCGCCTTATCAGATCACCGTGCGCGGGCTGCTGAAAGAGAACAGCTTTAAGAAATCGAATCTGGAAACCTGGACCGAGCTGCGTTACATCCCCGGCAGCGAATCCTTCACCGTTCATGACGTGCTGACCAATAAATCCGACTATGTGCGCGATTACCAAATTATTTATCACAGCAACTTCAGCACGCCGATTCTGGAACAGGGCGCGCGTTTTGTCGCGCCGGTGAAAGAGATTTCGCCGTTCAACGACTACGCCAAAGCGGGTCTGAAAGAGTGGCAAATTTATCAGGGTCCGACCAAGGACTTTGATGAAATGGTCTTTAACCTGACGCCGTATGCCGACGGACAGGGGAAAACGCTGGCGGCGCTGTTCAATCGCGCCGGCGATAAAGGCGTATCGATTGATTTTGATACCCGCCAACTGCCGGTGCTGACGCTATGGAAAAACACCGATACGGTGAAACAGGGCTATGTCACCGGCATTGAACCGGGCACCAGCTACGCCTATCCGGTGACCATCGAGCGTGAACAGGGACGGGTAAAACAGCTGCAGCCGGGACAGAGCACCACCTTTGAGCTGACCTACAGCCTGCTGAGCAGCGCCGAGGCGGTACAGAAAACGGAACAGCGGGTCAAAGCCATTCAGGGAGAGAATAAAACCACGGTGACGGAAAAACCGATCGCCGTTGAGTAACCGGCAGACGCCGGCCGCGTCCCGATGCCGCTTTGCCTGTCGCCGGGCAAAGCGGCGTCTCTATTTTGCCGCCGTGCGATTTATCCCCATGGAACAGGATATCCCTTCGCCGAAGGGGAAGGGCGCTAAATGACGGATCCTATTTCAGCACCTGCGGATTAACGCAGTTTTCTTTCACCTGCCCGCTCAGCGCGGCGATCAGATTATCGACGGCGCAGGCCGCCATGGCGTAGCGGGTTTCATGCGTGGCCGAGCCGATGTGGGGCAAAGCCACCACGTTGGGCAGGCTCAGCAGCGGGGAGTCGACGGGCAGCGGTTCCTGAGAGAAAACGTCCAGCCCCGCGGCGTGGAGGGTGCCGTCGCTCAGCGCGTCGATAAGCGCGCGCTCGTTGACCACGGCGCCGCGGCCGATGTTGATCAGAATGGCGCCGGGTTTCATTTTCGCCAGCTGCGCGCGGTCAATCAGGTTATGCGTTTCGGCCGTCAGCGGCAGGGTAATGCACAGGAAATCGGAGCCGGCCAGCAGGCTATCCAGATCGCAATAGCGGGCGTTAAAGCGCGTCTCGGCTTGCGCATGACGGCGGCGCGCGTTATACAGTACGGGCATGCTGAATCCTAAGTGCGCGCGCTGCGCGACGGCAAGGCCGATACGCCCCATGCCGAGAATGCCGATGGTTTTATGATGGACATCCGTGCCGAACCAGTCGCTGCCGATCCCCTCTTTCCATTCGCCGGCCTTGACCCTTTCAGCCACTTCCACCACCCGGCGCGCGCTGCTCAGCATCAGCGCCAGCACGGTATCCGCCACGGTTTCCGTTAATACCGTGGGGGTATGCATCAGAATGACGCCCTGCCCGCTCAGCGCATCAACATCGAAATTATCGTAGCCCACCGAAATGGTGGAGGCCGCGCGCAGGCGCGGACAGCGTTGCAAAAAGGCTTTATCCACTTTACCGCCCGAACCGATGATGCCCTCTGCCTGAGCCAGCGCCGGGTGATTACCGCAGGGGAGATCGTCCAATTCGGTGACGGCGAAGTGTTGGTCTAAACGGGCGCGTAAGTCGTCAGGGATCTTTCTGTACAGAATAACGTTAGGTTTCATCGCGAACTCCGGCAATTTAAGGAGATTAAAGCACGCATACCGATTGGCGGCATCGTATGGCCGTAGGCCACACGATAATAGTATGCACGATGAAATAACGTTAGCGGTAAAAGAGAATCAGTATTGGGTGGCCGGCGTCCGACGCACCGGTTCCCGCAGGCTGCGCAAACGCAGAAGTTCGCCGCTGTAGCGCTCGACGTCCAGCTTGTTGACCTCATCCAACCGTTGTTTGAAATGAGGCGCGATGCTGGTTACGCCGTTTATGGCGCCGCAAATGGCCGTCGCCATCGCCCCGATGCTATCGGTATCGCCGCCCAGATTGGCGCACAGGATGGCGCAGCGGTTGGCATCGGTTTGCGCCAGCTCGACCATGGCGATCGCCGCCGGGACCGATTCAATCATTTCCGCGCCGGTGCCGATCAGATCGTAAATGCGCGACATTGCGCCCTGAGCGCAGTTGGCGCGCGTTACCGTCTCCAGCGCCAGTTCGATACGGCAGGCCAGAGACGCGCTATGGGTGGTTACGCGCCTATTTTGCGCCGCCTGGGCGACCGCGGGGAGTTCATTGCGGATCCCGCCCCAGGTGGAGGCGCCGTCAACCGCTTTCGATATCGCCCAAGCTATCGTGGCGGCGCCGGCGACGGCGATATCGGATTTATGCGTCACGCTGGACGCCAGCTCGATATTACAGATGAAATCGCTTAGCGAATGCGTGGACAACAGACAGCCTAATGGGGATACCCGCGCGGCGGCGCCGTTGGTGACGCCGTTGTTTTCCAATTCACGGATATCGCTTCCCTGTCGTAACGCGTTCAATGCGCTCTTTGACGCCGGGCCGAGGATATTTTTCTCAAATGCGCCGCAGGCGAGCGCCCACTTCAGAATGCGGCGCCCGATTACCGTCGGTTCTATCTGGCCTTCGCACTCTATCAGGGCGTCCGCCAGCGCGATCGCCATTGCGGTGTCATCGGTATATTGCGCGGCGTTAAAATAACGGGCGGCGATATTCTCCTGCGGGCCGGGCAGGAAACGATCGATCCAGCCAAAATGGTTCTTTATCCGTGTCCGTGGCCACAATTCCGACGGCATTCCCATTGCATCGCCCAACATTTGACCATATAACGCACCACTAATATGGTTTTGTTTATTTGATGTCATGGCACATCCTTAACAAGCCAGGATGGTTTCTTTTTCCAGAAGAGATTATCCAATTGGCTATGTCGTTATGATTGGTTGATTTTTCAATTAAATAGCTTAAGCAATGACCGGGTCGTGATTAAACAACTAAGGCGGAAGCATTAGTTGATAGCGTAACACCAGATATAAAAAGGATAGAACGTTTACGGATGTTGGTTGAGGTAATTGTGAGGGTTTATTTTATCGGCGCTGAGAATAAAGGCGTGGAGAGAGAGTTAATAGTGGCGGATAAAAGGATTAGCCCACTGCATAATAAGTGTTGCGGACTGAGTTTCCTGATTAAACTTTTCATCGACGACGACAAAGCCCTGTTTGCGGTAAAACGCGCAGGCGCGCGCATTTTGCTGGTACACCTCCAGGCTAAGCAATGGAAACTGGCGCTGAACGTGGTTGATTAAAGCGGCGCCGATCTGCCGGCCATAATCGCGCCGTTGTATAAACAGCGCGCCGATAAAACGCTTTTCCAGCACGCTGATAAAGCCGGCGAGGCGTTGCGGCTTTTCATATACCCAGGTTTGCGACTGCGGAAGATAAACGTTGCGCACCAGCGGAGCGCTTTCCCGCCAGTAGTCCGCGTCAATAAAAGGGTGCGCCAGCGTAGTGCTTTCCAGCCAGAGCGACATCAGCGGCTCCAGATCCCGCGCTCGGTATTCGCGGATCATGGCGCCAGGTCCTGCCGGCGGAAACAGTCGGCGACGTGGTCGTTAACCAGTCCGCCGGCCTGCATAAACGCATAACAGATGGTGGACCCGATAAATTTGAAGCCGCGTTTTTTCAATGCCTTCGACATGGCGTCTGAAATAGCGGTTTTGGCCGGCACGTCGGCGAGGGACGCCGGGCGGTTAAGCTGCGGCTGATTGTCGACGAACGACCAGACAAAACGGGAGAAGTCTTCGCCCTGACTCTCCATCGCCAGCCAGGCGCGGGCGTTGGCGATGATGGCCTCTATCTTTCCGCGGTGGCGAATGATGCCGCTGTCTTGCATCAGCGCATCGACGTCCGCCGAAGTCATTTGGGCGATGCGGCGCGGATCGAACCGATGGAAACAGCGGCGGTAGTTTGCGCGTTTTTTCAGCACGGTAATCCAGGAAAGCCCGGCCTGCTGACCCTCAAGACAGAGTAGCTCAAACAGTTTTTGGCTATCGGTGCAGGGTTTTCCCCATTCGTTATCGTGATAATCCAGATATAACGGATCCTGGGTGACCCAACCACATCGTTTCATCGCTTTATCCTATCGTTAAGCTCTGGATACGGATTGTTATTTAGTGAGGTTGCTGATATTGATATTGCGCCATCATGACATTTTAACTGCTGTATATGCAACCAGCCTTATGCGTCCGGCGTGCGGTCGGCGATGAAGCTATCTAACAAAAGCGATAATGAGTAACAGTCGGGGGACGGGGAATGGCGGTTGAATGGATTTTAGCCTATCTGGCTTTAGGGGCGGTCGTTGGTTTTATGGCCGGACTATTGGGCATCGGCGGCGGCGGCATCATGGTTCCGCTGCTGACGGCGATGTTCGCCGCTCAGGGCGTGCACAATGCGCATCTGGTGCATCTGGCGCTGGGCACGTCGATGGCGGCGATTGTGATTACGGCGATTTCCAGCCTGCGCACTCACCATCAGCATCAGGCGGTGTTATGGCCGGTGGTTTGGCGCATTACGCCCGCTATCCTGATCGGCACCTTCGCCGCCACCTGGCTGGCGACACTGCTGCCGACGCGGGCGCTGGCGATCTTCTTCTCCTGCTTTATGGCCTATGTCGCGCTGCAAATGGTGCTGAATATCAAGCCTAAACCACAGCGCCAGTTGCCCGGCAACGCGGGGATTTCGCTGGCCGGACTGTGCATCGGCGGCATTTCCGCGCTGGTGGCTATCGGCGGCGGTTCATTAACCGTCCCTTTTCTGACGTGGTGTAACGTGCGTATACAACAGGCCATCGGCACCTCGGCGGCGGTCGGTCTGCCCATCGCGCTGGCGGGGGCGCTGGGATACATGATAAACGGCTGGTCGGCGGACGGATTGCCCTCCTACAGCCTCGGCTATGTTTCTCTGCCGGCGGTGGTGCTGATTTCGGCGGTAAGCTACTTCACCGCGCCGGTCGGCGCCCGCTTGGCCCACCGTTTGCCGGTCGCCACCCTGAAAAAAATCTTTGCCGGTCTGCTGCTGCTGCTAAGCCTGAAGATGCTGCAGACGGTGTTTGCCGGTTGAGTCGCCGGGCCGCCTGCGGCGGCTTCAACGGGGCGCGGCTGGCGGATGGGCCGCGCAACAAGGCCAACGCAGGCAGCTTGAAGTATGAGGGGATACCTTGGCCGTAAAATAGCATCGATATGAACTTGTTGCCGCATTCCGGCTGTATATCTCGCACTCAGAGGGTATACTGACGCCTTTCATTGTCAATCCACTGTATCGCGTGCGAATCCAAATGCAAAAGTTTGATACCAAGACCTTCCAGGGCCTGATCCTGACGTTACAGGATTATTGGGCGCGCCAGGGCTGCACCATCGTTCAACCATTGGACATGGAAGTCGGCGCAGGCACTTCACATCCGATGACCTGCCTGCGGGCGCTCGGCCCGGAGCCGATGGCGACCGCCTATGTACAACCGTCCCGCCGTCCTACCGATGGCCGCTACGGCGAAAACCCCAACCGTCTGCAACACTACTACCAGTTCCAGGTCGTCATTAAGCCCTCTCCCGACAATATCCAGGAGCTGTACCTTGGCTCTTTGCAAGCGCTGGGGCTGGATCCGACGGTCCACGATATCCGCTTCGTGGAGGATAACTGGGAGAACCCGACGCTGGGCGCCTGGGGGCTGGGCTGGGAAGTGTGGCTGAACGGTATGGAAGTGACCCAGTTTACCTACTTCCAGCAGGTCGGCGGTCTGGAGTGCAAGCCGGTCACCGGCGAGGTGACCTACGGTCTGGAACGTCTGGCGATGTACATTCAGGGCGTGGACAGCGTTTACGATCTGGTCTGGAGCGACGGCCCGTTGGGCAAAACCACCTACGGCGATGTGTTCCACCAAAACGAGGTGGAGCAATCGACCTACAATTTCGAACACGCCGACGTCGATTTTCTGTTTACCTGCTTCGAGCAGTATGAAAAAGAGGCTCGGCACCTGCTGGCGCTGGAAACGCCGCTGCCTCTGCCCGCCTACGAACGTATTCTGAAAGCGGCGCACAGCTTTAACCTGCTGGACGCGCGCAAGGCGATCTCCGTTACCGAACGTCAGCGCTACATCCTGCGTATTCGTACCCTGACCAAAGCGGTGGCCGAAGCCTACTACGCTTCCCGCGAGGCGCTGGGCTTCCCTTTGTGTACCAAGAACATAAGCGATAAGAAAGAGAGCTAAGAGGCAGCCATGACTGACAAGACTTTTCTGGTGGAAATCGGCACGGAAGAGCTGCCGCCGAAGGCTCTCCGTAATCTGGCGGAATCTTTCGCCGTGAACTTCGGCGCGGAGCTGGACGCCGCCGGCCTGACCCACGGCGACGTGGAATGGTTCGCCGCGCCGCGCCGCCTGGCGCTGAAAGTGGCGAACCTGAGCGACGCGCAGCCGGATCGCGAAATAGAAAAACGCGGCCCGGCGATAGCGCAGGCGTTTGACGCCGCGGGCAAGCCGACCAAAGCGGCCGAAGGCTGGGCGCGCGGCTGCGGCATTACGGTCGATCGGGCTGAGCGCCTGAAAACCGATAAAGGCGAATGGCTGCTGTACCGCGCGCAGGTTAAAGGCGCGCGGACCCAGGCGCTGCTGGCGGGCATGGTCGGCGCATCGCTGGCTAAACTGCCGATCCCGAAATTGATGCGCTGGGGCGATAAAGAGACCCAGTTTGTGCGCCCGGTGCACACCGTCGTCATGCTGCTGGGCGATGAGCTGATCCCGGGACAGGTGCTGGGGATCGATTCCGCCCGCACCCTGCGTGGCCACCGTTTTATGGGCGAAGCGGAGTTCACCATCGACAGCGCCGAGCAATATCCCGGCATCCTGCTGGAGCGCGGCAAAGTGATGGCGGATTACGCGGCGCGTAAGGCGAAAATCAAACAGGACGCAGAATCCGCCGCGCGCAAGATTGGCGGTAACGCCGATCTGAATGACGCCCTGTTGGAAGAAGTGGCCTCGCTGGTGGAGTGGCCGGTGGTGCTGACCGCCAAATTTGAAGAGAAATTCCTGGCGGTGCCGGCGGAAGCGCTGGTGTATACCATGAAAGGCGACCAGAAATACTTCCCGGTTTACGACGACGACGGCAAGCTGCTGCCGAACTTTATTTTCGTCGCCAATATTGAATCCAGCGACCCGCGGCAGATTATCGCCGGCAACGAGAAAGTGGTGCGTCCGCGTCTGGCGGATGCGGAGTTCTTTTTCAATACCGACCGGAAAAAACGTCTGGAAGATCATCTGCCGCGTCTGGAAAGCGTGCTGTTCCAGCAGCAGCTCGGCTCATTGCGCGATAAAACCGATCGTATTCAGGCGCTGGCAGGCTGGATCGCCGAACAGATCGGCGCCGATGTGAATCACGCTACCCGCGCGGGCCTGCTGTCCAAGTGCGATCTGATGACCAACATGGTGTTTGAATTTACCGACACCCAGGGCGTGATGGGCATGCACTATGCGCGTCATGACGGCGAGGCGGAAGATGTCGCCGTCGCGCTGAACGAGCAGTATCAGCCGCGCTTCGCCGGCGACGATTTGCCCTCTTCCCCGGTGGCCTGCGCGCTGGCGATTGCCGACAAGATGGACTCGCTGGCGGGGATCTTCGGCATCGGGCAGCATCCGAAAGGGGACAAAGACCCGTTTGCGCTGCGCCGCGCGGCGTTAGGGGTATTGCGCATCATCGTTGAAAAGCAACTGCCGCTGGATCTGCAAACGCTGACGGAAGAAGCGGTGCGCCTGTACGGCGACAAGCTGACCAACGCCAAGGTGGTGGACGACGTGATTGAGTTTATGCTCGGCCGTTTCCGCGCTTGGTATCAGGAGGAAGGGCACAGCGTGGACACCATTCAGGCGGTGCTGGCGCGCCGTCCGACCCGTCCGGCGGATTTCGACGCCCGGGTGAAGGCGGTGAGCCATTTCCGCACGCTGGACGCTTCCGCCGCGCTGGCGGCGGCCAACAAACGGGTTTCCAATATTCTGGCGAAATCCAGCGATACGCTGAATGAGCAGGTGAATGCGGCGGTTCTGAAGGACCCTGCGGAAATCAAATTGGCCACCTATCTGGTGGTGTTGCGCGACAAGCTGGAGCCGCTGTTCGCCGCGGGACGCTATCAGGAAGCGCTGGTTGAGCTGGCCGAACTGCGCGAACCGGTCGACGCCTTCTTCGATCAGGTGATGGTGATGGCGGACGACGAGGCGGTGCGCGTCAATCGCCTGACGCTGCTTGACGCGCTGCGTAACCTGTTCCTGAAAGTGGCGGATATTTCGCTGTTGCAGTAGTGCCTTCACGCCCTCTCTTCGCGCTGAAAAGGGGGCGTTTATCCCGGATACGCCCGCCGGCGGGCGTATCAACGCGCGGGCGGGGAATAAACCGACGCTGTTTTTCATCGTCGTCGGAATATTTCATCCTGTACGACGCGACCGGATGAAAACGCCTTTTGGGGCTAATTGATTAACAGGTAAATATAAATTAAACATCATTTTATTAACGAACATAATTAATTCACATTCCACATTTTCAACATTCCTGCGGTTATTTTTACGTATATCAATGATGCCGTTTTAATTAACTATCCCCCTAAAAAAGTGTTGGTTTTATTCGGTTTCATTTTTTATGAAATAGAATAAAGATCACAATTATCACCCGATGCCACGGTTATACTGCGAAGAAATTCAGGCTATGCCTGGTTTAAATGGGAGTAGAAATAAAATAATAGCATGATGTTATTCAGCGCTTATGCCAATAGGCGTTATGTTCGTTATCTTTCAAACTTCAGGTAGGCTGGTTCTTGCTCGCCCCGTAGGCGGCGTTCAACCTGCTTCTGGCTGATTTTTCAGTCTCCCCAGTCAGTTACTGGCGTAAAATCTAGGGGATTAAATAAGATGTCGGGTATTTTTTTGCTCCTAGAAAATAATGAATAATTATTTTTAAATTCAGTTAAGTAACAATGAATTGTTTTTCAAGGCATATGGTTTACGTAAAGAAATCGCGCTGACGCCGGCTCAGCAGGAGAAAATCCATAAATGGGGCGAATAATAGAGCCAACGCAGATGCAGCGGAAAAAGGTATTTAATCTCTTGATGACCAGACAGAGGCGCAGTCCTGTTGTTGAACGGCTGGAATGAAAAAGAATAAAAATAATATACTCTAAATAATTCGAGTTGCAGGAGGCGCCGGCAAACCCGGCGCCGCATTGTGCAAGTTGAAATACGACGGGTAAAGCCGGGGATTTCCCCCCCGATGGCACCGTGACTCTCTGTTTGCCGTAGCACTATTTTATATAGCTTACTATTAATTACAGGAGTTCATTATGAGTGCGATTAATTTTTCCATCCCGCGTGATATCACCTACGGCGAAAATGCGCTGGCGCGGCTTACCTCCCTGCGGGGCAGCCGGGCGGCGATCGTTACCGGCGGCAGTTCGATGAAACGGCATGGTTTTTTGGCTCAGACCGAGAAACTGCTCAATCAGGCCGGGATGGATTGCCTGCTGATTGACAACGTCGAGCCGAACCCCTCCGTGGCGACGGTGCAGCGCGGCGCCAAAGCGATGCTTGAATTTCAGCCGGACTGGATCGTGGCGATTGGCGGCGGGTCCGCTATCGATGCGGCAAAAGTCATGTGGTGTTTCTATGAGCATCCGCATCTTACGCTGGCGGATATCCTGCCCGTCGGCGCGATGCCCCCGCTGCGCAACAAGGCCAAGTTCGTCGCCATTCCCTCCACCAGCGGCTCGGCTTCGGAAATCACCGCATTTTCCGTGATTACGGATACGGAAAGCCATATTAAATACCCCATCGTGGCGTCGGATATGGTGCCGGATATCGCGATTCTCGATCCGGCTATTCCGGCGACCTGTCCGCCGCACATTACGGCGTATTCGGGGATGGATGTGCTGACCCACGCGCTGGAGGCCTATGTCTCTACCGCCGCCAGTTCGTTTACCGACCCCTACGCGCTGGAAGCGATTCGGCTGGTATTCGAGAATCTGGAAACCGCCTACCTCTCCCCCGACAATATGCAGGCGCGTTTCCATATGCATAACGCCTCCGCGCTGGCGGGGATCGCTTTCACCAACGCCTCCCTGGGAATCATTCATTCGCTGGCGCATAAGATCGGCGGCGAGTTCGGCGTTACCCACGGACTGGCCAACGCCATCATGCTACCGTACGTGATTCAGTTTAATCGCCACTGGACCCATAAATATCAACAGATTGAGAAGCGTTTCGGCATTATCAATCTGGCCGAGGCCATCCGCGATCTGAATCATCGGCTAAACATTCCCGATACGTTCCGCGAGTGCGACGAGGTGGATTTCAGCGAAGATAAATTCACTCAAGTGCTCGACCGCATGAGCCAGAATGCGCTGGACGACCCCTGTACGCTAACCAATCCCGGCCATCCGAAAGTGGAAGATATGAAGGCGCTGTATACCGTCTCTTACTACGGAAGCTAACGGCGGCCGTCCGGCGATGCTAACGCCCGTTCTCGACGCGTCGGGAGCGGGCGTTATTTTTTGCGCGCGCCTGATGAACGCGTTACGCGGATCGACTAACCGATAGCGCGTTTCGCCCGTCCGATTCGCCATTCAATCGCAAATAAATTGTGATTTCTCTCCCATAAATTGAACAAATGCATGTTACGAAATTGTGATTTGCATCACATCTTCGTTACTCCCAAAATGCGCAAATTTTGTACAAAAACGCCTTTTTTTGTGATTAACATCACTTATTTGCGCCCATTTTGCGTGTCAGAAATGTGATCTATATCACAAAATTCCATCTGATTGCTAAGTGAAAACAGAATGTTAGAGTCCGACCTGCATACGGGGATGCGGACGGAAATTGCTCACTCCGTCTCACGATCATGACCACGCGCTCTCATTGTCAGCGCGTTCAATAGGAGTGTGTTTTTATGCTTTCACCAGACATCAAGATCAAAGTTCAGAACTTTGGTCGCTTTCTTAGCAACATGGTGATGCCCAACATTGGCGCATTTATCGCCTGGGGTATTATTACCGCGCTATTTATTCCTACCGGCTGGCTGCCTAACGAAACGCTGGCGAAACTCGTCGCGCCGATGATCAGCTATCTGCTGCCGTTGCTGATCGGCTATACCGGCGGTCGCCTGGTCTTCGGCGAACGCGGCGGCGTGGTCGGCGCCATCACCACGATGGGGGTGATCGCCGGGACGGATATTCCCATGTTTATGGGGGCGATGATTGCCGGCCCGCTGGGCGGCTGGGCGATTAAGCGTTTCGACGGCCTGGTCGACGGCAAAATAAAAAGCGGTTTTGAAATGCTGGTCAACAACTTCTCCGCCGGTATTATCGGCATGCTGTTGGCGATCCTGTCGTTTCTGGCCATCGGCCCGCTGGTCGAACTGTTCTCTCAGGCGTTGGCCGCCGGCGTTAACGTGATGGTGCGCAACGGCCTGCTGCCGTTAGCCTCCATTTTCGTCGAGCCGGCAAAAATTCTTTTCCTGAACAACGCCATTAACCACGGCATCTTCTCGCCGCTCGGGATTCAGCAGGCGACCGAAACCGGCAAATCCATTTTCTTCCTGATTGAAGCGAACCCCGGTCCCGGCCTGGGCGTGCTGATCGCCTATATGCTTTTCGGCCGCGGCAACGCGAAAGAGTCCGCTCCGGGCGCCGCCATCATCCACTTCTTCGGCGGGATTCACGAAATTTACTTCCCTTACGTGCTGATGAATCCGCGTCTTATTATCGCCGTTATCCTCGGCGGGATGACCGGCGTGTTTACGCTCGGCCTGCTGGGCGGCGGTTTGATCTCTCCGGCGTCTCCCGGATCGATTCTGGCGGTGTTGGCTATGACGCCAAAAGGCGCCTACTTCGCCAATATCGTAGCGATTGTGGCGGCATTCGCGGTGTCTTTCGTGGTTTCCGTTATTTTGCTGAAAAGCGCGAAAAACAAAACGGAGGAAGATCTTGGCGAAGCCACCCGTCGTATGCAGGCGCTGAAATCGTCGGCAAAAGAAGCGGATCGCGCCGAGGTCGGCGTCAGCGGCGATTTGAGCACCGTGCGTAAAATCATCGTCGCCTGCGATGCCGGGATGGGCTCCAGCGCCATGGGCGCCGGCGTGCTGCGTAAGAAAGTGCAGGACGCCGGGCTGAAAAATGTTTCCGTAACCAACTGCGCAATCAATAACCTGCCGCCGGATGTCGATCTGGTGATTACCCACCGGGATCTTACCGAGCGCGCGCTGCGTCATGCGCCGCAGGCTCAACATATCTCGCTGACCAACTTCCTTGATAGCCGGCTGTATAGCGATCTGGTCGCCCGCCTGACCGCCGCGCAAGGCAGCGCCTCTCCCGCCGCGCCGGAAGCCGCGGCCGCCAAACCGGATGTCGCCGGCGAAGGGGCGAAGCTGTTCCAGCTTGGCGCCGCCAACGTTTTCCTCAACCAACATGCAACCACCAAAGAACAGGCCATCCGTTTCGCCGGCGAACAGCTGGTGAAAGGGGGCTACGTCGAGCCTGCCTACGTCGACGCCATGCTGGAGCGCGAAAAACTGACGTCGACCTATCTGGGCGAATCCATCGCGGTGCCGCACGGGACGATCGAAGCCAAAGATCAGGTGCTGAAAACCGGCGTGGTTTTCTGCCAGTACCCCGACGGCGTGCGTTTCGGCGAAAACGACGATGAGGTCGCGCGCCTGGTCATCGGTATCGCCGCCCGTAATAACGAACACATTCAGGTAATTACCAGCCTGACCAATGCACTGGACGATGAATCCGTGATTGAGCGTTTGGCGCATACCCAGAACGTACAGGACGTGCTCGACCTGCTGTCGGGCACAAAGAGCGCCTGAGTTTACGGTGACGCCGCCCGCGCGGGCGGCCTCTTGTCAGCATGTTGTTTTAAAAGGGTAAAGCATAATGAAAGCATTACATTTTGGTGCTGGAAATATCGGTCGTGGATTCATCGGTAAACTGTTGGTCGACGCCAATATCGAACTGACCTTCGCGGACGTGAATCAGCCGCTGTTGGATGCGCTGAACCAGCGCAAAAGCTATCAGGTTCGCATCGTGGGAGAGCAGACGCGGCTTGATACCGTCAGCAACGTCAGCGCCGTTCATAGCGGCAGTCCGCAAGCGGCGGCGCTGATTGCCGACGTCGATCTGGTCACGACGGCCGTCGGGCCGCAAATTCTGGAAAAGATCGCCGGCGCCATCGCGCAGGGGCTGGTGAAGCGCCACGCGGACGGCAACGCGCGCCCGTTGAATATTATCGCCTGTGAGAATATGGTGCGCGGCACCAGCCAACTGAAACAGCATGTGCTGAAGCTGCTGCCGGCCGATCGGCAAGAGTGGGTGGCGCAGCATGTGGGTTTCGTCGATTCCGCCGTCGATCGTATCGTACCGCCTTCCGAAGCCGGCAGCGACGATGTGCTGGCCGTGACGGTTGAAACTTTCAGTGAATGGATCGTCGACCAGACGCAGTTTAAAGGAACGCCTCCGGCCATCCCGGGCATGGAGCTGACCGATAACCTGATGGCTTTTGTCGAACGCAAACTGTTTACGCTAAACACCGGTCATGCCATCACCGCCTATCTGGGCCGGCAGCTTAAGCATCAGACGATTCGCGACGCCATCCTCGATCCTAACGTACGCGCCGTGGTTAAAGGCGCGATGGAAGAGAGCGGCGCGGTATTGATTAAACGCTACGGTTTCGATCCGGCGAAACATGCGGCCTATATCAATAAAATTCTCAGCCGTTTTGAAAACCCCTACCTGCATGATGACGTCGAACGCGTGGGGCGTCAGCCCTTGCGTAAACTGAGCGCCGGCGACCGGCTGATCAAACCGCTGCTGGGGACGCTGGAATACCTCTTGCCGCATGATAATCTAATCGTCGGTATCGCCGCCGCGATGCATTTCCGTTGCGAACAGGATCCGCAGGCGCGCGAACTGGCCGCATTGCTGGAAAAACAGGGACCGCAGGCGGCGCTGGCGCAGATTTCAGGTCTGGATGCGCAGAGTAAAGTTGTCGCGCAGGCGGTGAGTGTGTATAACGCCATGCGGTAATGGGCGGATCGTTTCTGCTTGGTGATCCCTGATTACGTTTATATCCTACATACTTCGCGTTGCGGGACACAAGGTTACCGTTTTGCGCAACGCGACGCGTGGGCCTTTTACGGACCGGGCCGGTGTATGACGGGTATATAACCGTTGATGTTTGGAGCTGGCGATGCCGGGTATAACCGGCGTCGCCGCATTCGCCGGTAGAAAGCATCGCCGGGTCGGAGATAATCTGTGTGCGGGTAGCGGGACGAGAAGTAGCGATGGAAGAGACACAGGCGTTTGAAAACCGGGTTCTTGAATCACTCAATTCAGCATCCACGGTACGTGATTTTATGCTCCGGGCGGCCGACTTACTGGCCGAAGCGGTCAGTGTTCTTATGTTGCAAGTGTTCCGCAAGGATGACTATGCCGTTAAATATGCGGTTGAACCATTGATGATGGGCACAGGTCCGCTCGGGGATCTGTGCGTGCGCCTCAAGCTGATTTACGGGCTGGGCATGATCGGCCGTAAAGAGTATGAGGACGCGGAATTGCTGATGGCGTTGAGCGACGAGTTGTTGCACGACGGACGTCATTACCGTTTTACCGATGATGAAATTCTTGGCCCGATCGGCGAACTGCACTGCGTCGGCATGTTGCCCGCGCAGCCGCCGCTTCCCGCCGGGGAAGATGTCGCCGATGACCTACTGATTAGCATGCAGCAACAGCGTTATCAGCAGATGGTCCGCTCCACGCTGGTGTTATCGCTTACGGAATTGATTTCCCAAATCAGCATGAAAAAAGCCTTTTAGCCGATATTCCCACCGCACTGCACCTGCGATAGGGTTTAGTGTATGCTTGCACCCCGCATGATCCCCCCGTTATACAGGTTGATACGTTATGAAAGAGCAGGAAAAAGCAGAAATTAAACGTCTTAGCGATCAATTGGATAAATTGAATCGTCAACAGGTCGCCCTACTTGAGCAGGGAGACGCCGAAGCGACGGCGTTGAATCTGGCAGCGTGCGAAAAGCTGACGGCGGAAATCGAACGGCTGCGCAATGCGCGGGAGCGGAAACTCAGCCAGGAGGCGAAGAAGCTGACTCGCCTGCCTTTCAGCCGCGCCATCGACAAAAAAGAGCAGGCGAATCTGGGCGCGCTGAAGAAAAGCGTCCGCGGACTGGTGGTGGTGCACCCCATGACGGCGCTGGGGCGCGAAATGGGGTTAAAAGAGATGATGGGCTACGCGCCGAAACCCTTTTAAGCCGCCGGTGCGGCACTGAGCGGCAGGCTATCCGCTTCTTTTCCGTTATCCCCGCCGGCGATTCCCGCCTTAGCGGGAATAACCAATTAAAGCGCGGGAGTGCGCCGGCGGCAGCGGACGTTACCGCTTGTCGTTCAGCTGTAGCGACGGGCGGGAGAGCGCGATGCCGGACGGCGTGTCGTCGTCCTGCGTGCCTGACAGACGAAATACGGACACCGCCTGTTTCAGCAGCGCGGCCTGCTCTTCCAGCGAATCCGCCGCCGCGGAGGATTGCTCGACCAGCGCGGCGTTTTGCTGGGTGGTGCTGTCCATCTCCACGATCGCCTGATTGATCTGCGTAATTCCCCGGCTCTGTTCGTCCGAAGCGGTGGCGATCTCACTCATAATGCTGTGCACCTGAGTCACCGAAGCGACGATATCGTTCATCGTTTTACCCGCGTTGCCGACCAGTACCGCCCCGTTGCTCACTTGTTCGACGGATTCGGCGATCAGGCTGGCGATCTCTTTGGCGGCCTGGGAGCTGCGTTGCGCCAGATTGCGCACTTCGCTGGCGACCACGGCGAATCCCCGCCCTTGCTCGCCCGCGCGGGCGGCTTCAACGGCGGCGTTCAGGGCCAGGATATTGGTCTGGAAAGCGATGCCGTTAATCACGGAGGTGATATCCGCGATACGCCGGGAGCTGTGCTCGATATCGGTCATGGTTTTCACCACGTTATTCACCTGCTCGCCGCCCTGTTGCGCCGTTTGGGAGGCGCTGAGCACCAGCGTATTGGCGTGGTGCGCATTGTCCGCGTTTTGTTTTACCGTGGCGGTCAACTGCTCCATGCTGGCGGCGGTTTGCTCAACGGCGGCGGCCTGCTGCTCGGTCCGGGAGGAGAGATCGGTGTTGCCGGCGACGATCTCCCTGGAAGCGGTGAAGATCTGGCTTACGCCGACGCGGATCTCATCGATCATGTTATGCAGGTTGGCGTTCATCTTCGACATGGCGCTGATGAGCTGGCCCAGTTCATCACGGCGGGTGGTATTGATGGTCATGGTGAGATCGCCGGTGGCGATACGTTCGGCCATATCCAGCGTATTGTGCAGCGGCGTCGTAATCTGGCGTGAGATAAACCAGGAAACCAGCAACCCGAGCAGAAGCGTAATCAGCGCGGTGATGCCCATCTGGATCTCGGAGCTGCGGATATCATGCTGGGTAAGCCGTAGCTGTTCGTTAAGCAGGGACTCGATGATCTGGTTGAGCCGATCGGCGATAGTCCGCATCTGCTGCGCTTCGGCCATCTCTTCCTGATAGGCGGGAATATACGCCATCGCGCGCCCTTGATAAACGCTCATCGTGCCGAGGACCGGCGTAAGCGTCTCCTTCTGCTGCGCCGACAGATCCGGGTGCTGGTGCAGCGCGTTCAGCGCGGTTTGCGCCTCTTTAATCGCGGCGGCGAGTTTTTCCTGCGCCTCCTCATCGCGCGACAGCAATAAGCCGCGCACGTGGTAGCGTACGGCCATCAATTTATAATTAAGATCGGAAAGCAGCAATTGCAGCGCCGGCGTGGCGTAGTCCGTAATGAGCTGTGCGCCCAGTTGTTTTAATGGTTCTTCCGTTTCGGAAAGATTCCAGCTTTTCCTGACGCTATCTTTTTTATTAATCGCCTCGATATAGCTCTGCTGCTTTTGCCGATATTCGGCAATCATACTTTCTATCTGAGGAAATTTGGCGCTGATGTTTTCCGGCCAGCTTTTTTCTTTGGCATGAGCGATATAGGTGTTGATCTTATCAATGCTGACATTGTTTTGCTGTATATCTTCGGGATTATAAGTTGTGCTATAGCGTACGCGATAATATTTGGCCTGGTTAATTTCGTTATTGATATTATTACTTAAATTTACCTTATCAATACTTTCTTTTAGCTCTTCGATATGCATGACGCCTGCGCCGGCAATAATAACCGTCATTATTAAGACCAGGAAGAAACCTAAGCCTAATTTTTTACCGACGTTGATATCTTCAAATTTTATCGCCATTTTTTTCTTCCATTATCTTATAAACAGAATACATCCTCCGGCGCCCGCATCACATTTCATACCGCCGACCATGGAAAGCTGCGCCATTAAGATGTCGTGTGAAGTACAACGTATCGGCATATACCCTAAATAATTCGAGTTGCAGGACAAAAACGCCAAAGCGTTTTTGAACAGCGCTTGCGGCGGCCCCAACGGGGCGAGCCCCACGGATGGGGTGAGTAATAAAGCCAACGAACAGGCAACTTGAAGTATGACGGGTATCAAAATCATACGATAAAGTCACGTACGAATTATCGGCAATAAGCAATAAAGCTTTAACATTTCGGATGGCCGCGCGGCGGGGGAAATAGGCGGTAAAACAGCGCCGGGAGCGCTTTTCAACGTCGCGTGCAGGGCGTCGGGCTGGGGGCGCAGGATAAAAAACCGGAATAACGGCTAATGCCGGTCGTTTAAATATCGAGGTAGACGGAGCAACCACCGGGGTGAGGCATCCCTGCGGGAACCTCCCCCGGTGTTTCCCCTAAAAATCGGCTTAAGTGATCCGCCGTTTGGAATAACGGCTCGTTATTCCGGTTGTGCGTTACGTCGGATTAGCGCGGGCGGCTCTCCGGCGCGCGGATTATTTTTTCGCTTCAGCAAAGCGTTTCGCGGCTTCGTCCCAGTTCACTACGCTCCAGAACGCCTTGATGTAGTCAGGACGGCGGTTCTGGTATTTCAGGTAGTATGCGTGTTCCCACACGTCCAGAGCGACGATCGGGTAGCCGGAAGCGCCGGAAATGGCTTCGCCCATCAGCGGGCTATCCTGGTTGGCCGTGGAAACCACCGCCAGTTTGCCGTCATCTTTCAATACCAGCCAGGCCCAGCCGGAGCCGAAACGCGTGGCCGCGGCCTGCTCGAATTTCTCTTTGAAAGCGTCGACGCTGCCGAAATCGCGCTCGATGGCGGCTTTCAGATCGCCGGTCAGCGTGGTGCCAAGCTTCAGGCCTTTCCAGAACAGGCTGTGGTTGGCGTGTCCGCCGACGTTGTTACGCAAAGCGGTTTTTTTCTCCGCCGGCACTTTATCCAATTGCGCGATCACTTCCTCTGGAGGCAGTTTGGCGAACTCAGGCAGGGATTCCAGCGCTGCATTAGCGTTATTGACGTAGGTCTGATGGTGCTTGGAGTGATGAATTTCCATCGTTTGTTTGTCGAAATGAGGCTCCAGCGCGTCATAAGCATAGGGCAGGGATGGTAGTGAATAACTCATGTTTAGCATCTCCGTGGTTGTAGTACCGAAATGTTGTAGTACTGAAAAGCGGTATCGTACACAATTATTCTAGTACACAAAATATTGCGGCACTGCTTTTGTTAGCGCCGCGTAAGAATTAGGTTCATTATAGTTAATTAAATGATATTGAAAATGATTATTCTTGTTTGAAAACGATCCGACCGGTCGCTTTAGGCCCATATAACAGGCGCTTATGGGGGGCCGCGGTGAGATAAAAACAAATTAATCTAAGTCATGCTCGATAAGACTAAGCGCCGTTCCGCGTTTGCCGACAAAGTCCGATGAGCGGCGGTAATGGATGGCTCGTAAAGACGCTGCACGCGCCCGATGCGCCACCGGCTTTCGCGGCGTCCTGCCGCTCACCTCAGCGCGATTTTTTACGCGAAGGGAAAAACAATATACTGTTATTTATGGCGATTGATTAAATAACGTTTAATTATTTTCTGGGGATTCGTCAGCCTTTCTGGGTCGTCGCAAGCGACGTTCAAAGGCGTTCTCTACGCGCTTGCCTCTGGCGCGGACATTATTCGCGCAGCCGCTGCGGATGGGTATAGACGGTGGCGCGCCCCGGACGGCAAAAGCCCACCAGCGTCAAATTGCAGCGCGCGGCGACCTCGACGGCCAGTGAGGTGGCGGCGGAAACCGCAAACAGGATCTCGACGCCGCACATGGCGGACTTCTGCACCATCTCATAGCTGGCCCGGCTGGAAACCAGCGCGGCGCCTTGCCGCCATGGATTTTTCGCCCGCATGCCGAGCAGCTTGTCCAGCGCGACGTGGCGCCCGACATCTTCGCAGCCGCCGGCCAGCAAGCCCTCCGGCGTGATCCAGGCCGCGGCATGGGTACAGCCCGTCAGCCGGCCCACCTGCTGTACGTTTTCCAACTGCGCCAGCGCAGACTCAAGACGGCTGAGCGAGAAGGTTTGGCTAAAGGGCAGGGGGGAGACGGGCTTGCCGATCTCCGCCAGCTGCTCCACGCCGCAGACGCCGCAGCCGGTACGGCCATCCATCGCCCGGCGCCGCGCTTTTAAGCCGGAAAAACGGCGGCTGGACAGCTCGATTTGCACTTCAATGCCGTTGCATACCGGTTGAACGTCAATGCCGTAAATCTCCTGCGGCGACGCAATGATGCCCTCCGACAGCGAAAAGCCCAGCGCGAAGAGCTCAAGATCTTTCGGCGACGACATCATCACCACGTGCGAAATACCGTTATAGACCAGCGCCACCGGTACTTCCTCCGCCAGCCAGTCGGTCTGCGGCTGCGCCAGCGTCCCCTGATGGCTGACGGCATGCCGGCGCGCGCCCGGCGGCAACGCTATCGTTTGCGGATTAACAACGTCTTTCACCTGGAATTCCTATGAGTCGTAAGTCAATGTCGCTGATTTATCCCGCTATTATTTCACCGCCTCCCGGCCGATGCGAACTTTTCTCTGAAAACAGCGATCGCGTCCGGATTCGGGTTGTCGATTTGTTTTATTTTGGTTGTAAAAATGTGATTTGCTTCGAAGAGTTAAGATTCTCTTTTGCCGGGCGCTGTCATAAACGCCCATCGCTGGTTACGATTTAACCATGTTCTCTGACTGACGTTCGTTTGCGCCTTGCCCCCCTGTTTCCACCGCGGCTCCGCCGCGTACCAGACCGCGAGAAGGAGATTGAAATGGCCTATGACATCGCTGAAAGCCGGGCGACGACCGGTGAATATGACGCGCTTAATCTGAAAAAACGCTACGACAACTTTATCGGGGGCGCCTGGGTTCCGCCCGAGGGGGGACAGTATTTCGTCAACCTGACGCCGGTCACCGGCCAGCCTCTGTGCGAAGTCGCCAGCTCCACCTCTCGGGATGTCGATCATGCGCTGGATGCGGCCCATCAGGCGAAAGCCGAATGGGGGGGAATGTCGGTGCAACAGCGCGCGCTGTTGCTGAACCGTATCGCCGACAGAATGGAGCAAAACCTTGAACGGCTGGCCGCGGTGGAAACCTGGGATAACGGGAAACCCATTCGAGAAACCCGCGGCGCGGATGTCCCGCTGGCGATCGATCACTTCCGCTATTTTGCCGCCTGCATACGTTCCCAGGAGGGGGCGATCAGTGAAATCGACGGCGATACCGTCGCCTACCATTTCCATGAGCCGCTGGGGGTCGTCGGCCAGATTATTCCCTGGAACTTCCCGCTGTTGATGGCCTGCTGGAAGATGGCGCCCGCGCTGGCGGCGGGCAACTGCATCGTGCTGAAACCCGCCAAGCTGACGCCGATGTCGGTTCTGGTTCTGATGGAGCTGATTCAGGATATCCTGCCGCCGGGCGTCGTCAACGTGGTGAACGGTTCGGGCAGCGATATCGGCGAATATCTGGCTACCTCGAAACGCATCGCCAAGGTGGCGTTTACCGGTTCGACGGAAGTGGGCCAGCAAATCATGGGCTATGCGGCCCGGAACGTGACGCCGGTTACGCTGGAACTGGGCGGCAAGTCGCCCAATATCTTCTTCGCGGACGTCATGGATAAAGAGGACAGCTTCTTTGACAAAGTGCTGGAAGGGTTCACGCTGTTCGCCTTTAATCAGGGGGAGGTCTGTACCTGCCCGAGCCGGGCGCTGGTGCAGGAGTCAATCTACGAGCGCTTTATGGAGCGGGCGATTAAGCGCGTTGAAGCTATTCGCATCGGCCATCCGCTGGACGCCAAAACCATGATGGGCGCTCAGGTGTCCGCCGGGCAGCTGGATACCATTCTCAACTACATCGACATCGGTAAGCAGGAGGGGGCCCGGGTGCTGACCGGTGGACGCCGCAAAGAGATGCCGAGCGAACTGGCGCAGGGATATTATCTGGAGCCCACCATCCTGTTTGGCAAAAACAGCATGCGCGTCTTCCAGGAAGAGATCTTCGGGCCGGTGCTGGCGGTGACGACCTTCAAAACCATGGATGATGCGCTGGAGATCGCCAATGATACCGAATACGGCCTCGGCGCGGGCGTGTGGAGCCGCAACGGCAGCGTCGCCTACCGGATGGGGCGCGGCATTCAGGCCGGCCGCGTCTGGACCAACTGCTACCATGCCTACCCGGCGCACGCGGCGTTCGGCGGCTACAAGCAGTCGGGCATCGGGCGTGAAAACCACAAGATGATGCTGGAGCATTACCAGCAAACCAAGTGCCTGCTGGTGAGCTACTCGGAGAAGCCGCTGGGATTGTTCTGATCGATATCGCGTCTCCGCCATGCCCGCGCAGGCGGGCATCTCCGGCGACATTCCCGTATTCAACCCATTCCCCATTGTGTGGTTTATCCACACGTCTTACCCTGTGCGATATCTTTTGTCTCGCCAAGAGGTTATGCATGAGCGGTAAGATCGTCTGGATTGATAATCTGCGGGCGGTGGCCTGTATGATGGTGGTGCTGATCCATAGCACCGCCTATTACATCACCGCCGGCGGCGCGCCGGGCGATACGCACTGGGATGTGGCGAATGTTCTCAACTCCGCCTCGCGGGTGTGCGTGCCGCTGTTCTTTATGATTTCGGGGTATCTGTTTTTCGGCGCGCGCAGCGCGCAGAAAAAACATTTCCTGCGCATCGGCCTATGCATTCTGTTTTATAGCGCGGTTTCCCTGATTTATATGGCGCTGCTAACGCCCATCAACCCGCTGAACGCCGCCAGATATTTCCTGCAAAAACCGATTTTTTACCACCTGTGGTTTTTCTATGCCATCGCCGTGGTCTATCTGCTCTCGCCGTTAATTAATGTTAAGCCCGTATCGGGCAGGTATCTGGCGATCTTCATTGTGGCGCTGGCGGTGGTTGCCAACCCGAATACCGGGCGGGTTGATTTTGCCGGCGTGAAGCTATTGCCGGTCAATCTCTATGTTTACGGCGATACCTTTTACTATTTGCTGTACGCGCTGATCGGACGGGCGCTGGGCATGCTGGAGATTCCCCGCCAGGGGGCGATCGCCGCGATTCCGGCGTTTATTGCGTGCGTGCTGCTGGTGGCGATGGGAACAAAGCATCACTCGATAATGAGCGATAATTTCAACCAAACGTTTTACATCTACTGCGGTCCGCTGGTTTTTCTGGCGGCGGTCAGCCTGCTGATGGCGTTTAAACGCTACCTGAATCATCGGGTATTGCCCGGGCTGGCCCTGATATCGCGCCACTCCCTGGCGATTTACGGTTTCCATGCGCTGATTATTCACTATCTGCGCACCCACGGTATGAGCGTCGAATCCTGTCCGGTGCTGGATATCTTCTACATCTTCAGCGCCGCGTTGCTCGGCAGCCTGCTGCTGTCGATGGCGTTGCGGAAAATCGATAGCCGGCGTCTGGTCAGCTAAGGACGCCGCCGGTTATTCGTCATGCCGTGTCCGGCGCAGCAGCGCGCGGCGTAACTGGCGGGCGGAGGAGAACCCCGCCATCAGGGCTAACGCCGATCGTTTAAGCATCGAGATACTCGGGGCGACCACCGGGGTGAGGTGTCCCTACGGGAACCTCCCCCGGTGTTTCCCCTAAAAACCGGCTTAAGTGAACGGCATTAGCCATCAGGGCGGATTTTTCCAGCCCGATACCCTGTTGCAAACGTTGTTGCGCTATTGCAATGCGTAGCCGCTCATGATATTCGCGCACGCTGATGCCCAGATGTTCACGGAAAAGGCGCGTGAGGTGACGGCTGCTGACGTGTACTTTGTCCGCAACGGCGGATAGCGTCCACGCGGCTTCCGGTTCAGCAGACATGATGTCCTGCGCCCGGTGAATAACCGGATGCAGATGATTACGGTGCTGTAGCCACGGCGAAAGCTGGGCGTCGCTGCCGGCGCGGCGGAAATAGACCACCATCACGCCGCGCTGAAGAGGAAATTTACTCCGGCGCGCGCCAGTAGTCGTAATCGATATGTTCAACCTGGAAGTTGGCGTTTTCCTTATCCCCCGTCAGGCGATAGGCGATAGTAAAGGCGAAATCAAAAGCGACGCCCAGTCCCTTACCGCTGATCAGGTTGCCGTCTTCGACGACTTTCTCGTTAACGTAGATCCCGTCGGCAACGTTTTGCCACAGTTCGCCGGAACAGACATAACGCCGGCCTTTCAATAAATGGTTGCCGCCCAGCACGCGCGCCGCCGCGGAGCAAATCGGGCAGATCAGCCGATTGGCTTCATCATGGCGCCGAATAAACTCCACCACCAGCGGGTTCGCCGCCAGGTTAACCGTTCCCTGCGGGCCGCCGGGAATGATCACCGCATCGAACAGCGCATCCCGATTTCTTTCCAGCAGATCGTCGGCGAACATACGAATATTGTGGTAACTGCGCAGCTCCAGCCTGTCGTCGCAGGACAGCATGGCGACATCTATTTTCATGCGGTGCAGTACGTCAATCACCATAATCGCTTCCGCTTCTTCAAAACCAGGGGCCAGCAGAATGGCGACTTTCTTAGACATAACATCTCCAGCAATATACAGAGGGAGCAGGGAGGATAGCAGAGAATGCCAAATAAAATGAAACGATGTTTTGTTTTTGCGGGAAGGGTCGAGTAACCCGCCTTTAGCGCTTAGCTTGTTGATGAAATCGCGTTATACTTGATCACTTGGGCGCAAACCGAGCGCGGATTTTTTTGCTTAAAGCACCACTCTTCTCTTCCTGTGCCGGCAAAAAGATGATTAAATTATCACTCACTTATTTTGCATAAATATGCATTTATTGGGAGTATGGTTTTGCCGATAGGACGCGCCGGACTCCTCCGCCGTTCGGTGAAGTCATGGCCTCTCATCAATGTATTGCGTAACATATCAGGGTGTGGCTGCTAGCTTCTATCCATCGATCTTCGAGCAGGGATTTTATTTATGACAACGATTCTCAAACATCTTCCGGTCGGTCAGCGTATTGGTATTGCGTTTTCCGGTGGTCTGGATACCAGCGCCGCGCTGCTTTGGATGCGCCAAAAAGGCGCGGTCCCCTATGCTTATACCGCGAATCTGGGTCAGCCGGATGAGGATGATTACGATGAGATCCCTCGCCGCGCGATGGAATACGGCGCTGAAAACGCCCGCTTGATCGACTGCCGTAAACAGCTGGTTGCGGAAGGCATCGCGGCGATTCAGTGCGGCGCTTTCCATAACACCACCGCCGGCGTCACCTACTTTAATACTACCCCGCTGGGGCGCGCGGTAACCGGCACCATGCTGGTCGCCGCCATGAAAGAGGACGGCGTTAACATCTGGGGCGACGGCAGCACCTATAAAGGCAACGATATCGAGCGTTTCTATCGTTACGGTCTGCTGACCAACGCCGAGCTGCAGATCTACAAACCCTGGCTGGATACCGACTTTATCGATGAGCTGGGCGGCCGTCAGGAGATGTCCGAATTTATGGCGCAGGCCGGTTTTGATTACAAAATGTCGGCCGAAAAAGCCTATTCCACCGACTCCAATATGCTGGGCGCGACGCACGAAGCCAAAGATCTGGAGTTCCTGAATTCCAGCGTCAAAATCGTTAACCCGATCATGGGCGTTAAATTCTGGGATGAAAACGTTAAAATCGCGGCGGAAGAGGTCACGGTGCGTTTTGATCGCGGCCATCCGGTGGCGCTGAACGGCAAAACTTTCGCCGATGACGTCGAACTGATGATGGAGGCCAACCGCATCGGCGGGCGTCACGGTCTGGGCATGAGCGATCAAATTGAAAACCGGATTATCGAAGCGAAGAGCCGCGGCATTTACGAAGCGCCGGGAATGGCGTTGCTGCATATCGCCTATGAGCGTCTGCTGACCGGTATTCACAACGAAGATACCATCGAACAGTACCACGCCAATGGCCGCCAGCTGGGCCGCTTCCTCTATCAGGGCCGCTGGTTCGATTCTCAGGCGCTGATGCTGCGCGACTCTTCCCAGCGTTGGATCGCCAGCGCCATCACTGGCGAAGTTACGCTGGAACTGCGCCGCGGCAACGACTACTCGATTATGAATACCGTTTCCGACAATCTGACCTACAAGCCGGAACGTCTGACGATGGAAAAAGGCGACTCCGTCTTCTCGCCGGACGATCGCATCGGTCAGTTGACCATGCGTAACCTGGATATCACCGATACCCGGGAAAAATTGTTCAATTATGCGAACACCGGGCTGCTCTCTTCTTCCAAGGCCGGCGTACCGCAGGTTGAGCAGCTGCAGGACAAAAGCAAAAAATAGTCCACGGTGGCTCGACGACTAACCGATGTGCAGGCCCGGCGGCGTTCTTCGTTGCCGGGTTTTTTTATGAAAAGCGTTAAGCTCCGGGAAGGGCGCGGCCGGCAGATGGCGCCGCCCGCGTCCGCCAAAGCACGCCGGCGCGCATCATCGCGGATTGTTCGATTGAGCCGGCGTTATTCATCCGGTTTGTCGCAAATCATGAAAAATATGACGCAACGCTCTATTTTATAGTGGTCTTCAGGGCGGGGTGAAATTCCCCACCGGCGGTAATCAGACCATGGTGCTGAAAGCCCGCGAGCGCTTCGGATTCATTTCTGAAGGTCAGCAGATCTGGTGGAATTCCAGAGCCGACGGTGATAGTCCGGATGAAAGAAGAGCGACCGAAACGTATTCGGCCGGCAGACTATGCCCTGAAACGCTGACAATTATGTTTATTTGAGGAGCGTTTCATATGAGTAAGCCGCAAAATATTTATGATGACCCCGTTTTTTTTGAGCAATATAAATCTCTTCGTAGAAACGATACCGGTCTCAACGGCGATCTGGAAGTTCCCGCGCTGCGCGCGTTATTGCCCGATCTTCACGGCGCCTGCGTATTGGACCTGGGCAGCGGTTTCGGCGATTTTTCCCGCTATGCGCGCCAGCTCGGCGCCAAACGCGTTACCGGCGTTGAGGTTTCGCGGAAAATGTTAGCGGAAGCGCAAAGATTGACCCATGACGACCATATTAATTATATCAATGCGGCCATAGAGGCGTTTAACTTTGACAACGATCGCTACCATCTTGTCGCGTCATCGCTGGCGCTTCACTATATAAATGATTTTAGCCAGCTCTGCCGCCGCGTATTCTCCAGTCTAAAAAAAGGCGGTTATTTTATTTTCAGCGTCGAACATCCTCTATGCACCGCCTGGCCCGTCGGTTGGCTAGGGGCGGATGAGAATTTATTTTGGCCCGTGCGCGATTATTATGACGAATCATTAAGGCATACGAAGTGGTTCGTCGATGACGTGGTTAAATACCATCGCACTACGCAAACATACCTTTCTGATTTAATTGATTGCGGGTTTAACATATGCGCGTTTAAAGAGCCGCAACCGCTGCCCGAAGCGGTAAAAAAACGGCCGGAACTGGCCGTGCATAATATGAGGCCGCCGTTTTTAATGATTAGCGCCAGAAAATAGCCGTCGCTGTCTATACGCCATCCCGAATTGCTTAGGATGGCGTTTTTATTTTTCTATAAATCGGGTCACGCCTCTTTATTGTCCGTTTTTTGTCTTTTAAAGCATTCGCTTATCGCCGCAAGGGTCGCCTGAACGCGGCCCGCGGACCAGACGTCCGGATTGACCACCAGCCAGATGTCGGCGCGTCTGATCTTTTCCCTGTCGGCGGCGCCGTTGACGCTGCTGATGGCGCTATCGGCGCTGGTTCATCTACTGCTGGCGCTGGTGATTGCCTTTGCGCTGAGTATTCATGATTGAGCGCTCTAGCGGGGGCGTCGGCTCGTGAATCGCACCATGCAGCGGCGGCCGCCGCGCCGCCATTAAGCGCGATCCAGTTCAAATAATTGATTAAAAATCTCCAACGCGAAGTGATGTGTATACCGTTTGACAGCTATGGCCAATGGCCATTGTTAGATTGCGGTTATCGGCCCGTATCACTTTACTATTGGGATGAATAATGAAGATTACTAAAATTACGACATTTATCATGCACGTACCGGTAACCAAAAATATTATTGGCGACTCCACACATAAAATTACCCACTGGGGTATGCCGGGCGTGATGATTGAAACCGCATGCGGCCTGGTGGGATATGGATATACCGGAACGCACGCCGACATAACGACCGATAGGCTGATCGCCACCATCATCAGCGACGTATTCGGTCCGATGCTGATTGGCGAGGATGCTGATGAGGTCCGCCATTTGCATCGTAAACTGCTACGCAGTTCGACCAATATTTGGGTCGGCCGGGGCGGATTAATGCAAATGGCGCTTTCCGCTATCGATATCGCCTTATGGGATGTAAAAGCCAAACGGGCGGAGCAGCCGCTGTGGCGGCTGTTCGGCGGTTCAAAAGACGCGCGGGTGTCGGCGTATAACACCGACTGCGGCTGGCTGGTGCGGGATACGCCGGAACTGGTGGATGACTGCAAGAAAATGATTTTCGAAGAGGGCTTTAACGCCATCAAAATGAAGATCGGCAAGCCGAACCCGCGCGAAGATTTAAAACGCATCGAGGCGGTAAGAGCGGCCGTCGGCGATGACGTCAATCTGATGGTAGACGCCAACGGCAAATGGGATATCAGTACCGCCAAACAGTATGGCGCGCGTTTGGCCGACTTCGACATCACCTGGTTTGAAGAGCCGATGTGGCACGATGACGTCGCCAGCCACCGCCAGCTTGCCGAACACATTGATACGCCGATTGCGCTGGGGGAATTATTGTACCATCAGGATGCCTTCAAAGAGTTTGTGCTGGCCGGCGCGGTCGACTATCTGCAGCCCGACGCCACGCGCTGCGGCGGCCTGACCGCGGTCTGGGAAATCGCCGATCTGGGGATGGCCTTCAACCTACCGGTGACGCCGCATCATGGGGATATGATGCAGGCGCAACTGCATCTGGTCATGGCGCACCCCGCCTGTTCGCTGCTGGAGTTCATTCCGTGGACGCTGGACTGCTTCGTCGACCCGGTTGAGGTTAAAGACGGCGAGTATAGCGTGCCGACCGCGCCCGGCGCGGGCACCACGCTGCGTCGGGATGCGCTGGAGCGCTTTAGCGTCAAATAAAACAACAGAAAAGATCGGACTGCTGACAAACCTATCGTCCTTTATCGCCGCTCACCGGACTTTGTCAGCAAGCTCAAGATCAATACGCTTTCATTTCTTATGACGACTGACCCGGGCAGATTATCGCCCGGGCGGGTCAGGGTCATACTTAATATTCGTGAGGTAAGTCATGTCCACCCCTACCGATGTTGATTTATCGCAGGCCATTAGCAAATCCATACGCCGCATTATTCCAATGGTGACATTGATGTTTATTCTGGCGTATCTCGACCGTTCTAATATCGGCTTCGCCAAACAGGAGTTTCAGTTAGATACCGGGCTTAGCGACGCGGCCTACGCTTTCGGCGCCGGTATCTTTTTTATCGGCTATGCGCTGTTCGAAGTGCCCAGCAACATTTTACTGTACCGGGTCGGCGCGCGCGTCTGGCTGGCAAGGATTATGATCACCTGGGGGCTGGTTTCCGCCGCCATGATGTTCGCCCATACCGAAGGGGTTTTCATCTTCCTGCGTTTTCTGCTCGGCGTTAGCGAGGCCGGCTTTTTCCCTGGCGTTATTCTTTACCTGACCTTCTGGTTTCCGCAGCATATCCGCGCCAGAGTCACCGGTTATTTCCTGTTCGGCGCGCCGCTGGCTTTTATCATCGGCGGGCCGCTGTCCGGTTCGCTGCTCTCTCTTGAAGGGACATCGCTGGCTTTCGGTTTACGCGGCTGGCAGCTGATGTTTGTCGTCGAAGGGCTGCTGGCTTCGTTTGTCGGCGTCTGGGTTCTGTTCTATCTGGACGATCGCCCGGTGGACGCCGACTGGCTGACGAAACGGGAAAAAGAGGCGTTGAGGCGCACCCTGGATCAGGAAGAGCAGGTTAAATTGTCGCACGGGCCGAAAGGCGTGTGGCAGGCGCTGCTGGATATCCGCGTGCTCTATCTGTGCCTGATCTGGTTTACCGTTCAAATTTGCGGCTACGGCATCTATTTCTTCCTGCCGACGCAAATCGCCACGCTGCTGGGGAGTAAGGTGGGGCTGCTGGTGGGATTCGTCACGGCGATTCCCCCGCTCTGCGCCGCCATCGCGGTTTACTGCGTACCGCGTATCTCCGAAAAATTGCAGGAGCGCCGCATCGTCGCTGCGCTGACCTTTATGCTGGGTTCGCTGGGCATTGCGGTGTCGGGGCTGGCGGACAGCGTTCCCATTGTGGCTATCGCCGCGCTGTGCGTCGCCGCGGCCGGTCATCTGGCGATGCAGCCGCTCTACTGGACATTCCCGTCCTCTTATCTCGGCGGCGCGGCGGCGGCTTCCGGCATCGCGCTAATCAACTCCATGGGCAATCTCGGCGGATTCGTGGCGCCCAACCTGCGCGTCTGGGCCGAACAGACCTTTGAGTCGGCCAGAGCGGGGCTCTATTTCTTGGCGCTGGTCACTTTCCTGGGCAGTTTGATGATTCTGACGCTACGGCGCTGCGGCATCGATAAGAACATCCACGATGAGCGGCCCGCGCCGGTCAGCGCGGCGCAGACGGGAGAGGCGCAATGCATAAAATAATCTTAATTCACCCCGACGACTCGGTGATGATCGCCCTTACCGCGCTGGCTAAAGGGGAAACGGTGACCGACGGTAAGGCTCGCGTGGTTGTGGCTCAGGATGTGGATAAAGGGGCGAAAATCGCGCGTAACGCCATGCCGGCGGGGGCGCAGGTGATTAAATACGGCGCGCCGATCGGCTATCTGACCCAAAGCGTGGGCGCGGGGGAGTGGATTCATACCCATAATCTTAAAACCGGCCTGAAAGCGCGGCAGGAGTACCGCTATACGCCCTCTTTCCCGGCGGTGACCACGCCCTGCCGGCCGCGGGAAATCAATGTTTATCCGCGCGCCAATGGCGATATCGGCATTCGTAATGAGCTGTGGATCCTGCCGACGGTGGGGTGCGTGAACGCCATCGCGCAGACCATCGCGCAACGTTTTCGCGCGCAGCATGCGCTGGACGATATTGACGGGGTGCAGGTTTTCACCCATCCCTATGGGTGTTCCCAACTGGGAGACGACCATGAGAATACCCGGCGAATTCTGGCCGATATGGTGGCGCATCCGAATGCGGGCGGCGTGTTGGTTATCGGCCTGGGGTGTGAAAACAACCAGATTCAGGCGTTTCAGGCGCTGGTCGGGGAGGTCGATCCCCGCCGGGTGCGTTTTATGGTGGCGCAGCAGGAGCGGGACGAACTGGCGGTCGGCTTAGGCCACCTTAATGACATTTATCAGGCTATGCGTCAGGATCGCCGCCGGCCCACGCCCATCGGCCGGCTGCGGGTCGGCCTTGAGTGCGGCGGCTCGGATGGATTATCGGGGATTACCGCCAACCCGATGCTGGGGCGCTTCTCCGATTATCTGATCCTAAACGGCGGCAGCAGCGTGCTGACGGAAGTGCCGGAGATGTTCGGCGCCGAACATCTGCTGTTCTCGCGCTGCGAGAACGAGACGGTCTTTCGTCAGGCGGTAACCATGATCAATGATTTCAAACGTTACTTCGTTGAACACCATCAGCCGGTGTATGAGAATCCCTCGCCCGGCAATAAAAAAGGCGGTATCTCGACCCTGGAGGATAAATCGCTGGGATGTACCCAGAAGGCGGGGGCGTCAAAGGTGGTCGACGTGCTTGAGTATGGTCAACGCCTGACGCGGGCGGGGCTTTCGCTGCTCAGCGCGCCGGGCAACGACGCGGTCGCCACCTCGGCGCTGGGCGCCGCCGGCTGCCATATGGTGCTGTTTTCCACCGGCCGGGGGACGCCGTACGGCGGCTTCGTGCCAACGGTAAAAATCGCGACGAACTCGGAGCTGGCCGCCTGGAAGCCGCACTGGATCGATTTCAACGCGGGCGCATTGCTGGAGGGCGAGGATGCTGATACGTTGCTGGAGGCGTTTGTTACGCTGGTTGCGCAAATAGCCGGCGGAAAACCCACCTGCAATGAGATCAATCAGTTCCGGGAACTGGCCATATTTAAAACGGGCGTTACGCTGTAAAAGAGGCCGAAAATCGCGATAACATGCTGTTCGATGAGGTGGAAATGGCTAAGTTTTGTGACAACGGGGAAGATTTTCCGCAGACGCCGGATGGGGCCGGCGCTTTGCCTGACGAGGATATTTTACCCGTATTGTTAAGCAACAACTGGTTCAGGGCGCTGCCCGACTATCTTATCGAACAGATTATCGCCCGGGCCGCCCTGCGGCATTACGACAAAGGCGAAATCGTGCACTATCGCGGCGATGCCTCGCGCGGGCTGTACGCGGTAATCAGCGGCGCGGTGAAAGTCAGCTCCATTTCGTCGGACGGCAAGGAGTGTATTTTCCGCTATTTATCCCCCGGCAACTGGTTTGGCGAAATCGGCATGATCGATAAGTCGGTGCGTACCCATGACGCCAGAGCGATCGGCAAAACGCTGCTGCTTACGCTGGCGCCCAAGGACGTGGAGTACCTGCTGAAAACCTACCCGATTTTTTATCAGTTTCTCGCCATACTGTTATGCAAGGTGATTCGTAATGCCTTCACCATGCTGCACGACAGCACCTTGCTGTCGGTGTCCGCCCGTTTGGCCAAGCGGCTGATTAGCCTTGCGGAAGGGTACGGCGAGCCTCATGAGAAGGGGATATTGATCAACCTGCATATCACGCAGGACGATCTGGCTACGATTATCAACACCACCCGACAGACCATTAACAAACGGCTGGTCGCCTGGGAAAAACTGGGCTGGATTGACGCTAAATATGGAAAAATTCTGATCGTCAACGCCGCGGCATTGAAACAGCTGTATGAAGATGGGGATGAGTAAGGCGCGAAATCAGCGCGTCCGCCATGTTCGCCCGCAGTGCCCGTTGCGCCATCGCCGAGGCGCGACGGGCGCCCGGCGGTTATTCCGGCGGCGCTGGTTTTTAGCCGTTGCTCTGACGTTTTAGCACGATCGAGCAGGTATACCGGTCGGCGGGATGGATCGACACCGTGGTTTCAAACGTTTCGCCGTTGCGATCGATATAGCGCCGCACAATTTTCAAGGCGGGCGAACCGCTTTCGACGCCAAGCGTTCTGGCTATTCTGGCGGGAATGCTGACGGCGGAGATGGTCTGCCTGACTTCCTCACTCTGCACGCCATAGTGCTCTTCGATTAAGTCGCTGATTAACGCGAAGGGATCGCTGCGCACTAACTGGCGTATTTTGGTGTATCGCGGACTCGCATAGCTGTCGGTCCAGCATATCGGTCGATCTTTTTTCTCGCTGTCTTCGCGGATACTGGCGATATGCAGCCAGCGCGCTCCGGGGGCGCCGCCGATAACCCGGGAAAGCTCATAATCCGCGACGATCTCATCGATCTTTTTCACTACCCGCAGATTGTTTTTCGCCAGGAAAAAGAGATCTTCAAGATACGCCAGCGGATGGTTAAGCCCTTTATTTGCCGTTCTGTCGGCCACCAGGGTGCCTATGCCCTTACGCCGCAGAATCAACCCCTGCTCGGTCAGGTCGCGCAGGGCTTCGCGCACCGTATGGCGGCTAACCTGATACTGCTCGCATAACTCCAGTTCGGACGGCAGAAGAGATCCTACCGGAAACTGACCGGATGCGATGTTTTGAACCAGCTCACGCGAAATACGTTTATACAAAGACTCTTTCATAGGTAACGGCTCAATAAATATTAATGATCCCCATCACAAAGGGATACAAAAAAACTTCCCCACAAATGTCCGTACATTTAGTCTTGTCTGTACAAATTAAATGTACGGACATTTGATGTTGTTCGGTCATTTAACCGGACGCGTGTCTCATCATCATACGGCATTCAATAGGTTGTTGCCGCGTTCTGGCGTAAGGCATGCCGCATTTTATCACTCTTCATGATTTATCAAGGATTCTTTTATGGCCTCGAATGTACTTGATTCTGTTTTGTTTCGTGATTCTTTCGGCACGCCGGAAATGCGCGCTATTTTTGACGACCACGAACTGATCCGTAAATACGTGGAAGTGGAGATCGCGCTGGCGAAAGCGCAGGCCCGCTGCGGCGTTATTCCTGAAGCGGCCGCGCAAGAAATCGCCGCCAAATGCGACGCCGACAAACTGGATTTCGATCTGCTGCGTCACGAAACGGAAATCGTCGGTTATCCCATTCTGCCGCTGGTGCATCAAATCTCTAAGCAGGCGGGTGAATCCGGCGGTTATGTCCATTGGGGGGCGACCACTCAGGACATTATGGATACCGCCGTGGTGCTGCAGATACGCGACGCTTTTGAACTGATCAATGCGGATATTAAAACGCTGCGCGGTACGCTTGCCGGTCTGGCGAAGCGTTACCGGAACACCCCGATGGCGGGACGTACCCATTTGCAACAGGCATTGCCGGTGACGTTCGGCTACAAGGCGGCGATCTGGCTTGATATTTTTGACCGCCATGAAGAGCGCCTTCAGCAAGCCCGCCCGCGCATTCTGGTCGGCGAGTTCGCCGGCGCGGCCGGCACGCTGGCCTCGTTGGGCGATAAAGGGCTGGAAGTGCAAAAAGCCATGATGGAAGAGCTTGGCCTGGGCGTGCCGGTGTCAACCTGGCACGTGGCGCGCGACGGATTTGCCGAAGCGGTCAATTTATTGGCGCTGATTACCGGCTCCCTGGGCAAGATTGCTTATGACGTGATGCTGATGGCCTCCAACGAGTTCGGCGAACTTTACGAGCCTTTCGTCAAAGGGCGCGGCGCCAGCAGCACCATGCCGCAGAAACGGAATCCTATCTCCAGCGAACTGATGCTGGCCTGCGCCAAAGGCGTGCGTCAGCAGGCGGGTCTAATGCTGGATGCCATGGTGCAGGACCTGGAGCGCGCGACCGGACCGTGGCATGCGGAGTGGATCGCCATCCCTGAAAGTTTCGTTCTGACGGCCGGCGCGCTGCATCAGGCCAAGTTCATGTTGAGCGGACTGATCGTGGATGAGGAAGCCATGGTCAGAAACCTCGATATGACCAAAGGGTTAATTGTCGCTGAAGCCGTGATGATGGGGTTGGCGCCGTATATCGGCCGCCAGGATGCGCACGATATCGTTTACGACGCCTGCCGCATAGTCAATGAGAAGGGCGGCCGCCTTGCCGATGTTTTAAATGCGATGCCCGGCGTTTCCAGTCGTCTTGACGCTGAATTAATTGAACGGCTGACGAACCCTGTCAATTACCTCGGCATGGCGCCCGCCATGGTCGATCGGGTATTAAAAAGTTCGGCTAGTCGGAATTAATCCACGGTAATTGAATTACCTAACGATTGAGGAAATGATGATGTCATCCGGATCGTCTATAGGGAAAAAGATCGCTGCTGTGATTATTCCTATCGCCATCGGCGGAATAATCTGGCTATGTCCTATCCCCGGAGGTCTTACGCCTCAGGCATGGCACATGTTCGCTATTTTTGCCGCGACCATCGCGGCAATACTGACGCAGCCATTGCCTTCCGGCGCGGTTATGTTAATTGCGCTTTGCGTGACGATTTTTACCAATACGTTAACGGAAGCGAAAGCATTATCCGGTTTTTCCAGCGGAACCGTGTGGTTGATATTTTGCGCCTATATTCTTTCTCTCGGTTTTGTGGCGTCCGGTCTGGGAAATCGAATCGCGTATAAAATGTTATCGTTGTTTGGCGGCAGCAGTCTGGGTATTGCCTATTCGTTGGGCGTCTCCGATTTGATCATGGCGCCGGCGATGCCTTCGGTAACGGCGCGATCCGGCGGGATTATTTTTCCGATCGCCCGTTCGATTAATGGCGTCCTGGGCTCCGCGCCGGGCGAAAGCGGGAAAAGAATTGGCGATTTTCTAACGATGGTCTGCTTTCAGTTTACGCCCATCACCGGCGCTATTTTTCTTACCGGGATGGCGGCAAACCCGCTGGTCGCCAGTCTGGCGAAAAACTCGCTGGGTGTGGAAATCACCTGGGGCGGTTGGTTTATCGCGGCCCTGGTTCCCGCCATGGCGTGCTTTTGTCTGATGCCGCTGCTGGTGTATAAAATTCTCAATCCGGAACTAAAACGCACCCCCGAAGCGAAAGCTATGGGACGCCGTTCGCTGGAAGCGCTGGGGCCCATGACGCGGGTGGAGAAAAAGGTCGCGTTTGGTTTTATTCTTGCGCTGATCGGATGGGGAACCAGCCTCATCACCGGGTTATCCGCCACATCGGTTGGACTTGGACTGGCGGCCTATCTGTTTGCCGTGCGCGCCGTCGACTGGAAAGCGTTGCTGAGCGATCACGCGGCCTGGGATACCGTCATCTGGTTCAGCGTGATTATCAGCCTGGCCGGCGGGCTTTCCGAACTGGGCTTCATTAAATGGATGGCCGCGATATTAGGCAGCTCGATTCATGGTTTCGGCGCGATACAGACGTTCGTGTTGCTGGGGATTCTGTATATTTATGTGCATTACCTCTTCGCTACCGCTTCCGGGCATGTCGCCGCGCTGTATGTTCCCTTTGCCGCTACGGTAATCGCCGCGGGCGCGCCACCCATGATGGTCGCTATTTGCTTCGGTATTTTCAGCAACCTGATGTGGAGCACCACGGAATACGGCGGCGGGCCGGGGCCGATCTATTTTGCCCAGGGATATTTCGAACGCGCGCGTTTCTATAAAATCAACTTCTTCATTGTCACCTGCAACGTCTTTCTGATCTTCGTCGTCGGTTTGGCGTGGTGGAAGCTGCTCGGTTATTACTAAGCTGAAAGAAGGCCGTACCCCTGATTGAAATTAGGGCCGAATGCGGGTCACTTAAGGAGCCGGTTTTTAGGGGAAACGCCTCACCCCGGTGGTCTCCCCATGTATCTTGATGCGTAAACGGCCGGCATTAGGATATGGCCTCTTCATGGGTTTGGCGCGGACATGGGTCTGAATGATATCTGCGCGGTACGGGAATTCGCGTTCCTGATAAGCCGCCAGCCATATTGTTCACTCATGTCCGCCCGCCTTTTTCCCCGGCGCGTTAAGCCCGGGAGAGCGGCGTTATGCGCGCGCCAGGTTGGCGACGTGCACGCCGGGTCTTCTGCCGCCGTTCCATTTGCCGCCGATGGCGCGTTCAATCTGCGCGGCAAGCTGCAACAGCAGGCCGTCGTCGCCCTGACGCGTTTGCGCCTGAATGCCGAACGGCAACCCATTCTCCTGCGCCGCCAGAGGCAGGGAGATCGCCGGAATGCCGCAAAGGTTGGATAGCGGCGTATAGGCGAAGTTTTCCCATAGGTCGGCGAACCAGTCCGTCACCGACGGGTTATCGCTCAGCGTCAGATATTTCATGGTGCCGATTTTCGGCGTGGGCAGCGCGGTGATGGGCGTGAGGATAATATCCCAGGATTCGAAGAAAGCGCCGAAGGCGCGCGAGGTGTTGTTGAATACGGTTTGCATCGCCGCCCGCTCGCTGAAAGAGAGATCTTTCCCGGCTTCCCAGATTCGGATATTGATGGGCTCAATCCTATCCGCCGGCGGCGCGTCCAGCCCCAAATTTTTCAGTATGCCGGAGATCGTCTGGGCGAAATTGCTGATATAGCAGGTGGTCTGCGCCGCGAAGGCGGCGCGAAAATCCACCTGCGGCGTCACCCACTCCACGCGGTGGCCCAGATCGGCGAGAAAACGGCCGGCTTTCTCCAGTTCGGCGACAAAATGCGGCGTCGCCCGGTAATCGCCCCACTCATGGGAGAGCGCGATGCGCAGCGGAGCGGGATCGCGCGCAATCAGCTCGCCGTAGCTTTCCGCCGCGCTCCAGTAGGGCATAAACTCCCCCGGCGCGCCGCCGCGGCAGTGGTCGACAAAGGCGGCGGTGTCGCGCACCGTGCGGGTATGACACCCCTGAATCGACACCAGGCCGCTGAGGTCGGAGGCGTAAGGAGCGATGGAAAACACCCCGCGCGAGGGTTTCAGGCCGATGTTGCCGTTGAATCCGGCCGGAATACGGATCGAGCCGCCGCCGTCGGTGGCATGGGACATCGGCACGATGCCGGCGGCGACCGAAGCCGCGGTGCCGGCGGAGGAACCGCAGGTGGTGTAATCGGTATTCCAGGGGTTCCTGGTGATATAGAGCGCCGGATTTTCCGCCGAGCTGCATACGCCGAATTCCGGCGTGGTGGTGCGGCCGATAAGATTCAGCCCGGCCTGGCGCATTTTACCGACCAGAAAGCTGTCGCTCGGCGAGCGATTGCCCTGCATCAGCAGCGATCCCATCTCCTGCAAACGGCCTTTCAGGGTCGGTCCCAGATCTTTCATCAGAAAAGGCACGCCGGCGAAAGCGCCCTGCGGGTTCATGCCGTCTTTCAGCGGATCGGCGACCGCATCGTCGAAGACTTCAACCACCGCGCTTAACGCGGGATTAAGCAGAGCGATGGCCCGCGCCGCCTGCGCGGCCAGTTCCGCGGCGCTCACCTCGCCTTTACGTATCAACTCCGCCAGACCTACGGCGTCATAGGCCGACCATTCATCCCAGTCCATCACTCGTGATTTCATATACCACTCCCGGTTGCAATATTAAGGACATTGTCCGCTGCCCGAAAAATAAGCGAATTATCAGACTGTTGATAAAGCCTATTATTACTCGCCCCGCTAACGGGGCTCGTCCCTTGGGCCGCCGCAAGCGGCGTTCAAAAACGCACGCGTTTTTGTAGGGGAAATACGGGGGAGGCTCCCGTAGGGACGCCTCACCCCCGTGGTCGCCCCGGGTATTTCGGCTTAGCAGACAGGTTTGTCAGCAAAGGCATTATCTCGTCGTCGCCAAACGCGGCGCGGCGGCCAGCAGGCGGCGCGTGTAGTCATGTTCGGGTTGGCTGAACAGCTGAGAGGTGACGCCCTGTTCAACCACCTGGCCCTGATGCATAACGATGACGCGGTCGCAAAGCTGGGCGGCGACGCGCAGATCGTGGGTGATAAACAGCAATCCCAACCCCAAGTCCCGCTGTAGCTCGCGCAGCAGATCGAGAATTTGCGCCTGCACCGACACGTCCAGGGCGGAGACGGCTTCATCCGCCACCAGCACCTGGGGATCGCAGGCGATGGCTCGGGCGATGGCCAGCCGCTGCCGCTGTCCGCCGGAAAACTGATGCGGATAGCGCTCAAGCGATGCGCGCGGCAGATTGATGCGCTCCATCAACGCTTCGGCGGTGCGGCGCGCCTGCTGCCGGCTCTGGCCGAAATTCATCGCGCCTTCCATGATCGAAGATCCGATGGTGCGGCGCGGATTCAGCGATCGGTTGGGATCCTGAAACACTACCTGAACGCGGGAGCGCAGCGCCCGCACCTGGGATTCGGGCAGATGCTGCACTTCCCGGTCGCCCCATAGGATCTTGCCCGAGCTGGGTTCGATCATGCGGATCATGCAGCGGGCAAAGGTGGATTTTCCCGACCCCGATTCCCCCACCACGCCGACGGTTTCGCCGCGGTGCACCGCGACGCTGGCCTGTCGCAAGGCGTCAAAGCGCCTGGCGCGGCCCAGCCAGTCGCGGCTAACGTAGGTTTTGCTGACGGCCTGGCCCTGCAGCAGCGGCGGGAGCCGGCTGCCGGGAGGGTGTCGCGGCGGCGGCGGCGTAATATCGGGCACCGCCGCCAGCAGCGAGCGGGTATAGTCGGTCGTGGGGCGCCGCAGCACCTGTTCACAGCTTCCCTGTTCAACCATCTCGCCGCGGTACATCACCATAATGTGGTCGGCGATTTCCGCAACCACGCCCATGTCATGGGTAATGAAAAGCACCGCGCTGCCTTGTTCCGCCTGAAGTTCGCGGATCAGCCCGAGGATTTCCGCCTGCGTGGTGACGTCCAGCGCGGTGGTGGGTTCGTCGCAGATCAGCAGCCGCGGCTTAAGAACGATCGCCATCGCGATAACGATGCGCTGGCGCTGGCCGCCCGAGAGCTGATGGGGATAGCTTTTATAAATGCGCGCCGGGTCGGGCAGGCGAACCCGCGCAAACATCGCCAATATTCTGGCTTTGCGTTCGGCGGCGGACCAGTCGGTATGGGCGCGCAGCAGTTCGTCAACCTGTTCTCCGCAGCTATGAACCGGGTTCAGCGCGGTCATCGGCTCCTGAAAAACCATTCCCATACGGGTGGCGCGCATCCGGCGCAGCCGGCGGCCGTCGGCGTAGAGGCCGGAATCCAGCAGCGTATCGCCCGCCAGCCGGATGGTGCCGCTGTTGATGCGCAGCTCTTTGGCCGTCAGTCCCATAATGGCGGTGGCCAGCACCGATTTTCCCGAGCCCGACTCGCCGACCACGCACAGGGTTTGTCCCGCCGCGATCTCCAGGTCGAGGTGTTGAATGGCGTACGGGCGGTCGGCGTCCGCCGGCAGGGCGACCTGCAGGCCGGAGATTTGCAACACCGGCGCACGTTTCTCTGGTTTATTCATCGCACTCCCCCTACAGCCGTTTTGAGAATTTGGGATCGAGGACATCGCGCAGGCCGTCGCCGAGCAGGTTGATGGCCAGTACCGAGGGAACCAGGAATAGCGCGGGGAACAGCACGTCCCCCGGGCTTTGCGAGAACATCACGCGGCCTTCGGCCATAATGTTCCCCCAGGTGGGAATGTCGGAGGGCAGGCCCAGGCCGAGAAAGCTGAGAATGGCCTCGGTCAGCACCGCCGACGCCGCCACAAAGGTTCCCTGAACAATCAGGGGCGCCATGGCGTTGGGTAAAATATCGCGCCACAGGATCATCAGGTTGCTGGTCGCCAGCGCGCGCGCCGCCTCGACGAACGCCTCCTGGCGCAGGCTTAGCACCAGCGAGCGCACCAGCCGCGTAACCCGGGGCACTTCAGGCACCGCGATGGCGATGATGACGGTGGTCAGATTGCCGCCGAACATCGCCACCAGCGTAATGGCCACTAGCACCGAGGGAATCGCCATCAGCCCGTCCATAATGCGCATCAGCAGCATATCCAGCGCCGGGAAATAGCCCGCCAACATGCCCAGCAGGCAGCCGGCCAGAATGGCGGCCAGCGCGGTCAGCAGGCCGACGGACAGAGAAACTCGCGTGCCGTAAAGTACGCGGCTCCAGATATCGCGTCCCAGGCTGTCGCTGCCCATCCAGAACGTATGCGCGATTTGCGTGCCGTCCAGCAGAGTAACCTGTCCGCTGACGCCTGCGCCGACGGAGATAAAATTCATGTCCATCACGCTGGGGTCGAACGTGCCGAGCCAGGGCGCGCCGATCCCCATCATGGCCAGCGCCAGCAACGTCAGCGCGCCGATTTTTACCGAGGTATTACGCCAGAGTCGTTTCGCTGTATTCATTATTCATCCCGAATGCGTGGGTCCAACAACAGATAGCTCAGATCTATCAGGAAATTCAGCAGGATATAGGTTACGGCGAAGAACAGAACCACGCCCTGCAATACCGGGAAGTCGCGGTTGAGCACGGCGTCCACCGTAAGCTGTCCCAGGCCGGGAATGGCGAAAACCGTTTCCGTCACCACCACGCCGCCCAGCAGCAGGGCGGCGCTGACGCCGATCACCGTCGCCACCGGCACCGCGGCGACTCTGAGCGCGTGATGCCTGAGCACCTGTAGCTCGGTGATGCCTTTGGCGCGCGCGGTGCGGATAAAGTCCTCGGTCAACGCTTCGCTGACCGCGGCGCGCGTTACCCTGGCGAGCAGCGCCACATAGGTCACCGACAGCGTAAGGCAGGGGAGAATCAGGTTGTTCAACCACGGGAGGAAGCCCTTGGACAGCGGGTTATAGCCCTGCACCGGCAGCCATTGCAGCTTGAGCGCCAGCGCATAGATCAGCAGATAGCCGATCACGAACACCGGTATGGAGAAGCCGACCACGGAACAGGACATCACGCAGCGATCCAGCCAGCCCCCCATGCGCCACGCCGCCAGCGCCCCCAGCGGCAGCGCGATCAGCACGGTGAACAGCAGCGTGCCGAACGTCAGCGACAGGGTGGGCTCCATCCGCTGCATCAGCAGCGAAGTCACCGGCTGATTCATGAAAAAGGAGTAGCCGAAATCGCCATGCAGCACGCCCTGCGCCCAGATGGCGAACTGCTTCCACAGCGGCAGGGTCAGACCCAGCTGCTCGCGGATGCGGTCAATATCCTCGCTGGTGGCGCTATTGCCGCCGATGACCGCGGCGGGGTCGCCGGGAATCAGCCGGACGATCATAAAGATGGCGATCGCCACCACCAGTAAGACGGGTAGCGTCGCCAGCAGGCGTTTGCCGGTAAATGTCAACATACTCGTTCCTCGCTGCGGCCGTCGGGGTCACTGTTTACGAATATTCCAGTACACCTGCGCCCCGGAAGAGACCAGGCCGGTCACGTTGGCCCGAACGGCCGCCCGCAGCTCGTATTGGCCCAGCGGCACATGGGTGACGGTTTCAAAGGCGCGCAGCTGAATTTGCGCGGCGAGCTTTTTCTTCTCCCCGGCGTCCATGGCGCGGGCGAAGCGCGCCTTCATGGCTTCCAGCTCCGGGTCGTCCTGCCAGCCGAACCAGCCTTTTTCTCCGCGCGCGTTCATCATCGCCATGGTTAGCGGGTTGAGCACATCCTCCGCCGCCCAGGCGGTCATAAACGCATTCCAGCCGCCGGCCGAAGGCGCGTCTTTTTTGGCGCGCCGGGCCACCAGGGTCTGCCAGTCCATATTCTGCAAATCGACTTTGAAGCCGGCCTGTTCAAGCTGCTGTTTGGCGACCAGCGGCAGCTTGGCGATGGTCGGGGAGTCGGTGGGGCGCATCAACACGATGGGTTGACCCCGGTAGCCGGCCTCTTGCAGCAGCGCCTTGGCTTTTTGCGGATTGGCGACGCCGGTAAATTCGCCGGTTTCGTCCGAGGCGAAGGCGGTGCCGCAGGGATACATGCTTTTGCAGAATTTTTGCAGTTCCGGCACGCCGATCTGCACGCGCAGCATCTGCTGTTCGCCCAGGGCCAACATGGCGGCGCGGCGAATACGCACATCGTTGAACGGCGGCTGCAGGAAATTAAAGCGGATGATTTGCAGCATCCCTATCGGCTGCGCCTTGACCAAATTGATATTGGGGGTTTTGCCCAGCGAAGGGATCTGCTCAAACGCCGGCTGTTCCAGAATATCGGCCTCGCCGTTGACCAAGGCGTTATATTGCGTCTGCGGATCGCGGATGATGAGCCACTCTACGCGGTCGATGTAGACTTTTTTCCCGCCGGCGGTGCCGGAAGGCGGCTCATCGCGCGGTACGTAGTAGGGGTTTTTAACGTAGACCACCCGCTCGCCGGATTTAAACTCGTCGGCCTTGAACATATAGGGGCCGGAGCCGACGGTGCTGCGGATCTGCACATCGCCGGATGTTTGGGCGGCCGCCTTCGGCATAATAAACGGTACGTTGGAGGAGGGCTTGCCCAGCGCCTCCAGCATCATGCCGAAGGGCTCTTTCAGAGTGATGGTAAAGGTTTTCGCATCCACCGCCTGATAGCGATCGATAAACGCCGCCAGCGCGCCGCCGAAGCTGTCGCGCGTAGACCAGCGCTGCAGGGAGGGGATTACGTCATCGCTGGTTACCGGCGTGCCGTCGCTGAATTTCAGCCCGTCGCGCAGCACGAATGTCCAGGTCAGGCTATCGTCCGATACTTTCCAGCTATCGACCATCTGCGGCTTGATGTTGCCGTCGATATCGGTGCCGAACAGGGTGTCGTAAATCATGTAGCCATGATTACGGGTCACGTTGGCGGTGGTCCATATGGGGTCGAGCGATACCAGGTTGCTGCTGGGGATGATTTTCAATACGTCGGCGGGCGTTGCGGCGAAAGACGATAGGCTGAAAAACGTCGCCAGCAGGCCGCACATTATTCGACGAGAGATTATTCTGGCAGAGATTTTATCGATAAATGCATTTTTAACCGTCATGAGTTTCATAAGTATCCCCGATGTTATCTATACCCTTCATACTTCAAGCTGCATGTGCGTCGGCTTTATTGCCCGCCCCATTCATGGGGGTTACTCCCGCGGGGTCGGCGCAAGCGCTGCGTAAAAACGCTTGGGTATTTTCGTTCCGCGACTTGAAATCTATTGGGTATAGCTGGCTATGGCATTAAGTGGAATTGAAAGTAAAAAGCATTATTGAAATATCACGGCATTAATAAAATAACAGTCCTCTTTCGCTATTAAAAACACTACAAAAGTATGCCTCATGAAGCTATCACAACATCAGCGACTCAGTGTCGATAAAAAGTAGACGCCGATTTATCTTCGCCAAACAAGGTATGAATTTATTATCTATATTTATCAAATGGTTATTATTTTTATCCGCAATCCTGTGCAGGAAAAAGGTAGCCAATAAGGCGGTTCGTCGGGGTCGTGCCGCATAGTAGTGCAGCCTGACAAGAAATACTATTATTGCTTATGCAGATTATTTTTATAGTAAATCGATGTTTTTAATTAATAATTGGTTGGCGATATCGCTTACGCCAAATTTTTTATTCTGCGCCGTTGGAGCATGCACTTATCGCTCTCGCTAACTTGCACTGGCATAGTGCAAATCAGCGGCGCGATTTCCGTTTTGTTAACCATAAGAAAATAGACTGTCTTACATGGGATTTAATTTTCTTTTAAAAGAGCGTCATGAAAAACCCTGAATCGGAATAAGAGAAGATCGGCCAATAGATTTACGGCGTTCGGCCTGCCTGCGCCGGCGGCTTGAAAGAGAAGGGAGACTATTGGGGAATGGCATGCTTATTGCTCATGCTTATTACTGAAAATACAGAATTATGTCGTTACTTTCAGGAGCCGTCATGCAACTCAGGGCATTACGATATTTTAATGAAGTCGCGCAATGCGTTTCGTTACGTAAAGCGGCCACCCGACTCTACGTGACGCCCAGCGCGGTCAGCCGCCAGATTGAGCAGTTGGAGCATTTTTATGGCGCGTCGCTGATTGAAAGAAATCCGCGCGGCATCCGGTTAACGCGGGAGGGCGAATTTTTGGCGCAGGCCATCAATGCCACATTGCGCGAGCTGGATCATGTGAAGGAGCATATCGCCAACAGCCAGGGCGTGGTGGCGGGAACCATCCGCATGTTCGTCAGCGAGGGCTTAATCTCCGGCATCCTGGCGCCGGCGCTGGCGCAATTTTCCCAGCGCTATCCCAAGGTGCAGTTTCAGATCGAAACCGGCAGCGCGCCGCGCATCGCGGATGCGTTTCGCGCCGGGGAGGCGGATATCGGCCTGGCCTTCTACATGCCGCCGTGCGCTGAAATTGAAGTGACCCACCACTGTGATTTATGGCACCGGATCCTGGTGCCGCAGGGGCATCCGTTTACCGAACGTCATTCCATCACCATCAAGGATCTGGCCGGACAGCCGCTGGCGATTCCCAATTCCACCTTCTCCACCCGGCAGATCATCGAAGCCGCCGCCAGAAAAGAGGGCGTGCAGCTTAACGTCGCCTATACCACCAGCTCGGTGGAAGTGCAGAAGTGCCTGGCCCGAACCGGTATTGCGCTGCTGGTTCTGCCGCAGGCCGCGCGTCAGGAGCGCGATCTGGGCGACGGCCTGGCCGCCGTGCCGCTGCTCGACCCGCTGATTGAGCGCGTGCGGGTCGATCTCTGTTTGCCTCGGCAAAGAACGGCATCCATCGCCATCAAGACCTGCCAGAGTATGTTGGCGCAGATTATGGCGGATTGTTCGATTTAGCCTGATGTATGCGCGCCCCTGCGCGATGAGAATAGTGGCGGCGCGTGGACGCGCCGTCGGGCTACAATATTTCCCCGCCGTCGATCGCCAGCGCCATTCCGGTGACGAAGGATGAGCGGTTCGACGCCAGATAGACGATGCCGTCGGCAATCTCTTGCGGGCTGGCCCAGCGACCCATCGGGATGGTATCGGAAACATAGCGCTCCAGCGCTTTGCGTCCGCCCATCTGGCTTTCGAAGCCCGCGTTGAACGGGGTATCGACAAAACCGGGGCACAGCGCGTTGAAACGAATATTTTCGCGCGCGTAGTCGGCCGCCATCTGGCGCACCATGGCCACGGCCGCGTGTTTGGTGGTGGCGTAGGAGATCATGGCCCGATCGTACTGCAGACCGGAGTTGGAGGCGGTAATAATGACCGACCCGCCGCCCTGGGCGCGCATTGGGGCAAGCACCTCGCGCGCCGCGACGAAGTGCGCGCGCACGTTCAGCGCCCAGGCCATATCCATCTGCTGCGGGGTGACATCCTCCAGCCGGCCGCCAATCTGGATGCCGGCGTGCGAATGCAGAACATCGAGCCGGCCGTGGGTGCGCAGCACCCTGGCGACGGTGGCGGCGATCGCCGCGTCGTCGCGCACATCCAGCGCCCACGACTCGGCCCGTCCGCCCGCCGCCGCAATCTCGCCGACGGTTTCGCGCGCCAGCTCGGCGCGTAAATCGGTGACGACGACATAGGCCCCTTCGGCCGCCATCGCGGCGGCGCCCGCCCGGCCGATGCCGGAGCCAGCGCCGGTGATCAGGGCGATGCGCCCCGTTAAACAACCCGTCATTTTTACCTTCCTTTCGGTCAGCGCCCGGCAGCGGGACGATCCCCGCGCCGTAGCGTCAGTTGCGCGACTACCAGCACCAGTAGCGATACGCCCATCACCATCGTGCCGATAGCGTTGATTTCCGGCGTCACGCCGCGCCGGATCGAGGAAAAGATATAAATCGGCAGCGTGGTTTCGGAGCCCGCCACGAAGAAGGCGATGATGAAATCGTCGAAACTGAAGGTGAAACTCAGCAGAAACCCGGCAAAAATGGCGGGCGCCAGCAGCGGCAGGGTGACCTGGCGCAGGGTGGCGACCGGCCCGGCGCCCAGATCGCCCGAGGCCTCAAGCAGCGAAATATCCATGCCTTCGATGCGTGCGCGCACCAGAATGATGACCAGCGACATGGTGAACAGCGTGTGCGCCGCGATCAGCGAGTGATAGCCCATCGACAGCCGCACCCCGAGCAGCGCCTCCAGCAGCGGGTTAACCGTATCGAAGACCGAAACCAGCGCGATCAGCGTGGCGATGCCGATCACAATGCCGGGGATCATCACCGCAATATAGATCATGGCATCGAACAGCAGCCGTATGCGCCCTTTCATGCCCGTCAGGGCCAGCGCCGCCATGGTGCCGAATAGACTCGCCAGCAGCGCCGAGAGCAGCGCGACGGAGGCCGAGGTTTTCAGCGCATCCATCACGAAGGGGTTGGACAGCGCCTTGCCGTACCACTGCAGGGAAAACCCCTGCATCTGGCTGGCGCTGCGACCGGCCGAGAAGCTGAACAGCGCGATGATACCGATCGGTAAATAGAGGAAGGCATAGATTGCCAGTGCGTACATTCTCATCTCTGCTCTCCGCCTTAAATCAAACCCACATTTTCACGCGCCGCGCCGATCCGACGCAGCAGGCGCATGTAAAGCGCCACCACCACCAGCATGATGGCCACCAGCGTCATCGAAACGGCGGAGCCGAAGGCCCAGTTGCGCGACTGCAGGAACAGGTCCACCAGCGCGTTGCCGACGAAAAACACTTTGCCGCCGCCCAACATCTGCGGGATCAGGTATTCGCCCATCAGCAGAATGAACACCAGCATCGAGCCGGTCGCGACGCCGGGCAGCGACAGCGGCACCGTCACCTGCCAGAAGCGGCGCCACGGCGGGGCGCCCAGATCGCCGGCCGCTTCCAGCAGCCGTTTGTCCAGCTTTTCGAGGCTGACGTAGATGGGGAACACCATGAGCGGCAAATAGCCGTAAACGATGCCGATCAACACCGCGCAAGGGGTATTCAGCAGACGCACGTCGCCCAGCCCCAGATCGTGCAGTAGCTGCGGGATCCCGCGTCCGCCCAGCAGAAAGATCCAGGCGTAGCTGCGGATCAGGATTGAGGTCCAAAACGGTACGATGACCAGCACCAGCAGCAGCGTTTTCCATTTAGGCCCGACGCGAACCGCCAGAAAATAGGCGAGCGGATAGGCGATGACTAACGCCGCGATCATGCCGACCGGCGCCAGCGTCAGCGTATTGCTGAACGCCGTCCACCGCGAAGGCAGATTGGCGTACTGCTCCAGCGTGAACCCCGGCGCGTAGCCGCCGGCGGCGCCCCGTTCGCCGAAGGAGTAGATCAGCACGACAATCAGCGGCAGCAGCAGCAGCGCCACATACCACAGTGCGGCGGGGCTGAGCAGCAGCCAGCGCGCCTGCCTTCTCGAAATGACCATGCTTGCTCCTTTACGCCGACTTGAAGCGGGCCATCAGTTCCGCCCGATCGGGGTTGGTCAAGGTTACCGCGGTGCCGAACTCCAGCGCGTTCAATAGATCCGCCGCCGGGTATAGGATGGGATCTTCCAGCATCTCCTGCGGCAGCAGCGCGTTCACCCGCGAGTCGGCCACCGGAAAACCGTGCGCCATCGCTTCGCGCGCGTTGACCTGCGGGTCGAGAAGGAAATTGATCAGCGCATAGGCCGCGTCCCGGTGCGGCGCGCTCTTCGGCACGGCGTAATAGTCCGACCAAATTTCTCCCCCGTCCGCGCCCAGCGCAAAATGTATTTCAGACATGTCGCGGTTCATCTGCTTCCCTTCGCCGGTCCAGCACATCGTCAGCCAGGCGTCGCCGTTGCGCATCGGCGGTTGGTAGTCGGAAGTGATGGCGAACAGGTGCGGCTTGATCTCCAGCAGCAGCTTCTCCGCGTCGGCCAGCTCTTTCGCATCGATGGAATTAAAGGAGTAGCCGTAGTATTTCAGCGCGTTGCCGATCGTCGTCAGCTGATAGTCATGCACGATGGTCCGGCCGGAAAAGCGATCGCGCGTCAGGTCAAAGAACATTTTCCAACTGGTCAGCGGCGTCTCGCTCTTGGTGCTGTCCCATGCCATGCCGGTGGTGCCCCAGTTCTTCGGCACGGCATAAAGCTTACCGTCGACCATGCCCGCTTCAGAGAAGCGTTTGTCAAAGGCCGCGGGGCTATAGTTCGGCAGTTTGGACAGATCCAGCGGCTCGATCAGGCCGGCCTCGACATAGGTCGAAATCGTGTAGTTGGTCGGCACGAACACGTCCCAGCCGCTGCCGCCCGCCTGCAGTTTGGCCAGCATTTCTTCGTTCGAACCGAAGACATTGACCAGCGTCCGCACGCCCGATTGTTTGGCGAAGATATCGAAATTGGCCGGATCGTGGTAGTTCGGCCAGGTGGCCAATACGACGCGATTGCCCAACTGGGCGGCTTCGGCGCGGCCGAACAGCAGCGAGGGCATCGCGGTCCCCATTACTGCCATCGCGGTGCCCAGCCCGGTAATGCCCAAAAAATGGCGGCGCGAGATCGATCCCTTTTGATAGCGGCGCAGCTGTTCCATAAACTTCTGCCGGCTGATTGGCTTGTTATCGTCTTTCATGGTGGTGCTCCTGTATTGGAGAAGGTCAATCCTGGCCCAGGATCAGGCCCGTTCCGTGCTCCCAGACAACGTGGATCAGGCTGCCCACATCGGCGTCGCACAGCGCTTTTTCCGCCTGCCTCGGCACCATCACCAGCACGTTGCCGAGTTCAGGATGGCTAAGCAGGAATTCGATATGTTCGCCGAGAAAGATGCGTTGCAAGACGGTGGCGGATATGACGCTCGACTCTCTGGGCGCCGCAGAGATCTGGGACGTCAGGCGCAACGCCTCGGGGCGCACGGCGACCTCGACCCTTTGACCGGCGCTGGTCGGCGCTATTGTCTCCACCACGACAGATAAGCCCGCATCCAGCGCCACCTGCGCCATACCGCCTGCAACGGAGGAGACGCTTCCGGCAAAAATGTTCGCGCGCCCGATGAAGCCGGCGACGTAGCGGTTGGCGGGGCGATCGTACAGCTCCCGCGGCGTGCCGATTTGGGCGATGCGGCCTTTACCCATGATGCAGATGCGGTCCGACATCGCCAGCGCCTCCTGCTGGTCGTGGGTGACGAGAATGAACGTGATGCCCAGCGTGCGCTGCAGGCTGAGCAGCTCTACCTGCATTTCCGCCCGCAGCCTGGCGTCGAGCGCCGCCATCGGCTCATCGAGCAGTAAAATTTTCGGTTCGTTGACGATAGCGCGCGCCAACGCCACGCGCTGCTGCTGGCCGCCCGACATTTGCCAGGTGCGGCGCGCGCCGAACTCCGTCAGACGGACGGTTTCCAGCGCCTGGCCGACGCGTTTGTCGATCTCGGCGCGCGGTATCTTCGGACGGCGCTGGCGCAGGCCATAGGCGACGTTCTGCGCTACCGTCATGTGAGGGAAAAGGGCATAGTGCTGAAAGACCATATTCACCGGGCGGTGATGGGCCGGCGTATCGCCCACTTCACGGCCGTCGATCAGAATATCGCCGTCGCTCGGCATCTCGAATCCCGCCAGCATTCTGAGCGCCGTGGTTTTGCCGCAGCCGGAAGGCCCAAGAAAGGATAGAAATTCGCCTTTGGCGATGCGTAAGTTTAATTGGTCCGCGGCCAGCACATCACCATAGCGTTTGGTGGTGTTAATGAATTCTGCGATGGTATCGGCGGAACGCAAAGCGGGTGCGCGCGTGGCGTATGTCGCATATGTCATATATCCCTCTTCTCCCGTCAAATGCGTCAGAAACGGTTTATTTCTTTATCGAAAAAAAGAGTAGGAATTTTCCGCAGGGGTGTATATACCTCAAAAAGCATAGAGATCCGCCATTTCAAATAAAACCGGGGGAGCGAACGGCGGAAAGGGCCGCCGGGCGCGCCTTCGCCAATGATTTGCTATATGAATTTCCTATTTATATCCGTCATATTTCACGTGGCGGGAGGGGAAAATATGCCGAAAAATAGGCAGCCGGAAGCGGCTGAAAATGGCCTAAATATAAATGACGAACGGCGATTTTTACGCGAGGCATCCGTCGACAATATAAATTATTTATATTTGACTTATGCACAGAATTAAGCGTGACTGAATTAATAATATTTTATTGATGGACCAAGATATTTTAGTTTTATCGTTCGGTCTGATGGGCAGAAAAACGTGTTAAGGAGCAGGCTTGGGTGGATTGGGTCGAGAGCAGTGCTAAAGTTGTGGATTCCCTGGGCACGCCGGATTTCGCCCCCAGTTTGATCGACGCGCTGCGCACCGTTGTGCCTTTCGAATATACGGTGATTTTCGCCTATTACGAAGGGCGCAAACCCCTTGCGCTACATGATGATTTCCCGGATAAAAAACGCCGCGTGATGGTCGATGACTATCAGGCCGGTCCTTATCTTTTAGACCGGTTCTTTCGTCATGCGGCCGCCTGCGCCGCGCCTTGCCTGGTGAGGCTGCGCGATTTGGCCCCCGACCGCTTCTATCAGGGCGAGTACTTCCGTAATTACTATATCCAGACCGGTCTGGCCGAGGAGATCGGCTTTATGGTCAACTCCGGCCAGGGGGTGAGCGTCGTGATATCGGCCATGCGGGAATCCCGCCGGTTCTCGGCCCGGGAGTTTCGCAAACTGCGCGATGTGCTGCCGTTCGTCAACGCCGCTGCGCGCCGCAACTGGGGGAGTTTGGTGCAGCAATTCGCCGAGCGGCCGTCTCCTTCGCAGGAACCTAAGCTGGTCGATTTGATCGACAGGGCCTTCCAGAATATCGGCTCCAATCTGCTGACGCCGCGCGAGGCGGAAATCGTGGGGTATATCCTCAAGGGATACTCGGCCAAAGCGACCAGCCAAGCGCTCGGCATCTCGCCGGGAACGGTGCGCATTCACAAGCGCAACCTCTACGTTAAACTGCGCATCGGCTCGCAGGGCGAACTGTTTTCCCGCTTTATCACCGCGCTGACGGCGCTGGAGTGAAAATAACGCTTTTCTCGCCATGGCATGGCAAGTGTCACAGCACGATGTGCTGCCCGTTTAGACTCGTGTCGTTGGGGAAGCGGGCTTTTAATGTAAGCGCTCTTGTACACGGCTTTTATCCATGCCCGATCTGTATATCGGTCAATTTGCTCATATGTCGCTCGTTACCAGAGGGGATGTACTTAAAGAAGTGTGCGTAAAACTGAATAAGTACACCTTAAAGACACCTGAAACACGCGCTGTAGTGATACGACATAAGACTATATAAAGCAAAAAAGGCCATGATTTACAATGGCCTTTTTATCCTTTCGAGACTTAGTGAAACAACGCGAGATCGCGTGAAACGTTATTCGATGTTCTGGATCTGTTTGTTGAATATAAAATAAAAGTATTAAAAATTAGCTTATTAGTAGAATTTTTTCTGTGATTGCGGCGGTTTACTACCCGATGTACTACCCGTTTTGGGGGAGCGTTTTGAGTTTTTGCTAGGTTTCCGGCTTTTCACGAGTTGCCGTTTCTTTGATCCTTGCACAATATAAATAAGGCCTACAATCCTAGTCGTGTGAGGGATTACAAGAAATATTATTTTAAATACCTCTAAGGGTGATGTAAATACTTCGATTAGCAGATTAATTATTTCAATAGCTCATTATTGATATCGGATATTCTAGGAAATAATGATTTTTTATATCAAAAGTTCAGGACATTTTCCTTGAGGGCTGCTATTTTGAGCAGGTGTACGCTGAACGTACGTTTTGTATATAAAATGTGTCAAAAAAGGGTGTTTCATGTCTGAACTAGTATGGCCTAGGTGTATAGGTATATGTGCAACGATTAGCTGCTTAGTTAACGTGAGATAGTGTTGTAAGCTGACGTATCAGTTTTAATGATGTTGTAATGCAATAGTATTGTGGAAACAGGAGAGGTTGTTTTTTTATGATATCGGGGGGGAATATGGTGGCTAAGCCATTACCTAGTGAATTAGTGTCATTGATTCATTATGTTGAATTAAACCAAAGTGGATGGTGGAAAAAGGCCACTGGACAAATTATTAAAGGTTTTTTGTGTGATGAACCGGAACCTGTATCTTTGGAATATGTACATGATAAAATAAATAAAACCCTAGGATTATACATTCCAGATGATAATTTTAAAGATCAGATAAATGATCTTTTATCACGCCACTCTATTATTAAAATAAATAATAGGTTTTCACTTTCAGAAACAGAGTTGCAACTTTTATCTAAGAATAGATTAAAAGCAAAGCAAGAAGAAATAGATACTGAAATTTTTTTTAAAAAAACATTAAATGAAAGTGGGTTAGATATAGATTATGATAGTGCCTGGTTTTTTTTAAAAGAAGAATTAATAAAATCTATACATAATATTGGTGCAAATACTTATAAATTTCTCCGTGATGGATCTCTTCGCAGAGATCACGATTGGCTAAGAAGTTTCCTGAGTAAATACCCAGAAAAAAACCATATTTCATTAAAAAGATGTATTTCTGAACTTTTAAGCCCAAGTAACCAATCTACAAAAAATTACATACTGAGACTCCTTAATGCACACTTTTTTGTAGAGGCAACACAACTAAGCAAGGCAACAATAGATTCTCTTGATAAAGTAAATAAGCAAAGGGAAATAAAAATAATTCTAGATACTAATTTTGTTTTTTCAGTGTTAGGACTACATGATAATCCATCGAATGAATCTGCTGAATCTCTTCTGGAATTGCCTGGTAAAATAGGGGGGTTAACCATTCGGTATTATGTCCTAAGAAGAACTCTTGAAGAGATTGAATCAGTATTGTCATACCAATTAGAACGATTAAAAAACTTCAAATTTTCACCTAATCTCTCGGTTGCCGTTCGTAGAACTGGATCAATAAATGGTATTATCGCCAAATTTTTCGAAGAATGTGAAAAAAATAAAGAAACATTATCTCCTGAGGCTTATTTTTTACCCTATACTAAAGGGTTATCTATACTTTTAGATTCAAAAAATATAAAAATTCTTGAATGGCCCACCTTACATTATCCAACCCAACAATCTGTTATTGATGATTTAATTAGAATAGAGGAACATCAAAAAAATAAACCAATCTCAGAGAGAAAACGTTACGAAGCAATCTTACATGACATTATATTTTGGAATGCTATACAAGATAATAGGGATAAAATTGCAAGCTCTCCATTAAATGAAAATTGTTGGGGGGTTACCCTTGATTGGTCACTAATAAGATTTGATCAAGTAAAGAGAAAGTATAATAAATCTAATTTGCCTGTAGTATTACACCCAACAAATTTTTTGCAGTTAATCCAGTTTTGGATCCCTAGAGGCGAAAAATTAGAGTCAGGGATAATGGATAGTATGCGTTTGCCATTGTTTTTTAGTGAGTTTAATGCAGAAGATGAGCAAATAACACTTGAAATAATAACTAAACTTTCCACATATAATAATATTAAAGATATTGATGTTGATACTCTGAGTCACATATTAGCTGACACTGCTTTAAAAGATAAAATTAAAGAGGGCGATAAAAGCAATGAGAATATTATTTCTATAATTGAATCAAAATTTTCTGATTTAGCTAATGAGTATAAAAAAGAGTTAGATGAAAAAGAACAAAAAATAGCAGAGTATAAAGAAATCATTGAGAGTGTGAAAATTGAAGAGAAAACTTCTAAGCAGGATGTTAAAGATAAAAAGAGACAGGACAACGAAATTATTAGATTGAAAAGAGAAAATCGACATCTTAAAAAGAGAAGGGAATTGGATAAATTAAAAACCAGATCAAAAATAGAACGATGGAAATATATAGCAATAGTTCTATTTCATACACTTATTCCTTTGATCTTGACTTGGATTATTTGGCATTATTTAACCCCATGGATAAGTATAAAATTTAACCTTGACAAAGCAAATAATTTACTTCTACTAGGATTTTTAGCTACAGTATTAGTTTTTTCCTCAATCCAAAGCATGAAGTTAATTATAAAGAAAAACTCTAGTTATGAACAATGTGTACTTAACAAAGTATTGAAGAGTGGTTATGTTAACTTCATTTCTCCTATTATTGGCTTCTTTCTTGCATTTAAAGAACAAGTTATAGATATATTGAAAGGTATTAATTAATGATTATATTTTTAAATTCTATCGTAATGTTTTTAGATAAAAATGCATTGCATAATGATTAGCTATCAGCCGTCTTTTAGAGGCTGTAATGAAAAATGTGTAATTGCCTTTTTTATATTTTAACTTGGTGGTTGGTAATGAGTATGTTACATTTTAACAATTTCTTGGTGTTTTAATTTCATTTTGAAGAAAATCATAGAATTTTTTTAAAATCTCATCGTTATTTTTACGTTCAAACCCAAGTTGATAAAATCCTATACAAGCAGATAATATTGCTTTACTTGTTAGTCCACTATATTTGCTGGCATATAACGGTTCTATATCTCTGTACAAGGACCATGATCCATGAACGATTGTAGATCTAATTTTATACATTTCCTGTGCTATTATGTACCATTTTTCAAATTCACCATGATAAGAACTTACTAATATAGCGACACGTTTTCTAAAATTTAAAGCAATTTTATCATTGTAATCTTCACTTGAAAGACTAACCAGTCTTTCTAGAGCTGTTGCTAATTTGATTAATTTTGAACTTTCATCTTTGTCTTGAAGAGCGCTACTAAAAATGTAAATTGCATCTATAAGTCTATCAGTTATAACTGAATCATCTTTGGGTTCAGTAGCTAGTTTAATAACCTCATGTAAAACAATACCTAAATCTCCACTGATGTCTTCTTGGAATTTTATCCAAAATTCATCGCTCCACAATATTCTTCCTTTACTAGAGAAATTATAAGAAATATCACCCATATCTTTCTTTGAAAAATAAAATCCATTATAGTTTGGATATGGATTAAATGATAAAGAGATTAACTCGGATGATATCCCATAATGTTCACTGAACAAATGTAAAATCCCAACTATAAAATTCGCTACTTGTTTTGAGAATCGTGTTCTGCTCTCCTTAGAACGCCTGCTTATCGTTACCTTTAAGAAATGCTCAAAGGGAAATGTATGAGCATCGCAAAATTTTTTAGCTTCAGAAATGACAGTAATTTCTATATGCTTTTCTGCATATTCAAAAATTTCATCTCTTGGGATTATCTCTGCGGGTCCAATAATCACTTTTCTTTTCCCTAATCCATGAGCTAGAATGGGAAAATAAAATTCTTCACTTGTCATTTTTCTTTTTGCTAACTTAACCGCGTTATTTATTATCTTTGTACATCCTTTCATATCAATCTCACCTTTGTCTATGAAAAGGTGATTGTATAATGCATCACGTAAGTCACGATTAAATTCTGATATAGTAACTAACATCCCTAGCTTGTATGATTTTACTTTCCTTTGTGTGATCTCCAATAATCTATTATTGGATGAATATGACAAATAAATTTGTCTTCTAGGGACTTTTAGAGTTATTTTATCTCCATTGTTTGGTGTGTCTATAATCATACCAATGGTGCCATATTCTCTATTGTATTCTTTTTTTAAAAAATCTAAAGCCCCTTCCTCCTCAAAGCCATTATTTATTCTAATGGCTTCTGAAATGATAAATTCAAAATCTTTTAGGTCTTCTTTGGTCGCGCTCATAGAGTATTCTCTTAATTTAAAATAAAACGTTAATGTTATTGTGTTTTTATTTATTATTATATTTTTCTTAATGACATATATTTTATGACTGAGTAGCCTTACTTACCACTATCTTTTAGTTTTTTTGTTTTACTGTTTGTGGACTCCCTCGCTCCTGAACGGATTTCTATGGAATGGAAATCCGTTAGGGAGCCAACAAGCGCAGCGCGTTAGCCTCTTGATATACGGATTTTGGCGCAGTAGATTGTCAGTGTCACACCGCTGCTGCACGCAGCATTCCCATGTTGCCACGACCTTCAAGGCAACGCGCAGGACCAACCTGTGTGGTCGACTCCCAACCCGCCTCGCTACCAGTCTGCGGGTGATCGCTGCGGCGATGGTAGCTACCTTATCCCAATGCCTTAGGGCTGCATCCTTTTTGCTCTTAGTGAAGCAACTGCTTTTTACATACGCACTGAT
>NZ_JAYWTM010000016.1:0-561 GCF_036016195.1 Brenneria populi | reverse complement strand
CAGTTTTTGTTGACCACTACAGGCACAGTGATTTCCATACAGGAAATCACTGTTGTCCAAATGGCAACTCGTGCCCACAACCCACTCCCCGTATGTGTTAGCACACATTCTTACATGAAAGCCATAAAGTAATTATAAATCAAAGTATTATAAAAATAATTCAAGAAGTGCCGATATGGCTGGTGTTGTATAAACTCAACGAGTTACAGTTTGATTTTTGGTTAAAAAACCGTCGTTCTTGAGATGTGTGTAAGAGGATGACGTTAGCGCCACATTTCTGATGAGGTCGCTATGATTGCTTTCTAATCTGCAGCTATGCCTTGGTTCGACTTAATGAAAACTCTAATGTCCGCTTTTCAGCTCGTCGCTGACAAGGAGCCATCCCGATGACAGAGCAGTACCAAAAGTGGATACTGCTAACATCACAGATGTACTCATCAATGGGGAACAGGTCAGAGATACCTTGCCAACTTCCCTAGCCTAGTACACAATATAGCCAGTCAACCAACAAGGTGTACCGAAAACCCTTGTTAAATCAGCCGATTGAGCGAGAAATATTTA
>NZ_JAYWTM010000015.1:0-206358 GCF_036016195.1 Brenneria populi | reverse complement strand
CTTGTTAAATCAGCCGATTGAGCGAGAAATATTTATCTCGTTTCCCGCTCCAATTCTTGTTCTATAGACAGCCACTAACGTCTGTAGCTCTCTGATTCAACAGGCTAATCGCTCTGTTGAGCATCCAGCGAAATCCACTGAAAACCACCGTCAACCACGCCGAAGTAGTACACAAATTAGTACACGAAAATCGGGTGCGTTACGGATGCGGATTGTTTGCTGAGTCGCTTTCCTGTGCGCGGTACACCCCCGTCTCTGGAAATTGCCTGAAACCTACAGACGCAATAAAAAAGCCGTCGCCAGCCTGTCTGCACCTTAACTCATGTAAAAAAAACCACGCTTAAGCCGCCATCAAATTCCAAAGTCTTCTCGAAACCGATCACTCTGATGCATCCGCTCATGCAGGACCGTCACGATACCTATATCGCCGTTTGATAGTCTGCGCCAGTAGACAACATGTCGCTCGTAGCGAAAGAAAAAACCTTCTACCTCAAATTCAGCAGGTACCGGCCGCGATACGACTTCATGGGTGTCTATCTTGCTAAATGCCTGAAACATGCCGGTAATGTAGCGATCCGCTTGCTCTGTACCCCATCGCTCGCGGGTGTAGCGGTAGATCTCGTCAAGACGATAAGAGGCGGCTTCCTGGATGCGAACATTAGCCATACGGTCAGGCCTTGTTGCGTGCAATGATATCGGCGGCAGTCAGGGATACGTATGAAGACTCTGGTGCAGCAAAGGCATTAGTCAGTTCGGCCTTGAGCCGTGCGAACGCTTCCGCTTCTACCCGCTCTTTGTCCCGGCGGATCAGGTCCCGGACGTACTCGCTGACGTTGTCGTAAGCGCCGTTTTCGCCTACGTTGGCGGCCACGAAGTCGCTCAGCGGCCCTTTGAGGCGAACGGTCATTGTCGTGGTTCGGGACATGGTGTGTTCCTCATTGATGTATCTCGTATTGAATATAACCAAAAAATAATACAGAAACAATGTCGACCATATACCCTAATGCATAGTTAAGATAAATAAAAATATTTATTTTCAATTGGTTATATGGCATTGACGCATTGTATCTGGCGTGGGGATAATATTAACCGAGAAGGGCGATTGAGCCTTAGTGGCTGGCTAAAGGCGCCGTTAATTCGTTTGCTTGGCGAACCCTCAAAAACAAGGCTAATTCAAGGCTCAACTGATACAGATAGTATCGAACTAACATTCATAAACTCAGAATTAGCAACTCGGCGCTTGTCTCGTTTTCCGCTCCAATTCTTGTTCTATAGACAGCCACCAAAGTCTGTAGCCTCTTGATTCAACGGGTAATATCCAGCGACATCCACTGACAACCATCGTCAACCACGCCGAAGTAGTACACAAATTAGTACACGAAAATCGGGTGCGTTACGGGTGCGGATTGTTTGCTGAGTCGCTTCCCTGTGCGCGGTACACCTCTCTTCAACCTTGAAGGAGGCATACCCTATGGCGTTAACCGATGCCGTCGCCCTCATGGCCGAGCACGATGGGAAAGGGCGCCGGCAGTTGTCCGTCGCGGGCGACGGCGGTAAGGATGTCGAACATGAGGCGTCTCCTCGGTGGGTAATCAGAACGGGTACGGCGGGATCTGATTCCTGATCGTCTGGGTGTGCAGGCGCTCGCTCAGCGCCAGCGATCGTCCGCTCCCCCTGGCAGCATGTGCAGCACCCCTTTGGGGAGGCCGGCCTGCTTCAGAGCCGCCGCTATCACGACGCCGCCGCTGAACGGCGTGCGCGGATCCGGCTTGAGAATCACCGCGTTGCCCGGCGGCCACGCTGGGGCTGACGATCGCCCCGATGCGCGATCTGGCGCGCAGCGCGTTGGCGGGTGGCGGGCGCGAACCTTGCCCGGGCGCTATCGGGGCCGCAGCGTCCCGCGCGGGCGGAAGATGCGGCACCGGCTTGCTCCAGACGCTAAGACGCACTGGGCATTCCCGACGTTTACGCGAAGCGCGAACGCAGCCAGTGGGTAAAGGCCGTTGCGCATCAGAATTGCGTACTTTGCTGGATGTCGCGCACCGCGTGGTGTTGGAGGCGTTTCAGGTTCCGGAAAGAGATCGCTACCAGATTGTTCAAGAAAACAAAAAATATCAAATGGTGTTTCTCGATACCGGATTGGGCTTCACGCGCTCCGATAAGCTGGTGATGGTGCGGGTTTTCACCAGTCCGCGCAGCAGTGAACAAAAGCAGCTTTTCATGAAACGCCTGGCCGAAGAGTTTAGCCGGCATTGCGGGATTGAGGGGCATGACCTGATGATTACTTTTATCAATAACGACCAGAGCGACTGGAGCTTTGGCTATGGCGAGGCCCAGTATGTGACCGGGAAGCTGTAGCGCCGTTAGCGCGTCACCTTCGGCGTTCGCGACCGTGATGCGTGCCGCCAGTGACGGATATATATTACGGTTATATATGCTTAATCCGTCATTATGTGGTTTTATTTTTTTTAGGGTAAATTATTTTTTAGGTAAGTAATGTTTTTCTGACTGTGAAATAGAATATCTATATGTGATCGCATTGTTATAATAAAATATACCGCTACGGCCGTTTACTCTATATATGTTGCGGATAGTTTATGAGAGATCATTGATTGGTGTATTTTCTTTTATAGGTGTTCGCCATGAATCTTGGCAATCACTATAATTCCCGTTGAGGATGGTATATCTGGAAGTATCACTAATATTTTATTCGGATGATATATTTTACATTCGTTATTAGGAAGCATGAAAAATATGTTTAAAAAATTATTTCAACCCGGAAAAATTAATCAATGCATTATTCCCAACCGGCTGGTCGTCCCCGCCATGGTTTCCGATCTGTGCAATGTCGACGGCACCGCGACCGACCGCTACATCGCTTATCACGAAGAGAAGGCAAAGGGCGGTTGGGGTCTGATTATTACGGAAAATTATGCGGTTAATGAACACGGCATGGGCTGTGAGCATATTGGCGGCCTTTGGCGGGATGAGCAAATCGCTGGCCATAAGAAATTAACCGATACCATTCATCAATACGACAGTAAAATTTTCGCGCAGATTTACCATGCGGGTCGGCAGACGTCCCATTTGGTGAATGGCGGCGTGCAGCCCGTTGCGCCTTCGGCCATTCCCTGTCCGGCATTACAGGAAATGCCCAAAGAGTTAACGGATGCGGAAATTCAACAACTGGTAAAAGATTTTGGCGATTGCGCCCGCCGGGTAAAACAAGCGGGTTTTGATGGCGTGGAAATACATGCCGGGCACGGTTATTTGATCGCGGAGTTCTTATCGCCTTACGCAAATAAAAGAACGGATAAATATGGCGGTAGCCTGGATGGGCGAATTCAGTTTTTAAAAGAAATTTATCAAACCGTTCGCCGCGAAGTGGGCGATGATTATCCCGTTACTATACGTATTTCCGCGGACGAAGGGTTTGTCGGCGGGCGAGATATCTCCGAAACCCGCGTACTGGCGCAAATTTTCGAAGATTGGGGCATCGATGCGCTGCACGTCACGATGGGCGTTTACGGCGAACACAATAAATCCTGCACCGTACCGCCCATGTATGTCGGCCACGCCTGGGCCGTGACGTTCTGCGAAGAGCTGAAAAAAATGGTGGATATTCCGGTTATCGCGGTCAATAGAATTAACGATCCGCGCATGGCGGACAATGTCCTGGCGATGGGAAAAGCGGATTTCATCGCGATGGGCCGCGGCTCGCTGGCCGATCCCCATCTTCCCAACAAAGCGAAAGAGGGAGATACGGCGTCGATCCGTTACTGCCTGGGCTGCATGCAGGGCTGTCTCGCCAGCCTGCCTCTCGGCGTTCCCTTCACCTGCCTGGTCAACCCCTCTCTGGGGCGCGAGGCTGAGCTGGACTATAGCAAAGTGGACGATCCCAAACGCGTCTACATCGCCGGCGGCGGTCCGGCTGGGCTGGAAGCGGCGCGGGTGGCCGCGCTGCGCGGCCATAAGGTCACGCTGTTTGAAAAAACCGGTCATTTGGGCGGGCAATTCCGTTCCGCCGCGTTTCCGCCGGGTAAAGGCGAACTGGCGACCTATACCGCCTGGCTGACCCGCGAGTTGGATAAACTTAACGTCGAGATTCGCTATAACACCGAACTGACGAAAGCGCTTGTGGAGAAAGACCGCCCGGACAGCGTGATTATCGCCACCGGCGGGACGCCGTCCGTACCGCCGATTAAAGGGATTAAGCAGTCCCATGTGGTGCTGGCCGAGGATGTTCTGCTGGGCAACGTGACGACCGGTAAGCGCGTCGTTATCGCCGGCGGCGGCGAGGTCGGCGGCGAAACGGCGGCGCACCTGGCTATGCAGCAAAAAGAGGTTGCCGTTATTGAAATGCGCGACCGTTTGCTTCAGGAGCTGGACGGCGTCAGCAAGCTGCACCTGAACGCCATCCTAGAGGAGTACGGGGTTAAACAATACGTTAATACCAAGCTGTGCGAGATCCGCGAAGATCGGGTGGATCTGGAAAACGCGCAGGGGCATTTCTCGCTGGATGCCGATACCGTGGTGATTGCGCTGGGTTATCGGCCGGTTAACGATCTGGTCGGTCAGTTGGATGACGTTATCGACAATACTGTTGTTATCGGCGGCGCGGTGAAAACCAGTAATGCGCTGGTTGCGGCCAGAGAGGGTTTTGACGCCGGAATGAGCATTGTTTAAAGAAATAAGCCGCTCTCGTGCGTCGGGCGGTTAAAGAAAAAACGCCCGCTTGTTAGCTAACACCGTTCACTTAAGCCGGCTTTTAGGGGAAACACCGGGGGAGGTTCCCGTAGGGACGCCTCACCCCGGTGGTCGCCCCGTGTATCTCGATGCTTAAACGATCGGCGTTAGCTTGTTAGCGGGCGTTTTTTTATTGCGCGGGGAAGGGCGGATCGCGCTTTTCCCTCCTACTTGTCTCTCTGCCGCTTCCCGCTCGGCGATTAATTGCTCACGCCGTAATGCTCACGATCAGCGGCTTATCAACAGATAACCGGTTGGTTCGGGCTTTTACCCAGATACTGCCGCGGTTATCAATATGCGCCGCCTCGCCCTGATGCAAAAACAGCTTATCCGTCGATGCCAGCCGCTCGGCGACGTTTGACGAGCCGATGACGATACGGCGCGCGGACGCGCGGCTCGATCTGATGCGCAAATAGATAAACTCATGCAGCGGATAGTCATATTTTCGCGGGACGAGGCTGATGACCCGAACGTCTTCGGCGCCGGCGGAACCGGTATGCTCCTGATGGATATCGATAACGGAAAAGACGCCGCCGCGCTCCGCCGAACGCGTTACGCCTCCGTCATCCCAATACAGCTGATAGTCAGACTCCGTCGCGTTTTCCAGCGGGTAGAGCGAGAGAACGAGCGGCTGCTGAAACTTATCCAGCACCTGAATATTTTTGAAGGGCGCTTGCAGATCCGACTGCGTATGCCGTTCGGGAATAATGGCGCCCTCGCGGATAAACAGCGGCAGCTCGGTAATATCGGCGGTTATTTTGACCTGCTTGCCGCCTGCGACGGGATGTTCGATATCCGCCGTATCTTCCAGCACGTTATACCGGAACCAGTGGGTCGTGCGACCCCGTCCGGCGGCGGGAAGGTAGATCGCTTTTTCGACGGTATAGGCGGCGGAAGCGCCGGCCATGCTGCGCGTCAGGATCGGCGCCACGATAACCGAGTTATCGATAAAGAACTGGGTGGCGAGAATCGCGCGATTGTCTTCGCTGAATACCGCTTCATCCCCCTCCCATAGGCTCATGGCTTTAACGACCGGCGCGCCGCTCTGGGTATTCTGATACATCGCGTCATAGAGCAGATGATGCCAGCGCACCCGAAAACGGATAAAGGCGGCCATGATATCGCTGAAGGTGCGCTCTCCTTGCGCCGTCGCCGTGTAGCGATAAATCTCCTGATACGGCTTCATCGCATCGTAGTGGTTGCGCATCCACGGCAGCAAGCACGCCGCCTGAACCCAGCGCGCCATTAACTCCTGTTCGCAAATCGCGCCGATATCGATGTCGTCCGCGCCCAGCACTAGCCTGTCGTAGACCATCGGGTTGTGATTCCGATTCCGGTCGCCGTTGAATAGCACGCTGCCGGGATCTTCCGGCGCCTCTCCGGGGGCGAAGCCGCCGACATCGGTTCCGGCGATGGGCAGCCCGGACATGCCGAGATTAAGCAGCATCGGCAGCGTCGCTTGCAGGTGGTGCCAGGTCGAGGCGTTGTCGCCGACCCAGTGTCCCGCATAGTGTTGCAGGCCGGGGTATCCGCTGCGGCAGATGATATAGCTGCGTTTATAGCCTTTTAGCAGATCCTCATGGGCCGCCAGCCCGTACTCATAGCTGGATTTCGCCAGCATATAGGCGTGAAAATTGCGCAACGCCACGAAGGGCGTTTTACGCCCGTCGCCGAAACGGGGATCGGTCAGGTGCAATTGTCCATGGTAGCCGCGCCAGTTGAAGGTATTGGTGCGCCTTCTATCGTCGTCCGGCGCTTTGCCGGTCAGCGACCAGCCGAACTGATTGCGCGGCGCCTCCGTATCGGCGAAGTTTTCGCCGTCTTCCACATGGGGCATCGCGTCGGGAACCGTCATGTCCTGCCAGACGAACCCAAGGCCGTTTTTCAGCAGATAGGCGTACTGATCGCCCCAAAAACGGGCGGCGTCCGGGTTACCGTAGTCCGTCACCACCGCGCCGATCATATCCCGCTCCGCCGTTTGCGCGTTGATGCCGTAGTCGAGAACCAGCACGTTTTGATCGGGATAGTTGATCTCGCCGATCCGGGTGTAGGTGAGGCCCGGATAGTCGCTTTCATTGCGCGGGCCGCGGAATTTGGGGATGTTGGCTTCCCCTTCGTTCTGAACGCAGTAACCGTTTTGGATAAGACCTTGCGCGGTTTCATACTGCTTTTTCGTCTTGTCGTCGGGGTGGTAGGCCACTTTATCCGCGCGGATAAACGGCGTGATATTGGTCTGGCACTGCAGGTTGAACTGCGCCGCCCAGTCGAAAACCGATATCCCGGCGCCGACTTTCCCGCCGGACCAAAAGCTATCCTTGATGGTAAAGACCTTTTTATCTTCCTGAATATCGATATCAATCCCCAATCCTTCTATCGGGATAGCCGCCTGGCGATGGCCCGCGACGATATCCTCGACATAGACTTTTAGCGGGTCGTTTTCCCCCTGCGGCCGCAGCAGGCCGGGAAAACCGTATTTAGCCTGAAAATAGCCGAAAATGTATTTGGGCGGCATGATCGCGCGGTCGTTAAGCGTCTGTCCGTGCGGCGATTCCGCATCGAGATCGCCGCGTCCCATCAGGTAGGTAAAAGCGTCCAGCACCCCGGCCGCCTGGTGCGCGAACATATAGTGGCAATCGAATTCTCCCTGCTGCACGCCGGCCTCAACGGCCGATTTGTCGCGGGCGGCGTTCTTGAAGGAGAAATAGCTCTGTCCGGTATTGTCGAGAAACACCCCCAGAAACTGCTGGCGTCCGTTAATGGCGGCCCGTTCGATATAAAACGGCGCGTTAAGGTATTGCGGGACGCCGGACGAGGCTTTGAACGCCTGCTGATAAGGGATGCTGCGCGGGAACACTTCGGGCTGGTTGTACCAAAGGTTATCGTAGTTGTAGCAGGTGACCTGCTCGCCGCTATGGTCGAGCCGCGAATAGCCGCGGTAGCCGTAGCACGTCTCTTTAGCCGCGCCGGTTTCGGGGTGGTGTCGGCCGGTCAGATTGTAATTAAGGAGTTCCCCCAGGCCGAAGTAGTGCGTCGCCGATTCCGCCTGGCGTTTCATGTTCGCCACGGTCCCGACGCCGGGCGCGGCGTGGAACAACGGGCCGGAAGAGATGTCGGTGATCGCGCCGTCCGACAGGCGCTTGACGCGTATCGAGAGCAGGCCGTCTTCGGCCCTGACGAACTGAATTTGTATCGCGCGTAATTGAATATTTACGCCGTTGCGGTTCCAGCGCAGGATAGGCCGGTAGCCCGCAGCCTGCTCGTGCCGACGGATATGGCTGAGGCGATCGGCCACGATCGGGCCGTAAACCTTATCCGGATAATCCGTTACCGCGGCGGAGGAAGGGGAAAAACGCACCCGGAAGGCGTCTTTCTCGCAGGAGGTCACCTGGAGAAGGAGGCAAACATCGCGCTCGGCGTTTGTGCCGCCGCAGCGGGCCTTGGCGTTGATGTAGATAGTCCAGTCCGTATCGAATCCGCTGGCGGAATGGGGCGTGCCGTCCCAGTGGATCGAAAACAGTTCGATATCGTCGCCGACGGACCACTCTTCAACCGGTACATAATCGTAGGTGTTATACGCCCGCCAGGCGTTCGGAAGTTTTCTGTCATTCATAACTACGCTGTCCTTGGTTGTCGATTAGCTTTTGTCCGCTGAGCGGTGAAATTCGAAGGCAATCCATACGCTATCGGTATCGGCGTAGTATTGATGCGGCGGGTAGTGAAAGCAGGGATCGTCCATACTGGCGTTTTTACAGATCGCGGACTCGCCTTTCCAGGCGTCATAGTCTTTGACCAGCGGCATCGGCAGGTGGGTATTGCCGGGAGCCAGTCTGAACTCTTCATACAGCTCCGGAAAGGCCTTTCCGCTATCAAAAGGCGAGAACATGCCGCCTTCCGGCTGGATAACGCGCTTATCGGCGACGGCCTCGCGGGCTTTGGCCATATCGGTGAATTTCTGCATGCGGCCAAGGCCGATCAGCTGCGTATGCACTTCCAGAAAATTACTGCCGTGCGCGGCATGGATCCCCGCATCCGAACCGGCCGGCAGCCACCACAGATTGGCGTAGAGTTCATAGGGCAAGGCTTTACTGCCCGCGGGGGCCGGCAGACCGACCAAACGCCATGGGTTGACCTCGATTGGATGCGCCAGATGGAGCTGGTTGGATATCCAGAGCGGCAGCGCGGGCGTGCCCGCCGGGAAGGCGTATTTGGCCCAGGTTGTCTCCTGGGAAAAAATATCCGTCTCAACATTGCGGGTTTGGCGTACCTGAATCAATGAGATCAGGCCGTTGGCCGAAGCGTCGGCGGCGGCAATCACCGCGCCGGTTCTGATAATAACGCTCTGCAGCGGCGCAATGGGGCGCCGTAGCGGGGTATCGTTCTGGAGGTCGCGGTCGATCTCGGCGTTGGCCGAGACGAAAACCGGCTGCGGGCCCAGATTGGTCAATATGACATCGGCGTTATCCTGATGCGCGAACAGCGTGCCGGTATCAAATTCATGCAGGTTGCTTACCATCGCCCCATGCAGCATGCCGCCGTTAAACGGGTATTCCGAAACGATGTTTTCTCCTTTGTCCGGCCTGATGGTAAAGGTCGCCGGCGCAGCCGGGTTCGCGCCCGGCGCCAGGGTTTTATCGACCGCGCCGCAGGATGCGCCGACAACGCCCGGCGGGCAAGCGGTCGGCGCCGGCTTATTCACGCCGCCGCCGGCCGCGGCCTGGCGCGCGCCGGTCAGCGCCACGGCGCCCGCGACGCATCCGCCGTAAAGAATGAATTTACGCCGGGACAGTGAGGATGGAACATCCTCTTTTTCCGCTAAAATAAGCGAATGTGCCTTTGGGTTTTTTAACCGATTTTTCATATTGGCCTCTAATTATTTCTTAGTTAACAATTCTTTTTATTTGCGCGGGAAATGACGGATGCCGAATTTTGTCGTCATGTTATTTATTCATTTTGCGTTTATCGGCACGGCAGATAACGGGACCGGTCAATTCTCATCAGGCGCGATTTATCCCGTAAACAATAATTACGTAATTTATTTACTGGCTAATTGTTTTATTGCGCCATTATTAATGGCGTCACGGAGCATTCATTCGCCAGGCGAGGTAACCCTGTGGAGACAGGTCAGGCGGCGGATAAAATGGATTCATATGATGGTGAGTAATCGACTTATTGATTGACCTGTTTCGGCGGTTTTTACTGCGCAACGACATTACTATTTTTGCATTGGGCTATTTTTGATTCTGTTCGGTATTTTTAGCTTTTAGACCGCATAATTCCCTGTCCTTGGTCAAAAACTTTTTGGATAACATTAAAAATTTTCTTTAGTTGAAAAAATATGATCTTATTTTTATCACTTATGTGCTATCTGCTTTTCGATAAACTCTTTTTAATCCTCCGTGAGGTGTTTATTTTTTTAAGGATTATCACCGATGGTAAAAAATATAATAAATAAGGTTACCTAATATAAACTATTATCATGCTAATCAAATAAAAAAACCTATCCTATCAGCTGTTAACTCGCTCACAGTTTTGCGCGTTTAATTTCCCTTAGAATGAGCTGGAACCATTCAGCTTAAACTTTACTGCACGAAACACTTTTACACACGAGGAACCAAGATGGCCAAATTGCACATCCGTAAGCTGGCGGCGATGGTATCATTAGCCAGCATCGCGCTGTCCGCCCAGGCAACTCCGACGGAAAATGACGCGAAATGGTGGAAGGAGGCGGTCGTTTATCAAATTTATCCGCGCTCTTTTAACGACAGCAATGGGGATGGTATTGGCGATCTCAACGGCATTACCGCGAAATTGGATTATCTGAAAAATCTTGGCGTCAATGTTATTTGGCTGAGCCCGCACTTTGATTCGCCCAATGCGGATAACGGCTACGACATCCGTGATTATCGTAAGGTAATGAATGAATTCGGTACGATGGACGATTTCGATCATATGCTGAGCGAAATTAAACATCGTAATATGCGCTTAATTATCGACCTGGTAGTGAATCATACCAGCGACGAGCATCAATGGTTTAAGGAAAGCAAAAAATCGAAGGACAATCCGTATCGCGATTACTATATTTGGCGCGACGGACATGATGGCAAAGCGCCGAATAATTATCCCTCTTTCTTCGGCGGCTCAGCCTGGAAAAAAGATGATGCGACGGGACAATATTACCTGCACTATTTCGCAGAGAAACAGCCGGATCTGAATTGGGAAAATAAGAAAGTACGGAATGAAGTGTACGACATCATGCGCTTCTGGCTGGATAAGGGCGTGTCGGGCTTCCGCATGGATGTGATCCCCTTTATCTCTAAACAGGACGGTCTGCCGGATTTGCGCCCTAGCGAAATGGAGCACCCGGAATTCGTCTTTGCCAACGGGCCGCGCATTCATGAGTATCTGCAGGAAATGAACCGGGAAGTGCTGTCGCGCTACGATACCATGACGGTGGGCGAAGCCTTCGGCGTGACGTTCGAGGATACGGCGAAATTTATCAACACCGACCGCAATGAACTTAATATGCTGTTCCATTTCGATGTCGTGCGTCTCGACCGCGACAACTGGCGTAAGACGCCGTGGACGCTGCCGGCGTTGAAAGAGACCTACCGGAAAATAGATCAATCCGGGGCGGCGGGGTGGAATACCAGTTTCCTGAGCAACCACGACAATCCGCGCGCGGTGTCGCACTTCGGCGACGACAGCGACCAGTGGCGCGTGGTGTCCGCCAAGGCGTTGGCGACCATGATGCTGACCCAGCGCGCGACGCCTTTCTTGTACCAGGGGGATGAATTAGGGATGACCAACTATCCTTTTAAAACGGTGAAGGATTTCGAAGATGTCGAAGTTCGGGGGCTGTGGAAGGTGCTGGTGGAAGGCGGGAAAGTGACGGCGGATGAGTTTTTGCAGCATATACGCCAGACCAGCCGCGATAACGCCAGAACCCCGATGCAATGGAGCGCGGCGAACAACGGCGGTTTTTCCACAGGTAAGCCGTGGCTGGCCGTTAATCCGAACTACGTTAAGATTAACGCCGCTTCTCAGGTTAACGAACAGGATTCGGTATACGGCTATCACCGCGAGCTGATTGCGTTAAGACACCAGACGCCCGCGTTGATCTATGGCGAATATAACGATCTTGATCCGCAAAATACGAAACTCTTTGCCTATACCCGCACGTTAGGGGATCGCCAGTATCTGGTGGTGATTAACTTCACCCATGATAATGTCGAATGGGATATACCTAATGGCAAAAAGGTGGTCAAAACGTTAATCAGCAACCGCGCCGAACAGGCGGCTGCGCCGGGCGAAAGTCATCTGAAGATGAGGCCCTGGCAGGCGGCTATTTTCCAAATGTAGTCGGTCGCAGTTTTGATAGAATCGCGTGCCGCCATTCTATCAGGCTGGTCAGATATTACTCGCCCTGCGGGCCGCCGCCAGCGGCGTTCAAAAACGCCCGCGTTTTTGTCGGGGAAACACGGGGGGAGGTTCCCGCAGGGATGCTTCCTCCCCGTGGTCGCCCCGAGTCTCTCGATCCGACGGACGGGTTTGTCAGTAAACGCATTCTCTTTCCGTCGCTCCTAACATAAAAGACGCGCTTCGCCATTCTCCATTGACCTTTTCTTCCTGCCGGTTACGCTGTTGTTTTTTCTCCTGTCTTGAATTGTGCGTAAGGAATAGGCGTATGACCTCCGTTCTTCTGCTGGATGCCCGGGCCGATGAGATAAGCGCGCTGTTGCGTGATGCAGCCCCGTCGATTGAGCTGGCGCCGTCGGACGGCACCGCGGAACAGGCGAATGCTTGTTCCATCTGGCTTGGCGAGCCTGATGCCGCCGCTGGGCTGCTGGCCCGGGGCGCCAAACCCGAGTGGCTGCAATCCACCTGGGCGGGATTTAAGCCGCTATTGGCCGCATCGCTGCCGCGGGACTACCGGCTAAGCCGGGCGGTCGGCGTATTTGGCCAGCCCATCGCCGAGTATATTATCGCTTACCTGCTCAGGCATGAATTACAGCTTGACGAGCGGCAGCATAGTCAGAGCGAGCGGCGCTGGAACCACCGTTTACCGGGGTCGCTTGCCGGTAAAAAAGCGCTGATTGTCGGCGCGGGCGAGATCGGCTGCCAGGTGGCGGAGTTCCTGCGCCCTTTCGGCGTAGAGCTTTACGGCATTGTGAATACGCCGCGGACGTTGTCTTGCTTTAAGCGCGTGGCGGGGATGGACGGGCTGCAAAGCGCGGCGCGGGAGGCCGACTACGTGATAAACCTCTTGCCCGATACCGCCGCAACGACGGATATCTACAATGCCGCGCTGTTTGCCGCGATGAAAACATCCGCTCTGTTCATTAACGTCGGGCGGGGAACCGCGGTGGTTGACGAGGACTTACTCGCGGCGCTGCGCGGCCGGCGGATTGCCGGGGCGGTGCTGGATGTTTTCCGACAGGAACCGCTGCCTGCGGCCCATCCGTTCTGGCGCGAACCCAATCTAACCATCACCGCGCATATCGCCGGTCCGATGGTTCCGGCGCTGTTGGTCCGCCTGTTTTTGGATAACCTGGCCCGCTTCCGCCGGGGCGGGGAATTACGCGGGGAGGTGGATTTTGCGCAAGGATACTGAGTCTCTTCCGGTTATCAGAACGGCTATTTCGCCGGGACGGCGATAAAGCGCATTGAGGCTTAAAAGGGCCTGTCAGCCCGCGGCGATATGGGACACCGTGTGGGTAGATACCCGTCATACTTCAAGCTGCCAATGCGCTGGCTTTGTTGCTCGCCCGTTGGAGCCAGCGCAAGCGAGGTGCGAAAACGCTTTTGGCGTTTCTATCCCGCAGCTCGGCTTATTTAGGATATGGTTATGATATTCATCACATTATGTCCATTTCTTGCACCATGTATCACTCTTGGCCCGGCAAGTTTGCTTTTCGGCGCAACTGAGAGATAATATGGCGCGTTAGTGCGGGAATAGCTCAGTTGGTAGAGCGCAACCTTGCCAAGGTTGAGGTCGCGAGTTCGAGCCTCGTTTCCCGCTCCAAATTATGATCTACAGACTTCCACTGTCGTCTGTAAGTATATGAAAAGAGGAGCTTTTGCTCCTTTTTTCATTCCAGCAAAAGCCACTGGAATCCATCGACAGCCAGCGTTTTTGAGGCCAAAAACAAGGACAAAGAATGTGGAGGATGCCGGTTCCGGATTGTTGCTGGGGTTGGATCGGAATGAGTAGCAGCATCGGGCCTAAGTCCAAGACTTAGGAGTTCAATGATGGCACTCTCTGATCTGACTGTGCGGCAAGCTAAAGTTGCTGACAAAACCTACAGCATCCCCGATACCGACGGCCTCGGACTGGTCGTTGCCCCAACTGGCGGCAAATCTTGGCACCTGCGCTATTACTGGCTCGGCAAGCAAAAACGCATGTCTCTGGGCAACTACCCCGAGATTGGCCTGCGCGAAGCTCGCCCCTTGCGTGACGAGGCCCGGGTACTTTTGGCCCAAGGCATCAATCCCCACACCGACCGGAAGCAGAAACTGCACGCGGTCAAACTGGCGTCGGACTTTACGTTCAAGGTTGTCTTCAATGCCTGGATCGAGCATCGTGCCAAGGAACTCAAGGAACTCAAGGAACTCAAGGAACTCAAGGAACTCAAGGAACTCAAGGAGGGCAGGAATAGCACGTTGTCGCAGATCAAACGGATCTTCGACAAGGACGTGCTCCCCAGCCTTGGAAAGATGCCAATCTACGACATTCGCCGTCCGCAGCTGCTAGGTGTCTTGGCTAGGATTGAAGCGCGCAAGTCCTTTACCATCGCGGAAAAAGTCCGTACATGGCTGGGACAGCTGTTCCGTTACGGCCTCGTCATCGTGGAGGGGCTGGAAACAAATCCTGCTTCTGATCTGGACGTGGTAGCCGAGCCTAAGCCTCCTGTGACCCACAACCCATATCTGCATCTGCCTAAGCTTCCTGAATTTCTCCATAAGCTTCGACTCTGTAGCCCCCGTGGCTGGCAGACCCAACTCGGCATACGGTTGCTACTCCTGACCGGGGTACGAACTGGCGAACTGCGATTGGCGATCCGAGACCAATTCGATTTGGATCGAGGCCTTTGGATCATCCCGCCACAAATCGTCAAGCAGCTTCAGGACGAAATGCGTAAGGCCGGCAAGCGCCCACAGGACGTGCCGCCCTGCCCCGGGCGGTTGAGATGATCTTCCAACCGTGCGTTGTTTGGCTTTTTTGAGGGTAGGTCATACATGTCAAACAGTGAAGGCCGGCGTTAGTGTGTGATTGAGGCAGTGGTTCGGTTAAGCCCAGCGCGACAAAACGGGTTTCGGTTCGCGCAGAAAGTCCCGTACCGATCTCCGCTCAGCGAGTGCTTTATGCGAAGCTTCTGTTCTTGACGATATCGGGGAACCAAAACTCTTCATGCATCGAACGCATTGATGTGGTGGACTGGCCTGAACATCGTATTTACCAGGCCGAAGCATTCCTGACGAACCGGAAGCCGTCAGCCTGCACCGCTCCGACCTGAGCCACCCCCGCAGGCAGTCCTTATGGAAGTGGTTATCGACCTTCTCCATACACGGGAAAGCGGCGGCACAACGCGACGACTTTCTCCGGCACCGCCAACGTGGTCTGGCCTGCACCTTGGATACATGGTGCTGCCGCCTCAACTTGCGGCACCAATGACCATGCTCTGCAAATTGCAGGACGGCTACAGCGCCTCCATCCCGCAATTGACTCTGGCCCGCTCTATGGAAGGGAGCGCTTTGGCTCGCATATGCGAACTATGCGTAGTGTCTATGTCTATGCTGAGCGGCGCTACGTACTGGAAGCTCGGGGTGTTACGTCGACCCCAAGGCGCCCAGAGGCGGTATGCAGATGCCCTGTGTGGTCATCCGGGATGCCGTTGAGAAAACCTGTCGTGCCGGTATCGATTTGCTGGGACTCACTGCACTCTCTGGACGAGCCTAAAGCTGGCTTTCTTATGGAGTTCGCTGCCGATTTTCCGAAAGAAATGGAAGACTCGGTGAAGAGGCATGCAAATATCCTTCGCGCCCTGGATGACTGAAACTGTCCTTCAGAATTGCAAACGATAGCGAACAAACCCATCCGCCATGGCAAATTCGTCGTAAAGTTTACGAGCCGGGTTGTCCTCCCTTGTGTGCCAGTAAAGCCGGGTCCAGTTGTTTTGCCTGGCCAGAGAAACCAGATCATCAATTAGCAAACGCCCGATACCTTGCCCCCGGCAAGAAGGATCCACGAACAGGTCTTCCAGGTAGCAACCCGGAGATGCCGTCCAGGTGCTGTCGTGCAGGATCCCGGTGCTGAAGCCAACTACCTTGTCTTTCTGTTCGGCGATGCGGCAAAACATTGTTGAGTTTGGGTCAAGTATGCGCTGCCAGGTCAGGGCCGTAATGTCGGAAGGTACTTCGCTCTCGTAAAATACGTTGTAACCAGCCCACAGCTTGAGCCAGTCATTCAGATCAGTTTCCAGTGCATAGCGTATTACTGTTTTTTCGGTCATCGGGTATCTCCTTGGCTCGTTAAATCATCGCTGCATAAACTGCAATCGCACTCTACCTATTACTAAAACGCTCCTGACCACAGGTGGCAATGCTCCCGCTCCGAGACCAGGACGGGTAGCTAAACTGCCCCAATCTATTCCCCGGTAAGGGTGTGGAGAGTGGCTCGTAACGCGTGTTTAAGGGTTCGGCCACTTCTTGAGTCTTATTTCGATCGGACCAGTCGGTTAATGGTAGAGCACTCGCGGCTTTCAAAAATCATTTCAGACGCGGCAGGGAGGGGCGTATCCCGGAGCCAACGTTGAGTGTATCGTTGCCTGGCGGCGACATAGCTGTATCAGTTCACTCTGCCGGCACATTAGCCAGCGCGGTAGTGATGGCCGACGCTATTTCAATCTCACTGCGCCCGCCGTTGATTTCCACTTTGTTGCCGAAGACAAAGTGCGGTACTGATCTTATTCCGGCCTCTGCAGAGGCGGCAGCGGCCTGCGTTGCCCGCGCGTGCCAGTGTTTATTGTCAGCAATGGCCAATGCCTCATCACGCGAGAAGCCGTTGGCTGCAGCCAGGGTAGCCAGTACTTTCGCATCGGCAATGTTCTTGCCTTCTAGAAAGTAAGCTTGGCTGAACGCCACAGCAAGTGAATGCTGTGTTCCTCGCTCCCGCGCCGCCATTATTAGGGCGTGAGCAGCCTGGGTTGGGTACGCATACGGTTGGCGTCTGAGATCCAAATCCAGTCCAGAAGCGCGCGCTTCCGCTTCGGGGCGTGCGAACGCTGATTTCGGGTCGGTGATTCCATACCGTTGCCTGAGCAAATCCGGAATATAAAGGCCGGAGGCTGGTGCGTTGGGCATCAGTAACACGGGATGATGTTCGATACGTACAGCCAGATCGGGGAATCGCTCGCGCAATAGTTTGTCGAGGCGGTGCTGGCCAATCAGACACCAGGGGCAGGTGATTTCGGTGTAGAGGTCGATTTGGAGCATGGTACTCACCTTCTGAAGTTTGCGATGCGGCGGCACACAGTTTGTGAATAGGGGATGAACAATCGTTTCTGTGTTCAGCGCTATGAGCGTGTTCCTTTCCCCATCCAGTTGTGCGGCTGCGCACGGATCAGGTGTTGCCGACGCCACTTCGTCCGGCATAATTATCTGCATGAAGCGCGCGCTTCAGCAAGTGACGTCGACACGTATTTCTCGTGTACCGTTGCGAATCAACGGGCGCTGTCGATGATCATGCCGCCGTCCGGCGTGAGGCTGTAGCCGGTAATGAACTGGGAATCCCTGCTGGCCAGGAACAGCGCCACCGGCGCGATGTCCTCTTCCGGCGAGCCGTTGCGGTCGAACACATTGGGTAGTGGCGGCCGATCGCTGCCGAAGGTGTCGGCGATAGGCATGATATTGTTGACGGTGATCCCGTCGGCACCCCATTCGCGCGCTGCCACGCGCGTGAGCGCACGCACCGCTTCTTTGGCCATGCCATAGGGGGCATAACCGACCATGCCTAGCAGGCCACCCGCCGAGCCGAAGTTAATGATTCTTCCAGCGCCGCTGGCCTTCAGGTAGGGGTAGGCGGCCTGCATGATGCGCAGATAAGCGACCGGCCCCATGTCGAAGTTGCGTTGCAGTTTCTCGACAGACAGTTCAAGCACTGAAGACTGGACTGCAGAGGGATCAAAAGCGTTGTTGACAAGGATGTCGATGCCACCCCAGGCAGCGACCACCTGATCGACAGCCGACTGGATCTGGGCGGCGTCGCTGACGTCGCAGCGCACGCCAAGGGCAGTGCCGCCTGCGGACTGGATGTCCGCGACAACGGCGTCGATGTTCTTCTGAGTCAGTGACAGGACAGCCACCTTTGCGCCTTCGGCAGCAAACAGCCTGGCTGTGGCGCGACCGATGCCCCGGCCAGCGCCGGTGACGATGGCGATTTTTTCTTCAAGACGATTCATATGTATTTCTCCTTTCGGGAGTTACGGTGGCCCGGAGCCCTCATGCGAGGGCACGCACGGGCGGATTATTCCTGGATGAGATCGAAGTTGTTACCATCGGGATCCGCCAAAGTTGTGAAGCGGATTTGCGGCAGTTCAACCTTTTTGATAACGCTTGCCCCCAGCGCGACCAGGCGCTCGGTTTCACCGTCAAGGTCGGGCGTCCTGAAATCGGGATGTACGCGATTCTGCCCCCTGGTGGTCGCGTCTGCTTTGAAGAACTGTAGAGGCAGCAGGTGAGGTGGCGTCGCCAGCGTGACGAGAACGCCATGATCGATGTCGATCGCAACGCCGAGAGCTTCGGCCCACCATGCCGCCAGGGCTTGCGGGTTGGTCGTGTCGATGGTGAGGGCATGAGTCTTCATGGTTCAGAGTCCTTCTTCAAAGGTTACAGGCGGATGGAGGGCGGTATGCATTTGTTTGCCCTAGGCTGAGTGAATCGCGCTGCAGTAGAGAGATGATCGTTTCATTAGGGCACTTCTTACTGCACGGTCGCCATTGGCGCATACGGTGACGGCACCTCTCGCGCCATGTTCTGGGTCAGGAACGAGCCAGCCAGCAACATCACTCCCATCGCCGCAGGAATGGCGCCCCTCGGCTTGCGGACGCCCAGGTGGGCGAGTCCTGAAAGGATCAGGTGGTAGAAGATGCCAGCGTAGGCCAGGTCGCTGAGTCCGGGATTGAAACGCGACAGGATCGCGATAGGCCCCAACACCTTAACTATGATCATGAACGGCACGAGATGAGAGGCTGAATACCCCATCTCTGATTGGGCTTTACGCACATCAGCGCTTCTGGTGATGTACAGCATGGCCGACGCGAAGTAGAGCAGCGACAGCAGCACGGTGCTGGTCCAATAGACATAATTTACGATCACGGGTAGCTCCTGTATGGGGATGTAAAATTCGACATATCGTTATCATGTAAGCTAATATTGATTATCGCAAGAAGGATGATTTACTGTTGGTAAGTATGAAAAAGAATACTATTGAGATGGACATAACGACAATGCAAGAGGAAATGCGGCGTGCATTCAATCTGCTGACGGGCAAATGGAAGCTGGAGATCATGTGGTTGCTCAACCAGCGGATATATCGTTTCGGCGAGTTGCGTAAGGCAATCCCGGGTATCACCCAGCATATGCTGACGGCGCAGCTGCGCGAGCTCGAGGCGGATGGGCTGATCTCACGCACTGTTTACGCTGAAGTGCCGCCGCGCGTCGAATATGCGATGACCGACAAGGCGCGCGGTCTTGGTCCCACGATGGAGGCGCTGGCTGCCTGGTGGAAGAAGTACGGCCGGACCGTATCAGTCAAAGCAAGCACGCGCGGTCGTAAACCCAAAGAGAGTTGAGTGCCCTCACCCTACATGGCACTGCCCGACTTGCCGACGGCAGAAAACCGGGGAAGAAGCCCCTAAGGGATCCCCAGAAAATTTAGTTGTATCATCGGAGTGTACACACCGGAATGTACCGACTCATACTCGATCCGACACTTTCGCCGATCTGAGCGCAATCTGATTTGGCAATAGGTTATGTGCCGCCAGCGGGCGTTAGCACGTTGCGCTTCAGTAAAGATGCGCCGGACAGATGCTATGGTAAATAGGGGGTGGATATTGTATGAGTCACGTCTTAAAGGAAAACTCCAGGTGCTACAGAGAAAATTGCGAAAAGGAAAGGTTGAATGTTGAAATACTTATCGCTGCTGGCAATGATGATGCTGGCAGGGTGTACAAGTGCGCCAAATTTGCCGCCCACCGATACGATTGTTGCCGTCAAGCCTATTGAGTCCGGCATTATCGCCAGCTCTGCTAAATACAGTTACCGCTTTTACCGCAACGGTGTGCCGCAGGAGTATCAGCGTTATAAGACATTTTATGAGCGCTTTCATCAACAGGCCTCCGGGGTGCGGGTTAACTTTGTGGTGGAAAAACATGACGTGACGGCGGAGTACCTGGTGGTGATTGATAAGCGTAAACTGGATGCCGGACAGCTTACCGCGCTGATCAATGATTATAAGGCGGTTCAAATCGATAATGATCGCCTCGGAGTTCTGTTTAAAGCCGCAGGATTTTGGTCCTCATCGTACGCGCCGGAGCTTGCCGCCCCTTACCAGTTGGAGCGGCCTGTGGTGGTATCAATCAATGATAAGACCAAAACCGTGAGCACCGTTGGAGCCATCGCTCTGATCCCCTTAGTACCATTGTTTCCGCTATTCATGATGTACGGATGCGCCACGGGACCCTGCGTATGAAACACTGATGTACTCATCAATGAGGGGCGGGGCGGAGATATCTTGCCAACGTCCCAGCTTAGTACGCAATATAGCCAGTCAACCGTTTCCGGCTTCGTGTCGGCCTGGGCGGGCTGGTTCTTCACTGGCTGTATGACGCCGAACGAAAAAGGCGATGGTTCTGATAAACAAGCGCTTGATCGGTTAACCGACGATAAGGCTGATGTCGATCTGCGTGCAACGCTGACGGAAGCGAAAAGCGTTTTATCATCGCCATCGTCCTTTTATTTTTTAATTCTGTACTCTATTGCGTTATTTTCAACAAACGTAGGCGATCGGCTTCGTTTTGAGGATGGTAAATATTTAATCTGCTACTGGAGTCGCCGCCAAAGTTCCACCACAGCTGTTTATCTAACGATATTTCTCCCAATTTCGCATGTTTATATATATATAGCAACTCCTCCGGCTGTAGTACGGTATTATCCGCCCAGGCCCGATCAAAAGTAGGCGATAAATCCCTAAAACCATCAATCTTTTGTCGCAGCATTTCGTCGTCGGGATGTTTAGCTAATGTCTTTCTAAGAAAACCCGCCATTCTCGCTATCTGCAGTTCTAATTTTTCGTCAGTATCGATACATAAGAACTTTTGCCAGGCGGGGTTTTTAATGGTTAGATAAAGGTAATTCTTTTCGGTAAAGGGAATATCATCAATATTGAAACCCACCATAAGACTAAATGCATAATTACATGTGATGATATCTAAATAATCGTTTTGTAATAATGAAGGGAGTGGATTGAGTTGTAGCAGCAGTTGAGCCGTGTGTTCGGAAATTGTACAGCAAGGATCTTTATAGGTTTTTGCCTGTGGAAAAAGTAAATTGTATAGATATTCATATTCCGCTTTGGTCAGCCGTAAGGTCTTTGAAATAGATATAAGAACTTGCGGCGAGATCCCTGTTGCCTGGCCGCGCTCGATTTTACTGTACCAAATCGTACTAATGCCCGAAGAGTCGGCCACATCATCTCTTCTCAATCCACGGGTTCTGGTTCGAATTGGCTTGGTCAATCCCAGCGTTTCAGGAGATATACTCTCTCTTTTAGCGCGTAAGAAATCGCCCGCCAGCTTTAGCTTATCTTGATTCATGAATTACCCTATACAAATTATACGTGTCTAACCTGTTTCTTGTTCGGTATAAAACCAAGGTCATAATATCCATGTCTAATTAAACATGAACGAGAGATGGCGTTCGAGAAACTGAGGATAATCAGCAGGACGCTGTTCTGGAATCTATACGCCAAATTTTACCATGGTTCATTTAAAATAACCAACATGGATATCACGTAATGTTAAGCAAGAATAAAACTAAAGAGCTCTCTGCGTTGGGAATACTGCTGCTTGTCGCGGGGCAGGTATTACCCCAGTTAGATTTTTCAATAGTTAACGTTGCACTTGACGTAATCGGTAAGACATTAAATACCGACGAGACCGGACTTGTTTTAATTGTCGCGCTCTATGGGTTAATTTTCGCCGCTTTAATTGCTACCGGAAGCCGGCTGGGAGATAAGTACGGAAGAAAACGTCTGTTTATGATCGGTATTGTCGGATTCTGTATTGCTTCGACGATTTGCGGATTCGCCGCTGATATTATCTTTATGCTTGTCGGGCGTGTACTTCAAGGTTTTTTTGCCGCGCTCCTGATGCCGCAAATTCTCGCGACGATACATACCACATTAGAAGGGGAGCGCCACCGCAACGCGGTAGGTATTTACACATCAATTGCGGGCCTCTCCGTCGTTATCGGCCAAGTGGCCGGCGGCTGGTTGGTTTCAGCGAACTTATGGGATTTAGGATGGCGCATCGCTTTTTTTATGAACGTGCCTGTTTGCATCGTTATATTTATATTCGGTTATTTTGTCATCCCTGAAACTAAGTCGCATGAATCCCGGCAGCATATGGACGTGGAGGGGATCGTTTTATTTATTCTGTGCCTGTTATTTGTAATGATACCGGTGTCTTTAGGCAAGCACTGGCCTAATCTCTGGTGGCTATTGTTAGGCTCGGCGCCTTGCGGAGCTCTATTGTGGAAGGCGGAAAGGTCCCATGAACTCGCCGGCCGCAGGCCGATCTTGCCTCCGTCTTTATTCAAAACACCGATGGTTATCAATGGATTTGTCAGTGAAATGACGGTGACATTTACTTATCCAGGATACCTGTTTGTCACGGCTTTATGTTTGCAAAGTGAAATAGGATTAACGCCGTTTGAATCAGGAAACTCATTTATTGCGCTAGGAATAATGTTTTTTATCGGTTCATTGATAAGTAAACCATTAGGCCAACGGATTGGGGATGCGAAATCTTTTGCTCTAGGATCGACGTTTTCGGTTATCGGATTTTTAGCAACCGTGTTTCTATTTTATAAATTCAATCATGACCTGCAGTTTTATGACCTATGGATAGCCACGGGCGCTGTAGGGTTAGGCGACGCGATAAGATTAACGTCCGCTTACAGGATTGCGTTATCGCGAGTGGGGAAACACCTTGCCAGTGAAGCAAGCAGCGCGCTGGCAACGGTACAGCAGGGGTGCGCTGCGTTAGGCACCGCATTTACTGGCGCAATCTATTCATTTGCGTTAGTTCAGGGGTATTTAACCGCGATGACGGTATCAATCAGCGCCGTGTCTTTGCTGGTGCTATTAGTCGGCCTTCCTGTTTATATAAAAACCGCTCGCGAGCAATAAGAAAGCTTGAGCGAATCATAATTAAATAATAAGCGATCCTATGAGGATGACGTATTCTATATATTATCGATTATGATGATTATCCGATTAGGCGTATTTTAGGTGCGGCGGTTTTATTTTTATTACAGCCGCGCTATTACTATTTTTTTACGCCGACGCGATTGTTGTTAAGGAGCACGGTACGTTCAAGAAATTGGGAAAACTGAAGAAAAAGATGATTTTCGTCATTCGCGGCTAAGATGAGTTCGACCTCCGGGAGGCTCGGGAAACCGAAAGCGTGATCCAGGATGATATGGTCGTCAGCAATAGCGCTTGCCGGAAGCACCGTAATTCCAAGACCGGCGGAAACAGCCTTTCGAATATTCTCGTCGGACGCGCTGGTATATACGATATCGACTGCTTTGCCGCTGTTTTCAAGCGTGCGCAGCGCTACTCTTCTATATGTGCAGCCTTCGGGAAACGTCACAAGCGACAGCCTCGTAATATCATTATAATGTACGGACGCGTTAGCGACCCAATGGAGCGGCTCACTACGCAGGGCGCGACAAAGCGCCAGGTGATTTGGCAATGGTTCGCCGCGCGCCATTTCCAATATGGCTACATCGAGAGCGTCTGAGAGCAACGATTTTAGAATATGTGCCGATAGGTCCGATGTTATTTGAATAGCAAGATGTTGATTGTTTCCCAAACACCGCGATAGCGCGCCATGAATATCGACAATATTGAAGTCGTCCGGCACGCCCAGGCGCACGCGGCCCGACATTGATAGCTGCTGTAAAGCGCTCGTGGCATCAGTGAGCCGCATTAAAATATCTTTGGCCGGAGCTAAAAATCGTTTTCCTTCCCGCGTAAGGCCGATCGCATGCCCTTTGCTTCGTTCTACGAGTTTACACCCAAGGATCTCTTCAAGCTTTTGTAAACTTTGCGTAATAGCTGACTGAGAACGGTTAAGAATAAAACTGGCGTCTACAAAGCCGTTTACTTCCGCAATCGATACAAAAGCGCGTAAATGTTCCAGAGTGATGCGTCGATCGCCCAGCCCCGTCGCTAAATTATACGTCATTTCAATGGGTTCTCTATTGGAATCAGCTCAGCTTATTATAATCATCAAAGAATTAATTTTTCAACCAATCGCGCCTTTGAGACTCTTTCCTTAGCCGCTCTGGAGAGATGACGCTGCTATGGCGGATGTATCCGAGGGAAGGTTGTCAGGCATAATTTTCTGAAACGTAAATATACGTGAATTAGTTTTTCTGTTTGGTTGTCGGTTATTAAAAGGGTTGTTTTTTGTGGCGCGAGTCTAAGTAAAAATATAGCGATAAGGCGATTTTACGTATTCATTAGGACGGATTAAGCACCGCCAACGCACATGAACTTTAAAGTATAACGGCTATATAAACTCTATTGTCTCTTTTGAGGTAATAATGACTAAATTTGCAAGCGTGTCTTGGGATCATCGTCGTTCTCATATTTTGGCGATTTTATTGGCCGTTATATCGAGTCTTTTATACGTTATTGGCTACTCGCTTTCTAAGACATTGGTAACTTCGTATGGGCTTTCAGCCATGCAAGTCACTTTTTTGCGCTGCGGGCTCGTTCTGGCTGGCGGCATCGCGCTGACCTGCATATCTTCTACGGACGTCACCTGGCGGCGTATCTGGCTTCCCGTTCGTCCGTTAGAACAAAGAGCGACAGCCGCCGCGCTAGTCGCATCGAATATTTTATCGATAGTCTCCTATAGCTTGATTCAGGTAACCGATGCGTCTGCTATCGGGTTTACGGCGCCCATACTGATTACGATTATGGGGGGCGCGTTTTTAGGCGAGCGTGTGCCGCTAATCGGCTGGTTGGGTATTGCGATGGGATTTGCCGGTATGCTGCTGATCGTAAAGCCGGGAGGCGCCGATGCTCTTTCGTTTGCCGGGGTCGTCGCCGGCGGCTGCGCCGCGTTGATGTATGCGCTTTATCAAATCATGATCCGCAGGCTGCGGAATGACGCAACGAGCGTTGATACGGCCCTGCAGGTCTCCGTTGTTGGGTTTTTTGTGCTTATCTTCACGTTACCCTGGATGTGGCATGCCTTATCTCCCGCAGGCTTATTGGTTGCGGCGGTTTTCACGATTGTACAGACTGCGGCGATGGTGAGCATAGCCGCCGCTCTCCGGTTGGGAGAGGCATCCCGCCTCGCGCCGTGGCAGTTTTGCGGGTTGGTGTGGGCGATGATTCTTGACACCTTAGTGTTCAATGCCATGCCCGCAATGACGTCGATAATCGGCGGGATCCTGATCCTGGGCGGCGGATTATTGGGGCAACGCCGCTAAAGCGCGCGTTAAAAGGTTGCTGAGCCGTTTACGATAACCGCGTTCCGCGGCGTGCCGTCTAAGGCGCGCCTTGCTGTCGCGCGGTAACGGAAGTTATGTCTATCGCTAAGTAAGGTATTACTTATTGATTCGATAATGACAATGGATTGGTGACGCCGATCACGTTTCTGTATCTTACCTCCCAAGCAAACACACATGAGGATACAGTGATGTCAGTAATTAATACTCAAGTTAAACCGTTTAAAAACATGGCCTTCAAAGACGGCAAGTTTATCGAAGTGACTGAAAAGGATATCGAAGGCAAATGGAGCGTGTTCTTCTTCTATCCTGCCGACTTTACTTTCGTCTGCCCGACCGAATTAGGCGACGTGGCCGATCACTATGACGAATTCCAGCAGCGCGGCGTGGAAATCTACTCCGTTTCCACCGACACCCACTTTACGCACAAAGCGTGGCACAGCAGCTCCGAAACCATCGGCAAGATCAAATACACCATGATCGGCGACCCGACCGGCCAGCTGTCGCGCAACTTTGAAAACCTGCGTGAAGCTGAAGGCCTGGCCGATCGCGGTACCTTCATCGTTGACCCTCAGGGCATCATCCAGGCTGTGGAGATCACCGCCGAAGGCATCGGCCGCGATGCGTCGGATCTGCTGCGCAAAGTGAAAGCCGCTCAGTATGTCGCTTCTCACCCGGGCGAAGTTTGCCCTGCTAAATGGAAAGAGGGCGAAGCGACGCTGGCTCCGTCTCTGGACCTGGTCGGTAAAATCTAAGCCACACCCCGCTGAGATCTGTTTTTTATCGGGTGCCTGGCACCCGATTTTTTGCACGGAGGATAACCAATGCTCGACAATACAATGAAAGTCCAGTTGAAAGCCTATCTGGAAAAATTAACCAAACCTGTTGAGTTAATTGCGACTCTGGATGACTCGGCGAAATCTTCTGAAGTAAGAGAGCTGCTGACTGAAATCGCCGGCTTATCCGAGCAGGTCAGTTTCTCTGAGAACAACGCTCTTCCCGCACGTAAACCCTCTTTTCTGATTACCAATCCGGGATCGCAGAGCGGCCCGCGTTTCGCCGGCGCGCCGATGGGGCATGAGTTTACCTCTCTGGTTCTGGCTCTGTTGCAGGTTGGCGGACATCCGTCAAAAGAAGCGAAAGAATTACTCGACCAAATCCGCAATCTTGACGGTAAGTTCCAGTTCGAAACCTACTATTCGCTCTCCTGCCACAACTGCCCGGACGTGGTGCAGGCGCTGAATTTAATGGCCGTTCTGAATCCGAATATTACCCATACCGCCATTGACGGCGGTGTGTTTCAGGATGAGATTCAAAGTCGTAACGTCATGGGCGTGCCGACCGTGTTCCTTAACGGCGAACACTTTAGCCAGGGCCGCATGACCCTGAACGAAATCGTCACCAAAATCGATACCGGCGCAGGCGCTAAGCAGGTTGAAAAGCTGAACCAGCGCGAAGTGTACGACGTGCTGATTATCGGCAGCGGCCCGGCAGGGGCGGCGGCGGCGGTTTACTCCGCGCGTAAGGGGATCCGCACCGGCCTGATGGGTGAACGCTTCGGCGGTCAGATCCTGGACACCGTGGACATTGAAAACTACATTTCCGTGCCGAAAACGGAAGGGGCCAAGCTGGCGACCGCGCTGAAGAGCCACGTTGACGACTATGATGTCGACGTGATCGACGCGCAGAGCGCCGAAGCGTTAATCCCGGGCGACAAACCGGGCGCGCCGCACCAGGTGATCACCGTTTCCGGCGCGGTGCTGAAATCCCGCAGCGTCATCATCGCCACCGGCGCGCGTTGGAGAAACATGAACGTGCCCGGCGAAGATCTGTACCGCACCCGCGGCGTGACTTACTGTCCGCACTGCGACGGCCCGCTGTTTAAAGGCAAACATGTCGCGGTGATCGGCGGCGGTAACTCCGGCGTGGAGGCGGCAATCGATCTGGCCGGGGTGGTAAAACACGTGACATTGCTGGAATTCGCGCCGGAACTGAAAGCCGACTCCGTATTGCAGGATAAAGTACGCAGCCTGCCGAATGTCGACATCATTCTTAACGCGCAGACCACGGAAGTGAAGGGCGACGGCCAGAAAGTCACCGGCCTGAGCTATAAAGATCGCGTTAGCGATACGCAGCACGAACTGCCGTTGGAAGGGATTTTCGTCCAGATCGGCCTGTTGCCCAACACCCACTGGCTGGAAGGCACCGTCGCCCGTAACCGCATCGGCGAAATCGAGATTGACGCCAAGTGTGAAACCAGCGTTAAAGGCGTATTTGCCGCCGGCGATTGCACGACGGTGCCCTATAAGCAGATTATTATCGCCACCGGCGAGGGGGCCAAAGCCTCTCTGAGCGCCTTTGATTATCTGATCAGAACGGACTCGGCCGTCTGATTAGCGACCGCGCCGCATCGCAGGTCAAAGCCGCCTCGGGCGCGATAACCCGTAAATTGATGTTCCTGTGTCTGGCCCATCAAGCAATGCTTGATGGGTTTTTTTTTGCGGCCATAATCCCCGGCTGCTATCCTTCGGGCCGCTGCAAGCGGCGTAAAAAGCGCTGCGGGAAGTTTTTTTTCCGCGCCGGACAAAAATAGCAGAATTGGGGGTTGCCAAAGGCGCGCAACCACTCCATAATGCCGGCCTTTCTTTGCTCGGACGCAAGGAAAACAATGTTGGCTAAGGCGTTAAATCTTCCATGCGCTGATGGCCCAACTCACCCCGTTTCGGCGTTTTCAGGGCGTTTTCCCATCCTGTTATTACGCATTTTTTTGATTAATCCATACAAAACATCATAATGTTTTAAACAGACTTATCCACAGAACGCCTGTTGATGTTTTTCTCTCCGCCTTATCTTGCTGATGCGACTCTGTTTTTTATTTCATTGATATATATAAATAAAAATTACTTATAAAACGTTATCGTAATCACTTGTACTTTTTGTGACAGTTGATTGCCAAAGACTTTTTATATTTATGCACAGGCTGGAGGGCGCTATTGATAACGCCGAATGCCATCATTCAGGCATCGCGCGGCAATCCTTTCTCTACCGCACGAATCAACCTTTTTTTTCGCGACGGCTGCACGTCGATCTGCTGCGCGGAACGGCGCGTCATCTGCTGCTCAATGGCCCACTGGATGTGTTCGTCCAGAAGTGCGCTTTCGCCCAGCCGGGTTTGCAGCGCCAGCACGATCTGGTCCTGATAGGGGGCGTTTCCCAGCGCCACCGCGATATTGCGCAGCCAGCGCTCATGGCCGATGCGGCGAATGGCGGAGCCTTCCGTAATCCGGAGAAACTTTTCTTCGCTCCAACGGAAAAGATCGAGCAATTCCGGGGTATGCAGCGCCGCGCGCGGGCTAAAATCGCTTTCATCCGTTAATTGAGAGAAACGGTTCCAGGGGCAAATGAGCTGGCAGTCATCGCAGCCGTAGATGCGATTCCCCATCAGGGGGCGGAACTCTTCGGGGATCGGGCCTTCAAGCTCTATCGTTAGATATGAAATACAGCGCCGGGCATCGACCGTATAGGGTTCGACGATGGCGCCGGTGGGGCAGGTCGTCATGCAGGCCACGCAACGGCCGCACTGCTCTTCCTGAGGCTTGTCGACCGGCAGCGGCAAATCGATCAGCAACTCGCCGAGAAAGAACCATGAGCCGGCTTCCCTATTTAATAGAAGTGAGTGCTTGCCAACCCATCCAAGCCCGGCTTTTGCGGCAAGCGGACGTTCCAGTATCGGCGCCGAGTCGACGAACGGGCGAAAATTCAGTTCGCCGCAGTATTCCTGGATGCGGTCGCCGAGCTTTTTCAAACGCTGGCGCAGCAGCTTGTGATAATCGCGTCCCAGCGCATAGCGGCTGACGTAGCCTTGCAAGGGATTTTTCAACGTACTGGCGAACGCCGCCTTCGCCGGCAGATAGTTCATCCGTACGCTGATGACGCGCAGTGTGCCGGGCAGCAGCTCATGCGGACGCGCGCGCAGCATGCCGTGGCGCGCCATCCAGGCCATTTCGCCGTGATATTGCTTGTCCAGCCAGGCCTGCAGTCGGGGCTCTTCGGCGGATAAATCCGTGTCGCAGATACCGACCTGCTGGAAGCCCAGTGCTAGCCCCCACTGCTTGATAAGTTGTGTTAATTCACTGAGATCGTAGGGGTATGCCATGACAAACCGTAAAGGGAATAGCGACCGGATTATTTTACCACATTACGCTTTACAGGCCGATAGCGCGGGAAATAGCGCCAACTCTGGCGGTTCCCCCCATTGCTTGCTAATTTGGAATCCTCTGCTGAACCATAAGGAGGCATGATGACTGACGGCATAAGCGGTGAAGCGGATTTTTCCCTTCCGCATACGGTATTTCAGGCCAGGTGGGTGCGTTGCGAAGAGGCCAACGCCGCCCGCGAGAGCGGGGTTTCCTTGTATGAGCTGATGCGGCGGGCGGGTCAGGCGACTTTTCAGATTGCCCGGCGCTATTATCCGTCCGCCCGACGCTGGCTGATACTGGCGGGGCACGGCAACAACGGCGGCGACGCCTATGTGGTCGCGGGGCTGGCGCAGGACGCGGGCATTACCCCTTATGTCGCCGCCTGCGCGGGAAACCGCGACTTGCCCGATGAAGCGCGCGCCGCGCGCCAGGCCTGGCTGGATCGGGGCGCAACGATCCAGCCCGCCGAGGCGCCCTGGCCTGAGGATATCGACCTGATTATTGACGGTTTGCTGGGAACCGGCTTGTCCGACGCGCCGCGCTCGCCCTATGCCGAGCTGATTGCCCGGGTGAATGCGCATCCCGCCGCCGTGGTCGCTATCGATGTGCCTTCCGGATTGAACGCTGAAACCGGGACGTGCGCGGGCGAGGCCATTAACGCCGATCGCACGGTTACGTTTATCGCCCTTAAGCCGGGATTGTTAACGGGCAGGGCGCGCGATTGCGTCGGCCGGTTGCACTATGACGATCTGGGGCTGTCCGCATGGCTGGCCGAAAAGGCCGCGCCGATACGGCGGCTATCGGCCGACTCGCTGACGGAATGGCTAAAGCCGCGGCGTCCGGGGGTACACAAAGGCGATAATGGACGCCTGCTGATCGTGGGCGGCGATTACGGCACGGGCGGCGCGGTGTTTATGGCGGGAGAGGCCGCGCTGCGCAGCGGCGCCGGTCTGGTGCGAGTGCTTACTCACAAGCACTATTTATCGGCGCTATTGGCCGTTCGTCCGGAGCTGATGGCGCAGGAACTGACGTCTGAAAGTATGCGCCAGGGATTGGCGTGGGCCGATGTCGTGGTGATTGGCCCCGGTCTGGGGCAGGATGAGTGGGGAAAAAATGCGCTGCGGCTGGCGGAAAATTGTAACAAACCGATGTTATGGGATGCAGACGCGCTTAACCTGCTGGCAATCGATCCGCATAAACGGCAGAATCGCGTGCTGACGCCGCACCCTGGCGAGGCGGCCCGCTTGTTGAACTGTCGGGTGTCTGATATTGAAAGCGATCGCTTACTTACGGCGCAAAAGCTGGTAAAACGTTATGGCGGCGTTATTGTATTAAAAGGCGCGGGTACGGTGATTGCCGATGAGCAGGGTCGATCGGCCATTGCCGACGTGGGCAATCCCGGCATGGCGACGGGCGGCATGGGCGATGTGCTGTCCGGGATTATCGGCGCGCTGCTGGCGCAAAAGCTGTCGCTGTATGACGCCGCCTGCGCGGGATGCGTTGTACACGGCGCATCGGCCGACCGGCTGGCCGCGCGGCGAGGAACCCGAGGTATGCTGGCGACCGATTTGATGCCCGTGTTGTCGCGCTATGTCAATCCCGAATCGATACCCTTAGAAAAGAGAGAATGAAAAAAATTGTGTTACCTCTGCCGGATGAGGCAGCAACCATCGCGTTAGGCGCGGCGCTGGCTAAAGCCTGTGAAAGCGCCTGTGTGGTGCATTTATATGGCGATCTTGGGGCAGGGAAGACTACCTTTAGCCGCGGCTTTTTACAGGCGTTGGGGCATCAGGGCAATGTGAAAAGCCCGACATACACCCTGGTTGAGCCTTATGCCCTGTCCCCGCTGGCGGTATACCATTTCGACCTTTACCGTCTGGCCGATCCTGAGGAGCTTGAGTTCATGGGGATCCGTGATTATCTGGATCAGGATGCCGTTTGCCTGATCGAATGGCCCCAGCAAGGCGCCGGCATCTTGCCGGCGGCCGATCTGGAATTGCATTTGCATTATCAGGAGCCGGGCAGGCAAGCCGAGCTGTCGGCGCTTTCCCCTCAGGGCGAAGCCATTCTGCAACGGGCGGCGAAGCGGTTGGGGATAACTGCACCATGATGAGCCGTATGATCAAACCGTTCGTCTGGATGTGGCTGATGTTGCTCGCCCATGCCGCGTGGGGCGCCAACTTGTCCGATATCAAAGTGGATAACGCTTCCGGCCAGGCGACCGTGAGCCTGAGCTTTAGCGGCCAGCCGGTCTACGCCTTCTTTCCGCTGAACAATCCTGCGAGAGTGGTGATCGATATTCGTCAGTCGGTGCTGATTCAGGGATTGCCGCTGGAGTTCAGCGGGCAAAATCTGATTAAGCGGGTGCGCACCAGCAATGCGCAGGACGCGCAAAGCATACGTTTGGTGCTGGATCTGACGCAATCCGCCAAAACCAGGGCGACGACGCGGAAGACGGCTAATGGATACGCCGTGGTTTTTACCCTGACCGGCAACAAACTCAAATCCGCGCAAAGCGCGCCGGCGGCGCGGCGGGAGCAGCCGGCGAAGTCCCAGCCGGCTAAAAACCCGTTCAATAACCAGCCCACTCTGGTGGTGAATAGCAATGCCTCGGCGAGGAAGCCCGCGCGTTCCGCCGCTAACGAACAGGTGGTGGTCGCCATCGACGCCGGACATGGCGGGCAGGATCCCGGCGCCATCGGCCTGAATGGCCTGCGCGAAAAGGATGTCACCATCGCCATTGCCCGTAAGCTGAAAGGTTTACTGGATAACGATCCCGCTTTCAAACCGGTACTGACGCGCAGCGGCGACTATTTCGTATCGGTGATGGGGCGTTCCGATGTGGCCCGTAAGCAGAACGCCAATATTCTGGTGTCGATTCATGCGGATGCCGCGCCGAATCGCAGAGCGACCGGGGCTTCGGTATGGGTGCTATCCAATCGCCGGGCGAACAGCGAAATGGCCGGCTGGCTGGAACAGCATGAGAAGCAGTCCGAACTGTTGGGCGGCGCCGGCGACCTGCTGGCCAATAACAGCGCCGATCCTTACCTCAGCCAGGCGGTGCTGGATCTGCAGTTCGGCCATTCCCAGCGCGTCGGTTATGACGTGGCCGCCAAAGTGTTGCGTGAACTGCAGCGCGTCGGGGGGCTGCATAAATCGCGGCCGGAACACGCCAGTCTCGGGGTGTTGCGTTCGCCGGATATTCCTTCCCTGCTGGTTGAAACCGGGTTTATCAGCAATGTGGCGGAAGAGCGTCTACTGGGCAGCAATGATTATCAGGAAAAAATCGCCGGCGCGATCTATCGGGGGGTGAAAAGCTACTTTCAGTCGCACCCTTTGCAATCCGCCCCAAAGCAGGAAAGTCGCGCGGCTCCGCCGGCGACAAATAGGGCGTCAGCCGCCGTTCCGGCCGCAGCGCCGGCGGGAAGCGCCGGCGGCAACGGCGTTACGCGCCATACGGTGGTCCGCGGCGAGACGCTGTCGGCTATCGCCGCGCGTTATGGCGTGAGTATGCCGGCGATCCGCGATCTGAATAAGCTGAATAAAGACGTCGTGTGGATAGGACAGCGTTTAAAAATTCCGGCGGGCGCGGTACAACCGAAGGGCGCGGCGGCCGGCGCCGAAAAAGCCGCTTCCGTCGTCAGACACAAGGTAGTGCGCGGCGATACGCTGAGCGCCATCGCCGACCGCTACGGCGTCAGCATGAAAGAGATTCAGCGGGCAAACGATATGCGTTCAGGAAACGTACAACTGGGTCAGACGTTGGTCATCCCTGCTGCCTGACGAATGCTGGTCACTTAAGCTGGATTTTAGGGGAAACACCGGGGGAGATTCCCGTAGGGACGCCTCACTCCGGTGGTCGCCCCGGGTATCTCGATGCTTAAACGATTGACATTATGCTGGCTGACGGCGTTTTTATCCTGAATGTTACATTCAGTTAATGTAAGAGGGGGTGCCATGTCGATCCAGATCCTGCCGCCGCAGTTGGCTAACCAGATCGCCGCCGGCGAAGTGGTGGAGCGGCCGGCCTCGGTGGTAAAAGAGCTGGTGGAAAACAGTCTGGACGCCGGCGCGACCCGTATTGATATCGACATTGAGCGCGGCGGCGCCAAGCTGATTCGCATCCGCGACAACGGCGCCGGCATCAGCAAGGAGGATTTGACGCTGGCGCTGGCGCGGCATGCCACCAGTAAAATTTCGACGCTCGACGATCTGGAGGCGATTGTCAGCATGGGCTTTCGCGGCGAAGCGCTGGCCAGTATCAGCTCGGTTTCCCGTTTGACGCTGACGTCGCGCACCGCGCAGCAGTCCGAAGCCTGGCAGGCCTATGCCGAAGGGCGGGATATGGCGGTGACGGTCAAGCCTGCCGCGCATCCCGTCGGCACCACGCTGGAAGTCCTCGATCTGTTTTACAACACGCCCGCCCGGCGTAAATTCATGCGCACGGAAAAAACCGAATTCACCCATATCGATGAGGTGGTGCGGCGCATCGCGCTGGCGCGTTTTGACATCGCCATTACGCTGCGCCACAACGGCAAGACGATCCGGCAATACCGGCCGGCGAGCGACGCCTCTCAGCATGAGCGCCGCCTGGGCAGCATCTGCGGCAGCGCGTTTTTACAGCATGCGCTGGCGGTGGCGTGGCGTCATGACGACCTGGTGATTCACGGCTGGGTGGCCGATCCTTGCGCGGCGCAGCAACTGCCCGAAATGCAATATTGCTACGTTAACCAGCGTATGATGCGCGACCGCTTGATCAACCATGCGATCCGCCAGGCCTATCAGGATCGGATCAAAGACGATCGGCAGCCGGCCTATGTCCTCTATCTGGAGGTCGATCCGCGCCAGGTTGACGTGAATGTGCACCCCGCCAAGCATGAAGTGCGTTTCCATCAGGCGCGTCTGGTGCATGATTTTATTTATCAGGCGGTCATGACGGTATTGCAGCAGGCGTCGGCGCCGGGGTTGGCGATGCCGGAGCCGGGCGCCGACCGGCCGATGGCGTGGCAGCAGGAGAACCGTATCGCGGCCGGGGAAAACCATTTTGCTCGGCCGGCCGCCTCTTCGACGGCGCAACGCGCCGGACAGCGATCGGGCGGCGCGCGCGAGACGCCGCATCCGGGCTACCCCGCCGGCGCAAGCTATGTGAAAAAACAGGGCGAGCTGTACCAAAAGCTGCTGCGACCGGACGAAGCGGCGGAAGAGGTCTCCCGGCCGGCGGAAACGGCCGCGGCTCCCGCGTCGGCGGACGCGCCGCGCCGCGGCGCCGACGCGTCTGCCGAAACCTCCGCCGCGCGGGAGTCGCCGCTGGAGAGCAATGTCAACGGGTTTGGCCGCGTGTTAACCGTCTATCCGCCCTGTTATGCCCTGCTGGAGTTCCGCAAGGGGCTGGCGTTGCTTTCATTGCCCGTCGCGGAGCGTTATCTGAAGCAGGCGCAGCTGACGCCTCCTGAAACCGGATTACGGCCGCAGCCGCTGCTGATCCCCCAGCGTCTGACGCTGAGTCAATCCGAACTCGCCGTGGTGGCGAGATTTCAGCCGCTGCTGGCGCTTTTTGGCATTGATATTCATGCCGAGCCGCAGCGTGCAACGTTACGAGCGGTACCTTTACCATTGCGACAACAAAATTTACAAAACTTGATCTCTGAACTGTTAGGCTATCTGGCCGATCGTAATTCGGTGGAGCCAGACGTTCTGGCCGCATGGATGGCGACCCGCCTGAGCGGCGAGCATGAAAACTGGAGCCATTCCCAGGCGATACAATTACTCACCGACGTGGAGCGGCTGTGCCCGCAGGTGGTAAAGGCGCCTCCGGTCGAACTTTTATATACGATGGATATCAATACCGCCATCAAGGCGCTGAAGCATGAGTGACTTTGACAAAACGCCGCATCCGCCCGCGATTTTTATCATGGGGCCGACGGCGTCGGGGAAAACGGCGCTGGCGATGGCGCTGCGTCGATATTTACCGGTGGAGTTGATTAGCGTTGACTCCGCCCTTATCTATAAGGGTATGGATATCGGCACCGCCAAGCCGAGCGCGGATGAATTGGCCCAGGCGCCGCATCGCCTGATCGATATTCTCGACCCGGCGGAGTCCTATTCCGCGGCCGATTTCCGCCGGGACGCATTGGCGGAGATGGCGCAAATCAGCGCCGCCGGACGTATCCCCCTGCTGGTGGGGGGGACGATGCTTTACTTCAAGGCTCTGCTTGAAGGGCTATCGCCGCTGCCGTCCGCCGATGAGGCGGTGCGGCGGCGTATAGAAGCGCAGGCGCGGGAAGTCGGCTGGGAGGCTATGCACCGGCGGCTGTGCGAGATAGATCCGGTCGCCGCGGCTCGGATTCATCCAAATGATCCGCAGAGACTCTCGCGGGCACTGGAAGTTTTTTTCGTTTCAGGTAACACTTTAACTGAACTGACAAAAACGGCTGGAGAGGCGCTGCCTTATAACGTTCATCAGTTTGCTATTGCTCCGGCAACGCGCGAATTGCTGCATCAGCGCATTGCGCTGCGTTTCCAGCAGATGTTGACGGCGGGTTTTGAGGCGGAAGCGCGGGTTCTTTTCGCCCGCGGCGATTTACATAACGAGCTGCCCTCTATTCGTTGCGTCGGTTATCGCCAGATGTGGTCATATTTATCAGGCGAAATTGATTACGATGAAATGGTTTATCGCGGGATTTGCGCTACGCGTCAGTTGGCCAAACGGCAAATGACCTGGTTGCGGGGTTGGAACGATGTCTGCTGGCTGGACAGTGAGAAGCCGCAGGAAGCGTTAGACAAGGTAATACAGGTTGTTAGTGCATAGGTTGGGTGATTGTGTACAATTGGTGAGTCTCAGCGCATAGATTTTTTACATCGTTATTTTAGGGCCTTCGGGGTTCTTGGTTACAAACAACAAACAAATAAGGAAAATATAGAATGGCTAAGGGGCAATCTTTGCAAGATCCGTTCCTGAACGCACTGCGTCGCGAACGTGTTCCGGTTTCGATTTACTTGGTGAATGGTATTAAGTTGCAGGGCCAGATCGAATCTTTCGATCAGTTTGTCATTTTGTTAAAAAATACGGTTAGCCAAATGGTGTACAAGCACGCCATTTCTACGGTAGTTCCATCTCGGCCGGTGTCTCATCACAGCAACAATCCAGGCGCCGGCAGCTATCACGGCAGTAATCCGGCTGGACAGCCGCAGCCCCAGGAAAGTGATGACGCTGAGTAAGGCGCGTCGTCAATTCACCATGGCGGGGGGGAAGAAAAAATCATACCCATCCCCCGCCCTGGTGTTTTTTGATCGTTTGAGAGGTTACTCGCTTGTTTGACCGTTATGAAGCCGGTGAACGGGCCATACTTGTTCATATTTACTTCTCGCAAGATAAAGATACAGAAGATCTGCTGGAGTTCGAGTCTCTGGTCTCTTCTGCCGGAATTGAATCGTTGCAGGTAATTACCGGCAGCCGTAAGGCACCTCATCCCAAATATTTTGTTGGCGAAGGCAAAGCCGAAGAAATTGCCCAGGCGGTAAAAGAAACCGATGCTTTCGTGGTGCTGTTCGATCACGCGCTGACCCCTGCCCAGGAACGCAATCTGGAGCGCCTGTGCGAATGCCGGGTGATTGACCGTACCGGGTTGATCCTGGATATTTTTGCGCAGCGCGCGCGCACCCATGAAGGTAAATTACAGGTAGAGCTGGCGCAGCTGCGCCACCTTGCCACCCGGTTAGTCCGCGGCTGGACTCACCTTGAGCGGCAAAAAGGGGGGATCGGTTTGCGCGGCCCGGGAGAAACCCAGCTGGAAACCGACCGCCGTTTGCTGCGTAATCGCATCAGCCAGATCCTGTCCCGTCTAGAACGGGTGGAGAAACAGCGGGAGCAGGGGCGCAGGTCGCGCGTGCGCGCGGATGTGCCGACGGTTTCCCTGGTGGGGTATACCAACGCCGGGAAATCCACGCTGTTTAATAAGATAACGTCGGCGGACGTGTACGCCGCCGACCAACTATTTGCCACATTGGATCCAACATTACGCCGGATTGAGGTTGATGATGTCGGTGATACGGTGTTGGCGGATACCGTAGGTTTTATCCGGCAGCTACCGCACGATCTGGTGGCTGCGTTTAAGGCTACATTACAGGAAACGCGTCAGGCTTCCCTGCTATTGCACGTCGTGGACGCCGCGGATCCTCGTCTTGACGAGAATATCGAGGCGGTAGACAGCGTGCTGGCGGAAATTGAAGCCGATGAAGTTCCCGTGCTGTTAGTAATGAACAAAATCGATATGCTGGAGGGGTTCACGCCGCGTATCGATCGCAACGAAGAAAATTTACCGGTCAGAGTATGGGTTTCTGCACAAACCGGTGAAGGCATTCCGTTGTTATTTCAAGCGCTTACCGAACGGCTTTCCGGGGAAATCGCCCAATACTCATTGAGCCTTCCCCCTCAGGCAGGACGTCTGCGCAGCCGTTTTTACCAGCTTCAGGCAATAGAAAAAGAATGGATTGAAGATGACGGACATATCGGTTTGACGGTGCGCTTGCCGATTGCCGATTGGCGCCGTCTCTGTAAACAAGAGCAGGAACTGACGGACTATATTGTCTGACTGGCGGAAACTGTCCGAACGGCGAAATAGTCTGATGGACTCTGGGATATTGAACCTGAAGAACACCTATCATAAAGAATGGAGCTAAAACATGGCGTGGAATCAGCCCGGTAATAACGGACAGGACCGCGACCCGTGGGGGAGCAGCAATAACAATAGCGGCAACTCTGGCGGAAATAGCAATAAAGGTGGCCGAGATCAGGGGCCGCCTGATTTGGATGATATTTTCCGGAAGCTGAGTAAAAAACTCAGCGATCTGGGAGGAGGAAAAGGCTCGGGCTCCAGCAGCGGCGGAACCTCCGGCGGTTCCGGCCTGGGCGGCCGGGTTGTCGGTATCGTCGCGGTCGCGGCCGTCGTCATCTGGGCCGCCAGCGGCTTCTATACCATCAAAGAAGCGGAGCGTGGCGTGGTGACGCGTTTCGGCAAGTTCAGCCATCAGGTTGAGCCCGGTCTGAACTGGAAGCCGACGTTTATCGATTCCGTCAGAGCCGTGAACGTGGAGTCGGTGCGCGAACTGGCGACGTCCGGCGTTATGCTGACCTCGGACGAGAACGTGGTGCGCGTCGAGATGAACGTCCAGTACCGCGTGACGGAGCCGGAGCGTTATTTGTTCAGCGTAACCAACGCGGATGACAGCCTGCGCCAGGCGACGGACAGCGCGCTGCGCGGCGTGATCGGCAAATACACGATGGATAAGATCCTGACGGAAGGCCGCACCATAGTGCGTACCGATACCCAGCGCGTACTGGAGGAAACGGTGCGTCCGTACAACATGGGGATAACCCTGCTGGACGTAAACTTCCAGACGGCGCGTCCGCCGGAAGAGGTGAAGGCGGCGTTTGATGACGCCATCGCCGCCCGTGAAAACGAGCAGCAGTACATTCGTGAAGCCGAAGCCTATACGAACGAAGTCCAGCCGCGCGCCAATGGCCAGGCTCAGCGTATTCTGGAAGAGTCGCGCGCGTATAAAACGCGTACCGTCCTGGAAGCGCAGGGTGAAGTCGCGCGTTTCGCCAGAGTGCTGCCGGAATATAAGGCCGCGCCGGAGATCACCCGCGAGCGTCTGTATATCGAGACGATGGAGCGCGTACTCAGCCATACCCGTAAAGTGCTGGTTAACGACAAGGGCGGCAACCTGATGGTGCTGCCGTTGGATCAGATGCTGCGCGGACAAGGGGCCGAGAATACGTCGGGCAACGGCGGCGCCAATACGCTGCGTTTGCCGGCGACCCAGAGCAGCGGCGCGAACGCCAATCAGACGCGAAGCGGCAATAACGGAAATATCATGGATCAGCGCAGAGCGAATGCGCAGCGTGACGACATCACTCGAGTAGGGAGAGAATAATCGATGCGTAAACCCTTACTAATTATCCTGATCCTGGTGCTGATGGCGATCTACGCGTCGCTGTTTGTGGTGCAGGAAGGCCAGCGCGGCATTGTGATGCGCTTCGGCAAGGTATTGCGTGATGATGAGAACAAGCCGCTGATCTATGCGCCGGGATTGCAGTTTAAGATTCCGTTCATTGATTCAGTGAAGATGCTGGATGCGCGTATCCAAACCATGGAAAATCAGGCCGATCGCTTTATTACCAAAGAGCAGAAAGACCTGATTATTGACTCCTACATCAAATGGCGCATCAGCGATTTCAGCCGCTACTATCTGGCGACGGGCGGCGGAGACGTCTCTCAGGCTGAAGTCTTGCTTAAACGTAAATTCAGCGACCGACTGCGTTCGGAGATAGGCCGTCTGGACTTGAAAGGCATCGTTACCGACTCTCGGGGTCAACTGATGACGGACGTGCGCGACGCATTGAATACCGGGACGGGCGAGACCACCGAAGCGGATAACGCCATCGCATCGGCCGCGGCTCGCGTCGAGCAGGAGACGAGCGGCATTCAACCGCATGTCAACCCGAACAGTATGGCGGCGTTGGGTATCGAAGTCATTGACGTGCGGATTAAGCAGATTAACCTGCCGACCGAAGTGTCTGACGCGATCTATCAGCGTATGCGCGCGGAACGTGAAGCGGTAGCGCGTCGCCATCGCTCCCAGGGGCAGGAAGAGGCTGAAAAGCTAAAAGCGGCGGCGGATTATGAAGTTACCCGCACTCTGGCCGAAGCGGAGCGTCAGGGACGGATTACCCGCGGTGAAGGCGATGCGGAAGCGGCGAAGCTGTTTGCCAACGCGTTCAGCGAAGATCCTGACTTCTACTCTTTCATCCGTAGCCTTCGCGCCTATGAAAGCAGCTTCGGCTCTAATCAGGATGTGATGGTGTTGAGCCCGGACAGCGATTTCTTCCGCTATATGAAATCGCCGGATACCACGCTCCGCCGTTAAGCCTCTGCTGAGTTAAATCCCTTAAGCCCGTGAATACGGGCTTTTTTATGACGGGATATCCTGCCCGTCACCCTTCGGGCCGTCGTAAGCGACGTTTAAAATCGCTCCCGGCGATTTTTTATTTGGAGTCTGTATGAATGCAACCGTTTGGATGGCTTTGGGCCTGGTGTTGATTATTGAAGGGCTGGGTCCCTTGCTGTTTCCCCGGATGTGGCGGCGTATGATTTTGGCGATGGCGCAGTTGCCGGATAATACATTGCGCCGCTTCGGCGGTGGAATAGTGGTTGCCGGATGCGTGGTCTACTATATGTTGCGTAGCCGTACGGGCGGCTAGTATTGATGTTAAAAATGTGCGCAGACCGGTGCTAAAAAGTACTGAAAGCGAGCAAATGAGATGTTAGAATCTTTTTTTAAGCAACCTGGTGATTCTTGAGATGGGTAAGAACGTCGTCGTACTGGGCACCCAATGGGGTGACGAAGGTAAAGGCAAGGTCGTCGACTTGCTGACTGAACGGGCTAAATACGTTGTGCGCTACCAAGGTGGCCACAATGCCGGTCATACTCTGGTTATTAACGGTGAAAAAACCGTTCTTCATTTAATTCCCTCGGGTATTTTGCGTGAGAATGTCGTTAGCATCATCGGCAACGGCGTGGTGCTGGCGCCTGATGCCTTGATGAAGGAAATGACGGATCTTGAAGCGCGCGGCGTCCCGGTACGCGAACGTCTGCTGTTGTCCGAAGCTTGTCCACTGATTCTTCCTTATCATGTCGCGTTGGACAACGCGCGCGAAAAAGCGCGCGGCGCCAAAGCGATCGGCACGACGGGGCGCGGCATCGGCCCGGCTTACGAAGATAAAGTCGCCCGTCGCGGGCTGCGTGTCGGCGATCTGTTCGATAAACAAGCGTTTGCCGTTAAGTTGCAAGAGATCGTCGAGTACCATAACTTCCAGCTGGTTAACTACTACAAGGTCGAAGCGGTTGACTATCAGAAAGTGTTGGACGAAGTATTGGCGATCGCCGATGTCCTGACCAGCATGGTGGTCGACGTATCCGATCTGCTGTACAAGGCCCATCAGCGCGGCGAGTTCGTCATGTTTGAAGGCGCCCAGGGGACGCTGCTGGACATTGACCACGGCACCTATCCCTACGTGACCTCGTCGAATACCACCGCCGGCGGCGTGGCGACGGGTTCCGGCCTGGGTCCCCGCTATGTGGATTATGTCCTGGGTATTGTCAAAGCCTACTCTACCCGCGTCGGCGCCGGCCCGTTCCCGACGGAGCTGTTTGACGATGTCGGCGATTACCTTACCGAAAAAGGCAACGAATTCGGCGCGACTACCGGCCGCCGCCGCCGCACCGGCTGGCTTGACGCCGTTGCGGTTCGCCGCGCGGTGCAGATTAACTCCCTGTCCGGTTTCTGTATGACCAAGCTGGACGTGCTGGATGGTCTGAAAGAAGTCAAGATTTGCGTCGGCTACCGCATGCCCGATGGCAGCGAAGTGGATACCACTCCGCTGGCCGCCGACGGCTGGGAAGGCATCGAACCGATTTATGAAACCCTGCCGGGCTGGTCTGAAAGCACCTTCGGCGTGAAAGATCACAGTAAACTGCCGCAGGCGGCGCTGAACTACATTAAACGTGTGGAAGAAGTGACCGGCGTTCCGGTGGATATTATTTCCACTGGCCCGGATCGCGATGAAACGATGATCCTGCGCGATCCGTTTGATGCGTGATTTTCCGGCGAAAGGCCTATTCGATATCCCCGCGAAAGCGTAACACCGTTCACTTAAGCCGGTTTTTAGGGGAAACACCGGGGGAGGTTCCCGTAGGGACGCCTCACCCCGGTGGTCGCCCCGTGTATCTCGATGCTTAAACGATCGGCGTTAGCGAAAGCGGGGATTTTTTTGCTAAAAAACAGATTCTGGCTCCGTCTGGAAAAGCGGATTCCCGCCTTCGCGGGAATGACGGGGTATTGAATAATCGGCGTCAGGCGGATTGCGCCCGCGCTTTTTTATTCAATGCATCCAGTAGCTTATTATGGATATTGCTGAACCCGCCGTTGCTCATCACCAGTATGTGATCGCCCGGCTGCGCGGCTTTTACGATCATCTCGACCAGCGTATCAATGTCAGCGCTCCAGTGCGCGGGCTGCACGCAGGATTCGGCGACTTCGGAAACCTGCCAGGGAATATGCTGCGGCTGGAATAGAAACACTTCGTCGGCGCGACCGAGCGACGGCGCCAGTTCATTTTTACATACGCCCATCTTCATGGTATTGGAACGCGGTTCAAGCACCGCCAGAATTCGGGCCGTGCCGCCCACCTTGCCGCGCAGCGCGGCCAATGTCGCCAGTATCGCCGTAGGGTGGTGGGCGAAATCGTCATAAATACTCACGCCCTGCGCCGTACCGCGCAGCTCAAGACGGCGGCGGGCATTAATAAAGCCGCCCAGTGCGCGGCAGGCGTCGGCAGGCAGTACGCCGACGTGATGCGCCGCGGCGATCGCCATCACTCCGTTATGCATATTGTGTTCGCCCACCAGGTTCCAACGCACGTCGCCAACGACTTCGCCGTTCAGGTAAACCTGATATTCGCTGGCGTCTGTCGAGATTTTCTTCGCGCTCCAGACCCCCTCTTCGCCAACCAGTTCCTGTTCGCTCCAGCATCCCATCGCCATCGTCTGCTTGAGATGAATATCATTGGCGGGCAGGATGATTTTTCCGCTTCCGGGAACCAGGCGAACGAGGTGATGGAACTGTTTCTGGATAGCTTTCAGGTCGTCAAAGATATCGGCGTGATCGAATTCAAGATTGTTGAGAATCAGCGTGCGCGGGCAATAGTGAACGAATTTCGAACGCTTATCAAAAAAGGCGCAGTCGTATTCATCGGCTTCAATCACCATAAACGGGCTATCGCCCAACCGCGCCGAGACGGTAAAGTTGCCCGGTACGCCGCCGATCACGAACCCGGGCTGGTAGCCGCAATCCTCCAGGATCCAGGCGACCATGCCCGACGTCGTGGTTTTGCCGTGGGTGCCGGCGACGGCAATAACCCAGCGGTCGCGCAACACATAATCGTGCAGCCATTGCGGACCGGAGACATAGGGAAGCCCTTGTTCCAGCATGGCCTCAACGCAAGGATTGCCGCGCGTCATCGCGTTGCCCACGATGACCAAATCGGGAGCAGGCGCCAACTGAGCGGGATCGTACCCCTGAATCAGCGTAATTCCTTGTTCTTCCAGTAAGGTACTCATGGGAGGGTAAACGTTTGCATCCGAACCGGTGACCTGATGCCCCAATGAACGAGCCAGCAACGCCAGCCCCCCCATAAAGGTACCGCAGATGCCTAAAATGTGAATACGCATACAGTTTCCATCTATACAGTGAGTCTGCGCACATTCTAACCCTATGAAACCATCATAAGAAATGGATTTGACTAGGTACTCACTTTCTCTTTGGGCTACACTGCATGCGCAAACGTTGGCGGTGAATAAAACAAAACCGCTTTTCATCCGTAGACTCTGGAATAGTGTTATGAAAACGTTAGGCGAATTTATCGTCGAAAAACAGCACGATTTCTCTCATGCCACCGGCGAACTTACCGCGCTGTTATCTGCGATTAAACTGGGTGCTAAAATTATCCATCGCGATATTAACAAGGCGGGCCTGGTTGATATTTTAGGTACCAGCGGTATTTCCAATATTCAGGGCGAAGTGCAGATGAAGCTCGATCTGTACGCCAATGAAAAATTGAAAGCCGCGTTAAAAGCGCGTGGCGAAGTTGCCGGGATTGCCTCTGAAGAAGAGGATGAAATAGTTATTTTTGACGGCGAACGGGGCGAAAACGCGAAATATGTGGTGTTGATGGATCCGCTGGACGGCTCTTCCAACATTGACGTGAACGTCTCCGTCGGCACGATATTCTCCATTTACCGACGTATTACGCCGCTGGGAATCCCGGTAACGGAAGAGGATTTTCTGCAGCCGGGCAACAAGCAGGTTGCCGCCGGCTATATTGTGTATGGCTCCTCCACCATGCTGGTTTATACCACGGGCCACGGCGTACACGCCTTTACCTACGATCCGTCCCTCGGCGTATTCTGTCTGTCCCATGAACGGGTGCACTTCCCGGAAAAAGGGAATATGTATTCCATCAACGAAGGAAACTACATCAAGTTTCCTCTGGGGGTGAAGAAATACATTAAGTACTGTCAGGAGCAGGACGAAGCGACGCAGCGTCCTTATACCTCGCGCTACATCGGTTCGCTGGTGGCGGATTTTCACCGCAACCTGTTGAAAGGCGGTATTTATCTCTACCCGAGCACGGCCAGTTATCCGCAGGGAAAACTGCGTCTGCTGTATGAATGCAACCCGATGGCGTTTTTGGCGGAGCAGGCGGGCGGGAAAGCCAGCGATGGTAAAAACCGCATTCTGGATATTCCCCCGGAGAAACTGCACCAGCGTTCGCCCTTTTTTGTCGGGACGGAATCGATGGTCAACGACGTTGAGCGTTTTATCCGCGAATACCCGGATGAGTAACCGTTAATCCGACCGCCCGGCAATACCGCAGCGCGCCCTAAGCGGAGGCGCGCTGCTTTAGGCGTTTTCTCCGCGGCTTTGTCCCGCAAACCAGCTTTCCAGAATAATCACCGCCGACGCCGCGTCGACGCTGCCTTTATCCAGCGCCCGAAAGCCGCCGCGCTCAAAGAGATCTGCGCGGGCTTCCACGGTGCTCAGACGTTCGTCATGCAGCGCGATCGGCACGCCAAAGCGGCCGTGCAGGCGATTGGCGAATTTCCGCGCCCTGGCGGTGAGCGGCTGTTCCGTGCCGTCCATATTCAGCGGCAGCCCCACCACGACCAGCGACGGCTGCCACTCGCGGAGCACCTTCTCCACTTTTTGCCAGTCGGGAATGCCGTCTTGCGCCTTGAATGACGTCAGCGGACGCGCCGTACGGGTGATTTCCTGGCCGATAGCGACGCCGATGCTTTTGGTTCCGAAATCAAAGGCCAGAATGGTTCGGTTGCTCATTAGGCGTGGCCCGCCTCTGCGGCGATATTATGGATATCCACGCCCAGTTTTTTGGCCGCCGCCCGCCAGCGCTCGGCGATCGGCGTGTGAAACAGAATCTCTTTGTCCGCCGGCGAAGTCAGCCAGGCGTTCTCCAGCAGTTCGTTTTCGAGCTGGCCCTCTTCCCAAGCGGAATAGCCCAGCGCCACCAGCATGTTTTGCGGTTGATCCGCGGTGCCCAACGTCTCCAGCACGTCTTTCGACGTGGTGATCATGGTGTCCTCCGAAATGCTGATGCTGGATCCGAAGCCGGCGCGCGGGGTATGCAGGATAAATCCGCGATCGTCGGCCAGCGGGCCGCCGGAAAAAACCGGTTTATCCAGACTGATTGCAGGGTCGCGCGGCGTTGGATGTATCTTTAGCTTCTTCAACACATTTTCCACCGTAAACTGTTCCATGGGCTTATTGACGATCAGCCCCATAGCGCCTTCTTCATTATGTTCGCAGATATAGACCACCGAGCGCTTAAATACCGGATCCTGGAGTGCGGGCATGGCGATGAGAAAGTGATGCTGTAAATTCATTATGTGTTCTATCGATCTTTGTCGGCGTTTGATGATCGGCCCGTGACAAAAGTACGGGCCGGGCGTTCATGCGTTCCGGCTGAAAGTATCGCCTGGAACGCATTAGCTGTTGCGCGCAGCCAGACGTTTTTTAATCGCATCCATCAGCATGCCGGTGATGGAGATATCCGGATAAGCCGCTTCAATTTCACGTACGCAGGTTGGGCTGGTAACGTTAATTTCGGTCAAACGATCGCCGATGATATCCAGGCCGACAAAAATCAGCCCCTTCTGCTTCAGCGTAGGCGCGACTTCATTGGCGATCTGCCAGTCGCTATCGCTCAGCGGACGGGCTTCTCCGCGTCCGCCCGCCGCTAGGTTTCCGCGCGTTTCCCCGCTTTTGGGAATCCGGGCCAGGCAGTAGGGAACGGGTTCGCCGTCAATCACCAGTACGCGTTTATCCCCTTCCTTAATCGCCGGCAGATAGTTTTGCGCCATGCAGTAGCGGCTGGCATGCTCGGTCAGCGTTTCAATGATAACCGAGACATTGGCGTCATCCTGTTTCAGGCGGAAAATCGAGGCGCCCCCCATGCCGTCCAGCGGTTTCAGGATGACATCGCCATGCTTCTGGTGGAACTGGCGCAGCTTATCCGCGCTGCGCGTGACCAGGGTATCCGGCGTCAGGTGCGCGAACCAGGCGGTGAAGAGTTTTTCGTTGCAATCGCGCAGGCTCTGCGGCTTATTGACGATCAGTACGCCTTTCTCTTCCGCGCGCTCCAGGATGTATGTGGCATAAATGAATTCCGTATCGAACGGCGGATCCTTACGCATCAAAATGACATCCAGCTCGTCCAGCGCGATATCCTGTTCGCCGGAGAAATCATACCAGCCGTCATAGTCATACTGCACGTTCAGGCGGCGGGTGGTGGCGCGAGCCTCGCCCGCATGAAGATAGAGATCGTTCATCTCCATATAATGCAGTTCCCAACCGCGGCGCTGCGCTTCCAGCAGCATGGCAAAGCTGGTGTCTTTCTTGATATTGATGGCGTCGATCGGATCCATCACGATACCGAGTTTGATCATTATTTTCTCCTTTACCCCAGATCGCCGAAACGTACCTGCAAGGCGGTAATAGCGGTGAGCGCTGTGGTTTCTGTACGCAATACGCGCGGCCCCAGGAGGATATCGGTGAATCCGTACTCTGAGGTCATCGAAATTTCACTGGAGGAGAGCCCTCCCTCCGGACCAATCAACAATCGAACCTGTTTTACCGGCAGCGGCAGGGTATTAATGCTCTGCGCGGCCCGCGGATGCAAATTGAGTTTTAACGCCGCATCCTGTTCGGCGCACCAGCTTTCCAGCGTCATGGCCGGACGCACCTGCGGCAGACGGTTGCGGCCGCACTGTTCGCAGGCGGCTATGGCGATTTTTCGCCACTGCCCGATCTTCTTTTCCAGACGTTCCGCGTCCAGCTTTACGCCGCAGCGCTCGGAAAACAGGGGCGTGATGATATTCACGCCCAGCTCAATGGACTTCTGAATGGTGAACTCCATTTTTTCGCCGCGCGACATCACTTGCCCAAGGTGCAGATGCAGCGGCGATTCTTTGTCTTCCAGCGTGCCCGCGGTAAAATGGACCCGCACGCTTTTTTTACCCGACTGCACAATTTCGGCGGCGAATACATGATTGCTGCCGTCGAATAATTGCAGCGGCTGGCCGTTGCTCATACGCAAAACGCGCCCGACATGGTTGGCTGCCTCTTCGCTCAATTCAACTTCGCCACCGGCGAGCGGCAGGGTTTCGGGATGAAAAATGCGCGGTATTCGCATACTGATGTTCTGACCTTAATCGTGTGTGTAACCTGAACCGGGCCCGTTGCGTCCAATCAAGGTCGACCGCCGTCCGGCGGCTTAACGGGCGGCCATCCCTTCGTTTTTTTCAGACTACGGGCATTGAAAACTGAAAGCCGCCGGGCGCGGCGATACTCGCTATAGTAGGTAGACTGGCTATGGCTGGCAAGCCTGTTGAATATAAGGGTTGTGATTCCCCTGCTTCTCGGCGATGCGACGGTCGCGGGTGCATTCCCATTGCGTCACCGGGAATTGCTTGTCCCAGGCTTCAAACAGCTGGGTTTGCTGTTTGGACAGACGCAACTGGTAGCGGTCCCGCATGTAAAAATAGGTGCGGGCGATGGCGCCGCGGGCGCGCGCCGGCGGCTCCGCCAGCTTGTTTTTAAAGTCGATTTTCATGTCGCACCGGCCGTATTCGGATTGGCCGCCGTTCCATTGGCCATACATGAAATTACCGCGATCGCCGTTTACTTCGCCGACGGCGGGCTGCAGGTTATGCAAGTCGGTTTCCATTTCTCGGTACACCGGATCTTTGCTGCAGTTCTTTCTTCCGCCGTTTTGCCAGCACTGGCGCTGATGGCCGAACTGCCAGGCGGGGACGACGTGCTCCCATTCGATGCGGTTGGCGCGCAGTTCGCTTTTTCTTACCTGATAGCCGCAGGAGGCGAGGTCGGGAATCCCTTTTTTCCCCTGCCAGCTGATTTTGCAGCCGCAATAAAAGGTTCCCGGCGCGTCCTGGTTGACCTGCGCCGCGGCGGCTTTCGCCTGGGTGAAGTTATTAATGTTTTGACTAAAGGCGGCGGCGGAAACCAGACCAAGACCAACGGATGCGATGGCGAGCGTTTTGCGTAGCATATTCCAAAAAATTCCACGAGCGATAAATCAGGCAGACTACCGGATGTTACTGCGGCAGGCAAAGCTAAAAGTTGGTTTTTTTAACTGATAATTTTCTTTTAAATAGAATTTGTTACAAGGAAACGTAATATTCCGCCGCAATGTCGACAGCGATATTCTGTTTCGCCGCGCAGTACGCGATTATGGCGCCGCACGGTTAACTGGTGCAGCCGGCAGCCGCACTGGTAGGGGAACGTTTTCCCCTGAACGGACGCCACTTCGAAACGGTGCGTGCGTCTGGCCGGCGTCTGTAGCACGCTCTCCATCATCCAACGCCACTCTTTGCCGTGCGGCGCCACTTTGCCGAAACGCGCGAAAACCAGCAGGTGAGCCAACTCGTGGGGGACGACCTCATCGATAAAGGCCTGCCGATTTTCCTGCAATAGCACCGGGTTTAGCCGGATTTCCCAGTGCTGTAGCCAGGCTGTGCCGGCCGTCGACCCGCGCAGTTGATAGCTAACGGTGGGTTCGGAGTAGTCGCTGTTCAGAGTCAGGTTGGCCTGACGCAGCTTTTCTCTCAGGCAACGCATGACCGCCTGATGGTGGGCGATGGGGATTCTCGGCGTATTCATGCGAGGAAGCATAAAGCGGGGCGCAATGGCGCGCAAGAGGCGGAAGATACGGGATTAAAAGACGGCGAACCTGGGTTCGCCGTTGCAGACTCTCTTGAACGTGGTGATTATAACCCGGCGGCCTCACGCAGCAGCGCGGCTTTATCGGTTTTTTCCCACGGGAAGTGTTCGCGGCCGAAGTGGCCGTAAGCCGCGGTATCCTGATAGATCGGATGTAGCAGATCCAGCATCTGGATCAGGCCGTACGGGCGCAGATCGAAGAACTCGCGCGCCAGCAGGATCAGTTTTTCGGTCGGCACTTTTTCCGTGCCGAAGGTCTCGATCATAATAGAGGTCGGTTCCGCGACGCCGATAGCGTAAGAAACCTGGATCTCGCAGCGATCCGCCAGACCCGCGGCGACGATGTTTTTCGCCACATAGCGGGCGGCGTAAGCGGCGGAGCGGTCCACTTTTGACGGATCTTTGCCGGAGAATGCGCCGCCGCCGTGACGGGCGGCGCCGCCGTAGGTATCGACGATAATTTTACGTCCGGTCAGGCCGCAGTCGCCCATCGGGCCGCCGATAACGAAACGTCCGGTCGGGTTGATGAAGAATTTGCTGCTGGCGGAGAGCCATTCGGCAGGCAACACCGGCTTGATGATCTCTTCCATCACCGCCTCATGCAGATCTTTCTGGGCGATATCTTCCGCGTGTTGGGTCGACAGCACCACGGTATCGATGCCGGCGACTTTGCCGTCGTCATACAGGAACGTCACCTGACTTTTCGCATCGGGACGCAGCCATGGCAGCGTGCCGTTTTTACGTACTTCCGCCTGACGCTGAACCAGGCGATGCGCGTAGGTGATCGGCGCCGGCATCAGCACGTCGGTTTCGTTGGTGGCATAGCCGAACATCAGCCCCTGGTCGCCCGCGCCTTGCTCCAGCGGATCGCTGCGGTCCACGCCCTGGTTGATGTCGGGAGATTGTTTGCCGATGGCGCTCAATACGGCGCAGGAGTTGGCATCAAAACCCATTTCGGAATTAACGTAACCAATGTCGCGCACGGTGCGGCGGGTGACTTCTTCGATATCTACCCAGGCGCTGGTCGTGATTTCACCACCGACTAACACCATTCCGGTTTTTACGTAAGTCTCACAGGCGACGCGCGCCTTAGGATCTTGCTCCAGAATAGCGTCAAGGACGGCATCGGAGATCTGGTCCGCAATTTTATCCGGGTGTCCCTCAGAGACAGACTCGGACGTAAAAAGGTGTTTAGCCATGAGTTTTTTTTACCTTCAAATCAAAGCCGTTAAGCAGTTTACCCGTTAATCGGTATAGATGGATTAACATCTGGACGTCTATTTTAGGTCACATTTTATTCTCATTACCAGCAGTTTTTGGTTTTTAACCGAACCTCGCTTTTTGTTCTCCGCCATTTTTTTCGGCGCGGTGGCCGGCGGCGGCGCTATTTTCATTTTGCTTTTCCGGCATCATACCGGTATAAACGCGCAAGCGGTTTGCCGATCGTGATTAGGTATATCGACCGTTTTTATTGATAGCTTAACCGTATGCTCTGCTGCATGCGTGGAGGTGATAGGATTAATGACCCGTTGTTTACTGAGTGCGTTGCGTTCACAACGCTTTTCTTTTGACGCCATCGCGTCATGCGCTCGCCCCTTCCCTTTGTTTGCCCGAAGTTGCCTCTCTATGAATTCGACGCAGGATTCCAGGGCCGGCTAATCCGCCGCTGTTTCCTGGGCCGGAAACGGGCCGCGCGCCTCCGGCAATGGTGTCCTGTTTTTTTCGCCATGAGTTTTCACTGACCCGCACCACGGAGTCTGACAACGTGTTTTACACTAACAAGAGTAATAAAACGGCGACATACTGTATTCAGTCTGATTTTTTACTGTCGATGCAGAGTGTTGCCAGCCTACTTACGCAGGCTGTTTATTTAGCCCCCGGGGCGATCGGCAGTATGGAAGAAGGGGGTCGTTATGTCTGACGACATGATCTATCAGGGCTCGTCAGCGACGGGTAAACGTGAAAATTTGCGCTCCATGCAGGAGGTTGCCATGAATGACCAAAATGCCAGCGAAATGCTTCGTACCTACAATATTGCCTGGTGGGGTAATAACTATTACGACGTCAACGAGTTAGGGCATATCAGCGTTTGTCCCGATCCCGATGTGCCGGAAGCGCGCGTCGATCTGGCTAAATTGGTCAAAGAGCTGCAGGAAGAGAATCACCAGCGCTTGCCGGCGCTGTTCTGTTTTCCACAGATTCTCCAGCACCGTCTGCGCTCCATTAATGCGGCGTTTAAACGGGCGCGCGACTCTTTCGGCTATCAGGGAGGCTACTTTCTGGTTTATCCGATCAAAGTCAACCAGCATCGCCGGGTTATCGAATCGCTGGTTAATTCCGGCGAGCCGATGGGTCTGGAGGCCGGATCGAAGGCGGAGCTGATGGCGGTGCTGGGCCACGCCGGCATGACGCGTACGGTGATCGTCTGCAACGGCTATAAAGACCGCGAGTACATTCGGCTGGCGCTGGTGGGCGAAAAGCTGGGACACAAGGTGTATCTGGTCATCGAGAAAATGTCCGAGATTAAGCTGGTGCTGGAGGAAGCGGAGCGGCTGAACGTGGTGCCTCGTCTCGGCGTCCGCGCCCGGCTGGCTTCCCAGGGCTCCGGCAAGTGGCAATCCAGCGGCGGCGAAAAATCCAAATTCGGCCTGGCGGCGGCGCAGGTACTGCAACTGGTTGAAATGCTGCGCGACGCGGGGCGGTTGGATAGTCTGCAACTGCTGCATTTCCATCTGGGCTCCCAACTGGCGAATATCCGCGATATCGCCACCGGGGTGCGCGAGTCCGCCCGCTTTTACGTCGAATTGCATAAGCTTGGCGTCAACATCCAGTGTTTCGACGTCGGCGGCGGTTTAGGGGTGGATTATGAGGGGACGCGTTCCCAGTCGGATTGTTCGGTAAACTACGGTTTGAACGAATATGCCAATAATGTGATTTGGGGCATCGGCGACGCCTGCAACGAATATGGGTTGCCGCACCCGACGGTAATCACCGAATCGGGACGGGCGGTGACGGCGCATCACACCGTATTGGTTTCCAATATCATCGGGGTGGAACGCAACGAGTTCAGCGAACCTGCGGTGCCGGAAGAGGATGCGCCGCGCGCGTTGGAAAGCCTGTGGTCGACCTGGCAGGAGATCAAACAGCCGGGAAATCGGCGTTCGCTGCGCGAATGGCTGCACGACAGCCAGATGGATCTGCACGATGTGCATACGCAATACACGCACGGCATACTGGATCTAACCCAGCGGGCGAAAGCGGAGCAGCTTTATCTGAGCATCTGTCAGAAAATTCAGCAGCAGCTGGATCCCAGCAACCGCGCGCACCGGCCGATTATCGACGAGCTGCAGGAGCGCATGGCCGATAAGCTGTACGTCAACTTTTCGCTGTTCCAGTCGATGCCGGACGCATGGGGAATCGATCAGCTGTTTCCGGTGATGCCGCTGGAAGGGTTGAATAAGCAGCCCGATCGCCGCGCGGTATTGCTGGATATTACCTGTGACTCCGATGGATCCATCGATCACTACATTGACGGCGACGGTATCGCGACAACGATGCCGATGCCGCCGTATGATCCCGAGAATCCGCCGCTGCTGGGCTTTTTCATGGTAGGGGCCTATCAGGAAATTCTGGGGAATATGCATAACCTGTTTGGCGACACCGCGACCGTCGACGTCTTCGTTTTCCAGGATGGTTCTATTGAGATCGACGAATCGGACGAGGGGAATACCGTTGCGGACATGCTGGAGTACGTTCAGCTCGATCCCGAGGTGTTGATGGCGCGTTTCCGCGATCAGGTAAAAGGCGCCGATCTGGATACGGCGCTTCAGGATCAATTCCTGGAAGAGTTTGAAAGCGGTCTTTACGGGTACACGTATTTAGAGGACGAATAACATCCTGATACCCAAAGAGAAATTGCAGCAGAGGGATGTGCCGGCGCACATCCCTGGCCTGATGATAAGGGTTTACGCATCTTTATTTAATGGCCTTATACGCCTTTTGCAGCGCGGGTATGGCGAGAGGCGGAATGATGCCCATATTTTATGGCGACTCATAAGGGCGGGGGAGAATGGGTCGCGGCACCTGACGGTATCAGGCGCCGGATGGATATCAAACGTCTAAACGATTACTTGCCGGCGGCAATACGTTCGCGGATATGTTTGGCCCGTTCCTCGGATGAGGGGTGGGAATCAAACATGCTGCTTTCACGTCCGGCATCCAGCTTGGCCAGTTTCTCAAAGCTGGTCGCCAGGCCTTCAGTCTTGATGCCGCGTTTTTTCAGCAGATCAAACGAGTAATCATCAGCCTGCGACTCTTGCGACTGGGAGAACTGGGCGTTAACCAGTTTTTCCCCCAGATCGGCAAGCTGGGACTGCGATAGAGAAGCGGCGACGCCGCCCGCGGAAGCCGCGGCGGAGCGCGCCGCGGTGGCGGCGTAAGCGACCTGCATGGCCTTGCGGGTGTGGCCCAGCGCAACGTGGCCCATTTCATGACCCAGAACGCCTTCGATCTCATTATCCGTCATCATGTCCATCAAACCGCTGTAAACCCGGATGCAGCCATTCGCCATCGCCCAGGCGTTGACATCTTTGGTCAGATAAACCTTATAGTTGGCCGGCGTGCCGTTAATATCATGGCCCAAAGCATTCGAAATTTTATTCAGACGTTTTGTGTACACACTGTTGGCGGGAGCTATTTGGGCTTCTTTATCCATCTGTTCGCAGGATTGGTTGCTCAGCGTTTTCACCTGGTCGTCACTGAGGGTGGCGGCCTGAAAAGCCTGGGCGCCGGATTGCATCAACGCGCTGGAATCAAGGTTTTGGCAGCCGCTGAGTAAAGCGCCGATACTCAGCGCCAGCAGAGGTAAAGAATTTCGCAATGTCATCGCATTATCTCCTTACGATAAGTGATGTGTAAAAATAAAAGCGTGGGAAAGATAACGGAAAATATTGTCAGTGAGTAGAAAATAATTCTGATTTATATCCGATAGTTATTTATTTATAAGCGATGAGCCGGCGATGCTCTGCGATCCGGAAAAATCGCGCGGGGTAAATCAGCGATCGAATCCTCCGTTTTTGCTCGCTGTTCCATGTGCATTCGCCCTGATTTTCATGTACATTTGTAAACATCTTTTCTGTGCCTTTCTTGGCTAACGTGTTGATTAATATATCCTATGTCTGATAAGACATCTGTTCAATCCGATCTGGAGTAAAGCATGTCCTCTCGTAAAGAACTTGCCAATGCTATTCGTGCGCTGAGTATGGATGGTGTGCAAAAAGCCAAATCCGGTCACCCGGGCGCCCCGATGGGGATGGCGGATATCGCCGAAGTTCTGTGGCGTGATTACCTGAACCATAACCCCGCCAACCCGCACTGGGCCAACCGCGACCGTTTCGTGCTGTCCAACGGCCACGCTTCAATGTTGATATATAGCCTGCTTCACCTTACCGGCTATGACCTGCCTATCGAAGAGCTGAAAAATTTCCGCCAGCTGCACTCCAAGACTCCCGGCCATCCCGAGTACGGCTATACGCCCGGCGTGGAAACCACGACGGGACCGCTGGGGCAGGGTATCGCCAATGCGGTGGGGATGGCGATTGCGGAGCGTACGCTGGCCGCGCAGTTTAACCGTCCGGGCCATGAGATCGTCGACCATTACACCTATGCTTTCCTGGGCGACGGCTGCATGATGGAAGGCATTTCTCATGAGGTCTGCTCGCTGGCCGGCACCATGAAACTTGGCAAGCTGACGGCGTTTTATGATGACAACGGCATCTCCATCGACGGCCACGTAGAAGGCTGGTTCACCGATGACACCGCCGCCCGTTTTGAAGCTTACGGTTGGCACGTGGTGCGCGGCGTGGACGGTCACGATGCGGATGCGATTAAGCGCGCCATCAACGAAGCCAAGCTGGTGGCCGACAAGCCTTCGTTGCTGATGTGTAAAACGGTGATCGGCTTCGGTTCGCCGAACAAAGCCGGCACGCACGACTCCCACGGCGCGCCGCTGGGCGATAGCGAAGTGGCGGCATCCCGCGAACAGCTGGGCTGGAAATATCCGCCGTTTGAGATCCCGGCGGAAATTTACGCCGAGTGGGATGCGAAAGCAGCCGGCAAACGTAAAGAAGCCGCCTGGGATGAAGCCTTTGCCGCTTACGCCAGCGCCTATCCCGATCTGGCAGCCGAATTTAAACGCCGTACCAACGGTGAATTGCCGGCCGACTGGCAGGCCGACGCGCAGAAGTTCATTGAGCAACTGCAGGCCAATCCGGCGAAAATCGCCAGCCGTAAAGCCTCGCAGAATGCGCTGGAAGCCTACGGCAAGCTGCTGCCGGAATTCCTGGGCGGTTCCGCCGATCTGGCGCCAAGCAACCTGACGATGTGGTCCGGCTCGACGTCGCTGGATAAGGATGCCGGCGGGAACTATATCCACTACGGCGTGCGCGAATTCGGTATGACGGCGATTGCCAACGGCATCTCGCTGCACGGCGGCTTTATCCCTTATACCGCCACGTTCCTGATGTTCGTGGAATACGCCCGCAATGCGGTGCGCATGGCGGCGCTGATGAAAATTCGCAGCATTTACGTCTATACCCACGACTCCATCGGCCTGGGCGAAGACGGCCCGACCCACCAACCGGTTGAGCAACTGGCCAGCCTGCGCGTTACGCCGAATATGAGCACCTGGCGCCCGGCCGATCAGGTGGAAACCGCGGTGGCGTGGAAATATGCCATTGAGCGTCAGGACGGACCGACGGCGTTGATTCTGTCGCGCCAGAACCTGGCTCAGCAGGAGCGCAGCGCGCAGCAATTGGCCGATGTGGCGAAAGGCGCGTATGTGCTGAAAGATAGCAAGGGTCAACCGGAGGTGATCCTGATCGCCACCGGTTCTGAAGTCGAACTGGCCGTGGGCGCCTATGACAAGCTGACGGCGCAAGGGCATAAGGTTCGCGTGGTGTCGATGCCCTCAACCGATGCGTTCGATAAACAGGATGCGGCCTATCGCGAGGCGGTATTGCCGCCGGCGGTATCGGCGCGCGTGGCGATTGAAGCGGGTATCGCGGACTACTGGTACAAGTATGTCGGCCTGAACGGCGCGATCGTCGGAATGGAAACCTTCGGTGAATCCGCGCCGGCAGAGCTGCTGTTTGAAGAGTTCGGCTTCACGGTCGATAACGTGGTGGCGAAGGCCAAAGCGTTGTTGAAGTAAGGCCCATCCCCTCAGTGGCCGCGGGCGGACGTTGCCCGCCCGCGGCCATCGTCCGCCACTCCTCTCTTCGCGAGACGGCGCCTCCATGACGCCCGCATTCAAACATTGTTCGCTATCGTGACGCGTTGACGAAATCGTTCCCTTCCGACGCGGCGTCGCCCCAACCAACCCGCCTTAATCTGACGCCGCCGTCGTATCGCGCCGCGTTTTTTGGTTAAAAAACGCCCAGCTTCACAAAACCGAAAAATAACAAAGCGGCCGCATTGATTAAAAACGGTTATTAACTATACGTTAATTTTGTTCTAATTATGTAATCAGGGGGTTGGTATGCTGATAAAAATCGGCGCGACGCTCGCCATACTGGGCTCGGTTACCGCCTATGCGGCACTGCCGGCGGGATACCCGTCCGAGTATCAGTCCATCGTTGAGGGCGCCAGGAAAGAAGGCAAGGTGGTGGTGTACTCCACTACCGATACCAAAGCGGCCGGCCCGCTGATTCAGGGGTTTGAGGCGCAGTATCCGGGCGTGAAGGTCGAATACAACGACATGAACAGCACGGAGTTATATAACCGTTTTATTAGTGAACAGGCGGCGGGCGGCGCCAGCGGCGATGTGTTGTGGAGCTCGTCCATGGATACCGTACTGAAGCTGGCGACCGATTATGCGCTGGAATACGTTTCTCCGGAGCTGAACCAACTGCCTAAGTGGGCCGTTTGGCAAGAGAAAGCCTACGGCACCACCTATGAGCCGGTGGTCTTTATCTATAACAAGCGCCTGATTCCGCAGGGCGACGTGCCGGGTTCGCACGCCGAACTGGCGAAACTTATCGCCGGGCAGAGCGAAAAATTCAGCAAGAAGGTCACCACCTACGATATTGAAAAGTCTGGGCTGGGCTTTATGTTGTCGGTACAGGACGCCAAGGCGGATCCGCACTATTTCACCACGCTGGCTGATGTCGCCAAGGGCGGTCTGGCGGTGCAGTCTTCCACCGGCACCATGATGGAAAGGGTGTCGTCAGGCGAAAATCTGATTGGCTTCAATATCCTGGGGTCTTATGCCGAAGCGCGCGCCAAAACGGATCCGTCGTTGGGCATCGCCTATCCGCAGGATTACACCCTGGTATTGTCGCGCGTCTCCTTTATCAGCAGAGAGGCGCCCCATCCCAACGCGGCAAAGCTGTGGTTTAACTATGTGCTGTCCGAAAAGGGGCAGAGCATTCTTGCCAATCAGGCCGATATTCCTTCCATCCGCAACGATATCGCAGGCAAGAATGATATTGACGGCATGACGCAAATGCTGGGCCGCGCCTTAAAGCCGATTCCGGTGGATGAAAGCCTGCTGGAGTATCTGCAACCGGCGAAGCGTCTGAATTACATTAAACAGTGGCGCGCCGCGGTGGCGAAATAAGCGCCGGACCGGGCTATCGTGGCTTATCATCATCGGGATTTTCTATGAAAGCATGGCGCGGAAAGCGGCAGAGCCTGCCGCGCGGCGTAGTGGTGCTGATAACCGCGCTGGTTATCTATGCGCCGCTGTCGTTTATCATCATTCAGAGTTTTCTCTCCGCGCCGTTTTTCTCCCCGGTCAAAACGCTCAGCCTGGAGGCGTTCCAGTTTATTTTTACCGATGAGGATTTTTACAAGGCGCTGAAAAGCGGCTTTATTTTGGCTTTTGGCCTGATCGCCATCGCCATACCGCTGGGGGGCATTCTGGCCTTTCTGATGGTCAGAACCGATTTGCCCGGCCGCAGACTGATTGAACCGCTGATTTTGGTGCCTATTTTTGTTTCGCCGATGGTGCTGGGCTTTGGTTATGTGGTGGCGGCCGGGCCGGCGGGGTTCTTTTCCCTGTGGGCGCAAGGGGTGCTGGGCTTTGTGCCGTGGAATATCTACTCAATGGCGAGCATCGTGGCGATCGCCGGGCTGACCCATGTGCCCCATGCCTATCTTTATATTTCTTCGGCGCTGCGCAGCGTGGGCTCCGACGTGGAGGAAGCGGCGCGCACCGCGGGCGCGTCTCCGCTGCAGATCATGACCGCCGTCAGTTTGCCGATGGTGCGTCCGTCGATTCTATACGCCGGCGTGCTGCTGTTTTTTCTCGGGCTGGAGGTGTTCGGCCTGATGCTGGTGCTGGGCGACCCCGAGGGCAATCTGGTGCTGGCGACCTACCTTTACCAGCTCACCAACAAACTGGGCACCCCCTCTTATCATTTGATGGCGGCGGTGGCGGTGGTGCTTATCTGCATTACCATCCCGCTGGTTATGCTGCAGCGCCGCCTGATGCGCACCGCCAATCGTTTCGTCACCGTCAAGGGCAAGGCGGCGCAGGCCCATGCGCTGCCGTTGGGAAAGTGGCGTTGGGTCGCCGGCGCCGTTGTGGTGCTCTGGCTGACCGTGACGATAGGCGTGCCGCTGCTGGGGGTGATGCTGCGCGCCTTCATCGCCAACTGGGGCGTCGGCGTTTCTCTTTGGGACGGGCTGTCGCTGAATGCCTTTCGGACGATTTGGCAGCAGCCCAACCTGATGCGGGCCATCGTCAATTCGATGGCGATAGGGACGATCGGCGGGGCGCTGGCCGTGATCTGCTACCTGTTTATCGGCATCGCCATGCACCGCAAGCCCGACGGCGTGACCCGTTTTCTCGACTATAGCGTACTGGTGCCGCGCGCCGTACCGGGGCTGCTGGCGGGGCTGGCGTTCCTGTGGGTATTTCTGTTTTTGCCCATGTGGCTGGATAACGCGCTGAAAGAGGGCTGGCTGTCGGGGTTGCCGATGGCGGAATGGCTGAGGGCGCACTGGATAGTCTGGCTGCGCTCATTGCGCAGCACGATTTTCAGCGTCTGGCTGGCCTATACCGTGGTATGGATGGCATACGGGCTGCGGCTGATCTCCTCGACGCTGCTGCAGGTCGGCCCGGAGCTGGAAGAGGCGGCGCGCAGCGCCGGCGCCAGCCGCGGCCAGATAACCCGCCACGTCACCATTCCGCTGTCGCGTTACGGCCTGATCGGCTCATGGCTGCTGATGTTCCTGATTTTCGAGCGTGAATACTCCACCGGAGTTTATTTGCTGTCTCCAGGAACCGAAACCATCGGTTCCATGCTGGTCTCTCTGTGGGCGGCCGGCGCGATTGATATCGTCGCCGCGCTCTCCTTTATCAATATTCTGTTGGTCGTGCTGGGTCTGGGCGTCGCCCTGCGTTTCGGAGTGAAATTACATGATTGAGCTTTCCGTCGAGAACCTCCATTTGACCTATGGCGATAACCCGGTGTTAAAAGGGGTATCCATGCAGCTGACGCGGGGAGAGGTGGTTTCGCTGCTGGGCCCTTCGGGCAGCGGGAAAACCACTCTGCTGCGCGCGGTGGCCGGTTTGGAAAAACCCACGCGCGGCCGCATTATCATCGGCCGCAATACGGTTTTCGACGGCGGCGCGCGCGGTGAAATTATTCCCGCCGAAGAGCGCAACCTGGGGCTGGTGTTCCAGTCTTACGCGCTGTGGCCGCATAAAACCGTGTTTGAGAATGTCGCCTACTCGCTGAGATTGCGCAAGGTAGCGGCGGCGGAGATCGTCCGGCGCGTGCAAACCGCGCTTGACCAGCTTGGGCTAGGGCATTTAAGCAAACGCCATCCGCATCAGCTTTCCGGCGGCCAGCAGCAGCGCGTGGCGATCGGCCGCGCGCTGGTGTACAACCCGCCGGTGATCCTGCTGGATGAGCCGTTGTCGAACCTTGATGCCAAGCTGCGCGAAGAGGCGCGGGTATTTCTGCGCGAACTGATCGTCAAACTGGGCCTGTCGGCGCTGCTGGTTACGCACGATCAGAATGAGGCGATGGCGATCTCCGATCGTATCCTGCTGCTCAATAATGGGGTCATTGAACAGCAAGGCTCGCCGCAGGCCATGTACGGCTCGCCGACGACCCTGTTTAGCGCCGAATTTATGGGCAGCAACAACCGCCTGCATGGCAAAATCAGCGAAATACGCGACGGCAGGGCGAAAATTGAAGGTAAGGATTGGGCGCTCTGGGGGCTGGCGGGAGAGGGCGTGGCGATCGGCCGGCAGGCGACGGCGGTGATTCGCGTAGAGCGCGTCCGCCTGGACGAGGCGCCCGCCGGGAACCAACTGACGCTGCCGCTGTTGACCTGCATGTATCTCGGCGATCGCTGGGAGTATCTATTCCGCACGGTAGCCGAAGATTTCGCCGTGCGAGCCTATGGCGCCGAGGCGCGGGAACCCGCGTCGTACCGGCTCTCTTTGCCGCAGGCGCATCTGTGGATTTTCCCTGCGGCAGAGCAATAAGGGCGGCGGTCGGGTTTAAAACGCCCGACGTCACGGCGGATCGCCGACGGCGAAGGGCGGCGCGCCGCTGACGCAGACGCCTCACCCCGTGGTCGCCCCGGGTATCTCAATCTGACAGACAGGTTTGTCAGCAAGCGCAAACGATCTCGGTGTTTTTTATGACGTGGGTCACTCTTCTGGCGAGAGTCGAGTGAGAATATTTCTTTTGCAGGTTAATTCGTTTATGCTAGCTGAAGCGTTTCAGTTGTGATGTTGGCGGCATTTATTCCGCAATCCGGCTTGCCGGAGACGGTTTTTCGCAGAAATGGCCGAGCGATGGGAAAAATGCCGACACCACTGCCGCTTCGAGCAAGAAGCATATATTCTATGAGGGTGGTTTTATCATCGTTACACAGGGAATTGCATGACAATCCGTATTGCGATAAACGGTTTTGGCCGCATTGGCCGCAATGTCTTACGCTCGCTGTATGAGTCGGGCCGTCGGGCCGAGATCGCGGTAGTGGCGATCAACGAACTGGCAAGCGCCGAAGGCATGGCCCATTTGCTGAAGTACGACTCCAGTCACGGCCGTTTCCCCTGGGATGTGCGTCAAGAGTGCGATCGGCTGTATGTCGGGGATGATTGTATCCGGTTGTTGCATGAGACGGCGATCCCGCCGTTGCCCTGGCGCGAGCTGGGCATTGACGTGGTGCTGGACTGTAGCGGCGTTTACGGCAGCCGGGAAGATGGCGAAGCGCACCTGGCGGCCGGCGCCAAAAAAGTGCTTTTTTCGCATCCGGGAACGCCCGATCTGGACGCCACCGTGGTGTTTGGCGTCAACCATCAAAATTTAATCGCCGAACACCGCATCGTGTCTAACGCCTCCTGCACCACCAACTGCATTATTCCGATCATTAAACTGTTGGATGACGCGTTCAGCATCGAAAACGGCACGGTGACGACGATCCACTCATCGATGAACGATCAGCCGGTGATCGACGCCTATCACCGCGACCTGCGCCGTACCCGCGCGGCCGGTCAGTCCATCATTCCGGTGGATACGAAATTGGCGGTCGGCATCACCCGGATCTTCCCGCAGTTTCTCGACCGTTTCGAAGCGATATCGGTTCGGGTGCCTACCATCAACGTGACGGCGATCGATCTGAGCGTCAGCGTGAGGAACGCGGTAAACGTCAATGAAATTAATGCGCTTTTTCAAAAATCAGCGCATGGGGCATTTCGTGGTATAGTTGATTACACCGAATTGCCGTTGGTTTCGGCCGATTTTAACCACGATCCGCATAGTGCTATTGTTGATGGCACGCAAACCCGGGTTAGCGGTCAGCATCTGATTAAAACACTGGTCTGGTGCGATAATGAATGGGGGTTCGCCAACCGAATGTTGGATACCACTCGGGCGATGGCGGCCTGCGGTTTCTAGTACGACGGTATTGATCGCGGATCAATATCTCGCTCAAGCAACTTTAAAAGAGAATCAACAAGAGGATTCACCATGTCTGTAATTAAGATGACCGATCTGGATCTGGCTGGCAAACGTGTATTGATCCGTTCGGATCTGAACGTGCCGGTAAAAGAAGGTAAAGTGACGTCTGATGCGCGTATCCGCGCTTCTCTGCCGACCATCGAAGCCGCCCTGAAACAGGGGGCGCGCGTGATGGTGACTTCCCACCTGGGCCGTCCGACCGAAGGAGAATACAACGAAGAGTTTTCTCTGCTGCCGGTTGTCAATTACCTGAAAGATAAGCTCTCTTCTCCGGTGCGTCTGGCAAAAGATTATCTGGACGGCGTGGACGTTGCCGAAGGCGAACTGGTTGTGCTGGAAAACGTGCGCTTCAACAAAGGCGAGAAGAAAGACGACGAAGTGCTGGCTAAAAAATATGCCGCGCTGTGCGACGTCTATGTCATGGACGCATTCGGTACCGCTCACCGCGCCCAGGCTTCGACTCACGGCGTAGGTAAATTCGCGCCTATCGCCTGCGCCGGCCCGCTGCTGTCCGCCGAACTGGAAGCCTTGGGCAAAGCGCTGGGCAACCCGGCTCGTCCGATGGTCGCCATCGTCGGCGGCTCCAAAGTTTCAACCAAGCTGACCGTACTTGATTCGCTGTCCAAAATCGCCGATCAACTGATCGTCGGCGGCGGCATCGCCAATACTTTCGTCGCGGCTCAAGGCCATAACGTCGGTAAATCGCTGTACGAAGCGGACCTGATCCCCGAAGCGAAAAAACTGCTGGAAACCTGCGATATTCCGGTTCCGACCGATGTGCGCGTCGCGACCGAATTCTCCGAAACCGCCGCTGCCACCCTGAAATCCGTCACCGAGATTAAAGATGACGAGCAGATTCTGGATCTGGGCGACGTTTCCGCGGAACGTCTGGCGGACATTCTGAAAAACGCCAAAACCATCCTGTGGAATGGTCCGGTCGGCGTATTTGAATTCCCGAACTTCCGTAAAGGCACTGAAATCGTCGCCAACGCGATTGCCGACAGCGCCGCGTTCTCCATCGCCGGCGGCGGCGACACGCTGGCGGCGATCGACCTGTTTGGTATCGCTGATAAAATTTCCTATATTTCTACCGGCGGCGGCGCTTTCCTTGAGTTCGTCGAAGGGAAAAAGCTGCCGGCGGTCGTTATGCTGGAAGAGCGCGCCAAGCAGTAATGTTTTAAGCGGGGCGTCATGAGCGCCCCCGCGTTGGTTGTTCCGGCCGGGCGCCGGAGCAGCCGCTGATGAAAAAACAGATTTTTTAACCCCACGGCCAACGAAACAGGACACGTAACATGTCTAAAATTTTTGATTTCGTAAAACCTGGTGTCATCACCGGTGATGATGTTCAGAAAGTTTTTGCAGTAGCAAAAGAAAACAAATTCGCTTTGCCGGCAGTAAACTGCGTCGGTACCGATTCTATTAACTCCGTACTGGAAGCCGCGGCTAAAGTACGTTCGCCGGTGATTGTACAGTTCTCTAACGGCGGCGCCGCATTTATCGCCGGCAAAGGTTTGAAATCCGACGTGCCGCAACAGGCCGCAATCCAGGGCGCTATTTCCGGCGCGCATCACGTTCACCAGATGGCCGAACTCTATGGCGTTCCGGTTATCCTGCATACCGACCACTGCGCCAAGAAACTGCTGCCGTGGCTGGACGGGCTGCTGGATGCGGGCGAAAAATATTTCGCCGCGCATGGTAAACCGCTGTTCTCTTCCCACATGATCGATCTTTCTGAAGAGTCTCTGGAAGAAAACATTGAAATTTGTAGCAAATACCTGACTCGCATGGCGAAACTGGGTATGACGCTGGAGATTGAACTGGGCTGCACCGGCGGCGAAGAAGACGGCGTGGACAACAGCCACCTGGACAACTCCGCGCTGTACACTCAGCCGGAAGACGTGGCTTACGCCTACGAAAAACTGAATGCCATCAGCCCGCGTTTCACCATCGCGGCTTCTTTCGGTAACGTTCACGGCGTTTACAAACCGGGCAACGTACAGCTGACGCCGAAAATCCTGCGCAACTCTCAGGATTACGTCTCTGAAAAATACAACCTGCCGCACAATAGCCTGAACTTCGTATTCCACGGCGGTTCCGGTTCCACCGCCGCTGAAATTGAAGAAGCGGTCGGCTACGGCGTTATCAAGATGAACATCGATACCGATACCCAATGGGCGACCTGGGAAGGTATTCTGCAGTACTACAAGAAAAACGAAGGGTATCTGCAGGCTCAGCTGGGCAACCCGGAAGGCGCCGACAAGCCGAACAAGAAATACTACGATCCGCGCGCATGGCTGCGTGCCGCTCAGGGCACCATGATCGCACGTTTGGAAAAAGCCTTTAAAGAACTGAACGCGGTCGACGTTCTTTAACTAAGATTCTTAAAGGTTTATTCCCTAAATAATTCGAGTTGCAGAAAAGCCGACGCGCATGCAGCTTGAAGTATGGCGGAAATATCGTAAGGCTCCCTCGGGAGCCTTAGTTTTATATTGATTTCGCCGCAGATTGCGGTTTTTGGTGTGAAGGTTATGCTCTGACAAAGGGCATAAAAATCAGGAGTGTTATATGGAAGAACTGAATGTTGGTGTAGAACAGGCGACAGGCTGGTTTGTCAGCCATCAGGATATCTTGTTGCAGTACGCGGTGAATATCGTCGCCGCGCTGGTGATTCTGGTCGTCGGGCTGCTTGTCGCCCGCGTGGTGGCGGGAACGCTGAATAAAGTTTTGGTGAGCCGCGCCATTGATTCGACGGTGGCGGATTTCCTCTCCGCCCTGGTGCGCTACGGCATTATCGCTTTTACGCTGATTGCGGTATTGAGCCGGGTCGGCGTGCAAACGGCGTCGGTAATCGCGGTTTTGGGGGCTGCGGGTTTGGCTGTCGGTTTGGCTCTGCAAGGCTCGCTGGCGAACTTTGCGGCCGGCGTGCTGCTGGTAACCTTCCGGCCTTTCCGCATCGGCGAATCGGTGGATTTGGGCGGAATTGCCGGCACGGTCACGCAGGTGCAGATTTTTTCTACCACGCTGCTGACGACCGACGGCAAGGTTATCGTGGTGCCGAATGGTAAAATCATCGCGGGAAATATCATCAATAGCTCGCGTGAGCCCAATCGTCGCACCGAAATTATCGTCGGCGTGGCGTACGATGCGGATATCGATGTGGTTAAAAAGCTGCTGGGCGATATCGTGGCGGCCGATAAGCGTATTCAGCATGATAAAGGCGTGACTATCCGCTTGAATGAAATGGCGGCGTCGTCCCTGAACTTTGTGGTATGGGTCTGGACCACCAACGGCGATGCCCAGGCGGTCTACTGGGATCTGATGGAAAGCTTTAAACGGGCGCTGGACGAAAACCGTATCGGTATCCCTTACCCGCAGATGGACGTGCACCTGTACAATACCGAACGACAGGAAGCGCGCTGATTCTATTCTGACTTATCCGGGGACGCGCGATTCCCGGATAAGGCGCGATGCTCTGGCTCCCTATCATCACGGAAATCGCCGGCCGCCGCCTGAAAGGTAAAATTTTTCCTCTCCGTTTGTTCTATCTTGCTCCCTACCTTATTTTCTTTTTTCCGATCGTGACAATGAAACCAGATCGCACGCTGTATCCGCATACGGTGGTTATTTTTATTTTTGCGTTTTTCTTGCCTTACGCCGGGCCGCATTTCTTGACATTCAGCCAGCATACGGTGGATATCGTCGAGTCGTTTCAATCTTTTTTTCTGCTGTTCGGCGCCATTTTCACCTGGCTCTATATCAAACCGTTCTGCTGCGAGAGGGAGCGGTGCATATTTTGGCTATGGAGCATCAGCTGGTGGATATTGCTCTTCGGGCGCGGAATTAGCTGGGGACGCAACTATCTGCCGGAGGCGCCGAGGGGCTATTTCCGCGCGATATCCGTCGTGTTGATAGGTATCACCCTACTGATGCCGCTGCTTCCGTCCCTCCGGCGCGACATTGTCCGGCGCTTTAGAACGGAGAGGTTTCCCGTTTGGGATATGGGGCTGACGGCGGCCTATTTTCTGATTTCCGACGCCATCGAACATCATCGCCTGCTGGGGTTTCTGTTTGTCTATGACGTGCGATATAAGGATTTGATGGAAGAGCTCTATGAGCTGCCGTTTATGTTTTCGCTGTTTTTTATCGCTTTCTATCTCCAGCAACAGGAGAAGCGGGTCTCCTCCGTCTGCTATTCCCGATCGTAACGCCGGCCCTTGCGATGACGCTGGTTGGTATTAGCGCGGCTAATATACAATTAGAAACTTCAATTTCCATTAATGAAGCCGTCTCCCTACACTGCCGTTCATTTCAACGGAATGCTGGTCGCTTAAGCCGATTTTTAGGGGACACGCCGGGGGAGGCTCCCGCTTACGACGCCTCACCCCGGCGGCCGCCCCGCGAATCTCGATGCTTAAACGATCGGCATTAGCGCATTTCAACAGCGGTTATCCCGGGGGACGGTTATGCTGGCGGTGTATTTACAGGGCTTTATTCTTGGCGCGGCGTTAATTTTGCCCTTGGGGCCGCAAAATGCGTTTGTGATGAATCAGGGCATTCGGCGTCAGTATCACCTGAGCGTCGCGCTGCTGTGTTCGCTGAGCGACGTGGCGCTGATTTGCGCCGGGATCTTCGGCGGCAGTACGCTGCTTAGTCAGTCTTCATTGCTGCTGGAGGTGGTGACCTGGGGCGGCGTCGCTTTTCTGCTGTGGTACGGCTGGGGGGCATTCAGAATGGCGTTCAGTAAAGATGCGCCCATGACCGACGCCGCGGTAATGCAACAGAGCCGTTGGCGTATTATTGCGACTCTGCTGGCCGTGACCTGGCTTAATCCGCATGTCTATCTGGATACCTTCGTCGTGTTAGGCAGCCTGGGGAGCCAGTTTGCCGATCGCGGCCGCGGCTGGTTTGCGCTGGGTTCGATCACCGCATCGTTTTTATGGTTCTTCGCTCTGGCTCTGCTGGCGTCCTGGCTGTCGCCGTGGCTGACCAGGCCGCGCGCGCAGCGGGCGATTAACCTGTTTGTCGGCCTGGTGATGTGGAGTATCGCAATCCAGCTGGCTCGTCATGGCTGGCAATAAATGACGCCGTTCTACACGGGTTTCGGAAATTCACCTATATTTTGTTGTATTGGCAATACGTTATGTTATCCGGCAGAGGAAAACCTACCGTCATACGGGTAACGAAGCGGCTGTAGGGCGGCCTGGCGGCCGTCCCGGCGGCAAAAACATAAATAGGGGAGTTATTGTGAAGCTAAGAGTCCTGACATTAGCGGCTATGGTCGGTTTTAGCGCTTTACCGACGCTCGGACAGGCGGCGGAATTACCGGACGGCCCGCATATCGTGACCTCGGGAACGGCCAGCGTTGATGCGACGCCTGATATCGCGCGGTTGGCGATTGAAGTCAGCGTGTCGTCCAAAGACGCGGCCGATGCGAAAAAACAGGTTGATGCCAGAGTAGCCCAATATTTTGATTTTCTGGGTAAAAATGGGATTGAGAAAAAAGATATCAATGCGGCTAACCTACGCACCCAGCCAGAATATGACTATCTGAAAACCGGCGGGTCGGTATTGAAAGGGTACCGCGCCGTGCGTCAGGTGGAAGTTACGCTCCGCCAGTTGGACAAACTGAACGAGCTGCTGGACGGGGCGCTGAAGTCAGGGCTGAATGAGATTCGCACCGTCGATCTGGGCGTCGCCAATCCTGAGGTTTACCGCGAGAAGGTGCGCCAAAAAGCGATTGAGCAGGCGACCAGTCAGGCTCAATCTCTGGCCAAGGGGTTCAACTCCACGCTGGGCGCGGTTTACAGCATTCGCTATCACGTTACCAATTACCAGCCGGTGCCTATGGCGCGGATGTTTAAAACGGCCGATGTGGCGGTGCAAAGCGAAGCCGCCCAGACCTACGAGCAGCAAACCATTCATTTCGACGACCAGGTCGACGTGGTGTTTGAACTTCAGCGCAATCCTTGAAAAACGGCGCTTAGGACTGCCGCAGCACCTGATGCCCGTAAGCTAACAGGGCATCAGTCACTTTTCTCATCATCCTGCTTTCCGGCGCGAAGCGGTGCCAGTAGAGCATCCGGCGCTGAAGCAGCCCCGGCGTCAGATCGATCAGCTCGTTGTCGGCCAACTCCCTTTCGATTTGCAAATGCGGGATCATGCAACAGGTCGTTCCCTGCCGGGCGAGCTGCACGAAGGCTTCCGACGAGTTCACTATATGGCACGGCACGCTGCCGGGCGATAAATCGAAGTTCTGCTGCAGAAAAGCCTGATGCATATCGTCAAGGTGATCGAACGCCACGGCGGGCGCGCGCAGCAGCGCGGAACGCGTCACGCCGTTGGGGAAATAGCGGTCCGCAAAACTCGGCGAGGCGACGAACAGATAGTCCAGCGCGCCCAGCTTATCGACCAGACAGCTCGGCAGCGGCTGCGGCTGGATACTTACGGCCCCCACGACTTCGCCGCGGCGTAATCTTTCCTGCGTGCGGGTTTCATCTTCCACCTGCAGATTCAGACGGATGGGGGAATCCGCCAGAACGGGTTGCAGAGCCGGCAGCAGCCAGGTCGCCAGGCTGTCGGCGTTAACCGCTAATGAGAGCAGCAGCGGAATGTCGCTGTTGCTTTCATTGCCCAGCCACTCCTCTTCCAGCAGCTCAACCTGGTGCAACAGCGCCAGGAGTTTTTGCCCCTGCTCGGTAGGCCGGGGCGGAATCGTTCTGACTAATAACGGCTGACCGAACAGGTTCTCCAACTGCTTAATACGCTGGGATACGGCTGATTGAGTAATGCATAATTTTTGAGCTGCGCGTTCAAAGCCCCGCTCGCGAATTACGGCATCCAGAGCCTGAAGCGTTCGATAGTCCGGGCGTTTCATGAAAGTAAAAATCCCCTGAATGAAGTTAATGCCGATCGTTTAAGCATCGAGTTACACGGGGAGTGAGGCGTCCCTACGGGAACCTCACCCGGCGTTTCCCTCAAAAACCGGCTTAAGTGAACGGCATTACTGAATGAAGTCGGTTTTTTTCACTATGCCACATTTTGTTGTTTTACCATGCAGAAATCTTATCCCGCCGTTTTTTGTTTACGGCATGGATCCGCAGCCGGCCGCCGGCAAATCTCTCCGCGCGCCGGGCGAAACGCGCGGGGGGGAGCAGTCCGGCTGCATCTTGACGGCTATTGGGTATATAATGCCCCCACGTTTTCGTACTTTCGTATTTACGGGCCTGAAACAGACTATGACACAAGATGAACTGAAGAAAGCAGTTGGCTGGGCGGCGCTTGATTATGTTCGCCCTGATACCATTGTTGGCGTTGGGACGGGCTCGACGGCCGCGCATTTTATCGATGCGCTGGGGTCGATCAAACATCAGATTCAGGGCGCGGTCTCCAGCTCCGACGCCTCGACGGCGAAATTAAAAAGCCTGGGCATCCCGGTTTTCGACTGCAACGAAGTGGATTCTCTAGATGTTTACGTCGACGGCGCCGATGAAATAAACGGGCAGATGCAAATGATAAAAGGCGGCGGCGCCGCGCTGACCCGTGAGAAAATCGTCGCGGCCATCGCCCGTCGCTTCATCTGTATTGTCGATGAGTCAAAACAGGTCGATATCCTGGGGCGGTTTCCCTTGCCGGTTGAGGTCATCCCCATGGCCAGATCTTACGTCGCCCGCGAGCTGGCGAAAATGGGGGGGCAACCGGAGTATCGTCAGGGCGTGGTGACGGATAACGGCAACATTATTCTTGACGTTCACAACCTGAATATTATGGATGCGATAGCGATGGAGAATACCATCAATGGTATCGCCGGCGTCGTGACCGTGGGCCTGTTCGCCAATCGCGGGGCGGATGTCGCGCTGGTCGGCACGTCGCAAGGCGTGAAGACGATTAAGTAATCTTGTACTATTGTCCGGCGCGGCCCGGTTGCCGCGTCGGAAAAATTTTTATATAAAAAAGCTTTCGCCGTTAACGGCTGGTTTTTGGCACTTAATATCATTTTTTCTTATTTTATTCGTCGCCGATATGGCGATGATTCTCTTTAGCAAAATTTTTCGCCAGAAATGTTAAGCGCAGCGCCGATATGCGATGTAGACGAAGCAATCGTTTGTATTGCCGACTGCGTAATTTTTGTTATGTTGACAGAGGCCGTTTAACAAACTGCCGCATCTGAAGTCTGAAAATAAGGTCGGGAAATGGCAAAGGTATCATTAGAAAAAGATAAAATTAAGTTTCTGTTGGTCGAGGGTGTGCATCAGCGCGCGCTGGATAGTCTGCGCGCCGCCGGGTACACCAATATCGAATACCATAAAGGGGCGTTGGATCCGGAAGCGTTAAAAGAATCCATCCGCGACGCGCACTTCGTCGGCATTCGTTCTCGCACTCACCTGACGGAAGAGGTTTTTGCCGCCGCGGAAAAATTGATTGCGGTCGGCTGTTTTTGTATCGGTACGAATCAGGTTGAATTGCCGTCCGCGACGAAACGCGGTATTCCGGTATTCAATGCGCCGTTTTCCAATACTCGCTCCGTAGCCGAAATGGTGCTCGGTGAAATGCTGCTTATGCTGCGCGGTATTCCGGCTGCGAATGCCAAAGCGCACCGCGGCGTCTGGAACAAACTGGCGGTCGGCTCCTTTGAAGCCCGCGGCAAAAAGCTGGGCATCATCGGGTATGGTCATATCGGCACCCAGTTGGGGATCCTGGCTGAAAGCGTGGGCATGCATGTTTATTTCTACGATATCGAAAGTAAGCTTCCGCTGGGCAACGCGCAGCAGGTTCGCCATCTTTCCGAACTGTTGAATATGAGCGACGTGGTCAGCCTGCATGTGCCGGAAACCGACAGCACCCAGAATATGATGGGCGCCGAGGAGATCGCGCTGATGAAGCCGGGCTCGATTCTGATTAATGCCTCGCGCGGTACGGTGGTCGATATTCCCGCGCTGTGCGACGCGCTGTCCAGCAAGCATATCGTCGGCGCGGCGATTGACGTTTTCCCCAAAGAACCGGCATCCAACAGCGAGCCTTTCCAGTCGCCGCTGTGCGAATTCGATAATGTGCTGTTGACGCCGCATATCGGCGGTTCGACGCAGGAAGCGCAGGAAAATATCGGCGATGAAGTCGCCGGGAAACTGGCTAAATACTCGGATAACGGCTCTACGCTGTCGGCGGTCAACTTCCCTGAAGTTTCTCTGCCAACGCACAGCGAACGCGCCAGCCGCCTGCTGCACATTCACGAAAACCGTCCGGGCGTTATCACCAAGATTAACCAGATCTTTGCCGAGCAGGGAATTAACATCGCCGCGCAGTATCTGCAAACGACGCCTGAAATCGGCTATGTGGTGATCGACGTTGAAACCGATGGCGCGCAAACCGCGCTACAGCTGATGAAGGCGATCCCCGGCACGATCCGCGCCCGTCTGCTGTACTAAGTCCGCTGTTGACCGGTTCCTTTTTTCGGCGCCGGATGAAAAAAGGCCCGCATCTGCGGGCCTTTCTGCATTACTTGGACATCTTCTTGTATTTGATGCGATGCGGTTCGAGGGCGTCAGCGCCGAGCGTGCGTTTTTTGTACTCTTCGTATTCGCTGAAGTTCCCCTCGAAGAACTCCACTTTGCCCTCATCCTGGTAGTCCAGAATATGGGTGGCGATACGGTCCAGGAACCAGCGGTCGTGGGAAATGACCATGGCGCAGCCGGGGAACTCCAGCAGGGCGTTTTCCAGCGCGCGCAGCGTTTCGATATCCAGGTCGTTGGTCGGTTCGTCGAGCAGCAGGACGTTGCCGCCGACCTGCAGCAGCTTGGCCAGATGCAGACGGCCGCGCTCGCCGCCGGACAACTCGCCCACGCGTTTGCCCTGATCGACCCCCTTAAAGTTAAAGCGTCCCACGTAGGCGCGGCTCGGCATCTCGGTGTTGCCGACGCGCATGATATCCAGTCCGCCGGACACCTCTTCCCATACCGTCTTGCTGTTGTCCATGGCGTCGCGGAACTGGTCGACGGAGGCCAGCTTCACGGTATCCCCCAGCGTGATGGTGCCGGCATCCGGCTGTTCCTGCCCGGACATCATGCGGAACAGGGTTGATTTGCCCGCGCCGTTCGGGCCGATGATCCCGACAATCGCGCCTTTCGGTACCGAGAAGGAGAGATTGTCGATCAGCTGGCGATCGCCATAGGATTTGCTCAGACCGGCGACCTCAACCACTTTATCGCCAAGGCGCGGACCGGGCGGAATAAACAGTTCGTTGGTTTCGTTGCGTTTCTGGTATTCCGTGTTGTTAAGCTCTTCAAAGCGCGCCAGACGCGCCTTGCCTTTGGACTGGCGTCCTTTGGTGCCTTGGCGCACCCATTCCAGCTCTTTCTCAATGGATTTGCGGCGCGCGGCTTCGGCGGAGGCTTCCTGCGCCAGACGCTGATCTTTCTGCTCCAGCCAGGAAGAGTAGTTTCCTTCCCAGGGAATGCCTTCGCCGCGGTCCAGCTCCAGAATCCAGCCCGCGACATTGTCCAGGAAGTAACGGTCGTGGGTAATGGCGACCACCGTGCCCTCGAAGTCGTGCAGGAAGCGTTCCAGCCAGGCAACGGACTCCGCATCCAGGTGGTTGGTCGGTTCATCCAGCAGCAGCATGTCCGGTTTTTCCAGCAGCAGGCGGCACAGCGCGACGCGGCGGCGTTCGCCGCCGGAGAGATTGGCGATTTTGGCGTCCCACTCCGGCAGGCGCAGGGCATCCGCCGCGCGCTCCAGCTGGTTGTTCAGATTGTGGCCGTCGTGGGCCTGAATGATCTCTTCCAGTCTGCCCTGTTCGGCGGCCAGCTTATCGAAATCGGCGTCCGGATCGGCATAGAGCGCGTACACTTCGTCGAGCCGTTTCAGCGCGCCGACCACTTCGGCAACGGCTTCTTCCACCGATTCGCGCACGGTGTGATCCGGATTTAACTGCGGCTCCTGCGGGAGATAGCCGATCTTGATGTCCGGCTGCGGCCGGGCTTCGCCTTCAATATCTTTGTCTATGCCGGCCATAATGCGCAGCAGGGTGGATTTACCGGCTCCGTTCAGGCCCAGTACGCCGATTTTAGCGCCGGGAAAAAAACTGAGGGAGATGTTTTTCAGAATATGACGCTTCGGCGGAACGATTTTGCCGACGCGATGCATGGTATAAACATATTGAGCCACGTTGCGACTTCGCCTCTTTCAGTCTGGGTTGTTGTCGATATAGGGTATATGCGCCACGCGGGGGTAGGCACGCTGGGCTTTTTGCCGCGCAGGATAACGCATCCTTTCGCGGATCGATCATTCTGACCCCGGAGTGTAACCGGTTTCCGCGTTCGATCCCAGCTATCCGGCGATGCGCAACCCTCGGTAATAACGACGATATCGCCCAATTGGCGTGTCGCACTCTCGCGTGATGTGCCACACTAAACGAATGCGAACGGGCTCGTGATGAGCTTATATACTTGTCATACTTCAAGTTGCATGCGCGTTGGTCTTGTTATTCGCCCCGGCGGGGCCGGCGCAGGCGCGTTTAAACATGCGTCCGGCGTTTTTGTCCGGCAGCTCGAATTATTTAGGATATCGCATGTGTGGCATGAACGTTTTTTGGCGATCGATATTGTAGATCGCGTCGATATCAGCATTGATAACGGATGAGGTTAACGTAGGTTATGGTCAAAGCGGGTCATTGGCGGTACGTTATTGCGGCAGTCTGTTTGGCGGGGGCGTCCTGCCATGTATGGGCGGATTCTCTGGATGAGCAGCGCCAGCGCTATCAGCAGGTGAAACAGGCATGGGACGGTAATCGGTTGGACGCCGTGGCGCAGATTATGCCGACGCTGCGCGACTACCCGCTTTACCCTTACCTTGAGTACCGCTCACTGACGCAGGATCTGAGTCGGGTCAGCGTTTCACATGTTAAACAGTTTATTGCTACGCATCCCACGCTGCCGCCGGCGCAAAATCTGAATAGCAGTTTTGTTAACGAGCTGGCGCGCCGTCAGGACTGGCCGGGGCTCCTGGCTTTTAGCCCGCAGCCGCCGAAACCGGTCGCGGCGCGCTGTAATTTTTATTACGCGCAGTGGGCCACCGGGCAGCGTCAAGGCGTCTGGGACGCGACGCGGAATATTTGGCTGACCGGGCGTTCGCTGCCGGCGGCCTGCGACAAGCTCTTCGCCGTTTGGCAGCAGGCGGGCGAACAGACGCCGTTGACGACGTTGGAACGCATCCGCCTGGCGATAAACGAAGGCAATAGCGGATTGGTGGCTTATCTGGCCAAACAGCTGCCCGACGATTATCAAACCATCAGCGATGCGTTGGTTAAGCTGCAAAGCGATCCTGAAACCCTTGAAAGCTTCGCCCGCTCCATCGGGCCGACCGATTTTACCCGCAAAGTGACGCTGTCGGCATTTAGCCGGGTGGCGCGTCAGGATGTCGATAACGCCCGCTCCATGCTGCCGGTGATCGCGCGTCTGCAAAAAATGAGCGCGGCGGAACGCCAGTCGATGGAAGAAGTCGTCGCCTGGCGCCTGATGGGCAATGACGCCACGCCGGAACAGGCGGTCTGGCGCGATAGCGTGACGCAGCGCAGCGCCGCCACGACGCTGTTGGAGCGTCGGGTGAGAATGGCGCTGGGCAACGGGAACCGGCAAGAGCTGTCGACCTGGATGGCGCGATTGCCGGCGGACGTTCAGCAGAAAGATGAGTGGCGCTATTGGCGCGCCGTTTTGCTGCAGGAACAGGGAAAACGGCAGGAAGGGGAGGCGTTGCTGCGCGAACTGATGACCGCGCGCGGTTTTTATCCGATGGTGGCGGCGCAAAAGCTGAATGAAGCCTACCCGATAATGATCCAGAGCGCCGTCAGGCCGGATCGCGCATTATCGCAACTGCCTGAAATCGCGCGCATTCGGGAACTGATGTTCTGGCAGATGGACAATTTGGCGCTTAAGGAGTGGGTCGGCCTGGTGGCCGGCAGCAGCGCGCCGCGCCAGGAGGCCCTCGCCCGCTATGCGTTTGAACAGCGCTGGCCGGACCTGAGCGTTCAGGCGACCATTGTCGCCAAGCTGTGGGATCACCTGGAGGAGCGCTTCCCGCTGGCCTGGAACGACGAATTCCTGCGCGTCACGCAGGACAAAGGGATTAGTCAGAGCTATGCGATGGCGATAGCCCGGCAGGAAAGCGCCTGGAATCCGCTGGCGCGCTCCCCGGTCGGCGCTTCGGGGCTGATGCAGATCATGCCGGCGACGGCGCAGCATACCGCACGGATGAGCAATATCCCGGGTTACAGCAACAGCAGCCAGCTTTTTGATCCGCAAACCAATATTCTGCTGGGCACCAGCTATCTGGAGTACGTTTATCAGACGTTCGGCCGTAACCGTATTTTGGCCTCCGCGGCGTATAATGCCGGCCCGGCCCGGGTCAATACCTGGCTGAGAAACAGCGCCGGACGTATTGACGCGGTTGCGTTTATCGAGAGCATTCCCTTTTCCGAAACGCGCGGGTATGTGAAGAATGTTCTGGCTTATGACGTTTTTTATCGTCACTTTTTGCGTCAGCCCGGCAAGGTGCTGAGCGATGAGGAGTGGCAGCGGCGCTATTAAGCGTCGGAGCGATCATTGGCGTAACTTGTGCTATGCTGCCGTACTAGTTCAATAGTATGGCAGCCCGTTATGAATCCGTTATCCCTTACCGATCCCGCGCTCTCCGAGCAGGAAGATAATGACTGGTTACGCTTTGTGGCTTTGCTGCGGCAGTCAATGAATGAAGGCCTTCACCAACCGTTGCTGCAACTGTTGTTGACTGCGGATGAGCGTGCCGCATTAGGCACGCGGGTGCGCATTATTCAGGAACTGCTGCGCGGCGAAATGAGCCAGCGTGAATTGAAAAATGAGCTGGGCGTGGGGATAGCAACCATCACTCGCGGCTCCAACAGCCTGAAGTCCGCGCCTCCCGCGCTGAATAAATGGCTGGAAACGCAGCTATTGTCCGCAGAGAATATCCGCGGAGAAGACGATTGAGCCATCACTGCTCCGGCGTCTGATAGATGGCATTATGGAAAGGGACGAGCGCCAATAGCAGCGCCTGATGATAAACGCTGGCGCGCGACAATTTGCCATTGGTGAAAATGCCTATCGCGCCGCCCTGATGTTTAATATTCTGAATTCCGGTTAATCGAGCCATCTCATCGCCCAATTCTCTTCCTTCACGGATGCCTTGTAATATACTTTCCGGCAGAATCAGACTGGCGGAACGCGACTCTCCGCGCTGGTGAGGGTTTTCAATCACCATCCAGGCGAAGGTCATCTGTTCTTCTATTCCTGCTTCAACGCCGACCCAGAAATCGGCCTCCGGGCGCACCTGGCGCGCCATCATTACCCGGTTTCTGGCTCCGGTTCGGGTTTGCTGCGAACCGAGCGGCTGGCGCGGAACGCCGCTGTCGACATCAACGCCCTCGATGCGGCAATTGTCCGCGCCAAAGACATCGGTGAAGGCTAACGTTATCGCTTCAATTTTGGCCGGGTTGGTGGTTGCAGCTACAACGTAATACATAACGGTTTTATACTCTTTTAGTTAATTTGACGCAGTATAACGGAAAATAACCATGTTACAGGTATATCTTGTTCGCCACGGCGAAACAGAGTGGAATGTGGCGCGGCGTATTCAGGGGCACTCCGACAGCGCCCTGACGCCGATGGGTGAACACCAGGCGCATCAGGTTGCGCGGCGCATGAAAGCATCGGGTATTACGCATATCTTTACCAGCGATTTGGGACGGACGCGCCAAACCGCCGATATCATCGCCCAGGCGTGCGACGGCTGTCAGGTCATCATTGAGCCGGGTTTGCGCGAGTTGAACATGGGCGTGCTGGAAACGCGTTACATTGATTCGCTGAGCGCGGAAGAAGAGGGGTGGCGCAAACAAATGGTGGACGGTACGCCGGACGGACGGATCCCGCAGGGCGAGTCGATGGCGGAAATGGCCAGACGCATGCATGCGGTGCTGGAGCGCTGCCTGGCGCTGCCCGAAGGCAGCCGTCCGCTGTTGGTCAGTCACGGCATGGCGCTGGGATGCCTGCTCGGCACGATACTGGGGTTGCCCGCCTCGGCCGAGCGCCGGCTGCGGCTGCGCAACTGTTCCCTGTCGCGCATCGATTATCAGCAGAGCCCTTGGCTGGCTTCCGGATGGGTGGTGGAAACCGCCGGGGATGTGTCGCATCTGGATGCCGTGGCGCTGGATGAGTTGCAGCGTTAACTCTCCGCCCCGCGTTGGATAGGGATAAGATATTCACAGCGGATCGTTTCAGGCAGGTTTTCTTTGTCCCGGGTTCTATCCGGTTCAAAACGCTCCGCGTCGCATCCCTTGCGGCGAATGAGCCGCAGTTTGGGCAGGCAGGTGTCATACAGCGTGATGATGAAATCCTGCAGTCCGTCCGGCGGTCCGCTGTAAATAAACAGCGCGTAGTCGCCGCCCTGCAGGGTGAGCGGCTCCCCCGGATAGATTCCCGCGGGAACATGCCGTGGCTCCAGCGCGGTGGTATACAGGACGTGGTGCTCATCATCCTTGTCTTTGCTGGGTTGCGCGTGATGCAGGCCGTACAATAGCGGCGGAATGTCGTCGATGTCGCCAAGGTATTGACGCCAGTAGTGAACGCGGATTTCCATGCGGAAATTACCAATCTGCTCCAGGCTGCATGTGTACTCTTGCGTCACGCCGACCAGCGGCGTATCGGGCAGGGTGATAAATTGCGGCTGCGGCAGCGTAAATTCACCCAGACGGATCGGCGGGTGGATGCCGAAGGTGTTCCAGTTATCCGAGCGACGATAGGATGCCGGCGTTTGCGCAAACTGTTTTTTAAACGCTCGGGTGAAGGTTTGCTGAGAATCGAATCGATATTGCAAGGCGATATCCAGGATAGGTCTGCCGGTCAGACAGAGCGCCACTGCGGCCTTGGTCAACCGGCGGGCGCGAATGTATGATCCGATGGCATGTCCGGTGACCTCTTTGAACATCCGCTGTAAATGCCATTTTGAATAGCCTGCTTTTGCCGCTACGTTATCAAGTGATAAAGGCTGGTCGAGATGACTTTCCAGCCAGTTAAGCAAGTCACGAATTATACTGGCTTGATCCATAGATCTTCCTTATAAAACACACTGAGCGCCAAGCGTAAAAGAGATGTACTGCATCATAGCAATTTTTTTACATTGGCACTGCCTAAGATTTTTGCCGCTCCTGGTTTGCTCGCCGGATAATACAATACCGTCGATTGCGGCGCGCAACGCGCGCTGATTCTGCTGGTTACAAACTCTTACGACTCTATGGCGTTGCGCCCTGCCGCAGCCTTGCCGTATCTTAAAATCCATCGAGTATATCCGTCATACTTCAAGTTGCATGTGCGTTGGCTTTATTACTCGCCCCATCCGTGGGGCTCGCCCCGTTGGGGCCGCCGCAAGCGGCGTTCAAATCTGCTCCCGGCAGATTTGTCAGTCACCCGAATCACTTACTTGAGTAAGCTCATCGGGATTAAATGAGAGACATCCTGTCTCTCACCGCAGGCCAGCCGTTGGCTGGTCAAATTCGTTCCCGACGAATTTGTCCTTCGCTTGCCGCCTTCCTGCAACTCGAATTATTTAGGGTATATAATGGATGGCGGTAATGGGATGATGAACAATCTGAGAAGCGGAAATATGAATAAAAAGTGCGTAGTAATAGGCGCCGGTTTGCTGATGTTGTCCTGGGGGACCGCCCAGGCTGAACAGGTGGGATCCGTCGATACCACGTTTAAACTGTTGGGCCCGGACCACAAGATCGTGGTGGAAGCGTTTGACGACCCGGATGTCAATAACGTGACCTGTTACCTCAGCCGGGCGAAAACCGGCGGCATCAAAGGGGGATTGGGGCTGGCTGAAGATACGGCGGATGCGGCGATTTCCTGCCAGCAGGTCGGACCGATAGCGCTGACCGATAAAATAAAGAATGCCGGCGATAAAGGAGAGGTCGTCTTCCAGAAACGGACATCGCTGGTGTTTAAAAAGCTGCAGGTGGTGCGCTTTTACGACAGCAAACGCAATGCGCTGATCTACTTGACCTATTCCGATCGGCTGGTCGAGGGATCGCCGAAAAACGCGCTAAGCGCGGTTCCCGTGATGCCATGGTAGGGAACTAGGGCGGAAAGTGAGGAAAGCGCGCCGGCGGCAGGCGTGAAAGATGAGCGGCCGAGGCGGAGATTTTCGCTTCGGCCGGGGAGAATCACTCTTCCAGATCGCCGCAGAAACGGTAGCCTTCGCCATGGATGGTGGCGATGATTTCAGGGGTGTCCGCCGTGGATTCAAAGTGTTTACGGATACGACGAATGGTGACGTCAACCGTACGGTCATGAGGCTTCAGCTCGCGTCCGGTCATTTTTTTCAATAGCTCCGCGCGGGATTGAATCTTGCCCGGGTTTTCGCAGAAATGCAGCATGGCGCGGAATTCGCTGCGCGGCAGCTTGTACTGCTCGCCGGCGGGGCTGATCAGCGAACGGCTGTTGATATCCAGCTCCCAACCATTAAACCGATAGCTCTCGACCAGACGGCGCTCTTCGGTGCCGCCGCCAAGATTCATGGTGCGGGACAGCAGGTTGCGGGCGCGGATAGTCAATTCACGGGGATTGAACGGCTTGGTGATGTAGTCGTCGGCGCCGATCTCCAGACCGAGAATTTTATCGACTTCGTTGTCGCGGCCGGTGAGGAACATCAGGGCGACGCTGGCTTGTTCACGCAATTCGCGCGCCAGCAGCAACCCGTTTTTGCCCGGCAGGTTAATGTCCATGATCACCAGGTTAATGTCGTTCTCAGACAAAATATGGTGCATTTCTGCGCCGTCGGTGGCTTCGTGAACGATGTATCCTTCAGCCTCAAAAATACTTTTAAGGGTATTGCGAGTTACCAACTCGTCTTCAACAATAAGAATGTGCGGCGTCTGCATGTTTGCTACCTAAAATTGCCAACTGAAATTATAAATATCGGAAGTACAGAAGTCGCTGTTATCATTGGAGTTCTAGAGGCAATCATCGCCATCTTACTCAACATAGGACTAAAGTACGTAAATGCGTTCCTGATGCACGTTTCACCTGCCGGAAGATACGGCGAACAGATGATAGTGGCGCCGGTCTAAGCTGCGCTCAAAGTGGCGTACAGTTTAACCTTATTAACAGCAACATAACAGCAAGCACTGATTTTGCTCACTGATAAATATACAGTTATGTTGACATATATCAAATTTCATTGTAGCACGTTAACTCTTTTGTGAAAAAGACTTACGGGATTGCCAGTTTGCGTCACAATTTAGCATTTTTTGTGAACGATTCAGCATAGTAAATGCTGATAGCAACGGCGAAACGCCCGGTATAAAATATTTTTATTTAATTCATTGAAATTAAAGTGATTTAATGACTGTTGTCGGTGATTATCGGCGCCTGCCGGCGATCCTGGCGCCAAGCCGTTTTTCTTTTCGGAGACGGCGTTTTATTTAATTCTTTGTTGTTTTATTGTTAATTCTTAGCGGGATTGATGATGGTTTTTTCTACTGCCGGGCATTCCGCACGTCGCTCTCCGGGCCGCGGTAAGCGGCGTTAAAAACGGAACCCGACAACTTTGACAACGGGGCGCTCGCCGCGTGACGCGGACCGCCGCCGAGGAGAGATATGCGCTTTCATATTATTTTGGTTGAGCCGGCGCGGGCTGAAAATGTCGGCGCCGCCGCGCGGGCCATGAAGACCATGGGGTTTTGCGGGTTAAGAATCGTCGGCAGCCGCGTTCATCAAGAGCCGCCCGCGCGCTGGGTCGCGCATGGCTCCGGGGATATCCTGGACGGGGCGGAAACCTTCTCGACGCTGGCGGAAGCGTTGGCGGATATCGATTTTACCATTGCGACCACGGCGCGCAGCCGCGCCAGGTTTCGTTATTATTGCTCTCCCGCCGAATTGCTCGGGGTGATGCGGGAAAAACAGCGCTGGATAGCGTCCGCCGCATTGGTTTTCGGGCGTGAGGATTCCGGCTTGACGAACGAAGAGCTTGCATTGGCGGATGTGCTGACCGGCGTACCGATGAAGGCGGACTATCCGTCGCTGAATCTTGGCCAGGCGGTGATGGTGTATTGCTATCAACTGGCGGAATTAATGCAGATAACCCCCGATGCCGCAGTTTTGCCGGCGTCAGGACAGCTATCGGCGTTACGTCAGCGGGCGGAGCGGCTGCTGAACAATCTGGCGGTGGAAGAAGATGAAAAGCTACGGGATTGGATCCATCAACGGCTGGGTCGCCTGGAGCAACGGGATACCGCGATGCTGCATATGCTGTTGCATGATATCGAAAAAGCGATATCGAAATAAAAAGTTTATAAACGATTCTATTTTAGATGAATAAATGGATTTTTTATTTTTTATAAAAAAAAATTTTACGGTTATGTTGGGTTGTGGGGTATTCTCCTGTTCCCTCGCCCCGTTCGATAGCGGAAAAAAACAGAAATCCGTTGACTTCAAGGCGTAATTGCCCTAACTAATAGGGCCGTTGAAACTAAATTTATTAAGATAAATTTTACAATGCGCCATATCAGCCCGATCGCCACCATTATTATTACCATCACCGGTACGACCAGTAACGGTGCGGGCTGACGCATACAGAAGAATCGAAAAAAGCCCGCACTTGATAGTGCGGGCTTTTTTTATGGCGGACAGAGACTGTCCGCCGCCTTTGTCGGCAGAAATTCAGGAGAAAAGATAAAAATGCGAGTGTTGAAATTTGGCGGGACTTCAGTGGCAAATGCGCAACGTTTTATGCACGTTGCCGATATTATGGAAAACAATACGCGCCAGGGACAGGTTGCCGCCGTCCTGTCGGCTCCGGCAAAAATTACTAACCATTTGGTTGCAATGATTGAAAAAACCGTTGCCGGACAGGATATTCTGCCTCACCTTAACGACGCGGAAGCTATCTTCTCCTCTCTGCTCAAGGGTCTTGAACAGACTCAGCCCGGTTTTGACGGCGTTCGTCTTAAAGCGCTGGTGGATCAGGAGTTCGCGCAGTTAAAACAGGTATTGCACGGCATCTCTTTGCTGGGCCAATGCCCCGACAGCGTGAATGCGTCCATCATCTGCCGCGGCGAAAAACTGTCGATCGCCATAATGGAAGCGGTCTTTCAGGCTCGCGGCTACTCCGTTACCGTTATTAACCCGGTGGAAAAACTGCTGGCTCAGGGGCATTACCTTGAATCGACCGTAGATATCGCCGAGTCTACCCGCCGTATTGCCGAAAGCGCGATCCCCGCCGATCATGTGATCCTGATGGCAGGCTTCACGGCGGGCAACGATAAAGGCGAACTGGTGGTCTTGGGCCGTAATGGTTCGGATTACTCGGCCGCCGTGCTGGCCGCCTGTTTGCGTGCGGATTGTTGCGAGATCTGGACGGATGTCGACGGGGTTTATACCTGCGATCCGCGTCAGGTTCCGGATGCGAGGTTGCTTAAATCGATGTCCTATCAGGAGGCGATGGAGCTATCCTACTTCGGCGCCAAAGTCCTCCACCCTCGCACCATCGCTCCCATCGCCCAGTTCCAGATTCCCTGCCTTATCAAAAACACCGAAAATCCCCAGGCTCCCGGCACGCTTATCGGAATGGATAGCACCGATACCCAATATCCGGTTAAGGGCATCACCAACCTGAATAATATGGCGATGTTCAATATTTCCGGTCCGGGAATGAAAGGGATGGTCGGCATGGCGGCCCGCGTGTTTGCGGCCATGTCGCGGGCGGGAATCTCTGTCGTTCTGATTACGCAGTCATCGTCCGAATACAGCATCAGCTTCTGCGTTTCGCAGAGCGAGCTGGCCCGCGCTAAAAAGACGCTGGAAGATGAATTCTACCTGGAATTGAAAGAGGGCGTGCTGGATCCGCTGGACGTGATGCAGCGCCTGGCCATCATTTCCGTGGTGGGCGACGGGATGCGCACGCTGCGCGGCCTCTCCGCCCGCCTGTTTACGGCGCTGGCCAGCGCCAATATCAATATCGTGGCCATTGCCCAGGGCTCGTCCGAACGCTCGATTTCGGTTGTGGTGAATAACGATATGGCGACGACCGGCGTGCGCGTCGCGCATCAGATGCTGTTCAACACCGATCAGGTCATCGATGTTTTCGTCATCGGCGTCGGCGGGGTAGGCGGCGCGCTGCTGGAGCAGATCCACCGTCAGCAGCCGTGGCTTCGCCAGAAGCACATCGACCTGCGGGTGTGCGGCATCGCCAACTCCAAGGCGCTATTGACTAATATTAACGGCATCCCGATGGATAACTGGCGCGAAGAGCTGGGGAAAGCGCGCGAGCCCTTTAATCTGGGGCTCTTGATCCGTTTGGTCAAAGAGTATCATTTGCTGAACCCGGTGATCGTGGACTGTACCTCAAGCCAGGCGGTGGCCGACCAGTACGCCGATTTCCTGGCGGATGGTTTCCATGTCGTTACGCCGAACAAGAAAGCCAACACCGGATCGATGAATTATTACCAGCAGATACGTAACGCGGCCGCCAAGTCCCGCCGCCGGTTCCTGTATGACACCAACGTCGGCGCCGGTCTGCCGGTTATCGAGAACCTGCAGAATCTCTTGAACGCGGGCGATGAACTGATCCGTTTTACTGGTATCCTATCCGGCTCGCTGTCCTTTATTTTCGGTAAGCTGGACGAAGGCATGTCGCTGTCTGAAGCCACGCGGCAGGCGAAGGAGAAAGGCTATACCGAACCCGATCCGCGCGACGATCTGTCGGGGATGGATGTGGCGCGCAAGCTGCTGATTCTGGCCCGTGAAGCCGGCTATCAGCTGGAGCTGGAGGATATTGAGGTCGAATCCGTGCTGCCGGCCGGTTTTGACGCTTCCGGCGACGTGGCCGCCTTTATGAGCCGTTTGCCGTCGGTGGATGATGTCTTCGCCAGCCGTATCGCGCAGGCGCGCGATGAAGATAAGGTGCTGCGTTATGTCGGCGTGATCGAAGAGGGGCGCTGTAAAGTTCACATCAGCGCGGTGGGAAGCAACGACCCGCTGTTCAAAGTCAAAGATGGCGAGAATGCGCTGGCTTTCTATAGCCGCTACTATCAGCCATTGCCGTTGGTATTAAGAGGGTACGGAGCGGGGAACGACGTCACCGCCGCCGGTGTGTTTGCAGATTTACTGCGTACCCTGTCATGGAAGTTGGGAGTTTAATTATGGTTAAGGTGTATGCACCCGCGTCGATCGGCAATGTCAGCGTCGGATTCGACGTGCTCGGCGCCGCCGTTTCGCCGCTGGACGGCTCGCTGCTGGGCGACTGCGTCTCCGTCGTTGCGGCGGATCGCTTCAGTCTGCGCTGCGAAGGGCGTTTTGTCGGCAAGCTGCCGGACGATCCGCAGCAAAACATTGTGTATCAATGCTGGGAGCGTTTCTGTCAGGAGATCGGTAAAACCATTCCGGTCGCCATGACGCTTGAAAAAAACATGCCGATAGGCTCGGGGTTAGGGTCCAGCGCCTGTTCCGTGGTGGCGGGGCTGATGGCGATGAATGAATTCAGCGGCAAGCCGCTGGACGATACCCGGCTGCTGACGTTAATGGGCGAGCTGGAAGGGCGGATTTCAGGCAGCGTGCATTATGATAATGTGGCGCCCTGTTTCCTCGGCGGCATCCAACTGATGCTGGAAGAAGAAGGGATTATCAGCCAGCCGGTCCCCGCCTTCGATGATTGGCTGTGGGTCATGGCCTACCCGGGGATAAAAGTTTCGACGGCCGAAGCGCGGGCCATTTTGCCGGCGCAGTACCGCCGTCAGGATTGCATCAGCCACGGCCGCTATCTGGCCGGTTTTATTCACGCCTGCCATACCGGCCAGGCGGCGCTGGCCGCCAAGCTGATGAAGGATGTCATCGCCGAGCCTTACCGGACGAAACTGCTGCCCGGCTTCGCCGAAGCGCGCAAAGCCGCACAGGATATCGGGGCGCTGGCCTGCGGCATCTCCGGATCAGGGCCGACGCTATTTTCCGTATGCAATGAAATGGATAGCGCGCAGCGCCTGGCTGATTGGCTGCGGGATAACTATTTGCAGAACGATGAAGGTTTTGTTCATATTTGCCGCCTGGATACGGCCGGCGCAAGACAACTGGGATAATGCATGAAACTCTATAACCTTAAAGATCATAACGAGCAGGTCAGCTTCGCTCAGGCTATCAAGCAAGGGCTGGGCAGTCGGCAGGGCCTGTTCTTTCCTCTGGATTTGCCCGAATTCAGCCTGGAGCAGATCGACGAACTGCTGCAAATGGATTTTGTTACCCGCAGCAGCCGCATTTTGTCCGCCTATATCGGGGATGAAATGTCCGAGGAGACGGTATATCAACGCGTTAAGGCGGCCTTCGCCTTTCCCGCGCCGGTTGCTTCCGTTACGGAGGATATTGCCTCGCTGGAGCTATTCCATGGGCCGACGCTGGCTTTCAAGGATTTCGGCGGCCGTTTTATGGCGCAGATGCTGACGGAAGTCGCGGGCGATAACAAGATCACCATTCTTACCGCGACGTCCGGCGATACCGGCGCGGCGGTCGCGCACGCGTTTTACGGCCTGGAGAATATCCGAGTGGTGATCCTCTACCCGCGCGGGAAAATCAGTCCGTTACAGGAAAAATTGTTCTGTACGCTGGGCGGCAATATTCACACTATCGCGGTAGACAGCGATTTTGACGCCTGCCAGTCGCTGGTGAAACAGGCGTTTGACGACCAGGCGCTGAAGCAAGCCATCGGCCTGAACTCGGCCAACTCGATTAATATCAGCCGGCTGTTGGCGCAAATCTGTTACTACTTCGAGGCGGTGTCCCAGCTGTCGCAGGAAGCGCGCGATCAACTGGTGGTTTCTGTTCCGAGCGGCAACTTCGGCGATCTGACCGCCGGTCTGCTGGCCAAATCCCTCGGCCTGCCGATTAAGCGTTTTATCGCCGCGACCAACGCCAACGACACCGTGCCGCGTTTCCTGAGCGACGGCGTATGGGCGCCGCATAAGACCGTCGCCACTTTGTCCAATGCGATGGACGTGAGCCAGCCGAACAACTGGCCGCGGGTGGAAGAGCTGTTCCGCCGTAAAAACTGGCAGTTGAATACTCTGGGCTTTGGCGCGGTAAGCGATGAAACCACCAAAGCGGCGATGCATGAGCTCGACTCGCTGGGCTACACCTCGGAGCCGCATGCGGCGATCGCCTACCGTTTGCTGCGCGACCAGCTACAGCCCGGCGAGTTCGGTCTATTCCTAGGCACCGCGCACCCGGCGAAATTTAAGGAAAGCGTGGAAGAAATTCTGGGTAAAAAGCTGGAACTGCCCGAAGCGCTGGCGCAGCGCGCCGATCTGGATTTGCTGTCGCACAACTTTCCGGACGACTTCGCTAAGCTGCGCCAGTTCCTGATGACGCTGCCGCAATAATCCGGCATCTACATCAGTGGCCGCCGGCGTCGCCGCCGCTAATCACCCCTTATCCCCGCGTCGGTAGGCGGGGAGCCGCGGCTGACGTTATGCGCGGTGGGTGAGGGGGGCGGAAAGGTTGCGCCGACGGCGTCGAGGCATCATTGCTCGCGGCGTTTGAATACCAGCTCGTCGACGGAGGATTCCGCTTCAGAGAAGCGATAGCCCTCCAGATTGAAGTCTTTCAGCTGCTCGGGCTGCGTGAGTCGATGTTGAATAATAAAACGGCTCATCAGCCCGCGCGCTTTTTTGGCGTAAAAGCTGATGACTTTAAACCTGCCGTTTTTCTCGTCGAGAAATACCGGTTTGATGATGCGCGCGTTTAATTTCTGCGGATGAACCGATTTAAAGTATTCGTCGGAGGCCAGGTTGATCAGAATATCGTCGCCCTGCTGGCTCAGCGCCTGATTCAGTTTATCGGTGATGATATCTCCCCAGAAACTATAGAGATCCTTGCCCGCCTTGTTGCCGAGCTTGATCCCCATTTCCAACCGGTAGGGCTGCATTAAATCCAGCGGTCTCAGCACGCCGTATAAACCGGACAGCATGCGCAGGTGTTGCTGCGCGAAATCAAAGTCGTCTTCGCTGAAATCTTCCGCGGCCAGGCCCGTATAGACATCGCCTTTAAAGGCCAGCAACGCCTGGCGCGCATTATCCGGGGTAAAGTCGGGATGCCAGTCGTTAAAGCGGCCGGCATTCAGGCTGCCCAGCTTGTCGCTGATCCCCATCAGCGATGAAATCTGCGCCGGCGTCAGTTTCTTACAGATGGCAATCAACCGGCCGGCGTAATCCAGCAGCTCCGGCCGGGTATAGCGGGTTGTCGCTAAAGGACTGGTGTAATCAAGGGTTTTCGCGGGTGAAAGGGTTATTAACATGCGCCATGTCCTATCGGGCTGATTTCAATGTTTTTACTGTAGCAAAAATCCCGCAAGAAAGCGGCTATGGCTATAACAGGATGCGGTAATCATACGGCGGAAATTCTATAGCGGCGGAATAATTAACTGGCGACAGGGTCTCGGGCGGGCCTTTTATCGTCCGCCCGCCATAGCGGCGGGAAAAACGGCGATATATACGTTTCCCCGCGCCGCAATTCGGACGAAAAGGCTGTCTTGCGCCGTCTTGAGCGCGTGTTATTATCAGATTCAGGCGACAACGTAATGTCATCAGTTCATGTACTAATCATGCATGCTCGAGTAATCCACGCATAAACTAGTCCACATATAAACAATGAGAAATGCCAACATGACGGATAAACTGACTTCCCTACGCCAATTTACAACGGTTGTGGCTGATACCGGTGATATTGCGGCAATGAAATTGTATCAACCGCAAGACGCCACCACCAACCCCTCGCTGATTCTTAATGCCGCCCAGATACCCGAATATCGTAAGCTGATCGACGAGGCGATTGTTTGGGCGCGCGCCCAGAGCGACAGCCATGAGCAGCAGATTATTGACGCGACCGACAAGCTGGCCGTTAACATCGGCCTTGAGATCCTGAAACTGATCCCCGGACGCATCTCTACGGAAGTCGACGCCCGCCTGTCTTATGATACCGAAGCCAGCGTCGCCAAGGCCAAACGCCTGATTAAGCTTTATAACGACGCCGGTATCGGCAACGATCGTATTTTGATCAAGCTGGCCTCCACCTGGCAGGGCATTCGCGCCGCGGAGCGTCTGGAAAAAGAGGGCATCAACTGTAACCTGACGCTGCTGTTCTCCTTTGCGCAGGCTCGCGCATGCGCCGAAGCCGGCGTATTCCTGATTTCGCCGTTCGTCGGCCGCATTCTGGACTGGTACAAAGCCAACGGCGATAAGAAAGAGTTCGCCCCTAGCGAAGATCCGGGCGTGGTATCCGTCAGCGAGATCTACAATTACTACAAAGAGCACGGCTATGAAACGGTCGTTATGGGCGCCAGCTTCCGTAATCTGGGAGAAATTCTCGAGCTGGCGGGATGCGACCGTCTTACTATCGCGCCGGCTCTGCTGAAAGAGCTGTCCGAAAGCGCAGGCGAAGTGGCCCGTAAACTTTCTTATACCGGCGAGATTAAGGCGCGCCCGGATAAAATGACCGAAGCGCAGTTCTACTGGCAGCATAATCAGGATCCGATGGCCGTAGATAAGCTGGCCGAGGGGATTCGTAAGTTTGCCGTCGATCAGGAAAAACTGGAAAAAATGATTTCTGAATCGCTGTAAAAACGGCACGGGAGCATAGCCGGGTTGGTGCCCGGCTGTTTTCTATCGTGATACGCCTTTGCTGACATCAGTTCGAGGCGTCGCTATTTGGCCACGGTATTGCGCATTTCTTTGGCGACATAAAGTTTTTCATCCGCCCGGTTCATCACCTCTGTTAAGTCTTCTGATTCGATATGGTATTCAACCAGCCCGATGCTGACCGTTAGGCTGACATCCTTTCCCAACATGTCGCTGCGCGCTTCGCCGATCCGCAATCTGGCGCGTTCCGCGACCATATAGGCCTCATTCAGGGAGATGTTAGGTAAAACAATGGAAAATTCATCGCCGCCGATCCGGCCGAAAATATCTTCCCGCCGGAATGATTTTTTAAAGATATCCGCCACCATCCTTAGCGCGTCGTCCCCGGCGCCGTGGCCGAAGGTATCATTTACGCTCTTAAAGTGATCGATATCGATAAGAATGACGCAGAGAGGGCGCTTGGAAAAATTGGCGATGCTCAGCGCCTTGTTTGCGGCCATAAAAAACGCGTCCCGCCGCAGGCATCCGGTCAAATCGTCATATTTTGCCGTTAAAGGCAGCTCTATCAGGTATTTTCTGGCGAGGATGGAAAGCAGGCTGCCCAGTATGGCGGTAAGCAGTACGATACTGACGATGGCAATAACGGAGGGGGCGGCCGATAGCGTGTCAAATAGCGAAGGATGAGGATCGTATGACGTTGTTCTGATGCGAATGCCCAGCAGGTCGTCCTGCGCCGACAGAATAGGAAAAATGACGGTGAGGGTACCTCGTCCCGCGAAATCTCCGATTGAAGGCAGTTTATTCTGACACACGCGAATAATTGTCATGTCATTAAATTTAAGCTCCGAGACGGATAATCTATTGATGCATTCGCTGCGAACGTCGCGGGTATTAAATGCAAGCGTCCTCATCCGCGCGGAAAGATAGCGCCCTGTTCTTTCCGTTATATCTGTATCGGTTACTTCGCCCGAATTATATGATGCATAAGTTTTAATTATTGAATCCAGGTCATGTTTCTCTACTCTCCAGGTTCTTTTGTTTGATTCATGCATGGCGATGACAGAGACGGAAAAAGAAATAAAACCAAAAATAATAAAAGCGGATATTGGATGGGAAAAAAGTTCTAATATCTTATACTTGGCGCTGTTCATGAATATTTCCTTGGTGTGACTTTTTTACTTATTATCTTTTATATGAAAATACGTGCTAACTTTACCATATTATCCAAACGCTGGTGAGTTTAATGATGATAGCTACCTTCTTTTTATCTGCTTAAAATACGCGATGTTTGAGAAAAATCTGATGCGTGTTTGATTAGCCATGCTAATTACTGCGGCGCTATTGCGTTTTTAGCTTCGGCATAGGTGAAAAACTGATTAAAATGAAGCTGTTTCATTTTAAAAACGGTATTTAATAATTATTATCATAAGCCGCTGCGGCCGATATTCCATGTTTTGACGCTGGCGGATAACATTTCTCATTATTGGTGCTCAAATCGGACAATATCCTGATAAAATTGGTTTTTATTTTATTAGAGGGCGGTTATGAACGTATTGCATGTTGGTTTGGTCTCCATTTCCGATCGGGCGTCCAGCGGTGTTTATCAGGATAAGGGCATTCCCGCGCTGGAAGCCTGGCTGACGTCCGCCTTGACGACGCCTTTTGAGGTTGAAACCCGTCTGGTTCCCGATGAACAGCTGCTGATTGAACAGACATTGTGTGAGCTGGTTGATGAACGCGGTTGTCATCTGGTGCTGACGACCGGCGGCACCGGGCCTGCGCGCCGCGACGTCACTCCCGATGCGACGCTGGCTATCGCCGATCGCGAAATGCCGGGTTTCGGTGAGCAAATGCGTCAGATCGGCCTGCAATTTGTGCCGACGGCGATTCTATCAAGGCAGGTGGGGGTGATTCGTAAACATGCGTTGATTCTTAATTTGCCGGGGCAGCCTAAATCGATCAAGGAAACGCTGGAAGGTTTAAAGGACGCAGATGGCAAGGTTGTCGTCGCCGGGATCTTCGCCAGCGTTCCCTACTGTATCCAGCTATTGGAAGGGCCTTACGTTGCAACCGACCCGACGGTAGTAGCAGCTTTTCGTCCTAAAAATGCCATACGCGAAATAAAAAACTGAAGTTAAACGATTTCAGAAATAACATTCAGCTTCGCTGGTGTATAAATATTTTGCCGGTATAGTAATTATAGGTTTACACTCTACGGCAAGATTTATTTTTCTTCACACTGGCATCGTACGGTAACTTATGGAAAGCGGGCATCAGCAACCACACTGTCGATTAAACGGACAGGATTACAAAACACTTTCTCTGGCGGCGCTCGGCGGCGCGCTGGAGTTCTATGATTTCATCATTTTCGTCTTTTTCGCGGCGGTTATCGGCGATCTCTTTTTCCCTGCCGATATCCCCGAGTGGCTGCGTCAGGTTCAGACCTTCGGCATTTTCGCCGCCGGTTATCTGGCGCGCCCGCTCGGCGGCATCGTCATGGCCCACTTCGGCGATCTGGTCGGGCGTAAAAGAATGTTTAGCCTGAGCATTTTGCTGATGGCCTTGCCTACGCTGGCGATGGGGATGCTGCCCACCTACCAATCGATCGGCATCGCCGCGCCGCTGTTACTGCTGCTGATGCGTGTGCTGCAAGGCGCGGCGATTGGCGGCGAGGTCCCCGGCGCGTGGGTGTTTGTGGCGGAGCACGTTCCCCGCGCCCGCATCGGTTTGGCCTGCGGTATTTTGACCGCCGGCCTGACGCTGGGAATCCTATTCGGATCGGCGATCGCCACATTGCTGAGCACCTTTTTGACCGCCGAACAGCTACTGGCCGGCGGCTGGCGTCTGCCTTTCTTTATCGGCGGGATTTTCGGTCTGGTGGCGATGTATTTACGCCGCTGGTTGCAGGAAACCCCGATCTTTATTGAAATGCAGGCGAATAAGAAGCTGGCCGCGGAAATGCCGCTGAAATCCGTGGTCGTCAATCATAAGCGGGCGGTGGCGGTGTCCATGCTGCTTACCTGGATGTTGTCGGCCTGTATTGTGGTCGTGCTTCTCATGGCGCCGACCTATTTGCAGAAAGTTTACGGCATCTCTGCCGCGCTGGCACTGCAGGCGAACAGTCTGGCGACGATCGCCCTGATGTTCGGCTGCGTCGTCGCCGGCCTGCTGATCGATCGTTTCGGCGCCAGCAAGATTTTTATTGGCGGCAGCCTGTTCCTGGCGGCGTGCAGCTGGTTTTTCTACAGCGTGGCGGCAGGCGACGCGCAATTGCTGTTCGTTGGGTATACGCTTACCGGGTTCAGCGTCGGGGTTGTCGGCGCGGTCCCCTGCGTGATGGTGCGGGCTTTCCCCGCCGAGGTGCGTTTTTCCGGGATCTCGTTTTCCTACAATGTGGCTTACGCCGTTTTTGGCGGATTAACGCCGATTTTCGTCACGTTGATTATGAAAGCGACGCCGCTGGCTCCGGCCTGGTATGTGTTAACGCTGGCGGGCCTTGGGGTGTTGATGGGGATCTATCTGCATCGCGATTTGAATAGCGAAGAAACGCGCCGGGATATCGGCGAAGAGGATTCGCGCTCCACGGTCGGCATTTAATACGTTTTCGCCGCCGAGAGTAGTACGGCGTAGATTGCTGACAAGCCCGTCGGTCAGCTCGAGATACTCGGAGCGGCCACGGGGGAGTCATCTCTAACGTTGCCGACAGCCTGACGGCGCCGGCCGGCTGGGCCGGCGCCGTTGCTTTACCTTTACTCCGCGCCGCGTTCGCCGATGGGCAGCACTTTACGGCCCGACTGTTCGTTGATCACTTCCGCCATCGCCAGATAGATGGCGCTTGCTCCGCAGAGAATGCCTTCGAAACCGGCAATGGTCAGCAGCGTATGGTTGCCGGTGAAATTGCCTATCGCCAGCAGTGCGAACAGCACGGTCAGGCTGGCGAATACCAACTGCAACGCAAAGCTGGCGCGTAATGTTGCGAAGAACATAAACAGGGTGAAAATCCCCCACAGACCGAGGAACGCCCCCAGGAAACGGGCGTCGCTGGCTTCAGCCAGGCCCATTTTAGGCAGCATGATAATGCCGACCAGCGTCAACCAGAAAGCGCCATACGAGGTGAACGCGGTAACGCCGAAGGTGTTGCCTTTTTTATATTCCAGCAAACCAGCCACGATTTGGGCGATGCCGCCGTAAAAGATGCCCATGCTGAGAATGATGGAAGAGAGTGGAAAAAAGCCTGCGTTGTGCAGGTTTAATAAGATCGTCGTCATCCCGAAGCCCATCAATCCTAACGGACCAGGATTCGCCAACTTGTTCGCGTGCATATATCCTCTGCGATAACAGATTATGAGTATTCCCTCTCGCTCTCGACGTTGACGCCGGGATGGCGACGACAGCAAGCACGTTGGGGTAAGTGTTTTATTACGGTGCCATTGTCGCCATCACGCCGGGAGTTTCCCTTTTTGTGGCGGTCTATCCTTGCCCGCCCCTTTACGGGCCGCGGCGCGGCCGCGGTAAAATTTTTTTCGCGGCGGGCGCGGCATCATATCGGCCGTTTTGCGGGGATACAACAGGGTGAATCAAGAATAGTTCGCGCGAACTGGTAATAAAGCCCACTTTTTTTTATTTCCCCCCTTGATGATGGGATTGTTGACCCCATCTTATTCTCAACCAAAACGGTTTGACCGAATAAGAAAGGGTTATGTCGGGTCGTTTAGCGCGTTTGGCCTTGTTGATATGAGGGGGCCGGAACAGCGGAAAAAACGATGCCGTGCAGTTGAAATACCGCATTCCGCCCGCATAGTAGGTTGAACTACCACACCGAATAGACTTTTTAGTGGAGATGTTTAGATGGGTAAGATTATTGGTATCGACTTGGGTACAACCAACTCTTGTGTAGCGATCATGGACGGTACGCAGGTTAAAGTACTGGAAAACAGCGAAGGCGATCGTACCACGCCTTCAATCATTGCTTACACGCAGGACGGTGAGACTCTGGTTGGCCAGCCGGCTAAACGTCAGGCGGTGACTAACCCGCAAAATACGCTGTTTGCAATTAAGCGTCTGATTGGCCGTCGTTTCAAAGATGAAGAAGTACAGCGTGACGCCAATATCATGCCGTATAAAATCGTTGAAGCCGATAACGGCGATGCCTGGTTGGAAGTGAAAGGCCAGAAAATGGCGCCGCCGCAAATTTCAGCGGAAGTGCTGAAGAAAATGAAGAAAACGGCGGAAGATTATCTGGGCGAATCGGTTACCGAAGCGGTTATCACCGTGCCGGCCTACTTCAACGATGCCCAGCGTCAGGCGACGAAAGACGCCGGCCGTATCGCCGGTCTGGAAGTAAAACGTATTATCAACGAACCTACCGCCGCGGCGCTGGCGTACGGTTTGGATAAAGAGGTCGGCAACCGCACTATCGCGGTGTATGACCTGGGCGGCGGTACTTTCGACATCTCTATTATCGAAATCGATGAAGTCGACGGCGAAAAAACCTTTGAAGTGCTTGCCACCAACGGCGATACCCACCTGGGCGGCGAAGACTTCGACAGCCGTTTGATCAACTATCTGGTCGACGAGTTCAAGAAAGAGCAGGGCTTCGATCTGCGTAACGATCCTCTGGCGATGCAGCGTCTGAAAGAAGCGGCGGAAAAAGCGAAAATCGAACTCTCTTCCGCGCAGCAGACCGACGTTAACCTGCCGTACATCACGGCGGATGCGACCGGTCCGAAACACCTGAATATCAAGGTGACGCGCGCCAAACTGGAATCGTTGGTCGAAGATCTGGTTAATCGTTCTCTGGAACCGCTGAAGGTTGCGCTGAAGGATGCCGGTCTGTCCGTTTCTGAAGTTAAAGACGTCATCCTGGTCGGCGGTCAGACCCGTATGCCGCTGGTGCAGAAGAAAGTCGCCGACTTCTTCGGTAAAGAGCCGCGTAAGGACGTTAACCCGGATGAAGCCGTCGCCATTGGCGCCGCGGTGCAGGGCGGCGTGTTGTCCGGCGACGTGAAAGACGTGCTGCTGCTGGACGTGACTCCGCTCTCCCTGGGTATCGAAACCATGGGCGGCGTGATGACGGCGCTGATCGCCAAGAACACTACGATCCCGACGAAGCACAGCCAGGTATTCTCTACGGCGGAAGACAATCAGTCCGCGGTGACGATTCATGTCCTGCAGGGCGAGCGTAAACGCGCGCAGGATAACAAATCCCTGGGGCAGTTCAATCTGGACGGCATTCAGGCCGCGCCGCGCGGTATGCCGCAGATCGAAGTTACCTTCGATATCGATGCCGATGGTATCCTGCACGTTTCCGCCAAGGACAAAAACAGCGGACGCGAACAGAAAATCACCATCAAGGCTTCTTCTGGTCTGAATGAAGATGAAATCCAGAAAATGGTGCGTGATGCTGAGGCGAATGCGGAGTCCGACCGTAAGTTCGAAGAGCTGGTGCAGACGCGCAACCAGGGCGACCACCTGCTGCATAGCACGCGTAAGCAGCTGGAAGAAGCCGGCGACAAGCTGGCCGCAGACGACAAAACGGCTATCGAGGACGCGCTGAAAGCGCTGGAAAGCGCGCTGAAAGGCGAAGATAAAGCGGATATCGAAGCGAAAATCCAGGCGCTGATTCAGGTTTCCGGTAAGCTGCTGGAAGCGTCTCAGCAGGCTCAGGCTCAGGCCGGAGCGGAGAGCGCCGCCGGCGATAACTCCGCCAGCAAAGACGACGACGTCGTTGACGCTGAATTTGAAGAAGTCAAAGATAAAAAGTAATCGCCCTTAAGCGGGCGCAGTAACGGTGACTAGGGACTGTTGCTGGCAACCAGCACGGGCGTTGAGGAAACTCTGCGCCCGTGCACGCATGTTGAGGGCAGGAAAAAAAGAATGGCGAAGCAAGACTATTACCAGATTTTAGGCGTTGCCAAAGATGCCGATGAGCGTGAAATCAAGAAGGCTTATAAGCGTCTGGCGATGAAGTTTCACCCGGATCGCAATCCCGGTGACCAAAATGCCGAAGCACGGTTCAAAGAGATTAAAGAAGCTTACGAGATCCTCACCGACTCGCAGAAACGTGCCGCCTACGATCAGTACGGCCATGCTGCATTTGAACAAGGTGGTATGGGCGGCGGCGGTTTTGGCGGCGGCGCCGATTTCGGCGATATCTTTGGCGACGTGTTCGGCGATATCTTTGGCGGCGGCCGTCGCCAGCGCGCCAGCCGCGGTTCCGATCTCCGCTATAACATGGAACTGACGCTGGAAGAAGCCGTGCGCGGCGTCACCAAAGAGATCCGTATCCCAACGCTGGAGGAGTGCGATGCCTGCCACGGCAGCGGCTCCAAGCCCGGCAGTTCCCCCGTCACCTGTCCGACCTGTCATGGCAATGGTCAGGTGCAGATGCGCCAGGGCTTTTTTACCGTTCAACAGGCTTGTCCGCACTGTCATGGCCGCGGGAAAATCATTAAAGATCCGTGCACTAAATGCCATGGCCATGGCCGGGTAGAAAAGAGCAAAACGCTATCGGTCAAAATCCCCGCCGGGGTGGATACCGGCGATCGCATTCGCCTGTCCGGGGAAGGGGAGGCCGGAGAACATGGCGCGCCGGCGGGCGACCTGTACGTTCAGGTTCAGGTGAAAGCGCATCCGATCTTCCAGCGCGAAGAAAATAACCTGTACTGCGAAGTGCCGATTAATTTTTCCATGGCGGCGCTGGGCGGAGAGATCGAAGTGCCGACGCTGGATGGCCGCGTGAAGCTGAAAGTGCCCGCCGAAACGCAAACCGGGAAACTGTTCCGCATGCGCGGCAAAGGCGTGAAGTCGGTACGGGGCGGCGCGCAGGGCGACCTGCTGTGTCGGGTTGTGGTGGAGACCCCCGTCAGCCTGAACGAACGGCAAAAACAGCTGCTGCAAGAGCTGCAGGAGAGTTTCGGCGGCCCATCGGGTGAAAGAAACAGCCCGCGCTCCAAAAGTTTCTTCGATGGCGTGAAGAAGTTTTTTGACGATTTGACCCGTTGACAGGCGCGTACCGTTAGCGAGACAGGATAAGAAAAACGCCGGCTATCTTTTTCAGCCGGCGTTTTTTTTACGTCGATCGCCAGGCGCAAAAAATTTCCGGGAGAAATTTTCGGCGTCGCGCCAGCGACGGCGGGCCACAAAAAAACCGGCCTGAGCCGGTTTTTCTAGCAGCAATATGCGAAACCGCAATTATTGCATAGCGTTGATGCGCGCAACCAGATTGGATTTATGACGTGCAGCTTTGTTCTTATGGATCAGGCCTTTGCTTGCCTGGCGATCCACGATCGGTTGCATATCATTAAACGCATTCTGCGCCGCTTCTTTATCGCCGGTAGCGATCGCCGCGTATACTTTCTTGATGAAAGTACGCATCATGGAGCGACGGCTTGCGTTATGCTTGCGGCGCTTCTCAGACTGTACGGCGCGTTTCTTAGCTGATTTGATATTAGCCAAGGTCCAACTCCCAAATATATTCTATCGAGGACAATTCAAAGGCCGAGGAATATGCCCTTTTAGCCTTCGTTTGTCAATGGATTTGTGCAAATAAGCGTCGTTTGTACGTCAACGCTTGTTACGTTGTGATGGCGCAGGATTTTAACAGCTTCACGCGGTGGAATACAGCTTTTCGCGCCATAAATTTGCCTGGGTGCCATTAATCATTGCTAAACCCGCCGGGCGCGGGGAAAACCCCGGCGGAATAGCGGATTTCTCGCCTGGCGGCAGCCGACGGCCGGCGCCGAAACGGCAAAAATTGCGGCGCTATCCGGCTCTCGGCTGCAAAAGGCGCGAATCGCGGGTTAACCTTACTCGCTGTACAAGGTATAATCCGCCGATTTCCATTATCTTAACCAATGTGTTCTGAGCCAGCCATGCAGCTAATTCGCGGTATTCACAATCTTCGGGCACGCCATTATGGCTGCGTGCTCACTATTGGCAATTTTGACGGCGTACACCGCGGACATCAGATGTTGCTGGAGCGCCTGAAGCGGGAGGGCCAGTCTCGCGGCCTGCCTGTGATGGTGATGATCTTTGAACCCCAGCCCCAGGAGCTGTTCGCCGCCGAGAGGGCGCCGGCGCGGTTGGCGAGCCTGCGCGATAAAGTGAATTATCTGCGAAAAGCGGGCGTCGACTATCTGCTGTGCGTCAGGTTCGACGCCCGCTTCGCCGCCAATAGCGCGCAAACTTTTATTTCTACCCTGCTGGTGGAAAAACTGGGCGTCAGGTTTCTGGTGGTCGGGGACGATTTCCGTTTCGGGGCTGGTCGGCAGGGCGATTTCCTGTTATTACAGAGGGCTGGCGCCGACGCGGGATTTGAGGTTATCAGTACGGATTCATTCTGTAATGATGGCCGGCGGGTGAGCAGCACGGCGGTACGCGAAGCGCTGATGCGCGACGATTTAGCGCTGGCGGAAAATCTGTTGGGGCACCCTTACAGTATTTCCGGGCGCGTGATCCATGGCAATGCGTTGGGCAGAACGATTGGCTTTCCCACCGCCAACCTGCCGTTAAGGCGGCAGGTATCGCCGGTCAACGGCGTCTATGCCGTCAGCGTGTACGGCCTTGGCGATGAGCCGGCGCCGGGCGTGGCCAACATCGGTTCGCGCCCGACGGTAACCGGAGACCAGCGCCAGCAGTTGGAGGTGCACCTGCTGGATAGGACGATGAATTTATATGGTCGTCATATCGAAGTGGCGCTGCGTAAAAAGATACGTAATGAACGGCGGTTTGCTTCGCTTGAAGCGCTAAAGCAGCAAATCGCCGACGATGTGGTGACTGCCCGACGCTTTTTCGGGTTAAAGACACCGGTTTAATTTTTCTAGCCGAAGACGAAATCGAGAATCTAATGAGTGACTATAAGACTACCCTGAATTTGCCGGAAACAGGGTTCCCGATGCGTGGCGATTTGGCCAAGCGTGAACCTGACATGCTGAAACGTTGGTATGAACAGGATCTGTACGGGATTATTCGCCGCGCTAAAAAAGGGAAGAAGACCTTTATTCTGCACGATGGCCCTCCGTACGCGAACGGCAGTATTCATATTGGTCACTCAGTCAATAAAATTCTTAAAGATATTATCGTTAAGTCGAAAACCCTGGCCGGCTACGACTCGCCGTATGTGCCCGGCTGGGACTGCCACGGTCTGCCGATCGAACTGAAGGTCGAACAGCTGATCGGTAAGCCGGGTGAGAAGGTCAGCGCCGCCGAGTTCCGCGCCGAATGCCGTAAATACGCGGCCGAACAGATTGCCGGCCAGAAGAAAGATTTTATTCGTCTCGGTGTGCTGGGCGACTGGGATCATCCGTACCTGACCATGGATTTCAAGACGGAAGCCAACATCATCCGTACGCTGGGACGGGTGATTGAGAACGGTCACCTGCATAAAGGCGCCAAGCCGGTTCACTGGTGCGCCGACTGCGGCTCCGCGCTGGCGGAAGCCGAAGTGGAGTACTACGACAAAACGTCGCCTTCCATCGATGTTGCCTTTAATGCCGTCGATGCCGCCGCCGTGTGCGCCAAATTCGGCGTGAAGCAGGTCGACGGCCCGCTGTCACTGGTTATCTGGACCACCACGCCGTGGACGCTGCCGGCCAACCGCGCGATTTCGCTGAATCCGGAATTTGTTTACCAATTGGTGCAGATTGATGGACGAGCGCTGATTCTGGCCGCCGATCTGGTCGACAGCGTGATGAAACGCATCGGCGTCGAGCAGTGGCAAGTCCTGGGCGAATGCAAAGGCAGCGACCTTGAACTGCTGCGTTTTCAGCACCCTTTCATGGGCTTCGACGTGCCGGCGATTCTGGGCGACCACGTTACGCTGGACGCCGGCACCGGCGCGGTGCATACCGCTCCGGGCCATGGCCCGGACGACTATGTCGTCGGACAGCAGTATGGGTTGGAAGTGGCCAATCCCGTCGGACCGAATGGCTGCTACCTGAGCGGAACCTACCCTGAGCTGGACGGCAAGTTCGTCTTCAAGGCCAACGATATCGTTGTCGAGATCCTGCGCGAACACGGCGCCCTGCTGCATCTGGAAAAACTGCTGCACAGCTACCCATGCTGCTGGCGCCATAAAACGCCGATTATCTTCCGCGCCACGCCGCAGTGGTTCATCAGCATGGATCAGAAAGGGCTGCGCAAGCAGTCGCTGTCCGAGATCAAACGCGTGCAGTGGATCCCGGACTGGGGCCAGGCGCGTATTGAAGCCATGGTCGCCAACCGTCCGGACTGGTGTATTTCCCGCCAGCGCACCTGGGGCGTGCCGATGGCGCTCTTCGTCCATAAAGAGACGGAAGAGCTGCATCCGCGCACCAAAGAATTGATTGAAGAAGTGGCGAAGCGCGTTGAGCAGGATGGCATTCAGGCATGGTGGGATCTTGACCCGAAAGCGGTGCTGGGCGCCGACGCCGAGCATTACGTCAAGGTTCCCGATACGCTGGACGTGTGGTTCGACTCCGGGTCGACCCACGCTTCCGTGGTTGACGTCCGTCCTGAATTCGGCGGCCATGCGGCGGATATGTATCTGGAAGGTTCCGATCAGCACCGCGGCTGGTTTATGTCTTCCCTGATGCTGTCGACGGCGATCAAAGGCAAAGCGCCTTATCGTCAGGTGCTGACCCACGGTTTCACCGTGGACGGCCAGGGACGCAAAATGTCCAAATCGATCGGCAATACCATCAGCCCGCAGGATGTGATGAACAAACTGGGCGGCGATATTCTGCGTCTGTGGATCGGTTCGACGGACTATTCCGGCGAAATCGCGGTATCCGATGAGATTCTGAAACGTTCGGCGGACGCCTATCGCCGTATTCGCAACACCGCGCGCTTCCTGCTGGCCAACCTGAACGGATTCGATCCGCAGAAAGATAAGGTGAAGCCGGAAGAGATGGTGGTGCTGGATCGCTGGGCGGTCGGCTGCGCGCAGGCGGCGCAGGAAGAGATTGCCGAAGCCTACGACAGCTACGATTTCCACCGCGTGGTGCAGCGTCTGATGCAGTTCTGTTCTATCGAGATGGGTTCATTCTATCTCGATATCATCAAGGACCGTCAGTATACCGCGAAGAGCGACAGTATCGCCCGCCGCAGCTGCCAGACGGCGCTATACCATATTGCCGAGGCGCTGGTGCGCTGGATGGCGCCGATTCTCTCTTTCACCGCGGATGAGATCTGGGGATATCTGCCGGGAGAACGCGCGCAGTACGTGTTTACCGAAGAGTGGTACGACGGCCTGTTCGGTCTGGATGCGGATGAAGTCATGAACGACGCATTCTGGGCCGACATGCTGAAAGTGCGCGGCGAAGTGAATAAGGTCATCGAGCAGGCGCGCAACGACAAGCGTATCGGCGGATCGCTGGAAGCCTCCGTCACGCTGTATGCCGACGCCGCTCTGGCGGATAAGCTGAATCAACTGCATCAGGAGCTGCATTTTGCCCTGCTGACCTCCAAAGCCAGGGTCGAGTCGTATGAAAATGCGCCTGCCGATGCGCAGAGCACTGAACTACCTGGATTGAAAATTGCCTTAAGCAAGGCGGAAGGGCATAAGTGTCCGCGCTGCTGGCATTATGAGTCAGATATCGGTGCTGATAGCGAGCATCCCGACATTTGTGGCCGCTGCGCGACCAACGTCGGCGGCAAAGGTGAAGAGCGTAAATTTGTCTGATGAATAAATCGATCTGTTCGAGTGGGCTGCGCTGGCTTTGGCTGGCGCTGTTGGTTCTGGTCGTCGACCTCGGCAGCAAACAGTGGATTCTATCCCACTTCGCGCTGGGGGAGACCCAGCCGCTGATTTCGCATCTTAATCTGCACTATGCCCGTAATTATGGGGCGGCGTTCAGTTTTCTGGCGGATAAAGGCGGCTGGCAGCGCTGGTTCTTCGCCGGCATCGCCATCGCCATTGTGGTGGTTATGCTGGTGCTGATGTATCGCGGCAGCGCGAGCCAGAAGCTGAATAACATCGCCTATGCGCTGATTATCGGCGGCGCGGTGGGGAATCTGTTTGACCGGATGTGGCATGGCTTCGTCGTCGATTTTATCGACTTCTATGTCGGCGACTGGCATTTCGCCACCTTTAATCTGGCGGATAGCGCCATCTGCGTCGGCGCGGCGCTCATCGTGCTGGAAGGCTTCGTCAATAAGCATGATGATACGGCTAAATAAAAGGGTCGCTGATGTCTGAGACGGTACAGAGCACCAGCGCCGTGCTGGTGCATTTCACCCTGACCCTGGAAAACGGCACCGTGGCGGAATCCACCAGCGAAAACGGCAAGCCCGCGCTGTTCCGCCTTGGGGACGGCAGTTTATCCGCGGCGCTGGAACAGCAGTTGCAGGGCTTGGCGCGCGGCGCGCAAAAGAGATTCACGCTGCCGCCGGAGTCGGCCTTCGGCCCGGTGAACCCTGATATGATCCAGTTCTTCCTGCGGCGCGATTTCGCCCGTACCGGGGTGCCGGAGGTGGGGACGATTATGTTGTTCAGCGGCGCCGGCGGCAATGATATGCCGGGTATTATCCGCGATGTGACGGAAGAGTCGGTTACGGTGGATTTTAACCATCCGCTGGCAGGCCAATCTATTACGTTCGATCTGGAAGTATTAGCTATTGACCCATCTCGGCAGGAGGTCCCGCATGCAAATCTTGCTGGCTAACCCGCGCGGCTTTTGCGCCGGGGTTGACCGCGCCATCAGCATTGTTGAACGGGCGTTGGAGATATTCGGCACGCCGATTTATGTGCGCCATGAAGTGGTGCATAACCGCTATGTCGTCAACGGGCTGCGCGAGCGCGGCGCGATATTTATTGAGCGGATAGAGGAAGTGCCGGACGGCTCGATTCTGATTTTCTCCGCGCACGGCGTCTCCCAGGCGGTGCGCAACGAGGCTAAAAACCGCGATTTGACGGTGTTCGACGCCACCTGTCCGCTGGTGACGAAAGTGCATATGGAAGTGGCGCGCGCCAGTCGGAAAGGGGTTGAGGCTATCCTGATCGGCCATGCCGGTCACCCGGAAGTCGAAGGCACCATGGGGCAGTACAGCAATGCCGAGGGCGGCATGTATCTGGTGGAGTCGCCGGATGACGTGTGGTGCTTGCAGGTAAAGGACGAAAACAACCTGTGCTTTATGACGCAAACCACGCTGTCGGTTGACGATACCTCGGCGGTCATCGACGCGCTGCGCGCGCGTTTTCCGCGTATCATCGGCCCGCGTAAAGATGATATCTGCTATGCCACCACCAACCGCCAGGAGGCGGTGCGCAGTCTGGCGGACATGGCCGACGTTGTGCTGGTGGTGGGCTCGAAAAACTCTTCCAACTCCAATCGGCTGGCCGAGCTGGCGCAGCGCGCCGGTAAGGCGGCTTATCTGATTGATACGGCGGAAGACATTCAGGAGTCGTGGCTGAGCGGCATCGCCCACGTCGGCGTGACGGCCGGCGCCTCGGCGCCGGATATCCTGGTGCAGCAGGTGCTCAGCCGTTTACAGGCGCTGGGCGGGAAGGTCACGGTTGAAATTCAGGGGCGGGAAGAAAATATCGTTTTTGAAGTGCCGAAAGAGCTGCGCGTCGAGGTGAAGCAAATCGACTAGACGCCCTGGGGGCGGGCGTTCTGCCCGCCCCCATCCCCGCCTGCTGAATAATCGTTATCTCCCAGTAATAATAATCTGATAAAAATGCATGTTTATGCGTTATTGCCGTTGAGCGGCCGGTTCGGACGCGCGCTGACGACGGTTTTTGCCGATTTGATTTCCCGCCGGCATAAATTTCTCATCGGATTAGAAATGCGCTGGCGGTCAGGCCTTGCGCCCGTTAACCTAATACGCATTTCGCAGCGGAAATAGCAAAGAGAGGGAAAAAATGCAGAATTCAACCATTCGTATCGCGGTTGCCGGCGCCGGCGGCCGCATGGGGCGTCAGCTGATTCAGGCGGTGGCGCAGGCCGAAGGCGCCGTACTGGGCGCGGCGCTGGAGCGTCCGGGCTCCTCGCTGGTCGGGGCCGACGCGGGCGAACTGGCGGGGCTGGGCAAATCCGGCGTGACGGTAAGCGATAGTCTGGAGGCGATTGGTGATGATTTTGACGTTCTTATCGACTTTACCCGCCCTGAAGGCACATTGGCCCATCTGGCGTTTTGTCGTCGGCGGCATAAAGCGATGATTATCGGCACCACCGGTTTTGACGAGCAGGGCAAGGACGCCATTCGCGAGGCCGCGCAGGAGATCGGGATTGTTTTCGCCGCTAATTTCAGCGTCGGCGTAAATGTGATGCTGAAGCTATTGGAGAAAGCCGCCAAAGTCATGGGGGATTATACCGATATCGAAATTATCGAAGCGCACCACCGTCATAAGGTGGACGCGCCTTCAGGCACGGCGCTGGCGATGGGCGAAACCATCGCCGATGCGTTGGGGCGGGATCTGAAAACCTGCGCGGTTTACGCGCGCGAAGGGCACACCGGGGAGCGCGATGCGAAAAGCATCGGTTTCGCCACCGTTCGCGCCGGCGATATCGTCGGTGAACATACCGCGATGTTTGCGGATATTGGCGAGCGGATTGAGATTACCCACAAGGCCTCCAGCCGTATGACCTTTGCTAACGGCGCGGTTCGTGCGGCAATATGGTTGAAGGGTAAGAAAAATGGACTTTTCGATATGAAAGATGTGCTTGGTTTGGATTGTTTATAGAAATATTTTTATTTAATTTATTGATACAAGTAGCGATTATTTATCTCTACTTGTATTTTATTAATCTTTGCGTATTTTTTAATTCTATTGCTTATTTTTTCTGGTTTTCTTGTTTTTTCTGGCCGATTGAGGCCGCTAAAAGCATAAAATCGTCAATGTTGGTTGATTATTGCGCTTTTTTTAGCTATGTGGGTTGGCAACCGTTTACTTTCCCTAGTTAACATGCTTTTTTAAGCTAAAGGTGGAGTATTCATATCATAAAGCATAAAAAGAGAGGAAAAAGTGCGGTTGAAGTGGACAACTTACCCGGCCATCATTAAAATGCGCCCAATTTGCCAAAAATTTACCTTGAAGGTGGTTTTTGCGTTGATTTAGATCGATTAATCTGAATTAATATGCAAATAACATGATTTTTTATTCCTTGGAGGGTGTTTTGATTAAGTCAGCGCTGTTGGTTCTGGAAGACGGAACCCAATTCCATGGTCGGGCCATCGGGGCAGAAGGGTCGGCAGTGGGGGAAGTGGTCTTCAATACGTCGATGACCGGATATCAAGAAATCCTTACCGACCCATCCTATTCCCGCCAGATCGTCACTCTCACTTATCCCCATATCGGTAATGTCGGCGCCAACAAAGCCGATGAAGAATCCTCATCCATACAGGCTCAGGGCCTGGTGATACGCGACCTGCCGCTGATTGCCAGCAACTATCGCAGCGAAGAGAGCCTGTCTGAATACCTTAAGCGCAACAACGTCGTCGCCATTGCCGATATCGATACCCGCAAACTGACCCGGCTGCTGCGCGAGAAAGGCGCGCAAAACGGCTGCATCATCGCGGGCGATGAGCCGAACGCCCAGCTGGCGCTGGAAAAAGCGCAGGCTTTCCCCGGTCTGAAGGGGATGGATCTGGCGAAAGAGGTCACGACGACGGAGAGCTATAGCTGGTCGCAGGGGAGCTGGACGTTGGCGGGCGGCTTGCCTGGCGACAGGCCGGAGAGCGAACTGCCGTACCATGTGGTGGCCTATGACTATGGCGTGAAGCGCAATATTCTGCGCCTGCTGGCGGATCGGGGATGCCGGCTGACGGTGGTGCCGGCGCAAACTTCGGCGGAAGAGGTTTTGCAGCTTAATCCGGACGGTATTTTCTTGTCGAACGGTCCCGGCGACCCGGAGCCTTGCGACTACGCCATCCGGGCGATTAAAACTTTTCTGGCAACGGATATCCCGGTATTCGGCATCTGTCTCGGCCACCAGTTGCTGGCGTTGGCGAGCGGAGCGCGGACCATCAAAATGAAGCTTGGGCACCACGGCGGCAACCATCCGGTAAAAGATCTGGATAACAACCGGGTGATGATCACCGCGCAGAACCACGGTTTTGCCGTCGATGAAAATAATTTGCCCGACACGCTGCGCGTGACGCACATATCCCTGTTTGACCAGACGGTGCAGGGAATTCATCGCACTGATAAACCGGCGTTCAGTTTTCAGGGGCACCCGGAAGCCAGCCCCGGCCCACATGATGCGGCGCCGTTTTTCGACCATTTTATTGAATTGATTAAGACTTACCGTTCTTCAGCTAAATAAATCAGGAGCGAGAAAATGCCAAAACGTACAGATATTAAAAGCATCCTGATTCTGGGCGCGGGTCCGATTGTCATCGGCCAGGCCTGTGAGTTCGACTACTCGGGCGCCCAGGCGTGTAAAGCGCTGCGCGAAGAGGGATACCGCGTCATCCTGGTGAACTCGAACCCGGCGACCATTATGACCGATCCGGAAATGGCCGACGCCACCTATATCGAGCCGATTCACTGGGAAGTGGTGCGCAAAATTATCGAAAAAGAGCGCCCGGACGCGGTATTGCCGACCATGGGCGGCCAGACGGCGTTGAACTGCGCGCTGGAGCTGGAGCGTCAGGGCGTGCTGGCTGAATTCGGCGTCACCATGATCGGCGCCACCGCCGACGCCATCGATAAAGCCGAAGATCGCCAGCGTTTCGACAAGGCGATGAAGAAGATCGGTCTGGAAACCGCGCGCTCCGGCATCGCGCACAATATGGAAGAGGCGCTGGCCGTCGCTGCCGACGTCGGTTTCCCCTGTATTATCCGTCCCTCCTTTACCATGGGCGGCACCGGCGGCGGTATCGCCTACAACCGCGAAGAGTTTGAAGAGATCTGCGAGCGCGGCCTGGATCTCTCGCCAACCAAAGAGCTGCTGATTGATGAATCCCTGATCGGCTGGAAAGAGTACGAAATGGAGGTCGTGCGCGATAAAAACGACAACTGCATCATCGTCTGCTCCATCGAAAACCTTGACGCCATGGGGATCCACACCGGCGACTCCATTACCGTCGCGCCCGCGCAAACGTTGACCGACAAAGAGTACCAAATCATGCGTAACGCTTCGATGGCGGTGCTGCGTGAAATCGGCGTGGAAACCGGCGGTTCGAACGTGCAGTTTTCGGTGAATCCGAAAAATGGCCGTCTGATCGTTATCGAGATGAACCCGCGCGTTTCCCGCTCTTCGGCGCTGGCGTCCAAAGCGACCGGCTTCCCGATTGCGAAAATCGCCGCCAAACTGGCGGTCGGCTATACGCTGGATGAGCTGATGAACGATATTACCGGCGGGCGCACGCCGGCATCGTTCGAGCCTTCCATCGATTACGTCGTCACCAAGATTCCGCGCTTTAACTTTGAGAAATTCGCCGGCGCCAACAACCGTTTGACCACGCAGATGAAATCGGTGGGCGAAGTGATGGCGATTGGCCGTACGCAGCAGGAGTCGCTGCAGAAAGCGCTGCGCGGCCTGGAAGTCGGCGCGACCGGCTTCGATCCGCAGGTGGATCTGGACGATCCGCAGGCGCTGACCCTGATCCGCCGCGAGCTGAAGGATGCGGGCGCCGATCGGATCTGGTATATCGCCGACGCTTTCCGTGCCGGGCTATCGGTGGACGGCGTCTTTAACCTGACCAATATCGACCGCTGGTTCCTGGTGCAGATTGAAGAGCTGGTGCGTCTGGAAGAGCAGGTCGCCGAGAAGGGCGTTACCGGCCTGGATGCCGAATTCCTGCGCCTGCTGAAACGGAAAGGCTTCGCCGACGCGCGTCTGGCCGCGCTGGCCGGCGTGGCTGAAAACGAAATCCGCAAGCTGCGCGATAAGTTCGATCTGCATCCGGTGTATAAGCGCGTGGATACCTGCGCGGCGGAATTCGCCACCGACACCGCCTATATGTACTCCACCTATGAAGAGGAGTGCGAGGCCAACCCGCATCAGGATCGCGATAAAATCATGGTGCTGGGCGGCGGGCCGAACCGTATCGGCCAGGGCATCGAGTTCGACTACTGCTGCGTTCACGCCTCGCTGGCGCTGCGCGAGGATGGTTATGAAACCATCATGGTGAACTGTAACCCGGAAACCGTTTCGACCGACTACGACACCTCCGACCGCCTGTACTTTGAGCCGGTTACCCTGGAAGACGTGCTGGAAATCGTACGCATCGAGCAGCCGAAAGGCGTTATCGTGCAGTATGGCGGCCAGACGCCGCTGAAGCTGGCGCGGGCGCTTGAGGCGGCCGGCGTGCCGGTTATCGGCACCAGCCCGGACGCCATTGACCGCGCGGAAGATCGCGAACGCTTCCAGCAGGCGGTGAACCGTCTGGGCCTGAAACAGCCGGCCAACGCCACCGTCACGGCGATTGAGCAGGCGGTGGAGAAAGCGCGCGACATCGGCTATCCGCTGGTGGTGCGTCCTTCCTACGTGCTCGGCGGCCGGGCGATGGAGATCGTGTACGACGAGATTGACCTGCGCCGTTACTTCCAGAATGCCGTCGTGGTTTCCAACGACGCGCCGGTGCTGCTGGACCGCTTCCTGGACGACGCCATTGAGGTCGACGTCGACGCCATCTGCGACGGCGAACAGGTGCTGATTGGCGGCATTATGGAGCACATTGAGCAAGCGGGCGTTCACTCCGGCGACTCGGCCTGTTCTTTACCGGCCTATACGCTGAGCAAAGAGATTCAGGACGTGATGCGCCGGCAGGTAGAAAAGCTGGCGTTCGAGCTCTGCGTGCGCGGCCTGATGAACGTGCAGTTCGCGGTTAAAAACAATGAGGTCTACCTGATTGAGGTTAACCCGCGCGCGGCGCGTACCGTCCCGTTCGTTTCCAAAGCCACCGGAGTGCCGCTGGCGAAAGTGGCCGCCCGCGTGATGGTGGGACAGTCTCTGGCGCAGCAGGGGGTAACGCAGGAAGTGATCCCGCCGTACTACTCGGTGAAAGAAGTGGTGCTGCCGTTCAACAAGTTCCCGGGCGTTGACCCGATTCTGGGGCCGGAAATGCGGTCCACCGGCGAAGTGATGGGCGTGGGGCGCACATTCGCCGAAGCGTTCTCCAAAGCGATGCTGGGCAGCAATTCACAGATGAAAAAATCCGGGCGCGCGCTGCTGTCGGTGCGTGAAGGCGACAAGGCCCGCGTGGTGGATCTGGCGGCCAAACTGCTGAAGCACGGCTTTGAGCTGGATGCGACGCACGGTACGGCCATCGAACTGGGTGAAGCGGGCATTAATCCGCGTCTGGTGAACAAAGTTCATGAAGGCCGTCCGCACATTCAGGATCGCATCAAAAACGGCGAATATACCTACATCGTCAACACCACGGCGGGACGTCAGGCCATCGAGGACTCCAAGCTGATTCGCCGTAGCGCCCTGCAATACAAGGTGCATTACGATACGACGATGAACGGCGGATTCGCCACCGCGATGTCGTTAAATGCCGACCCGACGGAAAAGGTCACCTCGGTGCAGGAGATGCACGCCTTGATTAAAGGCCGCTAATCAGGCCTAGGCGGGTAGAAAGGGCCGGCGTTAATACGCCGGCCTACGCCTTTCCCTCATCCCTTCCGGATCGTTTACGCCTGCTCTCACCCTCTCATTCGCTATGTTTTTGGCGATCTTTAGAAATAAGCCAGAATGATCGTCTATCCTTAAGCCTATTGTTTGAATTTTTATGCGCTAAGCAATATTTCAACAATGTAGGAGGTGAGTATGAGTGCCAACCCAAAGGATCCGCGCCGCGGTCAAAACGCCTTATCCCCGCTAACCGGTAAAAACCCGGCCGAGGCGTATGCCAAACCGCCTTTTGACCTACAGCCCCAGACGCCGCCAGGACTGGCCGGCAAAATGCGGCCCGTTCCCGACCATGGTGAAAAAAGCTACCGGGGCAGCGGGCGTCTCGCCGGCCGCAGGGCGTTGATCACCGGCGGGGATTCGGGGATCGGGCGGGCGGTCGCCATCGCTTACGCCAGAGAGGGCGCCGACGTGGCGATCAATTATCTGCCGGAAGAGGAGCCGGACGCGCAGGAGGTTATTGCGCTGATACGTGCCGAAGGGCGCAACGCCGTCGCTATTCCCGGCGATATCCGCACGGAGGATTTCTGCCGTCATCTGGTCGGGGAGGCCGTCGAAAAACTGGGCGGGCTGGATATCCTGGTGAACAACGCCGGACGTCAGCAATATCACGACGCCATTGAGGATCTGACCACGGAAGATTTTGATGCGACCTTTAAGACCAATGTGTACGCGCCGTTTTGGATCACCAAAGCCGCGCTGGCGCATTTGCAGGCGGGGTCCGTTATCATCAACACCTCATCGGTGCAGGCGTTCGCCCCCAGCGCCATTCTGCTGGATTATGCGCAGACCAAAGCCTGCAATGTCGCCTTTACCAAAGCGCTGGCTAAACAGCTGGGGAAAAAAGGCATTCGCGTCAACGCGGTGGCGCCCGGCCCCTACTGGACGGCGTTGCAGCCGAGCGGCGGTCAGCCGACGGAAAAAGTGGCGGAGTTTGGCGGCGATAGCCCGCTGGGTCGTCCCGGTCAGCCGGTGGAGATTGCGCCGCTGTATGTGACGCTGGCCTCGGCGGAAAGCAGCTATACCTCCGGCCAGGTATGGTGTTCCGATGGCGGAACCGGCACCGCCTGAGCGCAATAAACGGCCCGCGGCGCGGGCCTTGAACCTAAAACCCTCTAGCTCAGCGCAACCTTGATGCCGAGCGCCACCAGAACCGTCCCCAGTAACTTATCCACCAGCTTTTGCGCCTTCTCCAAACCGTAGCGCACGGGCGCGCTTTGAAACAGCACCACCAGCAGCGGCCACCAGATAACCGACAGCCCCCAGATGATCGCGGCATACCAGAGCTTTTCGCCGACGCCGGAATTAATGTTGAGCACCTGGGTAAAGACGGCCAGGAAGAACAGCGTCGCTTTCGGGTTGAGCAGATTGCAGAGATAACCCTGTAAAAACGCTTTTTTCAGGCTGACGCGCTGCGGCGTTAAGTGCGCAAGATGCATTTTACTGCCGCCGCGCGACAGCAGGGCCTGGATCCCGACCCATATCAGGTAAGCGGCGCCGGCGTACTTCAGCAGATTAAACAGCCATGGCGTGGTGGTGATGACCACGGCCAGCCCCGCGACGCAGTACGCCATATGCGTGGCGACGCCGCAAATTACGCCGAGCGCCGTCATCAGCGCGGCGATTCTCGGGTAGCGCACCGAATTTTTGATAACCAGAAAAAAGTCCGGGCCGGGGGAGAGCATGCCCAGCGTGGCGATGGTGGCGACAAACAGCGATGTTTCGAGCATGATGTGCTCCAGTTGGCGAAAAAAGTCAGATAAAACGGATAGAATGATAGCGCCGGAGTCATTAATTAGCATCACCAATATTGGCTATTGGCCCGCAATATGTTAACAAGTTGCCTGGCTTTATTCAGGGTTATTCTTCCGTGCTTAGGATCGGGATAAAAACATGGTTGGTGAAATAGCACAGCAGAGGGAAATTACCCGGCTGTGTATTCAGTGCGCGCTTTTGCTATTGCAGCACGGCGCTGAAAGTATGGTGGTGGAAAAATTATCTTCCCGGCTTGGCGTGGCGCTGGGCGCCGACAGCGTCGAGACGTCGATCTCAGCCAATGCCATTGTGCTAAGCACGATAATCCAGGGGCACTGCCTGACGTCCACGCGCAATAATGTCGATCGCGGCATCAATATGCATGTGGTGACCGAAGTGCAGCACGCGGTGATTATGGCCGAGCATAAACTGTTGGACGTCGCAGGGGTGGAAAAACGTTTCGCCCACATCAAGCCGTTGCGCTATCCGCGTTGGCTGATGGTGTCGGTCGTCGCGCTCTCCTGCGGCTGCTTCAGCCGGCTGAACGGCGGCGGGTGGGACGCCTTCGTGGTGACGCTGCTCGCCAGCGGGCTGGCGATGTATGTTCGGCAGATACTGACCGGGCGTCGCTTTAATCCGTTGATCAATTTTTGTATTACGGCATTTGTCGCCACTTCGGCCTCCGGTCTGCTGATGAAGCTTCCCCAGTTCCAGCAAACGTCGACCGTGGCGATGGCGGCCAGCGTACTGCTGCTGGTGCCCGGTTTTCCGCTGATTAACGCGGTGGCCGATATGTTCAAAGGACACGTTAATACCGGGCTGGCCCGCTGGATGGTAGCCAGCCTGCTTACGCTGTCGACCTGTATCGGCGTGGTTATGGCGTTGGCGGTATGGGGGTTGCGCGGATGGGCCTGAGTCTGCTGTGGGCGTTGTTGCAGGATATGGCGCTGGCGTCCGTGCCGGCGTTGGGGTTCGCGATGGTGTTTAATGTCCCGCTGCGGGCATTGCACTATTGCGCGGCGCTCGGGGCGCTGGGGCACGGCGTGCGCTTTATCGCCATGCACTTCGGTCTGAATATCGAGTGGGCTTCTTTTCTGGCGGCCATCACCATCGGCATAATCGGTATTCGCTGGTCGCGCTGGCTGCTGGCGCACCCCAAGGTTTTTACCGTGGCGGCGGTGATCCCGATGTTTCCGGGCATTTCCGCCTATACCGCGATGATTTCCGTGGTGGAGATTTCGCATCTCGGCTATAGCGAGGAGCTGATGAGCGTCATGGTGACCAATTTTCTGAAGGCCAGCTTTATCGTCGGCGCGCTCTCTATCGGCCTGTCGCTGCCGGGGATATGGCTATATCGTAAGCGGCCCGGCGTGTAGCCCATCGGAGCCTTCTTATATTGCTGTTTGCCCGCGCGTCCGTGTCGACGAGGGCGGAGGCTTTCCGTATAGTGTCAGCAATTTTCCGACCTACAGGGTTTCACCATGGTTATTAGTTTGATTGCCGCGTTGGCTGTGGATCGCGTTATCGGCATGGAAAACGCCATGCCGTGGCATTTGCCGGCGGATTTGGCATGGTTTAAGCGTCATACCTTAGGCAAGCCGGTGGTGATGGGGCGCAATACTTTCCGCTCTATCGGCCGGCCGTTGCCCGGCAGACTGAATATTGTCGTCAGCCGCCATCCCGGCGATGACGAGGGCATCACCTGGGTCTCCTCGCTGGATGAAGCCATTGCGGCCGCCGGCGATGCGCAGGAGGTGATGGTGATCGGCGGCGGCAGCATTTATCAGCAGATGCTGCCCCAGGCTAACCGCCTGTATCTGACCCATATCGACGTGGAAGTGGAGGGCGATACCCACTTTCCGGATTATGAACCTGACGAGTGGCAGTCCACGTTCAGCGAGTTTCATGATGCGGATGAGCGCAATTCGCATAGCTACTGTTTCGAAATTCTGGCAAGAAACTGACTCTTTAGCCCGCTCCGCGGCGTCGCCGGACGCGGGCATCGCGTAGTCGGTTATTCGATATTGCCCGCGGCGGGACACGATAAGGACGGCTGCTTAAAGTAGCGCTTATCTTGCCAACGCAGCATGCTCAACTCCCCTCCCCAGCAGCAGCCCGTATCCAGCGCGTAGATATTTTCCGGCGTGCCTTTTCCGTTCAGCGATGCCCAGTGCCCGAAAGCGATGGCGTATTCCCCGGCGATCTGACCGGGGAGATCGAACCAGGGCTTGAGCAGCGACGGCGCCTGGGTAGGCGCTTCCTTGCTGATCATATCCAACTGGCCGCCGGCGAAGCAGTAGCGCATGCGGGTAAAGACGTTGGTACTGAAACGCAGGCGGGGCAGGCCGCTGAGTTTGGGGTTCCAGCTGTTCGGCATATCTCCGTACATGGCGTCGAGAAACAGCGGATAGCTGTCGCTGCTCAGGATGGACTCCACTTCGCGCGCGCACATTTTAGCCGTCTCCAGATCCCACTGCGGCGTAATCCCGGCATGCGCCATCACCAGCTTTAAATCTTCGTCAACCTGCAACAGCGGCTGCCGGCGCAGCCAGTTAATCAAATCGTGGACGTCCGGCGCATTCAGCAGCGGATTGAGCCGATCCTTGGGTTTGTTGCGGCTGATCCCCGCGTAGACGGCGAGCAAATGCAGGTCGTGATTGCCCAACACCAGCCGCACCGACGGCCCCAGCGAACGGACAAAACGCAGCACGCCGAGCGAGTCGGGACCGCGAGCGACCAGATCGCCCGTCAGCCATAACGTATCTTGTTCGGGATTAAAGGAAACTTGCGCCAATAGCGCTTCGAGTTCAACCAAACAGCCGTGAACGTCGCCGATTAAATAAGTAGACATAGTTAATGTATCAATGAGGGAATAGCCAGACGGAATACGGGAATAGTGACTTGAAAAGCGTCGCCCTGATGATCGAGCATATGGTAATGCCCCTCCATCGTGCCCAGCGGGGTTTCCAAAATGGTGCCGCTGGTGTACTGAAATTCGCTTCCCGGCTGTATTACCGGCTGTTCTCCGACCACGCCTTCGCCCTGAACTTCCGTCTGACGGCCGTTGGCGTTGGTGATCAGCCAGTAACGGCCGCAAAGTTTTACCTCATGCCGCCCCAGATTGCGCACCGTAATCGTATAAGCGAATACGAAACGTTCTTCGTCAGGCTGCGATTGCGACTCGACGTAGAAACTCTGAACCTGTACACAAACACGGGGCGCATTGATCATCACGACAACTCCAGTTATTCCTGTGCCGGGGGATGCGCGGTCAGCCAGTTCGCTAACCGGCAGTATTGCTCGACCGTAACATTTTCGGCGCGACAGCTCGGGTCGATGCCCAACTCAGCCAACTGCTCGGGCGTAAAGAGATTGCCCAGGCTGTTGCGCAGCGTTTTGCGTCGCTGATTAAACGCCTCGGTGGTAATCCGGCTCAATAAGCGAATATCATTTACCGGATACGGAACCTGGGCATGAGGAACCAAACGGACAACGGCCGAGTCGACTTTCGGGGCCGGTTTAAACGCCGTCGGCGGCACTTCCAACACCGGGATCACCTGGCAGTAATACTGCGCCATCACGCTTAAGCGCCCGTAGGCCTTGCTGTCGGGGCCGGCGACCAGACGGTTGACGACCTCTTTTTGCAACATAAAATGCATGTCGCGAATAGCCTGAGTATAGCTGAACAGATGGAACATCAGCGGCGTGGAAATATTATAAGGCAGATTGCCGAAAACGCGCAGAGGCTGCCCGGCCTGTTCGGCCAGCGCCGAAAAATCCACCGTCATGGCATCTTGCTGAATGATGGTCAGCTTCTCCTTCAGCGTCGGATGGGTTTCTAGCCGCGCGGCCAGATCGCGATCCAGTTCGATGACGGTAAAACGATCCATGCGTTCCCCGACCGGCTCCGTCAACGCGCCCAGTCCGGGGCCGATCTCAACGATAGCCTGACCCGGCTGCGGATAGATCGCCGCAACGATGCTGTCGATCACGAAACGATCGCTTAAAAAGTTTTGCCCAAAGCGTTTACGGGCGAAGTGACCTTGGTGTACTCGATTATTCATTAATATTCTGTGTCATTTTAATGGCAAGGTTTAACGCGGTGGTAAAGCTGCCGGCATCGGCGGCGCCGGTGGCGGCCAGTTCCAATGCGGTGCCGTGATCGACCGAGGTGCGAATAAACGGCAAGCCCAGCGTGATATTTACCGCCCGGCCGAATCCCTGATATTTCAGCACCGGCAGCCCCTGATCGTGATACATCGCCAGCACCGCGTCCGCGTGTTGCAGATATTTCGGCTGGAACAGCGTATCCGCGGGCAGCGGGCCGAGCAGGTCGATCTCCTGCCGGCGCAGTTCGTCCAACGCCGGCGTGATGACGTCCAGCTCTTCGCGGCCCATATGGCCGCCTTCGCCCGCGTGGGGGTTAAGGCCGCAGACGTAGATGCGCGGCCGGCTGATGCCGAACTTGGTCTGTAAGTCATGATTCAGGATGGTAATGACCTCATGCAGACAGTCGCGGGTAATGGCGGCGGAGACGTCGGCGAGCGGCAGATGCGTGGTGGCCAGGGCTACGCGCAGCTCTTCGGTCGCCAACATCATGACCACGCGCTTGCAGCGGCTGCGATCGGCGAAAAACTCGGTGTGTCCGCTGAACGGCACGCCGGCGTCGTTGATAATGCCTTTGTGAACCGGCCCGGTAATCAGGGCGGCGAACTCGCCGTTTAGACAGCCGTCGCAGGCGCGCGCCAGCGTATCGACGACATAGGGACTGTTGTTGACGTTAAGCCGTCCCGCCACCACGGTCGCCGGGGCGGGGATCGCCAGCACGGTCAGGCTTCCGGCCTGCTGCGGGCGCGCGGGCTCGCCGGGCTGGTAATCGCGCAGCGTCAGCGGTAAGCGCAGTTGCAGCGCGCGGCTCATCAGCAGATCGGGGTCGGCGCAAACCACCAGCTCCACCGGCCACGCCCGTTGCGCCAGGACAATCACCAGGTCGGGGCCAATCCCGGCGGGTTCGCCGGGGGTAATCACAACGCGTTGCGTACCGCTTTCAGTGTGCATTAATTATTTGCGCCATCAATGATTTTTACATAAGCCGCCGCGCGTTGTTCCTGCATCCAGGTTTGCGCTTCTTCGGCGAACTTACGGTTAAACAGCATCCGGTATGCGCGATCCTTCTGCGCCGCGTCGGTTTTATCGACCTGACGGGTATCCAGCAGTTGAATCAGGTGCCAGCCGAAGGAGGAGTGAACCGGTTGGCTGATTTCGCCCTTTTTCAATTTCAGCAGCGCATCGCGGAAGGCCGGATCGTACATATCCGGGGATGCCCAGCCCAGATCGCCGCCCTGATTGGCCGAGCCGGGATCCTGCGACAGCTGCTTCGCCTGAGAGACGAAGTCGGTGGCGCCGCTCTTTATCTGCTGGGCGACTTCCGTCAGTTTCGCTTCTGCCTGGCCGTCGGTCATCACCACGGACGGCCTCAGAAGAATATGGCGGGCATGGAACTCGGTGACCGACACCGTTTTATTGCTGCCGCGAATATCGTTAACGCGTAAAATGTGGAAACCCACGCCGGAACGGATCGGGCCGACGATCTGGCCTTTTTGCACCTGCATCAATCTTTCAGCGAACAGCGTCGGGATCTCCTGCAGCTTGCCCCATCCCATCTGCCCGCCGTTCAAAGCCTGGGAGTCGGCGGAGTAGGAGATGGCCAGTTTACCGAAATCGGCGCCTTCGCCGAGCTGTTTCACCAGGGAGTTAGCCAGATTCTCGGCCTCATCCACCTGCTGCTGGCTGGGGTTTTCCGGCAGCGGAATCAGGATGTGGCTGAGGTTCAGCTCGGCATCTTCGCCCGTCTGGTTGGCGATCTGTTTCGCCAGGGCATCGACCTCCTGCGGCAGAACGCTGACGCGGCGGCGCACTTCATTATTACGCACTTCGGCGATCAGCATCTCTTTGCGGATCTGTTCGCGATAGGTATTGTAGTTAATCCCTTCGTAAGCCAGCTGGCTTTTCAACTGGTTAAGCGAGATGCGGTTCTGCGCCGCGATATTGGCGATGGCTTGATCCAACTGACTGTCCGTCACCTGAAGGCCCATTTTTTGCGCCATTTGCAGAACGATATTGTCCATGATCAGACGATCGATAATCTGATGACGCAGCGTCGCGTCATCCGGCAACTGCTGGCCCGCATGCTGCGCGTTCAGCTTGACTGACTGAAAAAGACCGTTTACATCACTCTCTAATACAACGCCGTTATCCACTACCGCCGCAACTTTATCAACCACTTGTGGCGCTGCGAACGCGGTAGAGGCCGCCAGTGCCAATCCGAGAATAAGCGTTCTCCAGTTATTCATACCTTTCCCATTTATTTCATCCGCAAGGCGGGCTAGAAGTTTCATTGACACAGTCTGTCTGCCGCAACGATTTATGCTTGCCGTTCCGTTTATCAGAACGCGCGCTGGTAAGGCAGAATGCCTGAACGCAGCATTTTTTCGGAGCCCAGACTGTAATTATTGCTTAAACCACGTAACTCGATGTTAAACGACACTTTATTGTCATATACGCTGCTGGCGCTGGTGCTGTCCCAGTCGGTGATTTTACGTTCATAACCGACGCTGACGGCCCAGCAGCAGGTATTATACTGCACGCCAATCAACTGGTTGGCCGGCTGATTGGCCTTGGTGTCGTAATAGTAAGCGCCCACCACGGCCCACCGGTCGGCGATCGGCCAACTGGCGGTGACGCCGACTTGTGAAATCCCCTGCTGAAAGCCGGGGTTCTGCACGTTTGGCAGCATGGCCCGTATATATTCGGGGCTGGCGTAACGGTAGTTCAGCTGCACCAGCCGCTCGGCGTCCTTACGATATTCCACCACGGCGTCGCCCAGCGCCACTTCGTTGAGGCGGGCGTCGTACTGCATTCCTCCCCGTAGGCCCCAGTTGTCGTCAACCTTCAGATAGGAGTCGCCGGCCCATACCATGCTGCCGTTATCGTCGCTGCGGTCGAACGACATATTGCTATCGCCGGTGCGCGGGCGATCGAAATAATAAATTTGACCTATGGAAGCATTAAAACGTTCAACCAAAACGTCATCATAAATTCGCGATGTCACCCCGGTGGCGATTTGGTTCGCCGAAGCGATGCGATCCAGACCGCTGTAGCTGCGGTCGCGGAACAGACCGGAGTAGTCGGATTGCAATAGCGTTGAATCGTAGGTATGGATATCGCTTTGATTGCGATACGGCACATACAGGTATTGCGCCCGCGGCTCCAGCGTTTGGGTGTATCCCTGCGACCAGTTCATCTCGCGCTCGAACACCATCTTGCCGTCCACCTTGAACTGCGGCATTACGCGATTCACCGACCCCTTCAGATCATTTTTGGCGTTATCGGTAACCGACGTGTCGGCCCGGTAACGCTCAAGGTTAGTCTGTTGATAATGCGTCGCCAGCAGTTTGGCTTCGCTGTTCAGGCTCCCCAGGCGGTTGGAGAGCGGGAGGCTGATTGTCGGTTCAATATGCAGACGCGTCGCTTCCGGCCGGTTGGCGTTCACGTTGGTGAATTTCACCGCCTGGCCGTAGAGGCGCATATCGAACGGGCCGACGTCATTCTGGTAATAATTGATGTCGAGCTGAGGTTCGGCGCGGTAGACGTCTCGGCTGCTTGAGCCGGAAAGCAGCTGGAACTGCTTGGCGGATAGCGTGGTATCCCAGTTTTGGTTGGCGTAGCCCGCGCTGAATTTCTGCGTCAGGTAGCCGTCGGTGCTTGAACCGTATCTAGAGTCCAGATCGGTGAAGTAGCGATTGTCGCTGACCTTGGTATAGTCGGCGTTGAAACGCCACACCTGGTCCATCACGCCGCTGTGATCCCAGTGGAATAGCCAGCGGGTGTCGTTATCGTCCTCCGGGGCGTCTTTGGCGTATTCGCTGTCGTCGGGGAGCCAGTCGAGTTCTATCGTCCCTTCGCCCGGCGCGGTCAGATAACGAAATTCGTTCTGGAACTGCATGCCGCGTTTGGTTTGCAGGTGCGGCGTGATGGTGGCGTCGAAGTTCGGGGCGATATTCCAATAGTACGGCGTGATAAGCTCAAAGCCGTTGCTGCTGCCGTATTTGGCGTTGGGAATCAGGAAACCTGAGCGTCGCTTATCGCCAATCGGCAACTGCAGATAGGGGCTGTAGAACACCGGCACGCCGCCGATCTTGAAGCGCGCGTTCCAAATTTCGGCCACCTGCTCTTCCCGATCCTGAATCACTTCCGAACCGACGACGCTCCAGCTATTATCTCCCGGCAGGCAGGATGTAAAGGTGCCGTTCTCCAAAATGGTATAGCGGCTGTTGGCGCGCATTTTCATTTTGTCGGCCGCGCCGCGCCCTTGGCGACCCACCATCTGGTAATCGCCTTCATACACATCCGTGTCTTTGGTATTAAGGTTCGACCAGGCTTTGGGGCCTTTCAGGATCACCTGGTTGTCATCGTAGTGAACGTTGCCGGTTGCGGTAATGGTGCGGGTCGGCGCGTTCTGCGCATCGGATCCGATCTGGTTGAGCTCCACCTGTTCGGCGGTCAGGACGCTGTTGCCCTGCTCAATGTTCACGTTGCCGATGAAGCGGGCGCTGTCGGGGTAGCTGGCCTCGGTTTTGTCGGCCTGAATATTTACCGGTAATTGGTTCGGATCGCCTTCGACCAGCGGCCTGTCGTACGTGGGAACGCCCAGCATGCACTGTTGGGCGAGATCGGCCAGCGATGGTTGACTGTAAAGCGCCGACCAGATCAAGGTGGCCAGCAGGGTTGGAAAACTTTTTTTCATACGCTGTATCAGGTATTCCGTTATCAGAGGCTTCTTGCCGGCAAACGGTCAGAGACTATATCAGTCGTCAGCGTTGCGCCAGTGTTATCCCCGTCATACTTCAAGTTGCGCGCGCGTTGGCTGCGTGACTCGCCCCGTTGGGAGCGCTACAGGCGCTGTTCAAAAACGCGTTGGCGTTTTTGTCCCGCAACTCGAATTACTTAGGGTATAAATCCCCGCAGTTTTATACGCGCTGCCGTTAGGTGCAAAGATAAATGACGGGTATGATAAAGCAATTTTTAGCCGACGGCATGAGGATTTGAGGAGTATATGCGGTATTGGGGGAAGTTGCTGGGGCTGGCGCTGGGTATTATGTCCGGCGGCGGCGTCTGGGGAATCATTATGGGACTGCTGATGGGGCACATGGTCGACAGGGCCAGAGCGTCGCGTCGCCGTCACTTTTTTTCCGCCCAGTCCACGCGCCAATCGCTGTTTTTCCTCACCACTTTTCAGGCGATGGGCCACCTGACCAAATCCAAAGGGCGGGTTACCGAGGCCGATATCCGCATCGCGACCCAAATGATGGATCGCCTGGAGCTGTTCGGCGCGGCGAGAACGGCGGCGCAGCACGCCTTTCGCGAGGGGAAGGCCAGCCACTTTCCGTTGCGTCTTGAACTGCGCAAACTGCGCGACGCCTGCCTGGGCCGTTTTGATTTAATTAAGATGTTTCTGGATATTCAAATTCAGGTGGCGTTCGTCGATGGGGCGCTGCATCCCAACGAGAGGCGGTTGCTGTATGTCATCGCCGACGAACTTGGCGTAAGCCGCGAGCAGTTTGAGTTTTTTCTGCGCAATAGGGAAAGCGCGGCCGGCCACTCCGCATCCGGCGCCGGGCAGGGCGGAAAGTCTTATCAGCGGCGCGGCCAGTCGTCCAACGGCTATTCCTACGGCGGGTATCGCCAGCCCGCCGCCGCGCGCGGACCCACGCTGGAGAGCGCCTGCCGCACGCTGGGCGTGCGCCGCGACGACGATGCGGCGACGATTAAGCGCGCCTATCGCAAGCTGATGAGCGAGCATCACCCGGATAAGCTGGCGGCGAAAGGGTTGTCGCCGCGCATGATGGAAATGGCCAAACGTAAAGCCCAGGATATTCAGGCGGCCTATGAATTGCTGAAAAGCGCGCATCAAGCGAAGTAATCGCCCGCGCATCTCCCCCTCCGTCCGCCATCTCCTTTCGCCGCCCGCCGCGCAGACCCGATGAAACTCAGACCCGATTACGCGGGACGCTTAGAACTCCGCCTCACAGCGAAAGTGCATCGGCGTTTTGAATTCAGGATGCGTAATGCGCAGTTCCTGCGCGTGCAGCAGCAGGCGGGGCGCTTTGGCTCTGGCCTGCGGATGCGCGTAGAAACCGTCCCCCAGAATCGGGTGGCCTAAAGCCAGCAGGTGTACGCGCAGCTGGTGGGAACGCCCGGTGATCGGCGTCAGTTTGACGCGCGTGGTGCCATCGTCGTCGCGGGATAACACCTGATACTCGGTTTGCGCCGCTTTGCCCTGCTCGAAACACACTTTCTGTTTCGGGCGGTTCGGCCAGTCGCAAATCAGCGGCAGGTCGATTAATCCCTCGTCGCACGCTATCCAGCCCCAGACGCGGGCGATGTAGGATTTTTCCGGCTCCCGCTCGCGAAACTGGCGTTTTAACTCGCGCTCGGCGGCTTTGGTCAGCGCCACGACGATAACGCCGCTGGTGGCCATGTCTAGACGGTGGACGGACTGGGCGTCCGGATAATCCGCCTGAATGCGGCTCATCACGCTGTCTCGGTGCTCCGGCGCGCGGCCGGGAACCGAGAGCAGGCCGCTGGGCTTGTTCACCACCATGATGTGCCGATCCTGATACAGGATATGCAGCCAGGGATCGGTAGGGGGATTGTAAGGTTCCATCAAGGCTCCCAAATTACTGATGCGCGACCACCACCAGACGGATGGCGTCCAGACGCCAGTTCGCCTCATGAAGATTGGTTAATACCTGTTCGCGCTGATTTTCCAGCGCGCGCAATTCATCTTCACGAATGTTGGGGTTTACCGCCTTGAGCGCTTCCAGACGCTCCAGCTCGCGGCTCAGCTGCCGATCGGCCTGAGTCTGCGCGTCGGCGATCAGTTGGCGGGCCTGCGCCTCCACCAGCGGCTCGGCCTGTTGCAGCATGGCGTGCACGTCCGCCTGCACGGCATTGACCAGCTTGCTCGACGTATGGCGATTGACGGCGCTGAGCTGGCGGTTGAAGCTCTCAAATTCCACCTGCTCGGCCAGGTTGGCGCCTTTACGGTCGATCAGCAGCCGAATCGGCGTCGGCGGCAGGAAGCGCGTCAGCTGCAGGCGTTTCGGCGCCTGCGCCTCCACCACATAGACGAGCTCGGCCAAGAGGGTGCCGACCGGCAGCGCCTTGTTTTTCAGCAGGGAGACGGCGCAGCTGCCGGTATCGCCGGACAGGATCAGATCGAGCCCGTTGCGGATCAGCGGGTGCTCCCAACTGATAAACTGCGCGTCTTCGCGGGATAGCGCCTGTTCGCGGTCGAAGGTGATGGTGCAACCGTCCTGCGGCAGGCCGGGGAAATCAGGCACCAGCATATGGTCGGACGGCGTCAGGATAATCAGATTATCGCTGCGATCCTCCTGATTGATGCCGACGATATCGAACAGATTGAGGGCGAAGGCGACCAGATTAACGTCGTTATCCTGCTCGGCGATCGACTGGGCCAATAGCTGCGCCTGTTCGCCGCCGTTGGAGTGCATTTCCAGCAGGCGGTCGCGGCCCTGTTCAAGCTGCTGTTTGAGCCGCTCGTGCTGCTGCCGGCAGGCGCGGATAAACTCATCCAGCCCTTGCTGTTCGCCCTGGGCGGTCAAGCGTTCGATCAATTCGTCGTAATGCGCATCATAGATGGCGCGGCCGGTCGGACAGGTGTGCTCAAACGCATCCAGCCCTTCGTGATACCAGCGCACCAGCATCGCCTGGGCGGTGTTCTCCAGGTAGGGGACCATTATCTGGATTTGCCGCGTCTGCCCGATGCGATCCAAGCGGCCGATACGTTGCTCCAGCAGATCGGGGTTGAACGGCAGGTCGAACATAATTAGATGGCTGGCGAACTGAAAGTTACGGCCTTCAGAGCCGATTTCCGAGCAGATCAGCACCTGGGCGCCCTCTTCTTCAGAGGCGAAATAGGCGGCGGCGCGGTCGCGCTCCAGAATCGATAATCCTTCGTGGAACACCGCGGCGCGGATGGCTTCACGGGTGCGCAGCACCTGCTCCAACTGCAGCGCGGTAGCGGCCTTGGCGCAGATCACCAGTACCTTTTCGTCGCGGTGCGCGATCAGGTAGTCGAGCAGCCATTCAACGCGCGGATCGAAGCTCCACCAGGTGGCGTCGTCCCCTTCCAACTGCTGATAGATTTGCTCCGGATACAGCATTTCGCGCGCGCGGGCCTCCGCGGGCTTATTCGCGCTCATGATGCCGGAAACCTTGATCGCCGTCTGATACTGGGCGGGCAGCGGCAGGCGGATCTGGCGCAGCGTGCGCTGGGGGAAGCCTTTGACCCCTTGACGGGTATTACGGAACAGCACGCGGCTGGTGCCGTGCCGATCCATCAGCATGGCGATCAGCTCCTGGCGCGCTTTAAGGTTGTCGTCGCTGTCGCTGTTGATCGCTTTCAGCAGCGGCTCGATATCCTGTTCGCCGACTAGTTCGCTCAGCGCATTAAGTTCGGCGGCGTCGGCCTTCTCCCCGGAGAGCAGCGAGGTCACCGCGTCGGCGACCGGACGATACTGGCGCTGTTCATCAACGAATTCCCGGTAGTCGTGGAAACGGTTCGGATCGAGCAGGCGCAGACGGGCAAAGTGGCTTTGCTGGCCCAGCTGTTCCGGCGTGGCGGTAAGCAGCAGCACCGCCGGGATATTTTGCGCCAGCCGTTCAACCGCCAGATACTCCTCGCCGGGCCGCTCTTCGCTCCAGGAGAGATGGTGCGCTTCGTCCACCACCAGCAGATCCCAGCGGGCGTCGACCAACTGATTGAAGCGCTGCGCATCGCGCCGCACGAAATCCAGCGAACAGATAACCAGCTGTTCGGTTTCAAAAGGATTGCTGCTATCGAGCTTGGCTTCGGCGTAGCGTTCGTCGTCAAACAGCGAGAATAGCAGGTTGAAGCGGCGCAGCATCTCCACCAGCCACTGATGCTGCAGGGTTTCCGGTACGATAATCAGCACGCGTTCGGCGCGCCCGGCGAGCAGTTGCTGATGGATAATCATCCCGGCTTCAATGGTTTTGCCCAGACCGACCTCATCGGCCAGCAAGACGCGCGGCGCGTGGCGTTGCCCCACTTCGTAAGCGATATACAGCTGGTGCGGGATCAGGCTGGCGCGCATGCCGCGCAGCCCGCCCCACTGCTGCAGCGCCTGTTGGTGCTGATTTTTACGCGCGCGATAGCGCAGGGCGAAGCGATCCATGCGGTCGATCTGTCCGGCGAACAGGCGGTCCTGCGGTTTGTTGAACGTCAGCTTGCTATCCAGCAGGATTTCGCGCAGTTCGGCCGCCGAGTCATCGTCCAGCCGCCGGCCGCTATAGACCAACAGGCCATTCTCATCGCGGACGTCCTCTATCTTGAGCTGCCAGCCTTCGTGGCTGGTGACGGTATCGCCGGGGTTAAACATCACGCGGGTGATGGGGGCATCGCTGCGGGAATAGAGGCGGTTTTCGCCGCTGGCCGGGAAAAGCAGGGTAATCATGCGGGTGTCGACGGAAACCACCGTTCCCAATCCAAGTTCGCTTTCCGTATCGCTTATCCAGCGCTGACCAAGTGTAAAAGGCATAAATTCTTTGCTCGATGTTTGTCTGTGTCGGGATAGTGTCAGGCCATACTTCGCTATTCGCGCATTCTCCGTCATTCTCCAAGCGCGGGGCTATCGCCTGCGCCTTGCATACCATCGGGTATTGCGGAGAAGGGGCGTCCGCCACGAATAAAATAAGGGTATCGTTGCCGTATGAGAAAGGGCGCTATGGTAATGGATGGCGGCGCGTTCGTCACCTGATCAAACGCCTTGCGCCGCCGCGGTTAATTAAAATAGCCCCATCTGGCCGGTAACCAGAGTGGTGAAATCATCGTGCAGGAAGGGCAGAATGGCATCCGCCACCGGCCGTAGCTGGCGCTCGACATAGTGTTGATAGTCGAGCGGCGCATGGCTGGTTTCCAGCGGCTCCGGCCCGTTTGTGGTGATGACGTAGCTAATCCAGCCGCCGTTCTGATATTGCAACGGACGCCCCTGTCGACGGTTGTAATCATCGGCGATTTTGGCCGCCCGGGCGTGGGGCGGCACGTTGCGCTGATAATCCTCAAGGCGGCGGCGCAGCCGCTTGCGGTAAATCAGCAGGTCGTCGAACTCGCCGTTCAGGGTTTTACGCACGTAATCGCGCAGCCACTCCTGATAGGCTCTTTGCTGAAAGATCAGCAGATAGAGCTGTTGCTGAAACCGCTGCGCCAGCGGCGTCCAGTCCGTGCGTACGGTTTCCAGCCCTTTGAATACCATTTTCTCGCCCTGCTCGGTCGCCACCAGCCCGGCGTAGCGTTTTTTACTGCCCTGTTCCGCGCCGCGAATGGTCGGCATCAGAAAACGGCGAAAGTGGGTTTCAAACTCCAGCTCCAGCGCGCTAGTCAGCCCGTGGGTTTGGCGTAAATGGCTTTGCCACCACTGATTCACCTGTTGTATCAGCTGATTGCCGATACGGCTCGCCTCCGCTTCCGTATGGGGGCGTTTCAGCCATACGAAGGTGGAGTCGGTATCTCCGTAGATCACCTGATAGCCCTGAGCCTCGATCAGCTCGCGGGTTTTAAGCATAATTTCGTGACCGCGCAGGGTGATGGAAGAGGCCAGGCGGGGATCAAAGAACCGGCACCCGCTGGATCCCAACACGCCGTAAAAGGCGTTCATGATGATTTTCAGCGCCTGAGACAGCGGCTTATTGTCGGTGAGTTTGGCGCTTTCCCGCTGCCGCCAGATCTGTTCGACGATCGCCGGCAGGCAGTGGCGATCGCGGGAAAACCAGGCGCCGCGAAAACCGGCGACGGCGTGCCGTTCGTCGGGCTGCTGCATACCGACGGCCAGGCCGACCGGGTCGATCAGAAAGGTGCGGACGATCGACGGATACAGGCTTTTGTAATCCAGAACCAGCACGGAGTCGTAGAGGCCGGGACGCGAGTCCATCACGAATCCTCCCGGGCTGGCTTCCGGCGCGATTTCGCCCAGATTGGGCGCCACATAGCCTATCCGGTGCATGCGCGGCAGATAAAGGTGGGTAAACGCCGCCACGGATCCGCCGCTGCGGTCGGCCTCCAGGCCGGTGACGCTCGAACGCTCCAGCAAAAAACGCATCAGCCCCGTTTTGTCGAAAATGCGCGTCACCAGCCGGCAGTCCTGCAGGTTATAGCGGGCAAGCGCGGGCTTATCTTCGGCAAAGCGGCGATCGATCTCGTCCATGCGCTGATAGGGCGTATCGATCGCTTTGCCTTCGCCCAGCAGCGACTGCGCGACGAATTCCAGGCTGAACGAAGCGAAATTCCAGGTGGCCGATTTCAGCGCTTCGATCCCGTCGATAATCAGACGCCCTGCGGCGTTGGCGAAAAAGTGCCCCGGTCTGAACCCGTGTTCGCGCCACTCCAGCTCCGCGCCGTCGCGCCCCAGCCGCAGAGGAATGCGATAACGCTCGGCGTGTTTTTGCAGTACCTGCAGGTCGAACTGCACCAGATTCCAGCCGATGATGGCGTCGGGATCGTGCCGCTGCAGCCAGTCGTTCAGCTTTTCCAGCAGTTGGGGACGGCTGGCGACATAGTCCAGGGCGAAATCGTCCGCGGCGGCGGCAGGGCCGTTCGCCGGGCCGAGCATATAAACCTGGCGCTGGCCGCAGCCCTCCAGCCCGATGCAGTAAAGCTCGCCGTGGCGGTTGGTTTCGATATCCAGCGAAACCAGCCTGAGGCTGGGGCGATAGTCCGGGTTGGGCTTCATGCGCGCCTGGGTCAGCAGACCGGAAGCGTCCGGTTCGCCGCTCAGCCAGACGGCGGCGGTGATAAAACGCTCCATCAGGAAACGCTCGGGCGGGCGAATATCGGCTTCATAGACCTGAACTCCGCCCTCGCGCAGCACTTTTTCCAGCTTCAGCAGCTGGCGGTATTGGCGGCAGTAGAGGCCAAGCAAAGGCTGGTGATGAAAATCCTGCAGGGCGAGCGGCCGCAGCCGCCAGTGTCTTTCGCGGCGCAGCAGCGCGGCGGCCCGCGTTTGTTGCGACGCCGGGATAAAGGCGACGGCCTGTTGCAGCGGCAGGCGGGCCCGCAGCGGCCCGTCGTCGGTCGCCAGCCAGAACTCCACCTGGGTGCCGGTCGGGGTATCGCGCCAGTGGCGGGTAAGGATGAATCCCTGACGGATCTGGGTCACTAAGGCTGCCTTTTCGCTGCGATAATGTGCTTAAGTATGGTTATTTATACAGGTATTGTCCAGGCGTTTGCGACATCCCTGTCGCGAGGGGCAGGGCCGATAGCGGCTGCGTGGAGCGGTCAGGCGGCGGTAATTACCCGGTTGCGCCCTTCCTGTTTGGCCTTATACAAGGCTTCGTCCGCCGCTTTAAAGGCCTGTTCGATGGTGATGTTAGCGGCGCCCGGAGACCATAGCGCAACGCCCAGCGAGATAGTGATGCTGCCGACTTGATCAATCACGGTTTCCTGCGTCGCGGTGCGCAGCCGCTGCGCGATGCCGGTCGCGATAGCGAGCTCGGTTTCAGGCAGCAGAATCAGAAACTCTTCCCCTCCGCTGCGGCACAAAATGTCGGACTCGCGCGAACAGGAGCGAATGATCCGCGCCATATCTTTAATCACGTTATCGCCGGTGTCATGGCCGAAGGTGTCGTTGACGCGCTTAAAATGATCGATGTCTAGCGCGATGATGGCGAAGCTTTTCTGCCCGACCAGCCAGTAGCGCAGGATGCTTTCCATCCCGCGACGATTGAGCAGGCCGGTCATCGGGTCGGTTTGGGCCTCGGAGCGCAGTTTGCCGATTTTCTTCTGCAGCAGATCGATGCCGATCAGCATGGCCTGTTTGAGCTGCGTCGCCTCAAAATACCAGGAGTGAATCTTCCTGATATCGTCGGAAACATTGAGCGAGTCCATCTTGTTGGCGCTGCGGGCCAGCAGCCACAGCGGCTGGGCAATGAAACGCGCCAGCAGCCAAACGCCGAAGATGGTGAGCGCCGCCAGCGGGAACGAATGGCGCAGCACATTCATCATCAGGCTATCCAGCGGCTTCAGCGTCTCCTTGGTCGGGCGTACCACCACCACTTCCCAGCGGTTGGCGGGAACGATACCGTAGCCGGCAAGCATTTTCGCGCCCTGGGCGTTCAGAATTTCCTGGCTGCCATTGCCGTTCTCCGGGGGGGCGATCGTCAGATCGTTATTGACGATTTCGCCGATTCTCTCGATATCTTTGTGGTACAGCATCTTGCGGTTTTTGTCGGTAACATAAATGTAGGAGCCGTCCCGGTAGTAATGCTGATCAAGCAGCGTATTGAGAACGCTGGGTTTCTTTAGATAGATGGAGGCGCCGACAAACCCCTGGTATTGGCCGTCCCGGCTAAATATCGGCGCTGAAATCAGCACCATGAGGTTATTGGATACGGAAATATAAGGCTCGCTGATCAACTGCTGCCTTTCCCGCAGCGCTCTCAGCGCGCCGGGGGTGGTCAGTTTTTGCCCGATAAGGTGCGACGCGTGGGGAAAAGAGGCTCTGAGCACGCCGTGTTCGTCGACGATCACCGCCGAGTTGAAGCTGTGGCTCTGCAATCCGATGCGTTCGGTCTCTTTCGTCAGGCTCGGCGCATCGTTCATCCGGGAGGAGACGGTGCCGGCGCTATAGGCCAATTGCTGCAGGGCCGAGTTGAAAAAAAGATCCGTCATGGCGGCCAGCTTGGTGGCGTAAACGCGGTTAGCCTCCAGGGTGTTGTCGATCAGAAGCTGGCGCTGCACCCGGTAACTGGCGTAGAAGCTGTTGGCCAGCATGATTAGCGCGCTGGTGATAGCCAGCAGCAATATCAGTCGGCGTAATCCGATGTGATTGAAGAGTTTTAACAACATATTTTTTTGGGCAGATTGACGCAGTGATGAGAAATGGCCGCTATCATAGGTGTAGATGTATAGCCTGTAAAATAATTGCTATGAAAATCATTATCGATGTAATTATATTATTCTTTATTACATGACATGATGTGGTTAGCGCGGAATCTATGGCGCGATTCACTCGCGTACGCAATCCCGAACGGCAAATCTGAAAAGCAGCGAAAGTTTATTATAGAACCCCCGCGAAGTAATTATAAATTTTCTACAACTCCTTAATTATCCAGACATATCGGTACGCTGTTTTCAGTATAAAAATTTGGCGACGCCATATTTAAAGGATTTGTCACTATAAACGCCGGGATTAAGAGGGCATGGATGGAATGTAAATAAGGTCTTATCTTCATCAAGGAGGAATATGGACAATCCGCGATGGGAGACTGATTTACTTATAGAATTTTGTCATTTATGCCGACGCACTTTTTAAAAGCAACGGCGAAACAAATTGGTGCATCCCGCTTCCTTCACCCCTTCCTCTCCTATTTTATCTGGTGCGATAAATCAATTTTTTCTTTTTTTATTAATCTGTTAATCATGTTTTGAACGCTCTGGCACATTTATTGCTGAATTTGATTCGGCCAACAGCATATATCCCTGCTGCACCTTTGGGATTTTTACACGCAGTAACAGGCTTTATCCATTATCGGGATTGGAACCACTCATTAATTAAAGAGGCGATCATGAATAAAAAAATTGTCAGGATTACTGTAGCAGCATTCGTTTCCTCCGCCCTCTGCGCCGGCGGCGCAATGGCTGCCGAAGTGAAAATCGGTGTGGTTCTGCCGTTGAGCGGGGCGCTTAGCGGTTATGGGCAACCCTCGCAGAAGGGCGTTGAGCTGGTGAATAGCATGGAGCCGACGCTGAAAAACGGCGATACGATTAAACTGGTTATTATCGATGATAAAAGCGATAAGGTCGAAGCGGCTAACGCCATGCAGCGCCTGGTCTCCAGCGATAAAGTCGATGCGGTGATCGGCGAAGTGACCTCCACCAATACCATGGCGATGACCAAAATGGCGGAAGACACCAAAACGCCGCTGGTTTCCCCCACCGCCACCAACGACCGCGTTACCCGCAACCGCGAATATGTCAGCCGCGTATGCTTTTCCGATAGTTTCCAAGGGGTGGTGGGCGCCAATCTGGCATCGCGTGATTTAGGCGCGAAAACCGCCGCCATCATGTTCGACAGCAGCAACGACTACTCCGTCGGCCTGGCGAAATCCTTCCGCAGCCAGTTCCTGAAGAACGGCGGCACCATCGCGATCGAAGTTCAGGCGCCGGGCGGAAGCAAGGATTTCAAAGCCCAGCTTTCCACCATCAAAGCGAAAAATGTCGACATGATCTACATGCCGATCTATTACACCGAAGGCGCGCTGATCGCCGTACAGGCCAAACAGCTGGGGCTGAAAGTGCCGGTCGTCGGCGGCGACGGCCTGGCGGCCGATCCGGTATTCTTTAAGCTCGGTCAGGACGCGGTTGAAGGTTACATGACCACCGATTACTACTCGCCGAATGCCAAGGAACAGACCCCGGAAGGCGAAAAATTCATCAAGGCCTGGGAAGCGAAATATAAAGAGCCCACGCATACCTGGGGGGCGATGACCGCGGACGCTTACAAGATGATCGTCAACGCGATGAACCAGTGCAGCGATCCCAAAGACCGCGTCTGCGTCAACCAGAAAATCCGCGCAACCAGTAACTTTACCGGCATTACCGGCACCCTGACGCTGAAAGATGGCGATGCGATCCGCAACGCCGTTATCAATGAAGTCAAAGATGGGCAGCTGGCCTTTAAAACGGTGGTTAACCCTTAAGTCGCATAAAAAAGCCGCGGGCCTCCCTGGCTGACGTCAATGCCGTTTGATATTGCGATGCCCGCGGCGGTAGGCGGGCATCGCGACGGCGCCGACCCGTCTGGAAAAACGGACTTGCGCCAGCGCGGGCGTCGGCAGATGCGGCTATGGATAGGCCAAGGTAAATAAGGATTGAATTTATGGATGCTGCCATTTTCTTTCAGCAAGTGGTTAACGGCATGAGCCTGGGCAGTATGTATGCGCTTATCGCCATCGGTTACACCATGGTGTACGGCGTATTGCGGCTGATCAACTTCGCTCACGCCGATATCATGATGGTTGGGGCGTTTTTGGCGTTATTCGGCTCAACCACCTTTGAGCTGCCTTTCGGGGCCGCTATTTTATTCGCAATTCTCTTTTCGGCGTTGCTGGGCGTTTGCATCGACCAGATCGCCTATCGTCCTCTGCGTCAGGCTTCCAAGATCTCGATGCTGATTACCGCGATTGGCGTGAGCTTCTTTCTGGAGAATCTGTTCAACGTGCTGTTTGGCGGCAGCCCGCGTTTCTTCGCCGCGCCCGAATTCTTCAATCAGACCGTGACGTTCGGCAGCATCATTATCACCAATGTGGCCTGGCTGGTGCCGTTAGTCACGCTGGCGCTGCTGGGCTGCATTCTTTTCATCCTGTATCGCACACGTCAGGGAATGGCGATCCGCGCGGTGGCCTTCGACGTCAATACCGTGCGCCTGATGGGGGTGGACGCCAACCATATTATCGCCTTTGTCTTTGCGCTGGGCAGTTCGCTGGCGGCGCTCGGCGGTATTTTTTACGCCACCAGCTATCCGACGATCGACCCGTTAATGGGGGTGCTCATCGGCCTGAAGGCGTTTGCCGCCGCCGTGTTGGGCGGTATCGGCAGCGTAACGGGGGCGGTGATCGGCGGCTTTATTTTGGGATTCACCGAAGTGGTCGCCGTAGCGGTATTTCCTGAACTGGGCGGATATAAAGACGCCTTTGCATTTATGTTTTTAATCCTGGTTTTACTATTCAGACCGGTAGGCATTATGGGTGATGAAAGACTGGAAAGGAGCCGCTTTTGATGAGAATGCCGACAAATTCATTTTCGCTGCTGATAGGCTATATCGGGTTATTCGTCATTATGCTGCTGATGTTGCTCGCCTTGCAGAATGTCTTTGACGATTATGTTATCCGTATAGTCTGTAATATCTTTATTTTTATGATCCTGGCGGTAAGTTATAACCTGATAAATGGCGTAACCGGACAGCTTTCGCTCGAACCTAATGGCTTTGTCGCCGTCGGCGCTTATATTACCGCACTGCTGTTATTAAGCGCCGACACTAAAATGGATATGTTCGAAATGGCTTCCCCCAGCCCGCTGATATTGGCGGTGCATACCACATTTTTACCCGCGTTAATTATCAGCGGAATTTGCGCTTCAATATTGGCGGTCTGTCTGGCATTCCCGGTGTTCCGGGTGCGTGGCGATTATCTGGCGATTGTTACACTGGGTTTCGGATTTATTATTAAAATATTGGCGATTAATAATCCGCAAATTACCAATGGCGCGATCGGCCTGAATGAAATTCCGCAGGCCAGCCATATGCTTTACTGGTGCGGATTTATCGCCCTGATCGCCGTATTGATTATTTTGCAAATCGTCTATTCGAAATATGGGCGGGCGATGAAAGCGGTGCGCGATGATGAAGACGCGGCGATAGCGATGGGGATTAATACCTTCAAAATTAAAACCTGCGCGTTTGCCACCAGCGCTTTTTTAGAGGGCGTGGGCGGCGGATTATTGGCGTCGCTGCTGACCATTATCTCTCCCGACCTGTTTGATTTCATGCTGACGTTCCAACTGTTGATCATCATTGTTCTCGGCGGGCTCGGCAGCACCACCGGCGCTATTATGGGCACCATTGTGGTGGTGGGCAGCGGCGAATGGCTGCGTTTCCTCGACCAGCCGTTAAGTTTCTTCGGCGAGGATTTAGGCTCTTATCCCGGTTTACGCATGGTCGTATTCTCGCTGGTGCTGCTGATTATTATGCTGTTTGCCCGCGAAGGGCTGTTGGGCAAGCAGGAAATTTGGGAACTGAACAGGAAGCGCCGTCATGGAAAATAAAACTATCCTTAGCGTGGATAATATCATCATGCAGTTCGGCGGGTTGCGGGCCATTGACGGCGTTAGCTTTACGCTTAATCAAGCTGAAATATTTGGCCTTATCGGTCCGAATGGCGCGGGTAAAACCACCTTATTTAACGTCATTACCTCAAACTATAAACCCACCTCGGGAACGGTTATGTTGGGGAGTGATAAAATTACCGGGTTAAAACCGAATCAGGTGGTGAATCGCGGTATCGCCCGCACCTTTCAGAATATTCGTTTATTTAATTCGATGACGGTGCTGGAAAACGTATTAATCGGCTTCGATCGCTCAATTCATTATTCGTTTATTGAAGCGGCGCTGCATATGGGACGCTTTTTCGCGGCGGAAAAACAGGCCAAAGCGAGGGCGATGGAGATTCTCGACTATATCGGCATCGCCGAACACGCGCAGTCGCTGGCGACCAATCTGAGCTATGGCAATCAGCGCAAAGTCGAGATCGCCCGCGCGTTGGCGACCTCGCCGACGCTGCTGCTGCTGGACGAACCGGCGGCGGGGATGAATCCGCGGGAAACCAATGAGCTGGCGCAGCTGATTTTTAAAATGCGCGATGATTATAAATTAACGATTTTACTGATTGAACACGATATGTCTTTCGTCAATACCTTGTGTGAACGGGTGCTGGTGCTGGATTACGGTAAACCGTTATTCAGCGGCGCCACCCATGAGGCGATCAATAATAAAGAGGTGATCGCCGCGTATCTTGGAGATGTCGATTATGCTTAAGGCCGATGATCTACAGGTATTTTACGGGTTGATTCAGGGATTGAAGGGCATCGACATCGAGGTAAGGAACAGTGAAATCGTGACCCTGATCGGCAGCAACGGGGCGGGAAAAACCTCAACGCTGAACGGTATTATCAACCTGGTGAAATCCACCGGGCAGGTGAACTTCCTGAATGAGGATATCTCCCATAGCCTGACGCATCAGATCGTCAGAAAAGGGCTGGCCCTGGTGCCTGAAGGGCGCAAGGTGTTCACCAACCTGACCATTGAAGAAAACCTGCGCATGGGGGCGTACAACAACCCGGTTAACTTCAACTATCTGAAAGATAAAATGTATACGCTGTTTCCACGCTTAAAGGAGCGCCGCAGCCAGCTGGCGGGGACCATGAGCGGCGGCGAGCAGCAGATGCTGGCGATCGCCAGAGCGTTGATGAGCGAACCGGTATTGCTGATGCTGGATGAGCCGAGCCTGGGGCTTGCGCCGAAGATAGTCGGAGAGATGTTCAATATTATTAAACAGCTGCAAAAAGAGAATATTACCATCCTGTTGGTCGAGCAGAACGCGACCGCCGCATTGAAGATCGCCGATCGCGCCTATGTGCTGGAGAACGGCAAGATCGTCCTGAAAGGAAGCGCGCAGGATATTCTGGCCAACCCGGAGGTGAAGAAGATGTATCTGGGGGGCTAGATGAAAAGGTGCTGACGCCGCTCCCGCAGTCATACTCTATATACGTCGTCCCCGCGCTCGGTAAGCGGGGACCCGCTTTTCCAGACAGCGCGCCGCCGCCGGAGATGCCCGCCTGCGGCCGCGGGCATGACGGACCAAACGGGCGGCATAATCCCTTCCATACTGAAAATGACCGGTTGACGACATCGTGCAAGATCCAGACAATCCCCTTTTTCACAACAACGGGCGGAATCTATGGAAGCATGGCTGGATCATCTGGTAACACAATCTTTAACCTATGCGCTGATCGCGGTCATGCTGGTTGCCTTTCTGGAGTCTCTTGCGGTCGTGGGGCTGCTGCTGCCGGGAACGCTGATGATGGCGACGCTCGGGGCGCTGATCGGCAGCGGCAAGCTGGGGCTGTACCCGGCGTGGGGCGTGGGGATTATCGGCTGTCTGCTGGGCGACTGGATCTCGTATTTTATCGGCCGGCGTTTTAAGGAGCCGCTGCATCGCTGGTCGTTTCTGAAAAAGCACCAGACGATGCTGCGTAAGACGGAGCATGCGCTGCATCAGCATCATATCGCGACGGTGCTGATTGGCCGCTTTGTCGGTCCGACGCGCCCATTGATCCCCATGGTCGCCGGTATGCTGGAGCTGCCGCCCTATAAGTTCGCGCTACCCAATATTATTGGCAGCCTGACCTGGCCGCCGGTCTATTTCTTTCCGGGCATTCTGGCCGGCGTCGCCATCGACATCCCCAGCGCGACCCATAGCGGCGGCTTTAAATGGCTGCTGCTGGCGACGGCGCTGCTGGTATGGAGCGCGGTATGGCTGTGCTGGCGCTGGCGGCGGGGCGATAAAGGTAAAAAACGCGACTGGCTCAGTCAGCGGCTGCCTATGAATCGTCTGCGCTGGGTCGCGCCGCTCTCGCTGGCGGCGGCGGGCGCGAGTCTGGCGCTGCTGATACAACACCCGCTAATGCCGGTTTATTGCCGCCTGTTATGGCAGGTGCTGAATGGCTAAACCGGGCCGATAAATAATAAAGGGCGGCGCATCATTCAGACGGCGTTTTTTTATGACGGGCTCCCTGCCCGTCACCCTTCGGGCCGTCGCAGGCGACGTTGAAACGTGCCGCCTCTCTTCCGCCTCCTGGCGATCCATCACATCCGTTTTTCTTCTTACCATTACCCGTCGGAAGACGCGTTGTAAATTACTCGATAAAATATTTTAACTATTATTTTTCTATCATTAATAGATTAAAACTATAAATCCCTTTACGTAACAATATGTGAAGAATGTATATTTTCCGTAAATAGCATTCTTTGACGCTGGTAGGCTTTGCGTGGGTTGTCTAGCCGAAGCCCGCTTTTTTGATGCCTTCATATTGCGAGGTCGGTTCCCGATTGGCTTCCGGCAAGTCGAAGTTTCTATTAACGGCAGCACGGGCCGGCCCGGCGTAAATCCTATCCGGCCTGGTGTTGATTGACTGTTTGTCTATTGATACTTAACTCTCCTCGACATAGGAAATGGCAATGAAAAAGGTACTCCTCTCATTAGCAGTGGCTACTGCAACTCTTGGTATCTCTGCGGCTAACGCGGCGGATCAAAATGTAGGCGGCGGCCAGGTTAATTTTTTCGGTAAAGTGACCGACGTATCTTGCACCGTTTCGGTAAACGGCCAGGGCAGCGACGCCAACGTTTATCTTTCGCCGGTTACGCTGACCGAAGTTAAAGCGGCGGCGGCGGATACTTATCTGAAACCGAAATCTTTCACTATCGATGTGACTAACTGCCAGGCGGCCGACAAAACCGCGCTGAATGATGCGACCAAACTGGGCGTTAACTGGACCGGCGGCAACCTGCTGGCCGGCGCGAATACCAAACAGCAGGGCTATTTGGCCAACACCGAGAGCACCGGCGCGCAGAATATCCAGCTGGTTCTGGCGACCGACAACGCCACCGGTCTGACGAATAAAATCATTCCGGGAGACGACTCCCAGCCGAAAGCCGCGGGCGATTCCAGCGTTGTGAGCGACGGCGCCCGCTTCACTTACTACGTCGGCTACGCCACCAACACCCCGTCCGCGGTGACGACCGGCGTCGTCAACAGCTACGCCACTTACCAGATCACCTATCAGTAATTCGCGTCGCAACCGTAAAAGATCGCTCCTGCAAAAGAAGCGGCTTAAGGCCAACCCTAAAGCGGCAGAATACTGCCGTCTCAGAGTACTGGTAAAGTCAGATATTACTCGCCCCGTGTATCTCGAACTTATCACGATGGGGTTGTCGTTAATTTCAAGCGGCAGAACGCTGCCGCTTATTTTCTGAGGCCAGAATGAAACCTATCGCCCTTTTTTTCTGTTTCATTTTCAGCTTTTCCGCTTACGCCAATAACATCATCGTTAACGGCACGCGTTTTATTTATCCTGAAAATGAAAAAGAGATAACGGTACAGCTTTCTAATACCGCGGAACGCCCGGCGCTGGCGCAGACGTGGCTGGATAACGGCGATGCCGATGCGACGCCGGATACCATTAGCACGCCTTTTATTATTACCCCGCCTATTTCCCGCGTTGATGCCAAGAGCGGCCAGACTTTGCGTATCAAGCTGGTCAACGGCGGCGCGCTGCCTAAAGATAAAGAGTCGCTATGGTGGCTGAATATTCTTGAAATACCGCCGGTTGTCGCCAACGAAAAAAATGAAGGGCAAAATATTCTGCAGCTGGCGATTCGCTCGCGCTTTAAGTTTATTTACCGCCCGGATGGTTTGGGCAATCGCAATACGGCTGCCGAACGACTGACGCTGACCGGCCAGGGCGGCGCGGCATCAATAAATAATCCGACGCCATTTTATATCACCGTTACCCGTATTTCCCGCAATGGCGGCTCCGCGCTGAATAATAAAACCGTAATGCTGGCGCCGTTATCCAGCCAGAATATCGCGCTCTCTTCCTCAGTGAATAAAGGCGAGACCCTGACGGTTAATAATATCAATGACTATGGCGCCGATGTCGCGGTAAAAATAATCGTCAAATAAGGGAACGTACGATGAAGCAGAGGCCCATCTGTCCGGGAAGATTAAGTACGGCGATAGCGTTGGCGTTGTGCTGCTTTCCGCTATTCGCGGGGGCACAGGAAGGCTCCGGTTCCGAATATCGGTTCAACGACGGCTTTATTGTCGGCAGCCGGGAAAAAGTCGACCTGTCGCGCTTTTCCACCAGCGCCATCGCAGAGGGCGTCTACTCGGTGGATGTCTATACCAACAACGAGTGGAAAGGGCGCCACGAGCTCAATGTTACCCGCGATAAAAATGGCGAGTTGGGCATTTGCTACACCAGGGAAATGTTGATTCGGTTCGGCGTAGCGACCGATAAGCTCAACCCCGACCTCAGCCGGGAGCGCGGTTTTTGCGGGCGGCTGAAGGCGTGGCGGGATGATGCGACGGTCAAAGACAATTTAATCCAGTCCTCGCTGCGGCTGGAAATTTCCGTGCCGCAAATTTATGAAGACCAGCGCTACAAAAATTACGTCGGCCCGGAGTTCTGGGATAAGGGCATTCCCGCGCTGAATTTGGGGTGGATGGCCAATACCTACACCAGCCATAACGCTTCCGCCAACGCGGCGGACGACAGCAGCGCCTATCTGGGCCTCAATGCCGGTTTGTCCTGGGACGGCTGGCTGTTGAAGCATATCGGCAATGTCGACTGGCAGCAGCGGCAGGGCGGCGCGCATTGGAACAGCAACCAGACCTATTTGCAGCGTCCCATTCCGCAGCTCAACTCCATCGTCAGCGGCGGCCAGCTATTCACCAGCGGCGAGTTTTTCGACACCATCGGCCTGCGCGGCGTGACGCTGGCGACGGATGACAATATGTTCCCTGACGGCATGCGTTCATATGCGCCGGAAATTCGCGGCATCGCGCAAAGCAATGCGCTGGTGACCGTTCGTCAGGGCAACAACCTGATTTATCAGACATCGGTGCCGCCGGGGCCGTTTACGCTGCAGGATGTTTATCCTTCCGGATACGGCAGCGACCTCGAAGTCTCCGTTAAAGAGGCGGATGGGTCGGTACAGGTTTTCAGCGTGCCTTACGCCTCGATCGCGCAGTTGCTGCGCCCGGAGATGACGCGCTACGCCTTATCCGTCGGCAAAGTGGATGACGGCGTCCTGCGTCATCAGCCGATGCTGTATCAGGGAACCTGGCAGCGCGGTTTAAACAACACCTTCACCGGTTATCTCGGCGCCACCGGGTTTAACGAGTATCAGGCGTTTTTAGCCGGAACGGGGATGAACACCGGCATCGGCGCGCTATCGTTCGACGTCACCCATTCGCGTCTGAAGGTGAACCGCGCGGATAGCAGCGGCCAGAGCTACCGCGCCACCTTCAACCGCATGTTCACGGAAACCCAAACCAGCATCGTGCTGGCGGCGTACCGTTATTCGACGAAAAACTATTACAACCTGAGCGATGCGCTCTACGCGGTCGATCAGGAAAAGAACGGCGATCGTCGCTATACCCGCTGGCGGGAGAAAAATGGCTTCAGCTTTACCGTTAACCAGAACCTGCCCGACGGCTGGGGCGGCTTTTACCTGAGCGGCAGGATTTCCGATTACTGGAACCGTTCCGGAACGGAAAAGCAGTATCAGCTCAGTTACAACAATATGTACGGCCGTCTGTCTTGGTCGCTCGGCGTGCAGCGCGTCTATACCCCCGACAGCTCCGGGTATCGCCGCGATGACCGCGTCTCGCTGAACTTTAGCTATCCGCTCTATTTCGGCGACAGGCGTACGGCGAATCTCACCTCGAACACGGTGTTTAATAACTCCCGCTTCGGCAATACGCAGCTGGGGGTCAACGGTTCCCTGGATAACGAAAACAACCTTAACTACGGCGTCTCTACCGCCGCGTCTCGCGGCGGCGAACACAATGTGGCGCTGAACGGCAGCTACCGTACGCCGTCGGCGACGCTATCGGGCAGCTACAGCCAGGGCGAGGGCTATCGTCAGAGCGGGGTCGGCGCCAGCGGCACGATAATCGCCCATCGCCGCGGGGTGGTTTTATCGCCGGAAACCGGCAGCACCCTGGCGCTGGTGGAGGCCAAAGACGCGGCCGGCGCCTCGCTGCCCGGCTCGCCCGGCACCCGTGTGGACAGCAACGGCTACGCCGTTCTGCCGTACCTGCGTCCCTATCGCATCAACGCGGTTGAGATCGATCCCAAAGGGAGCAATGAGGATATCGCCTTCGACCGCACGCTGGCTCAGGTGGTGCCCTGGGAAGGGAGCGTGGTGAAGGTGACGTTCGGCACCAAGGTGCAAAACAATATCACGCTGCGCGCCCGGCAGTCCGACGGCTCGCCTTTGCCGTTCGGCGCCACCGTATTCTCTTCGTCGGACCGGGAGATCGGCATCGTCGGCCAGGGCAGCATGCTATTCATCAACGATGCCGACGTTCAGCGGGCGACGGTGAAATGGAGCGGCGGGCAGTGCGTGGTCAACCTGGGTCAGGAAAAAATAAAGGAAACAGTATGTCGCTGAATTGTGCGCTGCGTCTGGCGATCGGGCTGCTCGCCCTGATCTCTTCTTCCGTTTACGCCAGCTGTACCCGGCTCACGCAGCAGCCGACGGTGCAACTGGATATGATTATGGGACGGATTGTGGTCAATCCCGATCTGCCGGTGGGGTCGGTGATTGCGACGCAGAACTGGACGATGTCGGCGGCCAATGGTTCCAGCTACTGGTGTACGGCGGGAACCAATGTCTTCGTCGCCAGTATGGTGGCTTCCGGCGCCACCGATCTCGGCAATAAGGTCTATTCCACCAACGTGCCGGGCATCGGCCTGCGCTTTAGCCGCGGCGGCTCTACGGTGAATATTGTTTATCCGGGCTCGTTTTCATCAACGATCTATCGCCCGACCTACTACTCCCTGGAGGGCTCCCGCTTCACGCTGGAAGTGATTAAAACCGCGTCGGTAACCGGCAGCGGCACGCTGGCCAGCGGTAAATACACCTCATATGACTGGCAGTCCGGCAACGACCCCATTTTGGAAACCTATCTGAGCGCGAACGCGATAACCATCGTTTCGCCCTCTTGTAAGGTGATTGGCGGCGATAATATGAATGTGGATATCGGCGCCATTAAGCGCAGCGATCTGAACGGCGTGGGAACCTACGCCGGCGGTAAAGCGTTTAATTTGCAACTGCAGTGCAGCGGCGGCATCAGCGTGTCGGGCTTTGCCAATATCAATACGACATTCTCCGGTACGTTGGCCACCGGCACGACGGAGAGCCAGGGCGTATTGATTAATGAAAAAAACGACTCCTCCGCGGCGAAGGGCGTTGGCGTTCAGGTGTTAAAAGATGGGGCGCCTATTCAATTTAATAAAAAGTACAATATCGGCACCTTGCAATCGACGGAAACCCGATATATTACGCTGCCTTATACCGCGCGTTTTTATCAGTATCTATCGACGATAACCAGCGGCGAGGTGGAGTCCCATATGGTATTTAATCTGACCTACGATTAGTCCGGGAGAATATATGTTGGGTTATGCCGGAAATAAAATAGTTAACGGGTTAACAGCGGCAGTTTTTATCAACGGCGTTATTTTATCCGCCTTCGCTTATGGCGCGTCGCCTGAATATGAAAATAGGCCGGGCGGCGTTTTCGGCGCCGTTACGGATATTTCCTGCCGTGTCTCGTTGAATGGCAAAAGCGCGTCGGGAAACGGCGATATATGGCTGGCGCCGATAAGCCTTACCGAGATCCATAGCCGCGCGGCCGGCATTTTTATGAAACCGCAGGCGTTTACTTTACAGCTGTCTCACTGCGGATTAATTTCCGGCAGGGGCGATATGATTAGCCAGCAGACGCTACGCAATATTAGCGCGCGCTGGGTCGACGGCTCTCTTATCGATAGCGCGAATAATGAGCGTTCCGGCTATTTGGCCAATACGCTGTCTGATGGCGCGGCCCATGTTTATCTGGCTTTATCGACGAATGATAACAATACGCTGGATGAATCAAATAAGATTATTCCCGCGGATCCGTCGCAGAATCAGGTGCGGATGCAGCGGAGCGCTGCGGATGAAGTGACGTTTACCTATTATATCGGTTATGTTACGCATATGCCTGCGCAAGCGACCTCCGGGCCGATAATCAGCAGGGCGACCTGGGAGCTGGTGTATAACTAAACGGATTCGTCATATGCATTTGCATTGGCACCGAAGGGCGAGCTCCACGGATGGAGCGAGTCACAAAGCCAATGCGTATGCAATCTGCGGTATGGCGGGCATACTTTCGCGCATCATTGCGGAATAAGCTCGTCAATACTGACCTCTTTCCAGTAGTGCCCTTGAATCGCAAACCAATCCATTCCCTGCAGCCACTGCTTATGTTCCTCATTCTCAACGCCTTCAATAATAACTTTATGCTTATTATTATATAGGAAAGTAATTAAGGACTTCATTAACTGTTTTCCCGACTCTTTTTTCATAAGATACCAGAAAGTGTCTTTGTCTATTTTTATAAAATCGAAATGATAACGGCCAATGATATTCATTCCGGCATATCCAGAACCGAAGTCATCCAGCCAGAAAACGGGTGTTTGCATATCCTTCCTCGCGGGCAGATAGTCATTGATAAGGCTATTGGAGTACTCATTTATCTCAAAATGGACGCAGCCAATTTCTTGGATTCTGCTCATCATACGGTTGTCATGCAGCAGGGTAAGGGTGTGATCGTCAACGTTTATCGTTGCGTAAATATTATTTTCCAAAAACCAATTTTTATATTTTTCTATTAACGCCAGCTGTTCCATGAAAATAACTTCACGAATGCGGTTGCCAGCGTTGCGAAAAAAATAATCAGAAGAAACATGAGTGGAGTAAAATCGGGTTAGGCATTCAACGGCGACAAGTTTCCCCTGCGGGGAAAACATTTTTTGAAAGACATAACTAATCGATATGTCATTTCGCGATAAACTTTTAGGGATAACTATTTTATTGTTCATTATCTCTCATTAGATGGTTAGTAAACTAAAAAAGACGGAATTGTGTATCAAACGTATGCGCTGTGTGTAATAATTTTAAATTGACAATAATATGGCTAATTCCGATCGCCAGTTAATCTCCGCTATTTTATACTTTTTGAGAATGCCTGGCGATATTTTTATTCGTTTTTCAGTTGATTATTTTTACGATTGTTTTGTTCAATTCCATAGAATTATGAATTCTCAGCTTGTTCAAGATGTTCATTTTATGAGAATGAACCGTTTTATACTCGATATTGAGCGCATGGGCTATTTTTTTACCGCTATATTTTGCAACGATAAGCTCCAGAACCTGGCGTTCTCTCATGGTTAATTTTTTGTTAATACGCGGCGCGTAGCTATCTATGTAGGATCGGTACTTGTTAATTACCGCAGCAAACTCGGCAAGAGATGACTTTTCCGTCAGAATTAATGGATTGTCAAGCCTGATCAGTTCACTGCATATGTTTGAAATTTCGCTTCTGACGATTAAAACGACGGTTGAGTGCGATAGCAGCGATCTGTTTTTGTTCAGCAAAGAGATGGCTTCAGCGGAAGATATGTTCTTGCTGATAGTGTTAAGAAAAATAAGCCTGCCGATGTTACTAGGCTGAATTATATTTAATTTACTGAAGCAAAGGCAGTTTACCTTTTTATTCATTGAGATCAGGTAATTATAGATGGAGTAGCCTATAAAATTATTATCTGTATAGAGTAACATTATATTATCCTTTATAACACTCTCTTTTTACGTTTGTTTTCCATAATTAACTCCATGACTAACTTTTCTATTTTTATTTTGTCAGCAGGGTTTTTAAAGTTGAATTGACAGGATATTTGATAATAAATATGGCACTTCCCATCAGTATCAATTCTGTTAACAGTAGTGACGTTTTTTATTGTCAGATTGGTGGTGAATTCGCCATATAGCGCAAATGCTAAAATTGAGTTTTTGAGCATTGCATCACTGACGAGAAATTTCATATTAGGATTTTCCGATATTAATGCGCATCCTTCATTGGAAATATCTTTTATCTTGAACTGGTAGTTTTCCCCGTTTTTATATCTTCCGTAGCACGAAAAATCATAATCATTTTGTAATAATACTCGCTGATGGCGTCTTCTCTGGGCTACCATAATGTTTTCTGGTAGAATAAAAGAAAATTTATTATTGCAGTTCTGGCTATAGGCGCGTTTCAGCGCGCAACTGAATTCTATTTTTCCGCAATCACTATGCAGGATGAACCCAAATATTTTATTTTTTTGAATTTTCTCACTAATGTTTATATGAAATTCAGAGAAATCCACTTTTGTTATTCTGGTTATAATGCTCTTATCATTAAGTTTTATTTCTATATCCGTCTTCCTTCTCAGTTCTTCACGAAAAATGGCGATAATCTCGTATTTGTTTTTTTTTATCATTCCACATGCCATATATACTCGCCATATTTCAAACTGTATGTGCGTTAACCGAACTTCACCGCCCAAATCACTTATCTGAGTAAGGATATGGAATTAATAAGAAACATCCTATCCCTTATCAAAAGTTGGTCTTTGGCTGATAATGTTCGTTCCCGACGTATTCTCTATTAATTACTTCTTTCCCGAAGCCGTGATGATTTAAGATATAAATCTATTACTTAGCGTTTTTTATTACTAATAGATAAAAATATTTTATGGTTTTCTGTTTCAATTTTCTTATGTTAGTTGATTTGATTGACGATGTTTATTAATAGTACACGTTAATAACTATCTTTATTATGAAATTGATTTGTAAAAGCAGAGTAATAAGCGTTGTTTTTTATTTGTTTGTGTGCTATGAAAATGACGGTTTTTTTGCGAAATTTGTTGTTGTTTTGTTAATTGTTGGTGAACTTAATAATGGGCGTCGAGACGAATAAGAAATGATGGCTTTTTATTTTATCGATATGCAATTAACGCGCTCGGCGTTATTCAGCGTCATGTGTGAGGTTAATATATTCTAAATAATTCGCGGCGTAGGAAGAGGGTAATCAAAGAACAAATTCAGCGGAAACGAATTCGCCCAGCCAACCGTTGGCTGGGCTGCGCCGAGAGGCATCCCGTCTCCTATTAATTCCGGCGAACTTATTTAAGTCAGTCATTTTAGGGGCTAAAAATTTGCCGGGAGCGTTTTTCAACGTCACAAAGTGACGGTCCGAAGGGCGACGGGCAGGAAGCCCGTCGTAAAAAAACGCCGGGAGCGTTTTTCAACGTGACACAGTGACGGCCCGAAGGGCGACGGGCAGGAAGCCCGTCGTAAAAAATGTCACCGATAAAATTCCGAGACCTGATCAAAAATACGCATTTCATCGCCGTGGCGGCGTACCTGGAGTACATCCTCCAGCTTTTCGACCTGGCTGATCATCTGCTGCAGGCGCCGATCGTCCTTTACCAGCAGCCAGATGCGGCTTTCGTCGCCGCCAGGCAGCGGCATACATAAAATCCCCTCAACGTTAAACGCCCGGCGGGCGAATAGCCCGCATACATGGGACATGACGCCGGGGTGGTTGCGGACCGCCAGCTCCAGCGTCACCTGGTTTGAAATAGATTGATTCGGCATGGTATTAGTCTCCAATCATATCGATGTTGGCGGCGCCCGGCGGCACCATCGGGTAAACTTTTTCATTGGCGTCAATGAGCACATGGATCAAGGCGGGACCCGGCCGATGCAGCGCTTCAGACAACGCCGCGCGCGGATCTGGCGCGGCGTTCAGATCGCAGGTGGAAAAGCCGAAGCCGGCGGCGATAGCCAGAAAGTGGGTGCGATAGGGGTAGTCGGCCGCAAAAATGCGCTGCTGAAAGAACAGCTCCTGCTGCTGATGCACCAGGCCGAGAGATTGGTTGTTCATCAGAACTATTTTAACGTTCAGTCCCGCTTCCGCCGCCGTCGCCATCTCTTGAATATTCATCATCAGGCTGCCGTCGCCGGAGAAGCAGACCACGGTTCGCTCAGGCTCGGCCAGCGCGGCGCCGATGGCGGCGGGCAGGCCGAATCCCATGGTGCCCAGCCCGCCGGAGGTCAGCCACTGGCGCGGCCTGCGCAGCGGATAAGACTGCGCGACCCACATCTGATGCTGGCCGACGTCGGTGGCGATGACGGCGTCGTCGCTCAGCGCTTCCGCGGTCGCCCGTATCAGCCCGTAGTGGCTTAACGGGTTGTCCGCGTCCGGCATGTTGAAAGGGAACTCCCGGCGCAGCGCGCTGACCGCGTCAAGCCAGACGGCGCGCCGCCGGGGTTCGACCAGCGGCAGCAATTGGTCCAGCGCCTGCGCGACATCCGCATGCAGCGCGACGTGCGGCTGTCTGATTTTCCCCAGTTCGGCCGGATCGATATCAATATGGATAATGCCGGCCTGCGGGCAAAACTGTTCGGCTTTGCCGATCGCCCGGTCATCGAAGCGGGCGCCCAGCACAATGAGTAGATCCGCCTGCTGCAAGACTAAATTGGTCGAGCGCGCCGCGTGCATGCCCAGCATTCCCAGCGACAGCGGATGATCGGCCGGCATAGCGCCTAATGCCATCAGCGTCATGGCGGTGGGCAAACCGGCGCGCTCCGCCAGTTGAACCGCCTGACTATGCGCCGACGCGTTGATGATGCCGCCCCCCAGGTAGAGCACCGGACGCTGTGCGGCGTTAATCATCGCCGCGGCCTGCTCTATTTTCCGCCGGTCGACGAGCGGCGGCGCGGAGTCGGGCGCTATCGCCGGAAGTTCATCCAGCTCGATTTCTGCGGTTTGCACATCTTTGGGAATATCTATCCATACCGGACCGGGGCGGCCGGACTGGGCGATGCGAAAGGCTTCGGGAATAACGCGCGGCAACGCTTCGATATCGCGCACCAGGTAATTATGTTTGGTGACCGGTATGGAGATGCCGTAGGTGTCGACTTCCTGAAAGGCGTCGGTGCCGATCATGCAGGAAGAGACTTGCCCGGTGATGCAAACCAGGGGGATCGAGTCGAGTTTGGCGTCGGCGATGGCGGTCAGCAGGTTGGTGGCGCCGGGCCCGCTGGAGGCCAGACATACCCCGGCGCGCCCGCTGGCGCGCGCCATGCCTTGCGCGATAAAGCCGGCGCCCTGCTCATGGCGCGCCAGTATATGGCGGATGGTTTTACTCTGCCCGAGAGCATCATAAAGCGGCAGGGCGGCGCCCCCGGGAATGCCGGCGACCGTGGTGACGCCCTGTTGTTCGATCAGCCGAACGATCAGCTGGGCTCCTGTATAACGCATGTTCATATCCTTCATCAGAGCCGGCGCGGTATCGGAGCGGGGAGGGAGAAATAAGAAACCCCGCTCGGCTTGCGCCGGCGGGGTTGGGGAATCTTTCTGGATTCGGAACCCGTTACGGCGCGCTGCCGACGACCACCACGACCACGCGCACGACGACGACCGCGTCAACATGCGCGGTGTTTAGTAGTGCGAAAGTGGCTGAAGGCTGTCTCATGGGGATCCTATTAATCGTTTGCAACCGCTTCATCTAAACATAACTAACGGAAAAGACACAATACCCGCGAGGGGATAAAAAGTTGCCGTGGTTCACAAATCCGGTTTTCGGCGCGCGCTATCGCCGTTCGACGATATGTCCGTCGTTCACGGTAACGCTGCGGTGGGCGATATAGTCCGCGTCATCCAGATTGTGCGACACCATCAATAGCGTGAGCCGGCGCTCGTCGCAGATTTGCTCCAGCAGTTGCAGCATCTCCTGGCGTAATGCCGGATCGAGCGCGGAAAAAGGCTCATCCAGCAGCAAAATCGGCTGCTGGCGCACCAGGCAGCGCGCCAGCGCGGCGCGCTGACGTTGGCCGCCCGACGCCTGTGACGGCAGCCGGCCGAGCAGATCGGTTAACCCGACCCGTTCGGCGATTTGCCGCAGCGTTTCACGCTGCGCGGCGTTAAGGCGCAGGCCGGGGTGCAGACCGAGCGCGATATTTTTCTCAAGCGTCAGGTGGGGAAAGAGATTGTTCTCCTGAAAGAGAATGGATACCGGCCGTTTCGACGGCGGAGTATGGCGGTGATCCTCCCCGTTGAGGCGTAATTCGCCGCTTTCCGCCGACAAAAAGCCGGCGATCAGATTCAGCAGCGTGCTTTTCCCGGCGCCGCTGGGGCCGAGGATCGCCACTCGTTCCCCGCGCTGGACGCTTAGGTCGAAACGCATGGGAAAGTTTTGATAGAGGTAGGTGAGTTTATCGAGAAAGATCATCGCGATCCGCCAGTTTTTCAATCAGGGTGAACAGCGTAAAGCAGAGCAGCATCAGCAACAATGCGGTAACGGCGCCGTCAACGCTGCGATAGGCCCCGATCTGCTGATAAAGGTAAAGAGGCAAGGTGCGGAAATGCTCATTGCCGAACAGGGCGATGACGCCGAAATCGCCGATGGACAATACGCAGGCGAACGCCAGCGCCTGAGCCAGCGGCTGTTTCAGCGCGGGCAGTTCAATGATTTTCAACCGTCGCCAGCTGCGGAGGTCCAGCGACAGACACAGGCGATTATAGCGTTCGGCGACGTCCACCATGGGATTTTCCAGTACCTTAAGCGCGTAAGGGATGGCCATCAGGGCGTTGGTCATCACCACCAGCCCATAGGGCGACTCCGGCAGGCCGAACGTATTGTTCAGCAGCAGGAAAAAGCCGGTTGCCAGTACGATGCCGGGCATGGCGAGGATCAGCATGCCGCTCAAATTCATTAACTGGCCGTAGAGCGCTTGCTGACGCAGCTTAAGCTCCCGGCTGCTCCACAGCAGCATCATCGTCAGAATAACGCATATGACGCCCGCCGCCAGCGCGATACGCAGCGAGGTGAACAGCGCCTGCCACAGCGCGGGCTGTCGCACTACCGCCAACAGCGAGGGGTTGACGCCGTCGACCACGACGGCCAGCAGCGGCGGCGCGATCAGCAGTAACGCCGCGCCGATCAGCAGGCTATCGCCTATCCGGCTGAACAGGCTGTCCTGCGGGTTACGCCACGTCGCTTGCTGCGTGCTGCCGACCGGCAGGATCCTGCCCAGACGCTGGCTCAGCAGAACCAATCCCAGGCAACAGGTCATCTGAATCAGCGCCAGCAGCGCGGCGCGCGACGGATCGTAATCGAAGCTCAGCGCCTGATAAATCGCCAGTTCGATGGTGGTCGCCCTGGGGCCGCCGCCCAGCGACAAAACGGTGGCGAAACTGGCGAAGCAGAGCATAAAAATCAGCGAGGCCACCGGCAGGATCTGGCGGCGCAGCCAGGGCCATTCGACGATGCGGAAGTGCTGCCAGCCGTTCATTCCCAACTGGGCGGCCAACTGGCGCTGCTCGATGGCGATGCCTTCCAGCGCTTGCAGCAGCAAACGGGTGGCCAGCGGCAGATTGAAGAAAATATGCGCCAGCAGAATACCCTGCAGCCCATAAGGGGAAAAAGCGTATGGCAGACCAAAGAGATCGAGCAGACGCGCCAGCCAGCCCTGGCGCCCGTAAACGCTCAGCAAACCGAAAACCGCCACCAGCACCGGCAGAACCAGCGTCATGGAGCATAGGCGCAATAGCAGGCGATGGCCGGGAAAGCGCCTGCGGTACAAGGCCCTAGCCAGAAAAATCGCCGGCGCGGTGGAGAGCAGCGCCGACAAAAACGCCTGCCAGAACGTGAAGCGGACAACATGCCACAGATAGCCGTCATGCCGCAGGGTTTGCCACTGGCTGTCCGGCGCCTGCAGCCATAAGGCGCCGAAAGCCAGCGTCGCTACCGTAATCAGCAGCGTTGCGGCCAGCCGTCCGGGCCACAGGCTTCCCGCGCTCAGCGGCTGACGGCCTGTTGCCACGCCCGGATCCAATTATTCCGCTGTTCCGCAACCTGTTGCGAGTCGTACTGCAAGGCTTTGTTCGGAATGACGAGGTCGGCGAATCCGGCCGGCAGATCGGTTTTGATCGCCGGATACATCCAGTTGGCGGTCGGGATCGCCTGCTGGAACGCCGGGGTCAGGATAAACTGCATGAAACGATGGGCCAGCTCCGGGTTCTTGCTGGCGGCAAGCTGTCCGGCGATCTCGATTTGCAGGTAATGCCCTTCGCTGAAGTTTGCCGCCGCGTAGTTGTTTTTCTTCTCTTCAATGATGTGGTAGGCGGGAGAGGTGGTATAGCTGAGCACCAGATCGGCTTCGCCCTTCAGGAACAGCCCATAGGCTTCGCTCCAGCCTTTGGTGACGGTCACCGTTTTTTTCGCCAGCTTTTGCCATGCCTGCGGGGCTTCATCGCCGTACACTTTCTGCATCCACAGCAGCAGACCTAACCCCGGGGTGCTGGTGCGCGGGTCCTGGTAGATCACTTTCCACTGTTCGGGGCTATCCACCAGTTCATGCAGGCTCTTCGGCGGATTCTTCAACCGATTCTTATCGTAGACGAAGGCGAAGTAGCCGTAGTCGTAGGGAATAAAAGTGGTATTGTCCCAGCCGCCGGGAACATCAACGACGGCTCCGGTATCCAGATTGTGTTTGGCGAACAGGCCGGTCTGTTGCGCCGCCTGCAGCAGGTTATTATCCAGCCCCAGGATAATATCCGCCTTGCTGTTTTTTCCTTCCATGCGCAGCCGGTTCAGCAGCGAGGCGCCATCTTCCAGAGCGACGAAATTCAGCTCGCACGCGCACTCTTTTTCAAAGGCGGTTTTAATCACCGGGCCGGGGCCCCACTCGGAAGCGAAAGAGTCATAGGTGTAGACCGTCAGCGCCGGCTTGGCGAACGATGCGGCCGATGCCGTCAGCAACAGGGCGGGGAGGATTTTTTTCCATATGGAGGTGGAACGCGGCGACCGCGCCGGTTTGGATAAAGCGATATGTAACACTTTGCACTCCTGTCGTCATAGGGTGGCAAAGGTCTTTGAGTTAGCGACGAGCACTCCCAAATCCCTTCGCCGGTATTAACCGGATCAGGTTCGACGGGTATTTTCTCAGCGAAAACCGCGCCGCGCCGGCGCCAACGTTTTCCGCACCCCGTTGAGAACGCACCATTGTAAAGAGTTATGGTGAGCAGCGAAAGCCGGGACGTTCAGTTTTCCGGCGGCGCGAACCAGGCGGATTTAAAGTCAAACCATCCCAGGGTATTCATGCGGATGCCGCGCATGCTGCGCTGCCCCTGAAGCTGCAGCCAATTGTGAAACAGCGGATGCAGCTGATCGTTGCCGACCAGCTTTTCCCCCCATTCGGCCACCGACAGCGTCTTGCCGCGCCACAGGGCGGCGTCCCCGGGCAGATCTTCATTCAGGCAGTGCTGTACCAGCGGCTGCTCGTAAAGGAGGGCGAACAGCGAGAACTCCAGCGGCAGATAACAGTTGTTGCTGCTTAGCCAGATATCGCTTTGCGCCTCGCCGCGATACCACGCTTCGTAGCTTACCGTCTGTATATCGAGCCGCACGCCCTGCTCCTCCAGCACCTTTTTCATCAGATCGCCGATAACCCGGTATTCAGGATGCTCGCGGTAGAGGGTCAGGGTAAGCCGCTGTAAATCTTCGGGCTTTTGCTGCGCATCGACGGGATTGCGGTGATGCCAGCGCGGGAGCAGGCCGTAAGCCGGCGACCAGTCGCGCTGGCGGGACATATCCGCATGGCGCAGCAGGGCTATCGGGTTGAGCGTGCGGCACAGCCAGCGGCGCACCGCCGGTTGACTGGCCTGCGCCGAACGCATATCGAAAAGAAGGAAATAACAGCCTTCCTCCATACGGCTTTCCAACTGGTTATGAGACGAGTCGTCCGATTCCAGATGCAGAGAGCAGGGATAGATCTCGGTGGCGTCGGGAATAACCCAGATATTGACTTCGTCAATCAGCGCGCGATAGCCGAAATAGTCATCGAACGCTTTGATCTTCAGCTGGTTATCGTTATTGCGCACTACCGCGTAAGGGCCGGTTCCGATAGGGCGGCGGGCGAAATCAGGCAGGGTGCGCCACTCCTCCGGCAAAATCATCGCCGAAACGCTGCCGAGCAGCCACGGCAGCCAGTCGTCGGGGCTGGTCAGCCGAACGTCAATCACGAACGGCATAGGGGAGGTCACCTGGTCGATATGTGAAAATAGCGGGGAGTCGGTAAGCCGGGTCAGCGAACTGATGACATCCGCCATGGTGAGTTCCCGTCCGTGGTGGAAACGGATGGAAGGGCGCAGATAAAAGCGCCAGCGCAGCGGCGATAGCATCTGCCAGTGGTGGGCTATATCGGGTTTTAGTTCCCCGTTTTCCTCATTTATGTTGGTCAAACCGCTGAATATCTGACGGGCGATATGCGTTTCCGAACGCCGGAGGGGCGAACCCGGCAGCAGGTTACGCAGCGGACGGTAGTAAAGAATACGCAGAATATGTTTGCCCTGGCGGAAGCTGCGGCCGAGGTGCGAAAGCAGCATCTGCCGTACGGTCTCCTTATCGCCCACCAGCTGTACCAACTGGTCGATACGATCCTGCTCCAGTAGGTCTTCAGCCCGCTGCTGCTGCAGCGCCAGCCCGGTGTAGACAAAGGTGAGCCGCGAGCGTTTACTGCGTCCGGCCTCCGCCTGCCAGATAAGCCAGCCTTGCTTCTGCATCGCTCCGAGCAGCGAACGGATATGGCGGCGGGAGCAGCTTAATACCCCCGCCAGCTCTTGCAGCGTCGTTTCGGCGCTCTGCCCTTGATAGCGCTGCCACAGACGAATGAACTGTTGTTGCAGACGAGATGAAGACATAAAAGAGGAACTCCCCGCGCTAAAGTCATCAATTTATCTTTCCTTATATTACGTTGATACTTTCATGCAAGGAAAGCGGGGAGGTGGATTATGAAAACTTCATCACTGTATCGGTTCTATCAAACCTATCTTGCCGCCGGTAAAGCCAACTGGCTAAGCGGGATATCGGTACAACAGCGGGTTGCGTTATTGCAGCAGGCGACGCAGTGGCAAATCGAGGAGATGCCGGAAGAGGCTTACCGCCACTGGATATAGCCAATCGTAGGTTACGTGTAGAAAAATATTCTGAGTAATGGTGCGGTTTCACCAGCCAGCGAACCTTCCGCTGGCTTTTTTTTCGCTGTCATCACCCGTTCAGCTAATAATGCCGATCGTTTAAGCGCCGAGATACTCGGGGCGACCACCGGGGCGAGGCGTTTCCCCTAAAAACCGGCTTAAGTGAACGGCATTACGTTCAGGTGATGGCTTTTCTCACCGCCGCCGATATCCATTCAGACGCCAGCACGGTCAGTAGAATCAGCAGAAAGATGACGACGATCTGCGGCCAGGCCAGCATATTGAGCGAAGCCTGTAGGTTGAGGCCAAGGCCGCCGGCGCCCACCAGACCGAGAATGGCGGATTCGCGGATGTTGATATCCCAGCGAAATACGGCAATGCCGAGTAAGCCAGGCAGGATCTGCGGGACTATCGCATAGTCAATTACCTGAATCGGGCTGGCGCCTGTCGCCATCACGGCTTCCACCTGCTTTTCATCTATCTCTTCGATCGCTTCATACAACAGTTTTCCGATAAAACCGATGGAGCGCAGCGCGATGGCGATAGTGCCGGCCATCATGCCGGGGCCGAGTATCGAAACCAGCAATAACGCCCAGATTAATGAGTTGATGGAGCGTGACGAGACGATGATCAGCAGCGCGACAGGGCGGATAAACGCCGCCGCCGGCGTGGTGTTGCGCGCCGCTAGAAAAGCGACGGGCACGGCGATAAGCGCGCCGCCCAGGGTGCCCAGCGTCGCCATATTTATGGTATCCCACAGCGGGATAAGCAACTGCGGCAAATATGACCAGCGCGGCGGGAACGCGCGCGTCAGAATATCCTCTCCCTGCGCCGGCGCATCGTAGACGAACGACCAAATCGTATCCTTGGTCATCAACTGCCAACAAAAGAGGAAAAAGGCGGCCAGCGCCAGCCACCCCGCCCACTGCAGCAGCTCCGCGGCGGTTGTCTGATGACGCCATTCGGGGAGTGATGTTTTCGTCTCTAAGTCTGACATTATTGGATCCGTTTGCGGATAAGGCTGGAAAAGTATTCCGCCGCCATGACGATGGCGATGATGATGAGCAGGATGGCGCTGGCGCTATCATATTCGTAGCGGTCGATGGCGGTGTTCAGCGTGGCGCCTATTCCCCCGGCGCCAACGATGCCGATGACGGCGGATTCGCGGAAATTGATATCGAAGCGGTAGAGCGAAAGCCCGATCAACCGCGGCATAACCTGCGGCTGCACCGCGTAGTTCAGCAGCTGCGGCCAGGATGCGCCGGCCGCGCGGATCGCTTCGATCTGGGCGGCGTCGGTCTCTTCAATGTCCTCCGCCAGCAGTTTGGCGATAAAACCGACAGTGGCGAAAACCAATGTCAGAAATCCGGCGAACGGCCCAAAACCAAACATGGCCACCATCAGGATGGCGACGATAATCTCCTGGAAGGCCCGGGAGATGGCGATAATGCCGCGGCAAATCATATAGATTGGCATCGGCGTCAGGTTGCGCGCCGCGCCGACGCCGATGGGGATGGCGATCAGAATACCGACCACCGTCGAGCATAGCGTCATGGTCAGGCTCTCCTGCAGCCCGGGCAGAATATCGCGCCAGCGCGAGAGGAAATCCGGTTGCAGAAATCCCTGCAAGAAGCGCCAGCCCCGGTCGAGGCCTTCCCAGGCCCGCAGCCAGTTCACTTCCATTGAGGAAAGCGCCGCGAACAGATAGAGCGCGCATCCGCCGTAGGCGAGCCAGCGCATCGCCCGGTTGCGGATAAAGCGCGGAGGCCGCCGCCAGACGGCGGGATAACGGGTAGCGGTCATTACAGGCTCTCGATTATTTTGCCGTCGGGAAGATCCAGACGGGCGGCGGCGTCAGTCTCGTCGTCCTTTACCTGCCGACGCATCGCCGCCCAATCTTCTTCGCCGTAAATGCGCGTCAGCGCGCTGTTGTCCAGCCGATCGGGCGATCCGTCGAAAACAATTTCGCCGGCGCGCAGGCCGATGATGCGTTCGACAAAATTCTGCGCCAGCACCACATCATGAATATTGATGATGGCCGGCAATCCTCGCTCCCGGCAAATTTCGCTAATCAGCCGCATAATCTGCCGGGACGTTTTAGGGTCAAGCGACGCCGTCGGCTCATCGATCAGCAGTAGTTCCGGGTCTTGCGCCAGCGCGCGAGCGATACCGACGCGCTGACGCTGGCCGCCGGACAAGGCATCCGCGCGTTTGTCGACATGGTCGCGCAGCCCCACCCGTTCCAGCAGCGCAAAGGCGTTCGCCACATCCTGCGGCGGATAGCGGCGGAAAAAGCTGCGCCAGAAGGGCACGTATCCCAGACGGCCGGATAAGACGTTCTCCATAACGGTAAGCCGCTCGACCAAGGAATATTCCTGAAAAATCATACCGATACGACGACGAAAAGCCCTAAGCCGGGGACGCGGGGCGGCGGTAATCTCTTCATTGTGCAGAAAAATGCGGCCGTCGCTGGGCTCGATCAGCCGATTGATGCAGCGAATCAGCGTCGATTTGCCGGCGCCAGAGGGGCCGATCAGTCCGATAATCTGCCCCGCGGGGACGTCCAGGCTGACATTTTTCAGCGCTCTGTCGCCGATTCGGTAAGTTTTACTCAGATTGGCTATGCGCAGCATCACGACCTCCGATACGGGCGGCGGGGCCGGCATAGGCCAGCCCATTTTTATGGCGGGTCACTTGCATGTGTAGGTGACGCCGTTGGCTTCATCGATCTGGCGAATCACCTTCCAGGTATCCTTGAAGGTGATGGGGATAAATGTTTCCTGCGGCGGTTCGGAGTTTTTGAACTCGGCAAGCAGTTTCGATCCTTCCCACGGGTAGGTGAAAAACGCTTTCTTGATCTTTTCCTGGAGCGCCGGCGTCAGGTTATACGCCATACCGTAGCCGGTGGTCGGGAAAGTCTGGGATTTGTAGATCGACTTAATCTGGTCGGCCTTCACCACGTTGCGCGCGATCATGCGGTTTAACACGGAGTTGGCGACGGCGGCGGCGGGGTAGTCGTGGTTGGCGACCCCGAGGATCGAATTGTCGTGTTTGCCGGAGAATACCGGTTTGAAGTCTTTGCCCGGCACCATGTTGTATTCGGCTTTGAGGATCGCGGAGGGCGCTTTATAGCCGGAGTTTGAGGTTTCGGAAGTAAAGGCCAGCTGTTTCCCCTTGATGTCCTCGACCTTTTCAACGCCGGAGCCCGGCCAGGTGATGATCTCCATCTCATAGCCAAAAGCGCCCTGTTTGGAAGCCATCATCGCAAAAGGGTGAAAACCGGCGCAGGCTACGGCCAGCGGGTTGCCGCCGGTATTGAATCCCGCCACATGCAGGCGGCCTGCCCGCATCGCCTCTATTTGCGCGGCGTTGGACTGAACCGGGAAGAACTGTACTTTTTTCCCGGTCACTTTCGCCATGTGGTCGAGGAATCCCTGCCAGATATCCGCGTAAACCGCGGGATCTTCAACCGGGGTATAGGCGAAAATCAGCGTGTCGGGATCGACCAGCCGCTTTTTGTCGGTTGGGGTATCGGCGACCATATCGCCATCGGCATCGGTATAGCGGCTATCCAGTTTGAACTCCGCCTGGGCTGGAAGGGCGAATGTAACGATAGACAGTGACAGCGCCAACGCTGCGTAACGCATTTTCATGACGTTCTCCATGTGGCCAGAAGTGAGATAAAACAAGCAGTAACACATTAAAACTGTTTATATTGGGTAAAATTCACTCGGGTGATTATTGGGTGGAATCAATACAATTTTGTGAATGATCGACAACGGTTTTGTGACACTCGGCGCATCTGAAGGGGGGCGTGCTGCGGTATAACGCGGAAGGCAATGATAAGAGTGATAACTATACTGGCGATAAATTTATTTATTTTACTTATGTTTTTCCTGGCGGAAAAAAAAGAGGTTCCGCAGGGGAACCTCTTTGCGCGATCAGCGTAGAAACGCCGGCTGATTTTTTTCGTAATCGGCAATGGCCGCTTCGTGCTGCAGCGTCAAGCCGATGCTGTCCAGACCGTTGATCATGCAGTGGCGGCGGAAGCCGTCGATCGTAAACGGATAGCTTTTACCCCCGGCCAATACGACCTGATTCTCCAGATCGACGGTAAACGCGATCCCTTCCTCGCCGTCGACCAGCTTGAACAGGGTATCGATATCCGCTTCGCTCAGCGTCACCGGCAACAGTTGATTGTTGAACGCGTTGCCGTAAAAAATATCGGCGAAGCTCGGCGCGATCACCACTTTGAAGCCATAGTCGGTCAGCGCCCAGGGCGCGTGCTCGCGTGAAGAGCCGCAGCCGAAGTTTTCACGCGCCAGCAGAATGCTGGCGCCCTTATAGCGCGGCTTATTCAGCACGAAATCCGGGTTGGGCTGTTGGCCGGCGTTATCCAGATAGCGCCAGTCGTTGAACAGGTGCTGGCCGAAGCCGGTGCGCGTCACTTTTTGCAGAAACTGCTTGGGAATGATTGCATCGGTATCAACGTTAGCGGCGTCCAGAGGAACCACCAGACCCGTATGTTGAGTAAATTTAGCCATGTCGGTTTCTCTCTTAATTCAACTCGCGGATATCGGCAAAACGGCCGGTAACGGCGGCGGCGGCGGCCATCGCCGGGCTTACCAGGTGCGTACGGCCGGCTCGGCCCTGACGGCCCTCGAAGTTACGGTTGCTGGTGGAGGCGCAACGTTCGCCGGGATTCAGGCGGTCGTTGTTCATCGCCAGGCACATTGAGCAGCCGGGCAGGCGCCATTCGAAGCCGGCGTCGATAAACACCTTATCCAGTCCTTCCAGTTCGGCCATGGTTTTCACCGGGCCGGAACCGGGCACCACGATGGCCTGAACGCCGCTGGCGACTTTACGCCCTTTGGCGACGGCGGCGGCGGCGCGTAAATCTTCAATACGCGAGTTGGTGCAGGAGCCGATGAACACTTTATCAATGGCGACTTCGGTCAGTTTGACGCCGGGCTGCAAATCCATATACGCCAGCGCCTTGGCGGCGGAAGCGCGCTCGACCGGATCGCTGAAGGACTCGGGAGCGGGGATGGTCTGATTAACGGCGATCACCTGGCCCGGGTTGGTGCCCCAGGTCACCTGCGGCGCGATATCGGCCGCGTTCAGCGTAACGACGGCGTCGAAAGCGGCGTCATCGTCGGATTTCAGCGTGCTCCAGTAAGCGACGGCGGCATCCCAGTCCGCGCCCTTCGGCGCGAATTGACGGCCTTTCAAATAGGCGAACGTCGTTTCGTCCGGCGCGACCAGGCCGGCTTTGGCGCCCATTTCGATCGCCATGTTGCACAGCGTCATGCGGCCTTCCATGCTCAGCGCCCGGATAGCCTTGCCGCAGAACTCAACGACGTGGCCGGTGCCGCCCGCGCTGCCGGTTTTACCGATAATCGCCAGCACGATATCTTTAGCGGTAATGCCGGGGGCGGCATCGCCGGTCACTTCGATTTTCATGGTCTTGGCGCGGCCCTGTTTCAGGGTTTGCGTCGCCATCACATGTTCGACTTCCGATGTGCCGATGCCGAAGGCCAGCGAGCCGAAGGCGCCGTGCGTGGCGGTATGGGAGTCGCCGCAGACGATGGTCATACCCGGCAGCGTCATACCCTGTTCAGGGCCGATGACGTGAACAATGCCCTGATATGGGTGATTCAGATCGTACAGCTGCACGCCGAATTCGGCGCAGTTCTTGATCAACTCCTGCATCTGAATACGGGCCATCTCGCCGCAGGCGTTGATATCTTTCGTCTGGGTGGAGACGTTGTGATCCATGGTGGCGAAGGTTTTACCCGGCTGACGCAGCTTGCGCCCTTTGGCCCGCAGGCCGTCAAACGCCTGCGGCGAGGTCACTTCGTGTACCAGATGACGGTCGATATACAGCAGCGGCGTTTCATCCGGCGCTTCGTAGACCACATGCGCATCGAACAATTTTTGATATAACGTTTTACTCATGCTCATGCCCCTTGCGCAACAAACCGGGCGATGATGTCGCCCATTTCATCGGTTCCCACCGGGTTGCCTTCGCTGGCCAGATCCGCCGTGCGGTAGCCTTCGGACAGCGCCGTGTTCACCGCTTTTTCAACGGCGTCGGCGGCTTCATCCGCGCCCAGGCTGTAGCGCAGCAGCAGCGCCAAAGATAAAATCTGCGCAATCGGGTTGGCGATATTTTTACCGGCGATGTCCGGCGCGGAGCCGCCGGCGGGTTCGTACAGGCCAAAGCCCTGATCGTTCAGGCTGGCGGAAGGCAGCATGCCCATCGAACCGGTGATCATGGCGCATTCGTCGGACAGAATGTCGCCAAACAGGTTGGAACACAGCACCACGTCGAACTGGGAGGGATCTTTAATCAACTGCATGGTGGCGTTGTCGATATACATATGCGACAGCTTCACGTCAGGGTAGCCCTTGGCGATTTCGCTGACGATTTCGCGCCACAGGATAGAGCTTTGCAGCACGTTGGATTTATCGATAGAGGTGACGATGCCCCGGCGTTTACGGGCGGACTCGAAAGCGATGTGCGCAATACGCTCGATCTCGAAACGGTGATAAACCTCGGTATCGAATGCGCGTTCGTACTGACCGCTGCCTTCACGCCCTTTCGGTTGACCGAAGTAGATACCGCCGGTCAGTTCGCGCACGCACAGAATATCAAAGCCTTTTGCGGCAATATCGCCGCGCAGCGGGCAGAACGCTTCCAGACCCTGATACAGCCGCGCGGGACGCAGGTTGCTGAATAAGCGGAAATGTTTACGCAGCGGCAGCAGCGCGCCGCGTTCCGGCTGTTCGTCCGGCGGCAGGTTCACCCATTTCGGGCCGCCGACCGAACCGAACAGAATCGCATCGGCCTGTTCGCAGCCGGCCACCGTCGCCTGCGGCAGCGGCATTCCCTGACGATCGATGGCGATGCCGCCCACGTCGTATTCGCTGGTGGTAATCCGCATGTCGAAACGCTGGCGTACCGCTTCCAACACTTTGTGAGCCTGTACCATTACTTCCGGGCCAATACCGTCTCCGGGTAAGACGGCAATATGGTAACTCTTTGTCATCACACTGTTTCCTGACTATTTTGTTGTTTGCTGTTGTGCTGCTGCAGACGTTGAATTTCTTTTTCTACCTGCTGAGCGCGTTTGATATTGTTCAGAACGTTCACCATCGCCTGCGCGGAGGATTCAACGATGTCCGTCGCCAGGCCGACGCCGTGGAAACGGCGCCCTTGATAATCCGCCACGATATCTACCTGACCCAGCGCGTCTCTGCCCTGTCCTTTGGCGGTCAGTTGATATTTAACCAGTGAAATACGGTATCCGGTAATGCGGTTGATGGCTTGATAAACGGCGTCGACCGGGCCGTTTCCGGTAGCGGCTTCGGACTGGGTTTCATCGCCGCACACCAGTTTGACCGAGGCGGTCGCCATCACGCTGGAACCGGATTGTACGCTGAAATAGTCCAGGCGATAAAATTCCGCCTCTTCCTGCTTATTGTTGATGAAAGCCAACGCTTCCAAATCATAATCGAAAACCTGGCCTTTTTTATCGGCCAATTTCAGAAATTCGGCGTACAGATTATCCAGATTGTAATCGCTGTCTTTATAACCCATCTCTTCCATACGGTGTTTCACCGCCGCGCGGCCGGAGCGGGAGGTCAGGTTCAGTTGCACCTCTTTCAGGCCGATGGATTCCGGCGTCATGATCTCGTAGTTCTGGCGGTTTTTCAGCACGCCATCCTGGTGGATACCGGAGGAGTGGGCGAAGGCGTTTGAACCGACGACCGCTTTATTGGCCGGGATCGGCATGTTGCAAATCTGGCTGACCAACTGGCTGGTGCGGTAAATTTCCTGATGGTTGATATTGGTCTGCACCTGCAAAATATCCGGACGGGTTTTGATCGCCATGATCACTTCTTCCAGCGCGCAGTTGCCGGCGCGTTCGCCGATGCCGTTCAGCGTCCCTTCAACCTGGCGCGCGCCGGCCTGAACCGCGGCGATGGAGTTACCGACGGCCATGCCCAGATCGTCGTGGCAGTGTACGGAGATAATGGCTTTATCGATATTGGGCACGCGGTTGTACAGCGTGGTGATGATGCCGCCGAACTGAATCGGCGTGGTGTAGCCGACGGTGTCCGGAATGTTGATGGTGCGCGCGCCGGCGTCGATCGCCGCTTCAACGATGCGGCACAGGTTATCAATGGGCGTACGGCCGGCGTCTTCGCACGAGAACTCCACGTCGTCGGTGTAATTACGGGCGCGTTTTACCGAATGAACCGCTTTCTCCACCACCTGTTCAAAAGAGAGACGCAGTTTGGATTCGATATGCAGCGTGGAGGTCGCCAGAAATACGTGGATGCGGAAGGCTTCGGCGACGCGCAGCGCTTCGGCGGCGACGTCGATATCTTTGTCCACGCAGCGGGCCAGACCGCAGACGCGACTGTTTTTGATTTGGCGCGCGATGGTCTGTACGGATTCGAAATCACCCGGGGAGGAGACCGGAAAGCCGACTTCCATCACGTCAACGCCCATCCTTTCCAGGGCTTGTGCGATCTGGATTTTTTCCTTCACGCTCAGACTGGCCTGCAAAGCCTGTTCGCCGTCACGTAATGTGGTATCGAAAATAATAACTTGTTGGCTCATCGGTTTGATTCCTTATCGTATTTACTGGCGCCCGGCGAGTAGTAAAAAAAAACCCGCGCATCGGCGCGGGTTTTTTTATTGGATGGTGCGAAATCAGTTCTGAGTTTCGCCCACCGGCATACCGCGCAACGTAGATGCGTTTAGTAGTAGGCCTAGTAGGAAGAAAGCGTTGAACATGATATCTCGTCATCTGAAAATGGGTTTGCTGTCCCTATTGGTACTTGATTAGCAGGGTTATGTCAATATTTGATTTCTTTTGATGCGTAACGATTAAACGCGCAGGGGGGACGGCTACGCCGTTAAATAACGTTGCGGTTTTAGCGGATAACGGTAGACTGCTGCCCAAATCCTATACGACCGTTACCGTGCGGCGGCGCGGAGATACTGGCTTCAGGTTAGTCCGCCAGGTATATAATAAATGCGCTGTTGAATAAAATAGCAGTGGCAAAATTGAGCACGGGGATTCCCCCTGTCTATATAGAAGCGTACCCGCTTTCTGAATAAAAGAGGCAAAACCCATGGAGATGTTGTCAGGCGCCGAGATGGTGGTCCGATCGTTAATCGATCAGGGCGTAAAACATGTGTTCGGTTATCCCGGCGGTGCAGTGCTGGATATTTATGACGCCCTGCATACCGTTGGCGGCATTGAACATATTTTGGTGCGCCACGAACAGGGCGCGGTGCATATGGCCGACGGCTATGCGCGCGCCACGGGCGAAGTGGGCGTGGTGCTGGTGACCTCCGGTCCCGGTGCGACCAACGCCATTACCGGTATCGCTACCGCCTATATGGACTCGATTCCCATGGTGGTGCTTTCCGGCCAGGTCGCCACATCCCTGATCGGCTATGACGCCTTTCAGGAGTGCGACATGGTGGGAATCTCCCGCCCAATTGTGAAACACAGTTTTCTGGTCAAGCAGGCGGAAGACGTTCCAACCATACTGAAAAAAGCCTTTTATCTGGCATCCAGCGGCCGTCCCGGCCCGGTGGTGGTGGATCTGCCGAAAGACGTGATGAACCCGGCCAATAAGCTGCCGTACATGTATCCCGATCATGTCAGCATGCGTTCATACAATCCGACGGTTCAGGGACATAAAGGGCAGATTCGGCGCGCGCTGCAAACGCTGTTGGCGGCGGAAAGGCCGATTATCTACAGCGGCGGCGGGGTGATCAGCGCCGATTGCCATCAGGAATTGCTGACGCTGGCGGAACAGCTCAATCTGCCGGTAACCACCTCACTGATGGGGTTGGGCGGCTTCCCCGGAACGCACCGTCAATGCCTGGGGATGCTCGGCATGCACGGCACCTATGAAGCCAATATGGCTATGCACAATGCCGACGTGATCTTTGCCGTCGGGGTACGTTTTGACGATCGCACCACCAATAATCTGGAGAAATATTGTCCCGGGGCGACGGTACTACACATCGATATCGATCCGGCGTCGATCTCCAAAACGGTCGCTGCGGATGTGCCGATCGTCGGCGACGCCAAACAGGTGTTGGCCCTGATGTTGGAGTTGCTAGCGCAGGATGGCGCTCAGCAGCAGTTCGACGCCCTGCGCGACTGGTGGCAACATATTGAGCAATGGCGGGCGCGCCATTGCCTGAAATATCACCAGGAGGGCGATAGCATAAAACCTCAGTCGGTGATTGAGACCCTGTATCGTCTGACCGAGGGTAATGCCTATGTGGCCTCGGATGTGGGCCAGCATCAGATGTTCGCCGCGCTTTACTACCCTTTCGATCTTCCGCGTCGCTGGGTCAACTCCGGCGGGCTGGGCACCATGGGGTTCGGGCTGCCCGCCGCGCTGGGCATCAAGCTGGCGTTGCCGCAGGAGACGGTTATCTGCGTCACCGGCGACGGCAGTATCCAGATGAATATCCAGGAGCTTTCCACCGCGCTGCAATACGGCCTGCCGATTGTGGTGGTTAACCTGAACAACCGTTTCCTCGGGATGGTGAAGCAGTGGCAGGATATGATTTATTCAGGCCGCCACTCCAGCTCCTATATGGAATCCCTGCCGGATTTCGTCAAGCTGGCGGAGGCCTATGGCCATATCGGTATTTCCATCAATACGCCCGATGAGCTGGAAAGCAAGCTGGCGCAGGCATTGGCGCAGAAAAATCGTCTGGTGTTCGTGGATGTTCATGTCGACAGCAGCGAGCATGTTTATCCCATGCAGATCCGCGGCGGCGGGATGGATGAAATGTGGTTAAGCAAAACGGAGAGGACCTGATCATGCGGCGGATTTTATCGGTATTACTGGAAAATGAATCAGGCGCACTGTCGCGTGTCGTCGGTCTGTTCTCTCAGCGCGGCTACAACATCGAAAGCCTAACCGTGGCGCCTACCGACGATCCAACGCTGTCGCGCATGACCATTCAGACGGTCGGCGACGAAAAAGCGCTGGAGCAGATAGAAAAACAGCTGCATAAGCTGGTGGATGTACTACGCGTTAGCGAGCTGGGGCAAGGCGCCCACGTCGAGCGTGAAATTATGCTGGTGAAACTGCAGGCCACGGGCTACGGCCGCGAGGAGGTGAAACGCTGCGCCGAGATCTTCCGCGGGCAGATCGTCGATGTCACCACCTCGCTTTACACCGTACAGCTGGCGGGAACCAGCGATAAGCTGGATGCGTTTTTGAACGCGGTGCGCGAAGTGGCGGAGATCGTGGAAGTCGCTCGCTCCGGGATCGTCGGCGTATCGCGAGGCGACAGAATCATGCGCTAAGGCTATTTAGCTAACAAGACCCGGTCATCATCGGGTCTTTTTACTTTTGCATCTACAGATGCCGTATCGCCTGATTTTAACCTATGGATCGGCGGCAATCTGAAATGTGCGGGTATGTGATAAAAGCGGTTGCTGTTCAGCGGCGTCTGCGGTTAGATCTACGCCATATCCATGAGGAGCTTATGGTCATCGCTCTATTTATTTATCCGGCTTATTAAGGGGTTTCCGTGAAACTGGATGAAATCGCGCGTCTTGCGGGTGTTTCACGCACTACCGCCAGTTATGTGATCAATGGAAAAGCAAAACAGTATCGCGTCAGCGATAAGACCGTTGAAAAAGTCATGGCCGTGGTCAGAGAGCATAATTATCACCCCAACGCCGTCGCCGCAGGGCTGCGCGCCGGACGCACGCGCTCTATCGGCCTGGTGATTCCCGACCTGGAAAATACCAGCTATACGCGCATCGCCAACTATCTCGAGCGCCAGGCGCGGCAACGCGGATATCAGCTGCTGATCGCCTGCTCCGAAGATCAGCCGGATAACGAAATGCGCTGTATCGAACATCTGCTGCAACGCCAGGTCGACGCCATCATCGTGTCGACGGCGCTGCCGCCCGAACATCCGTTCTATCAGCGTTGGGCCAATGGCAGTCTGCCTATTATCGCGCTTGATAGGGCGCTGGATCGCGAACACTTTACCAGCGTGGTCGGCGCCGATCTTGAAGATGCCGAGATGCTGGCCCAGGAGTTGAGAAAAATTCCTGCGGAATCCGTTCTTTATCTTGGCGCGCTGCCCGAGCTTTCCGTCAGTTTTCTGCGCGAGCAGGGATTCCGTCAGGCCTGGGCCGGCGATCCCCGCGAAGTGGGCTACCTGTACGCCAATAGTTACGAACGCGGCGTCGCGGCGACGGTATTTGCCGACTATCTTAAAGATCATCCGATGCCTAAGGCGCTGTTTACCACCGCGTTCCCGCTTTTGCAGGGCGTAATGGACGTCACGTTGAAAATGAGCGGGCGTTTGCCGAACAATCTGGCGATTGCCACCTTTGGCGATAATGAATTGCTGGATTTTCTGGAGTGCCCGGTTTTATCCGTCGCCCAGCGTCATCGTGAAGTGGCCGAGCGGGTACTGGAACTGGTGCTGGCTAGCCTGGATGAGCCGAAAAGACCGAAGCCGGGGCTTAACCGTATCCGCCGCAACCTCTATCGCCGAGGTTCGCTCAGCCGACGTTAATTCCGCGCTTCATTGCGCCATATGACCCTCTGGAAAATATGGCGCCTGCAGGCAACGGACGCAATATTCATAAATCAACTGTTTATCATGTCAGAAATCAATCAAGCCAGCTTCAAGCTCTCACCGGAAAAAACGCTCGCCGACGAACAGTACGCATTGAAACGCCGTATTGAGGATTTTCTGAATACGCATCGAGGCGATCGGCATGCTTTCTTTGTGATTCACGGGGAAGCCGGAACCGGCAAAAGCGTTTTATTGAACGCCGTTTTTTGCGACATACAGACCCACGCCCGCCTTCAACCGCGTCACCCGCTGTACGGCAGTGAAAACTATCTGCTCGTTAACCACCCCGAGATGCTTAAAGCCTACAAAAATGCGGCGGACAATCAGCCCAGCCTGCGGAAGAAGGATTATGAGCGGCCCACCACCTTTATCAACCGCATGGACAAACGCGGAGCGATAGCGGATATCGTTCTGGTTGATGAAGCGCACCTGTTGCTGACCCGGCGCGATAGCTACAACCACTTTTTTTTCGATAACCATTTAGAGGAAATTATCCGCCTGTCGCGGATTGTCGTTCTGGTGTTCGACGAGCGGCAGGTGCTGAAATTTAAGAGCCTGTGGAGCGAGAGCCGGCTGTCGCGCATGATGAATCAGTGGCCGCAAGACGTTTATGTGCTGCAACACCAGTTCAGGATGCGGGCCGACGCGGCGGTCCAGCGCTGGATCCGCAGTTTCTGCCGGCGCGAGCTGCTGCCGTTGCCGTCTTCCGCCGCCGGAAGGAAAAGTGATTTCGAAATCCGGGTGTTCGATGACGCTCAGGCGATGTACGACGCCGTAAAAGAAAAAAATGCCTCCAGCGGGCTGTCGCGCATGCTGTCCACTTACGACTACCCTTATCGGCTGGACGGACAGGATTATTTTATCGAAGAAGGGCGGTTTCGCCTGCGTTGGGACCGCTCGAAACCCAGCGAGCGACTGCCGTGGGCGGAGCGGGAAGATACCATCGACGAAGTGGGATCGGTCTATACCGTTCAGGGCTTTGATCTGAACTACGTCGGTCTGATCCTGGGCCCCTCGGTGGCATGGGATGCGCGGAACGAGAGGATTGCGCTCGATCCCGCCAGATACGAAGACAGCACGGCTTTTCACGGCAGGGCGCAGATTGACGACAGTGAAGCGGTGAAAGAGCGCATTATGCTCAATGCCGTCAATGTGCTGATGACCCGCGCCATTTACGGGCTTTACCTGTACGCGCATGATGAGAAATTGCGGACAAAGCTTATATCGCTACAGAAAGCGAGTCGAATTAACGGAGATAACGATGAGTGCAACTGATGTGCTATGGATCGACGATCCGCGGATGCAACAGGTTTCCCGCCCTGTCGGCGCCATAGATGATAGCGTGAAGGCGGCGATCGAACGGATGTTCTCCGTCATTGATGAGATGAAAGATTCGGGGATTGCCGCCATCCAGCTCGGCATTCCGCTGCGCATCATCGCCATCGATATGGCGGACGAACATGGCGAGCGTCAGCGTCTGGCTTTGATCAACCCGCAGATAACCGCCAGCTCGGAAGAGAAGACGTCGCATCTGGAACTCTGTTCTTCCATTCCCGGGCATCCCATGCCGGCGGAGCGCGCAAAACGGGTGACGGTGACGTTTCTCGATCCGGACGGCGAGCGCCGGGAAATTGACGCAGGCGGGGAATTCGCCGTATGTCTGCAGCATGAGATCGATCACCTGGACGGGCTCTCGTTGCTCGACAGCCTCTCCGACCTGAAACGCAGCCGCTTAAAAGCGCAGCTTGCCAAGCGGCGCCGTAAGACGAAAACGAGCGAGTAGCATCTTCCCGCGCGCGCCGATAATCCGGCCGCGCGGGGCGTTAATTCGGCTGCCGCCTATTGGCATCGTGAAATTGACGGGGCGCCGCCACCTTGAATAACCGACGGCAGTATTCCAGAAAGTAGCCATACAGCACCCCCATCGCCATCGAGATAACCGCATTGCTGGCGACGGCGGTCAACATCTGCGCTTCGTCGGCCCCGATAGCCCAAAGAATGGCGAAATACACCGGAGACTGGAAACTGACATAGGCGAACAGGTCGGCGAGGTTGCGTATCAGCAAATGTTCCGATAGATGGCGTGTGGCGCAGGCGAGCACCCGGTCGCGGTAGAGGCCGTAGGGCCAGGCGATCACGATGTTGACCGGAATGGAGAGCAGGCGAGAAGAAAAAGATTGTTCAATGCTCATGCCGGACAGCCCGACTTCGATCGCCATGCCGGTGATAAAGCAGTAGATGACCAGCGCGAAGGTATCCGCGCTTGCGTTGCGTAATCGTGATGTCGAGGAGAACATACTCACTCACTCCAGCTTGGGATGGCGAAGAGCACAAAGGTCGGAACGAATGCCGATCTTTTGGTTTTTTGTTTTGCTTTTAAAATTTTATATAGTGTAGATCACTGCAGTGTTGCTTAATAAGTAGCTAAAAATATTTATTTCTAACCGTTTAATCAGCTTTTTCGCTACTTTATTTCCGGCAATGCGCGGAATCGCTAGTTTATGGCGCAATGATTGTTAAAGATGTTTTTAAACAATGAGTTGTGTTTTTTGTCCGCAGCGGCTCATGCGGATAGTTATATTAATAAAAAGGCGGATATTTGCGGCGGATAATAAATGTCGGGAATAGGCTATCCCGCTTTTAACCATAACCATTAAATGTCGCAGGGGATAATTAATCTGTTTATATAAACAGTGTTTTTATTTCCTTCGGTTGTGAAGTCGGCGCGGCGGAAATGTAAATTTCGCTCGATTTGGCGATTAATAAAGAAACAATGAGCGGGGATGTCAAAAATGTGATGTTGAGCAAATCTTATCGTTGGCAGTATAATGGCCTCAATCCTTGCAAGCCTTGTCTGGTCCGGTCTGCGTCGAGCTAGGACTATTCTGGAAGTGTTTATATTTGGTATCAGTCTGTGACAGTAAAAATAATCGATTGATGAGAATTTATTGCCATTTTTTTATGTAAATTTATTTTTTGAGTGAATTTTTCTTAAATTTTCATGACGTTAATCTTCATTAATTATCCATCCTTATTTTTTCTATCCTCATGTCGGCCCAAATCCATGCAGAAATAATTCCAAAGCGCGCCCGCTCTGGCTTGACAAGGTTTTCATACCCTCCGTACACTCTTCAATGTGGGAATTTGTGGGATAAAGTGGTGAAAAAGGTGGCGAAGGGGTAACTCAGGAATGTTTCGTGGGGCTACGCTGGTTAATCTCGACAGCAAAGGGCGGCTTGCCGTGCCAACCCGTTACCGGGATACGCTGAACGAGGAATCGCAGGGTCAAATGGTCTGCACCATTGATCTTCACCAGCCATGTCTGCTGCTTTATCCCTTGCCCGAGTGGGAAATTATTGAACAGAAGCTTTCTCGTCTGTCGAGCATGATCCCCGCCGAACGTCGCGTTCAGCGTTTGTTATTGGGACATGCCAGCGAGTGTCAGATGGATAATGCCGGACGTTTATTAATTGCCGGGACGCTACGCCAACATGCGGGCCTAACTAAAGAAGTGATGCTGGTCGGGCAGTTCAACAAGTTTGAGCTGTGGGATGAACAGACTTGGTATCAACAGGTCAAGGACGATATCGACGCAGAACAGTCGACTCAGGAAGCGCTGTCTGAGCGATTGCAGGACTTATCACTATAGTCATGCCGGAAAATTATAAACACACAACCGTGTTATTGGATGAAGCCGTTAACGGTCTGAACATTCGCGGTAACGGAATCTATATAGACGGTACTTTTGGCCGCGGCGGCCACTCTCGCCTTATTCTTTCCCAACTGGGTCCGGAAGGACGTTTATTGGCTATCGATCGCGATCCGCAGGCTATTGAAGCCGCTAAAGCGATAGACGATCCCCGGTTTTCCATTATTCACGGCCCGTTTTCAGCGCTGGCGGACTACGTGGCGGAACGCGATCTTACCGGCCGTATTGATGGCGTCTTGCTGGATCTGGGGGTCTCTTCTCCGCAGCTTGACGATCCCGAACGCGGTTTTTCGTTTATGCGCGACGGCCCGCTGGATATGCGTATGGACCCCTCGCGCGGCGTCGCGGCGGCGGAATGGCTGATGAAAGCGGAAGCGGATGATATCGCCTGGGTATTGAAAACATTCGGCGAAGAGCGTTTCGCCAAGCGTATCGCCCGCGCCATTGTGGAGCGTAACCGCGTCGAGCCCATGACGCGAACCAAAGAGCTGGCTGAGCTGATCGCGGCCGCCAGCCCGATTCGCGAGAAGCATAAGCATCCGGCGACGCGCAGTTTTCAGGCGATCCGGATTTATATCAACAGCGAGCTGGAAGAGATTGAACAGGCGTTGAACGGCGCGTTGAGCGCATTGGCTCCGCACGGCCGCCTGTCGGTCATCAGCTTTCACTCGCTGGAAGACCGTATTGTGAAGCGCTTTATCCGCCAGCAGAGCCGCGGTCCGCAGGTGCCGGCAGGCATGCCGCTGACGGAAGAGCAACTGCGCAGCCAGGGCGGACAAACGCTGAAGTCGGCGGGGAAAATGATGCCTTCCTCTGAGGAAGTGGCGGAAAATCCCCGCGCCCGCAGCTCCGTCCTGCGATTTGCCGAGAGACTGCCGGCATGATCGGGCATGAACGTCATGGATTGGTCGGCGTTATCGGCGAGGATCTGCTGCGTAATGCCAAGATCCCGACACTGTTGATGATCGCCGTTCTGGTTTCCGCGGTGTTTGTGGTAACGACGGCGCATAAAACGCGTTTATTGACTTCGGAGCGTGAACATCTGTTGCTGGAGCGCGATGCGCTGGACATTGAATGGCGCAACCTGATTCTGGAAGAGAATTCGTTAGGGGATCATAGCCGCGTTGAGCGGATCGCGACGGAAAAACTGAAAATGGGGCATGTCGATCCGTCACAGGAAAATATTGTGGTCAAGCAATGAACTAAACAGGCATTCAATTAAGCATGAAAGCAGCTCGTACAGGAAGATTAAAACGCCAGGAAGACCAGGCCAGCTTTGTTAGCTGGCGTTTTGCGTTGCTTTGCAGCTGTATCCTGTTGGCGATGGTCGGGCTGATGGTACGCGCCGCTTATCTGCAGGTGATCAACCCCGACAAGCTGGTGCGCGAAGGAGATATGCGTTCCCTGCGCGTACAAGAAATACCGACGGCCCGCGGCATGATCAGCGATCGCGCGGGGCGTCCTCTGGCGGTGAGCGTGCCGGTCAATGCGATCTGGGCCGATCCGAAGGAGCTGAATGACCACGGCGGCATCACCCAGGATACGCGCTGGAAGGCGCTTTCCGATGCGCTCGAAATTCCGCTGGATCAAATGGCCGCGAAGATTAACGCCAATCCCAAAGGGCGTTTCGTCTATCTGGCGCGCCAGGTTAACCCGGCAATCGGCGAATATATCCATAAACTGAAGCTGCCCGGCATCAACCTGCGTCAGGAGTCGCGCCGCTACTACCCTTCGGGCCAGGTGACTTCCCATCTGATTGGTTTTACCAATATCGACGGACAGGGGATTGAAGGGGTCGAAAAGAGTTTTGATCGCTGGTTGACCGGGCAGCCGGGCGAACGTACCGTGCGTAAGGATCGGTTCGGCCGGGTGATTGAAGATATCTCCTCCGTTGACAGTCAGGCCGCGCACAATCTGGCGCTGAGCATCGACGAGCGTTTGCAGGCGCTGGTCTACCGTGAACTGAACAACGCCGTGGCCTTCAACAAGGCGGAATCCGGCACCGCGGTACTGGTCGACGTGAACACCGGAGAAGTGCTGGCGATGGCGAACAGCCCGTCTTATAACCCCAATAACCTGGCCGGCACGCCCAAAGATATTATGCGTAACCGCGCCATTACCGATATTTTCGAACCCGGCTCCACCGTGAAGCCGATGGTGGTAATGACCGCGCTGCAGCGCGGGGTGATCAGAGAAAACAGCGTTCTCAATACCCTGCCTTATTATGTTAACGGCCACGAAATCAAGGACGTGGCGCGTTATAGCGAATTGACCCTGACCGGGGTTCTTCAGAAGTCGAGTAACGTCGGTGTTTCCAAGCTGGCGTTAGCGATGCCGTCCTCTGCGTTGGTCGATACATACTCGCGCTTTGGATTGGGAAAGGCGACCAATTTGGGGTTGGTCGGAGAAAGCAGTGGCTTATACCCGCAAAAACAACGGTGGTCTGACATAGAGAGGGCCACCTTCTCTTTCGGCTACGGGCTAATGGTAACGCCGTTACAGTTAGCGCGAGTCTACGCCACCATCGGCAGCTTCGGGGTTTTCCGCCCGCTATCGATCACCAAGGTCGATCCGCCGGTTGCCGGAGAACGCGTGTTTCCCGAGGCGTTGGTGCGTACCGTGGTTCATATGATGGAAAGCGTCGCCCTGCCGGGCGGCGGCGGCACCAAGGCGGCCATTAAAGGCTACCGGATTGCGATTAAAACCGGGACGGCGAAAAAGGTCGGGCCGGACGGTAAATATATCAATAAATATATCGCCTATACGGCGGGCGTCGCTCCCGCCAGCAACCCTCGGTTTGCTCTGGTCGTTGTCATCAACGATCCCCAGGCCGGCAAGTATTACGGCGGCGCGGTTTCCGCGCCGATATTCGGCGCCATCATGGGGGGGGTTCTGCGTACCATGAACGTAGAGCCTGACGCCTTGCCCTCGGGTGACAAAAGTGAGTTTGTGATTAATCGAGAAGAGGGTTCAGGTGGCAGATCGTAATTTGCGCGAATTATTAGCGCCGTGGGTGCAGGGTGCTCCGGCGTGCGCGCTGCGGGAAATGACATTAGACAGTCGCAATGCGGCTGCCGGGGATCTGTTTGTCGCCGTCGTCGGCCACAAAACGGACGGGCGGCGCTATATCCCGCAGGCCGTCGCGCAAGGCGCGGCGGCGATTATTGCCGAAGCCGGGGATGAAGCCGCCGATGGGACGGTGGATGAAACGCATGGCGTACCGGTGGTGTATCTCAGCAATCTGAACCAGCGTCTTTCCGCTCTGGCGGGACGCTTCTATCAGCAGCCGGCTGAAAAATTACAGTTAATTGGCGTGACCGGCACCAATGGCAAGACCACTACGGCGCAGCTGTTGGCGCAGTGGAGCCAGGCGTTGGGAGAAACCAGCGCCGTGATGGGCACGGTCGGCAACGGCCTGCTGGGGCACATTACGCCGGCGGAAAATACCACGGGTTCGGCGGTCGATGTGCAGCATACGTTACGGCAACTGGTCGATCGCGGCGCGACCTTCGCGGCCATGGAAGTGTCGTCCCACGGCCTGGCGCAAGGTCGGGTGGCGGCGCTGCCGTTTTCCGCCGCGGTGTTCACCAATCTGAGCCGGGACCATCTGGATTATCATGGCGATATGGAGCATTACGAAGCCGCCAAATGGTCGCTGTTCGCCGAGCATCGCGTAGGGCAGATGATTATCAATGCGGATGACGCCGTCGGCCGCCGCTGGCTGGATAAGCTGCCGGATGCCGTCGCCGTCACCATGGAAAACAACCTGGTTCCCGGCTGCCGCGGCCGCTGGCTGAAGGCGACCGTCGTCGATTATCGCGACAACGGCGCCGTTATTCGTTTCGACTCCAGCTGGGGGCCGGGCGAGATTGAAAGCCGCCTGATAGGCGCGTTTAACGTCAGCAATCTGTTGCTGGCGCTGGCCGCTCTGCTGGCGCTGGGTTATCCCCTGAGCCGTTTGATTGCCGCCGGCGCGCATCTGCAGCCGGTATGCGGCAGGATGGAAGCGTTTCACGCTCCAGGCCGCCCGATGGTGCTGGTGGACTATGCCCACACCCCGGATGCGCTGGAAAAGGCGCTGGAGGCCGCGCGGCTGCATTGCGCGGGCCGGCTGTGGTGCGTCTTCGGCTGCGGCGGCGATCGCGATAAAGGTAAGCGCCCGCTTATGGCGGGAGTCGCGGAGCAACTGGCCGATCGCGTCGTGGTGACCGATGATAACCCGCGCAGCGAAGCGCCTTCCGCCATTATCGACGATATCTTGTCGGGCTTTCTGGATGCCGGGCGCGTTCAGGTCATTCATGGGCGGGCGGAAGCCGTTACCCGCGCCGTGATGCAGGCGCAAGAGAAGGATGTGGTGCTGGTGGCGGGTAAGGGCCATGAGGATTATCAATTGATTGGCGATCGCCGTCTGGACTATTCGGACCGTCTTACCGTCGCCCGCCTGCTGGGGGTGATCGCATGATTCGCGTCTCCTTACGACAGATAGCCGCGGTTTTGAACGCCGAATTGATTGGCGGGAACGTCGAGATCGATGAAGTTTCAACCGACACGCGTAAGCTAAACGCCGGCAGCCTGTTCGTCGCGCTGCAGGGCGAGAAATTCGATGCGCATGACTATGCTGAAGCGGCTTTAACAAGCGGCGCCGCGGCGTTGCTTGTCAGTAAGCGCTTACCTGTCGATGCGCCGCAACTGCTGGTGCCGGATACGCGTCTGGCGCTGGGGAAACTGGCGGGCTGGGTAAGAGAGCAGTCAAGCGCGCGCGTCGTGGCGTTAACCGGCTCGTCCGGTAAGACGTCGGTCAAGGAGATGACCGCCGCGATCCTGCGTCAGTGCGGCGATGTGCTTTATACCGCCGGCAACTTTAACAATGATATCGGCGTGCCGCTGACGCTATTGCGTCTGACGCCGGCGCATCAGTTCGCGGTCATTGAACTCGGCGCCAATCATATCGGCGAGATTGCCTACACCACCGATCTGGTGCGTCCACAAAGCGCCTTGGTCAACAACCTCGCCGCCGCGCATTTGGAGGGTTTCGGTTCTCTAGCCGGCGTCGCTCAGGCGAAAGGGGAAATCTTTGCCGGCCTGCCCGCCGATGGGACGGCGATTATTAACGCGGACAGCAACGATTTCCCCCACTGGCAGAGCATGCTGAATCATAAAACGCTGTGGCGCTTCTCGCCCCAGGCGGCCGACGATGTCGATTTCTTTGCCAGCGACGTCAAGGTGCATGCCCAGGGGACGACGTTCAATCTGCATACGCCGTTTGGGCGGATCGACGTCACGTTGCCGTTGCCGGGGCGTCACAACGTGGCGAATGCGCTGGCCGCCAGCGCGCTCTCCATGTCGGTCGGCGCGACATTGGCGGCGGTCAAAAGCGGGCTGGCGCAAATCAAGGCGGTGCCGGGTCGTCTGTTTCCTATCGCGCTGGCGGAAGGAAAGCTGCTGCTGGATGACAGCTACAACGCCAACGTCGGCTCAATGACGGCCGCGGCGCAGGTGCTTGCCGAAATGCCCGGATACCGGGTCATGGTGGTCGGCGATATGGGCGAACTGGGCGAGCACGCCGCGGAGTGTCATCGCCAGGTAGGGGAAGCCGCGCGCGCCGCCGGTATCGACAAGGTATTGAGCGTAGGAAAGTTAAGCGAGCTGATCGGCCGCGCGAGCGGCAATGGCGAACATTTTCAGGATAAAACCGCACTGGTTGCAAGACTTGGCGCGCTGGTGTCTGAGCACCAAATAATAAGCATATTGGTTAAGGGTTCACGTAGCACTGCGATGGAGCAGGTAGTACGCGCATTACAGGAGAATGCAACATGTTAGTGTGGCTGGCCGAGCATCTGGTCAAGTTTTATTCCGGCTTTAACGTCTTTTCCTATTTGACGTTTCGGGCCATCGTCAGCCTGCTGACCGCATTGGTGATTTCTTTATGGATGGGGCCGCATTTGATCGCCTGGCTGCAGCGGCTGCAGATTGGGCAGGTGGTGCGTAATGACGGGCCGGAGTCGCATTTCAGCAAACGGGGAACGCCGACGATGGGCGGCGTGATGATTCTGGCCTCCATCGCCATTTCGGTGCTGATGTGGGTGAATCTCGCCAATCCGTACGTCTGGTGCGTGCTGGTCGTGCTGCTGGGTTACGGCTTTGTCGGCTTTATTGATGATTATCGCAAGGTGGTGCGCAAAGACACCAAGGGGTTGATCGCGCGCTGGAAGTATTTTTGGCAGTCGCTGATCGCGCTGGCGGTGGCGTTCGTCATGTATTCGATCGGTAAGGACACGCCGGCGACGCTGCTGGTGGTGCCGTTCTTTAAGGACGTTATGCCGCAGCTCGGGCTGCTCTACATCGTGCTGGCCTATTTTGTGATTGTCGGCACCAGCAATGCGGTGAACCTGACCGACGGTCTGGACGGGCTGGCCATCATGCCGACGGTATTCGTCGCCGCGGGATTTGCGCTGGTCGCCTGGGCGACGGGGAACATGAATTTTGCCGGTTATCTGCACATTCCTTATATCCGGCACGCCAGCGAACTGGTGGTCGTCTGCACGGCGATTGTCGGGGCAGGGCTCGGTTTTCTATGGTTTAACACCTATCCCGCCCAGGTTTTCATGGGCGACGTGGGTTCGCTGGCGCTGGGCGGCGCGCTGGGCACCATCGCGGTGCTGCTGCGCCAAGAGTTTCTGCTGGTGATTATGGGCGGCGTGTTCGTGGTGGAAACGCTGTCGGTCATTTTGCAGGTAGGGTCTTTTAAGTTACGTGGTCAGCGCATTTTCCGTATGGCCCCGATTCATCATCATTATGAACTTAAAGGGTGGCCGGAACCGCGCGTCATCGTACGTTTCTGGATTATTTCGCTGATGCTGGTGCTGATCGGCCTGGCAACGCTGAAGGTACGGTAAAATATGGTGGACTATCAGGGTAAAAAAGTCGTCATCATCGGGTTGGGGCTAACCGGCCTCTCCTGCGTCGATTTCTTTCTCGCGCGCGGCGTGCTGCCGCGCGTAGTGGATACCCGCGTCAGTCCCCCCGGATTGGATAAGCTGCCGGAAAATGTCGAGCGCCATCTCGGCGATCTCAATGAGTCCTGGCTGATGGATGCCGATTTGATCGTGGCAAGCCCGGGCATCGCCCTGTCCACCCCCATCCTGCGCGACGCCGCGGACGCGGGCGTTGAAATCGTCGGCGATATCGAGCTGTTTTGCCGTGAAGCCCAGGCGCCCATCGTGGCGATTACCGGCTCCAACGGTAAAAGCACGGTGACGACGCTGGTCGGCGATATGGCGCGCGCCGCCGGTTGGCAGGTGGGCGTGGGGGGAAATATCGGCCTGCCGGCGCTGCGGCTGCTTCAGCATGAGTGCCGGCTTTACGTGCTGGAGCTGTCGAGTTTCCAACTGGAGACCTCCAGCAGCCTGCATGCGGCGGCGGCGACCATTCTGAACGTGACCGAAGACCATACCAACCGCTATCCGTTCGGCCTGCAGCAGTATCGCGCCGCGAAGCTGCGTATTTACGAAAACGCCAAGGTGTGCGTGGTGAATGCGGACGACGCGCTGACGATGCCCGTTCGCGGCGCGGATGAGCGCTGCGTCAGCTTCGGCGTCGACGTCGGCGACTACCACCTGAACCGCCAGCAGGGAGAAACCTGGCTGCGGATTAAAGGGGAGCGGGTATTGAACGCCCGGGAAATCAAGCTGGTAGGGCAACACAACTACACCAATGCGCTGGCGGCGCTGGCGCTGGCCGATGCCGTCGGCATTCCGCGCTCGTCCGCTTTAACCGCGCTGACCGCTTTTACCGGGCTGAACCATCGGTTCCAGCTGGTTTGGGAACGCAACGGCGTGCGCTGGATAAATGATTCCAAGGCCACCAACGTCGGCAGTACCGAAGCGGCGTTAAACGGTCTGAAAGTCGAGGGCACCTTGCATCTGTTGCTGGGGGGAGACGGCAAATCCGCCGATTTCTCTCCTTTGCTGCCCTACTTTCAGGGCGATAACATCCGGCTTTACTGTTTCGGCCGCGATGGCCGGCAGCTGGCGGCGCTGCGCCCGGAAATCGCCGAGAACACGGAGACAATGGAGCAATCCATGCGGCTGATAGCGGGACGCGTGGCGCCCGGCGATATGGTGTTGCTGTCGCCTGCGTGCGCCAGCCTCGATCAGTTCCGCAGTTTTGAACACCGGGGCGATGAGTTTGCCCGCTTGGCGGAGGAGTTGGGCTAATGCGCTTCTCTGGGCTGGCGTTAATCGAACGTTTAAGAAACTGGGTTATGGGGTCGCGGGAGAGCGATTCGCTAAGCCTGGTGCTGTATGACCGCACTCTGGTGTGGTTGACGTTCGGGCTGGCCGTCATTGGTTTTGTGATGGTGACCTCGGCTTCGATGCCGATCGGACAGCGTTTGGCGGACGATCCTTTCCTGTTCGCCAAGCGCGACGCGTTGTATCTGGGGCTGGCCTTCGCCCTGGCGATGGTGACGCTGCGCATTCCGATGGAGATTTGGCAACGTTACAGCCCGGTTCTGCTGTTGGCGGCGATGCTGATGCTGCTGGTGGTGCTGGCGGTCGGCAGCTCGGTGAACGGGGCGTCGCGCTGGATCTCCCTGGGGCCGCTGCGTATTCAGCCCGCCGAATTGTCCAAGCTGGCGCTGTTTTGCTATCTCTCCAGCTATATGGTGCGCAAAGTGGAGGAAGTGCGTAATAACTTCTGGGGCTTCTGCAAGCCGATGGGCGTGATGGTGGTGCTGGCCGTGCTGCTGTTGGCGCAGCCGGATCTGGGGACGGTGGTCGTGCTGTTTATTACTACGCTGGCGATGCTGTTTTTGGCGGGCGCGAAACTGTGGCAGTTTCTGGCCATCATCGGCTGCGGTATTTTCGCCGTTTGCCTGCTGATTATCGCCGAGCCTTATCGTATGCGGCGCGTGACCTCCTTCTGGAATCCGTGGGAAGACCCGTTCGGCAGCGGCTACCAGTTGACCCAATCGCTGATGGCGTTCGGGCGGGGCGAACTGTGGGGGCAAGGCCTGGGAAATTCGGTGCAGAAGCTGGAGTATCTGCCGGAAGCGCATACCGACTTTATTTTCTCCATTTTAGGCGAAGAGCTCGGCTATATCGGTGTGGTTTTAGCGCTGTTAATGATATTCTTCGTCGCTTTTCGTGCGATGTCCATCGGACGGCGTGCGCTGGAGATCGACCAGCGTTTTTCCGGCTTTCTGGCGTGCTCCATCGGCATCTGGTTCAGTTTTCAGACGCTGGTAAACGTCGGGGCGGCGGCGGGAATGCTGCCGACCAAAGGGCTGACGCTGCCGTTAATCAGCTACGGCGGTTCAAGTTTGCTGATTATGTCGACGGCCATTGTTTTGTTGTTACGCATTGATTTTGAAACGCGTCTGACAAAAGCGCAGGCGTTTACGAGGAGCGCCAGATGAGTGGCGAAGGAAAGCGTTTACTGGTGATGGCCGGCGGCACGGGAGGACACGTTTTCCCCGGTCTCGCCGTCGCGCACCATTTGATGGCTCAAGGCTGGCAGGTGCGGTGGTTAGGCACCGCGGATCGTATGGAAGCGGATTTGGTGCCCCGGCACGGTATCGATATTGATTTTATCCGTATCTCCGGGCTGCGGGGGAAAGGATTGAAAGCCCAGCTGAGCGCGCCTGTGCGCATTTTCCGCGCCGTGCGCCAGGCGCGGGCGATTATGCGTAGCTATAAGCCGGATGTGGTGCTGGGGATGGGCGGTTATGTTTCCGGTCCCGGCGGTTTGGCCGCCTGGCTGTGCGGCGTTCCCGTGGTGCTGCATGAGCAAAACGGCATCGCCGGGCTGACCAATCGCTGGCTATCGCATATCGCCAGGAAAGTCTTACAGGCCTTCCCCGGCGCGTTTCCGCGGGCGGAGGTGGTCGGCAACCCGGTAAGAAGCGATGTGCTGGCTCTGCCGGCGCCGGAAATCCGTCTGGCCGGACGCAGCGGGCCGATTCGCGTTCTGGCGATCGGCGGTAGTCAGGGCGCAAGGATTCTGAATCAGACGCTGCCGGGCGTCGCCGCGCGCTTAGGCGACGGCATTACGATTTGGCACCAGGTCGGTAAAGGCGCTCTGGCGGAGGTGCGGCAGGCCTATCGGCAGGCCGGCCAGACTCAGCATCGGATCGCCGAATTTATTGATGATATGTCCGAGGCATACGCCTGGGCCGACGTTGTGGTATGCCGCTCCGGAGCGCTGACGGTCAGCGAGATCGCCGCGGCGGGATTGCCGGCGCTGTTCGTGCCTTTCCAGCATAAGGATCGGCAGCAATATTGGAACGCTCTGCCGCTGGAAAAAGCGGGGGCGGCGAAGATTATCGAACAGCCGCAGTTTAACGCGGCGTCCGTAAGCGACGTCCTGGCGCGCTGGGATCGCGCCACGCTGATGTCGATGGCGCAAAAGGCGCGTTCGGTGTCCGTTCCGGATGCGACCGAGCGCGTGGCGGCGGAGGTCTGCGCCGCCGCAGGCGGCCGAACTACCGATGTAGTTCATGGTTAGATGATTGATTAATTTAATATCGCCGGGCGGTACCGCCGCCGGGGATTGAATAAGGTAGCGATAGAAAAAAGTGAATACTCAACAACTGGCGAAACTGCGTTCAATCGTGCCCGAGATGCATCGCGTCCGGCACATCCACTTTGTCGGCATCGGTGGCGCCGGCATGGGCGGTATCGCCGAAGTGTTGGCTAATGAAGGTTATGAAATCAGCGGCTCCGATCTGGCGCCGAACGCCGTGACGCAACAGCTGAGCGAGCTGGGGGCGCGGATTTATTTTCATCACCGGGCTGAAAACGTGCTGAACGCCAGCGTGGTCGTTGTTTCCAGCGCTATTTCCGCCGATAACCCGGAGATCGTGGCGGCGCACGAGGCGCGTATCCCGGTGATTCGCCGCGCGGAGATGTTGGCGGAATTAATGCGTTTTCGTCACGGCATAGCCGTTGCGGGAACGCACGGCAAAACCACGACGACGGCGATGGTCGCCAGCATTTATGCCGAGGCCGGGCTGGATCCGACGTTTGTCAACGGCGGTTTGGTCAAGGCGGCGGGAACGCACGCGCGTCTGGGCTCCAGCCGCTATCTGATCGCCGAAGCGGATGAAAGCGACGCCTCGTTCCTGCATTTGCAGCCGATGGTGGCGATCGTAACCAATATCGAAGCCGACCATATGGATACCTATCAGGGCGACTTTGAGAATTTGAAGCAGACGTTTATTAATTTCTTGCACAATTTGCCGTTTTACGGACGGGCGGTAATGTGCGTGGATGACGACGTCATCCGCGAGCTGCTGCCGCGGGTCGGGCGCCATATCACCACCTACGGCTTTAGCGATGACGCCGATGTGCGCATCGCCGGCTATCGGCAGGTCGGCGCGCAGGGGCACTTTACGCTGGCGCGTCAGGATAAGCCGCTGCTGCACGTCACGCTGAACGCGCCCGGCCGCCATAACGCGTTGAACGCCGCCGCCGCCGTCGCCGTGGCGATGGATGAAGGCATAGACGATGGGGCGATTTTACGCGCGTTGGAACGATTTGAAGGAACCGGCAGACGGTTCGATTTTTTAGGCGAATACCCGCTGGAGCTGGTTAACGGCCAGAGCGGCAGCGCCATGCTGGTGGATGACTACGGACACCATCCGACGGAAGTCGACGCCACCATCAAGGCGGCGCGGGCTGGCTGGCCGGACAAGCGTCTGGTGATGATTTTCCAGCCGCATCGCTATACGCGTACGCGCGACCTATACGATGACTTCGCGCATGTTCTGTCGCAGGTGGATGTGTTGCTGATGCTGGATGTGTATCCGGCGGGCGAATCGCCGATTCCGGGCGCGGATAGCCGCTCTCTGTGCCGCACCATTCGCGGACGCGGTAAGATTGATCCGATTTTAGTGACCGATGTGGATACTTTGCCGGAACTGTTGTCACAGGCGCTACGTGATGGGGATCTGATCTTGGTGCAAGGCGCCGGCAATATTGGCAAGCTGGCGCGGAAACTGGCTGATTCCAGGCTACAGCCGCAGATAAGTGAATGAGGAACATCATGACAGAGAAAGTCGCTGTACTACTTGGTGGAACCTCTGCCGAACGCGAAGTATCGTTGCTTTCAGGTCAGGCGGTGCTGGCAGGTTTGCAGGAAGCGGGGATTAACGCCCACGCTATCGATACGCGCGAGTTTCCGGTGACGCATCTCAAGGATGAGGGGTTCACGAAAATTTTTATCGCGCTGCATGGCCGCGGCGGCGAGGACGGCACGTTACAGGGCCTGCTGGAGTTTTTACGGCTGCCCTATACCGGCAGCGGCGTGATGGCGTCGGCGCTGACGATGGATAAACTGCGCACCAAGCTGGTGTGGCAGGCGTTAGGGTTGCCGGTGTCGCCTTTCGTCGCTCTGAACCGGCAGACCTTTTCCGCCATCGACGCGGATGAACTGGCGAAAAAATTCGTCCACTTGGGCATGCCGTTGATTGTTAAACCCAGCCGCGAAGGCTCCAGCGTGGGTATGAGCAAGGTTAACCAGATCGGCGAGTTACGGGCGGCGCTGGAGACGGCTTTCCGCCATGACGACGAGGTTCTGGTGGAAAAATACCTGAGCGGCCCGGAGTATACGGTCGCTATCCTGGGCGATGAAGTGCTGCCCTCCATTCGTATTCAGGCCGCGGGCACGTTTTACGACTATGAGGCGAAATATCTGTCGGATGAGACGCAGTACTTTTGCCCAAGCGGTTTGTCGCCGGAAAAAGAGCAAGCGCTGGCCGAGCTGTCGATGGCGGCTTACCGCGCGCTGGATTGCAGCGGTTGGGGCCGGGTGGATCTGATGATGGATAGCGATGGCGCGCCTTATCTGCTGGAAGTGAATACCTCTCCAGGTATGACGAGCCACAGTCTGGTGCCGATGGCGGCGCGGCAACGGGGCCTGACGTTCTCACAGCTGGTTGTCAGGATCCTGGAGTTGGCTGACTGATATGTCGCAGGCAGCACTGAATACGCGTGGACGAGAACACGAGCCTCGCGGGACGCGCCGCAGTAATGGCGGCCAACTGGCGGGATTGATTTTCCTGCTGATGGTAGTAGGGACGATCGTCTGGGGCGGCTGGATGGTCGTGGAATGGATGAAAGACGCCAGTCGTTTGCCGTTGTCCAGAATGGTGGTGACGGGAGAAAGGCAATACACCACCAACGACGATATTCGTCAGGCGATTTTAGCGCTGGGTTCGCCGGGCACCTTTATGACCCAGGATGTGAACGTGATCCAGCAGCAGATTGAGCGTCTGCCGTGGATCAAACAGGCCAGCGTACGTAAGCAGTGGCCGGATGAATTGAAGATTCATCTGGTTGAATATGTTCCGGTCGCGCGTTGGAATGACCTATTAATGGTTGATAATGACGGGAATTCTTTCAGCGTGCCGGCCGAGCGCATCGGCAACCGCAATATGCCGCTGCTGTATGGACCGGAAGGCAGCGAAAAAGAGGTGCTGGAAGGGTATCGGACTATGAGCCGAACGCTGGCCGCAGGAAAGTTTACCCTGAAAATGGTGGCGATGAGCGCGCGCCATTCATGGCAGCTGGCGCTGAATGACGATACTCGCCTTGAACTGGGGCGGGACGATCGGGCCCGGCGTTTAGATCGCTTTATCGAGCTTTATCCGCTGTTGCAACGTCAGGCGCAGAGCGATAACAAACGTATCAGCTATGTCGATCTGCGATATGACTCTGGTGCGGCGGTAGGCTGGGGGACGGCCTTGTTTGAACAGCAGAACGCCGATGGGCGGCAAGATGGCGATCGGCAACAGAATAGTAATCAGAATCAGGCACAGGCTAAACAACAATGATCAAGTCGACGGACAGAAAACTGGTAGTTGGGCTGGAAATCGGTACGGCAAAGGTGGCTGCGCTGGTGGGGGAGGTTCTGCCCGATGGCATGGTCAATATTATCGGGGTGGGCAGCTGTCCGTCTCGCGGTATGGATAAAGGCGGCGTCAACGATCTTGAGTCGGTCGTCAAGTGCGTTCAGCGCGCGATCGACCAGGCCGAACTGATGGCTGATTGCCAGATTTCCTCGGTTTATCTGGCGCTCTCCGGCAAACATATCAGCTGTCAGAATGAGATAGGCATGGTGCCTATCTCGGAAGAAGAGGTCACGCAGGAGGACGTGGAAAGCGTGGTGCATACCGCCAAGTCGGTACGCGTGCGCGATGAGCACCGCGTTCTCCACGTGATTCCGCAAGAGTATGCGATTGATTACCAGGAAGGTATTAAGAATCCGGTCGGATTGTCCGGCGTGCGTATGCAGGCGAAAGTCCACCTGATTACCTGCCATAACGACATGGCGAAGAATATCGTTAAGGCCGTAGAGCGCTGCGGCCTGAAAGTGGATCAGCTGATTTTCGCCGGTTTGGCGTCCAGCTACGCCGTATTGACGGAAGATGAGCGGGAACTGGGCGTTTGCGTTGTCGATATCGGCGGCGGAACCATGGATATCGCGGTTTACACCGGCGGCGCCCTGCGGCATACCAAGGTTATCCCTTACGCGGGTAACGTGGTGACCAGCGATATCGCCTACGCCTTCGGCACGCCGCCGACCGACGCCGAAGCGATCAAAGTCCGTCACGGATGCGCGCTGGGGTCGATCGTCGGCAAAGACGAAAATGTCGAGGTTCCCAGCGTCGGAGGGCGCCCGCCGCGCAGCCTGCAACGGCAGACGCTGGCGGAAGTGATCGAACCACGTTACACCGAACTGTTGAATTTGGTGAACGACGAACTTTTACAGTTGCAGGAGCAGTTGCGTCAACAAGGCGTTAAGCACCATCTGGCGGCGGGTATCGTGCTTACCGGCGGTGCGGCGCAGATAGACGGCCTGGCGGCCTGCGCGCAACGGGTGTTCCACACTCAGGTGCGCATCGGTCAGCCGCTAAATATTACAGGTCTGACGGATTATGCGCAGGAACCTTACTACTCCACGGCGGTCGGGTTACTGCATTACGGTAAGGAGTCTCACCTGGGCGGTGAGCATGAGGTCGAAAAACGCGCTTCAGTGAGCGGCTGGTTCAAGAGAATCAATAGCTGGCTGAGGAAAGAATTTTAATTTATCAAAGAGATCATTTAGCACAGTTTATGATCTCGAAGTTACAGGCACAAAGCGGAGAGAAACTATGTTTGAACCAATGGAATTAACCAACGACGCGGTGATAAAAGTCATCGGCGTTGGCGGCGGCGGCGGCAACGCCGTCGAACATATGGTGCGCGAACGCATCGAAGGCGTTGAATTCTTTGCTGTGAATACCGACGCGCAGGCGTTACGCAAGACGGCGGTTGGGCAGACGATTCAGATCGGCAGCGGCATCACCAAAGGTCTGGGCGCCGGCGCCAACCCCGAAGTCGGGCGTAATTCAGCGGAAGAGGATCGTGAAGCGCTGCGTACGGCGCTTGAGGGCGCCGATATGGTATTTATCGCCGCAGGCATGGGCGGCGGTACCGGTACGGGCGCCGCGCCGGTCGTCGCCGAAGTGGCGAAAGATCTGGGCATCCTGACCGTCGCCGTGGTGACCAAGCCTTTTAATTTTGAAGGCAAAAAACGTATGGCTTTCGCGGAGCAGGGCATCGCCGAGCTGTCTAAACACGTCGACTCCCTGATTACCATTCCGAATGATAAGCTGCTGAAAGTTCTGGGTCGCGGCATCTCGTTGCTGGATGCGTTCGGCGCGGCGAACGATGTCTTGAAAGGCGCGGTGCAGGGTATCGCCGAATTGATTACCCGTCCCGGCCTGATGAACGTCGACTTTGCCGATGTTCGCACCGTGATGTCCGAAATGGGTTATGCCATGATGGGCTCGGGCGTGGCCCGCGGCGAAGACCGCGCGGAAGAAGCGGCCGAAATGGCGATCTCCAGTCCGCTGCTGGAAGATATCGACCTGTCCGGCGCGCGCGGCGTGCTGGTCAACATTACGGCCGGCTTCGACCTGCGTCTGGATGAGTTCGAAACCGTGGGCAACACCATCCGCGCGTTCGCCTCCGACAACGCGACGGTGGTTATCGGTACCTCGCTCGATCCGGAAATGAATGACGAACTGCGCGTGACCGTGGTCGCCACCGGCATCGGTATGGATAAGCGTCCGGAAATTACCCTGGTGACGAATAAGCAGGCTAGCCAGCCGGTTATGGATCATCGTTACCAGCAGCACGGCATGACGCCGCTGACACAGGAAAAACCGGCTGCCAAAGTGGTCAACGATCAGAATCCGCAGACCAATAAAGAGCCCGATTACCTGGATATTCCGGCGTTTCTGCGTAAGCAGGCGGACTAATCGCGTCCGACGACGTTGGAATCTCCGCTCTTTGTGCTAAACTGTACCACCGAGCCTAGTGTATGCTAGGTCGGTAGGTTCAGTAACATGCGAGATAAAATGATGATCAAACAACGTACATTAAAACGTATTGTTCAGGCGACAGGGGTCGGTTTGCATACCGGCAAGAAAGTCACCCTGACCATGCGTCCTGCACCGGCAAATACCGGGGTCATCTATCGTCGCACCGACTTGAATCCACCGGTTGATTTTCCGGCTGATGCAAAATCCGTGCGTGATACCATGCTCTGTACTTGCCTGGTTAATGAGCATGACGTGCGTATTTCTACGGTGGAGCACCTTAACGCCGCGCTTGCAGGGCTAGGAATCGACAATATCGTCATTGACGTTGACGCGCCGGAAATCCCCATTATGGACGGCAGCGCCAGTCCTTTCGTGTACCTGCTGCTGGATGCCGGTATCGAAGAGCTGAACAGCGCCAAGAAATTCGTGCGCATCAAGCAACCCGTGCGCGTTGAAGATGGCGATAAGTGGGCCGAAATGAAACCGTTTAACGGCTTCAGTCTGGATTTCACTATCGATTTCAACCACCCGGCCATTGATGCGGGCAACCAGCGCTATCGCCTGGATTTCTCCGCCGACGCCTTCGTGCGTCAGATCAGCCGCGCGCGCACCTTCGGCTTTATGCGCGATATCGAATACTTGCAGTCCCGTGGGTTGTGCCTGGGCGGCAGTATGGATTGCGCGATCGTGGTGGATGATTACCGCGTGCTGAACGAAGACGGGCTGCGCTTCGAAGATGAGTTTGTGCGTCATAAGATGCTGGACGCCATCGGCGACCTGTTTATGTGCGGCCACAACATCATCGGCGCGTTTACGGCGTTTAAGTCAGGCCATGCTTTGAACAATAAACTGTTGCAGGCGGTGTTGGCCCGGCAGGAAGCGTGGGAATACGTCACGTTTGAAGACGACGCGGAATTGCCGCTGGCGTTTAAAGCGCCGTCGACCGTTTTGGCTTAACGCTTAAGTCGTTATTTCTTATTACGACTGGTTTTACTGGTACTCTCTCCGGCCAGTGAGGCCAGTCGTTCTAGTATTTTGCGTAATCTTTCCGGGCTGTGGCTCGCCAAACCTCTTAATGTTTCCGCGCTTTGCTCGCTCAACTGACGTAATGGCTTTTGCTCCGCCTGGTCAGGCGCGGCGATCTCGCTCTTTTTCACCATTTCCTGTCCTTTTGCGGCGAGCGCCGGATTAATCCTGATGTCGATCGAAGCTAATGATGGTAATATTTGGGCGCGTAATGCAGAGAGTAACGCCGGCTGTTCATAACGTAACCGCATCAGCCAGTTAGCGTTGGCGGTTTCCAAAACCAGCAGCCCCTGCCGATAGTTGGCGACGCGGCACCAGGGGTGTAACTGCGCGGGAAGAATTCCACGTACCGCCCGGTTAAGTTTTAATAATGCGATAGCGCGCTGCTGCACATCACGCAGCGGGCCGGAACCCGCGGCCGATGCGCTATCAAATAGGGATTCCAGTGATTGTGGGCGGCTATCACGCATAAATCAGGCTCCGACGGACGTTAAACTAGTGATCGGTATTCTAAATCGTTGGCGACAATTTGGCAGACGTTATTTCTGGCCGCATCTCCTTTTGGGGATGGTCGCGGCGAGTTTCGGCCTGCCCAACGGCCTGAATGCCTCGCAGAAGGTGGCTCCGCTACCCGACGCATCCTCCAGCGTCAGCCGTCAGAACAGCGTATCGCTCAGCCTTACCGATTTAGTGGCGCTTAAGGAAGCGCACCGCCGCTCCTCTTTTGGCGTGGACTACTGGCATCAGCATGCCATCCGCACGGTAATCCGTCACCTCTCTTTCGCATTGACCGCTCCGCAGCAGATAAACGCGCGGCAGGTTGATGACTTACCTTCGCACTCGCTGGTATTGCTGGATACGCTGAACGCGCTGTTAACGCGCGAAGAGAAGCCGCCCGCCATTATTCGCCTGACAGGGCGAACCTCCGTTTTTCCCTTAACGCATCATCAGACCGGGATCTGGCTGGCTCAGGTTCGCGGCATCCGCGCCGGACCCTATTCCCACAGTTGAAACATATTGATGCTTAATTAAATGCTGTAGGACCTTTCCCCAGTTTTCTGATGTTGTGCAGCCACTGGATGAGTGGCGTTTATGAGATTAAATTTATTATGGCCTTGAATATATTAACTAAAATTTTTGGTAGCCGTAACGATCGCACCCTGCGCCGCATGCGCAAGAAAGTTGATGTTATTAATCGTCTGGAACCTGATATGGAAAAGCTGTCGGACGATGAGCTGGCGGCCAAGACCCATGAATTCCGCGAGCGCCTGAAAAAAGGCGAATCGTTGGATAGCCTGCTGCCTGAGGCGTTCGCCGTGGTGCGTGAATCCAGTAAGCGCGTGTTCGGCATGCGTCACTTCGACGTTCAGCTACTCGGCGGGATGGTATTGAATGAGCGCTGTATCGCCGAAATGCGTACCGGCGAAGGTAAAACGCTGACGGCGACGCTGCCCGCCTATCTTAATGCGTTGACCGGCCGCGGCGTCCATGTGGTGACGGTGAACGACTATCTGGCGCAGCGCGATGCGGAAAATAACCGTCCGCTGTTTGAGTTTCTCGGCCTGACGGTGGGGATTAACCTGCCGGGCATGCCGGCGCCGGCTAAACGTGAGGCCTATGCCGCTGATATTACTTACGGCACCAACAACGAATACGGTTTTGACTATCTGCGCGACAACATGGCCTTCAGCCCGGAAGAACGCGTACAGCGTAAACTGTATTACGCGCTGGTGGATGAAGTCGACTCCATTCTGATCGATGAAGCGCGTACGCCGCTGATTATCTCCGGCCCGGCCGAAGATAGCTCCGAGCTCTATATTCGCGTCAACAAAATTATCCCTCATCTGATCCGTCAGGAGAAAGAGGATTCGGATACCTTCCATGGCGAGGGCCACTTCTCGGTTGATGAAAAATCACGCCAGGTTAACCTGACCGAACGCGGTCTGGTGCTGGTGGAAGAGCTGTTGGTGAAAGAAGGCATTATGGATGAGGGCGAATCGCTCTATTCGCCGGCCAATATTATGCTGATGCACCACGTCACCGCCGCGCTGCGCGCGCATGTGCTGTTCACCCGCGATGTGGATTACATCGTAAAAGACGGCGAAGTGATCATCGTCGACGAGCACACCGGGCGTACCATGCAGGGGCGCCGTTGGTCCGATGGTTTACATCAGGCGGTGGAAGCGAAAGAAAACGTCGCTATTCAGAATGAAAACCAGACGTTAGCGTCAATCACCTTCCAGAATTACTTCCGTCTGTATGAAAAACTGGCCGGGATGACCGGTACGGCGGATACGGAAGCCTTTGAATTCAGCTCGATCTATAAGCTGGATACCATCGTTGTTCCGACCAACCGTCCGATGATCCGTAAAGATCTGCCGGACCTGGTCTATATGACGGAACATGAAAAAATCGACGCCATCATTGAAGATATCAAAGAGCGCGCGGGGAAAGGACAGCCGGTGCTGGTGGGGACGATTTCCATCGAGAAGTCGGAAGTGGTTTCGCAGGCGCTGGAAAAGGCCGGCATCAAGCACAATGTGTTGAACGCCAAATTCCACGCCATGGAGGCGGATATCATCGCGCAGGCCGGTCAATCCGGCGCGGTTACCATCGCCACCAATATGGCCGGCCGCGGTACGGATATCGTCTTGGGCGGCAGTTGGCAGACGGAGATCGCCCGGCTGGAAAACCCGGATGAAGCGCAAATCGCCGAAATTAAGGCGGCATGGCAGAAACGTCATGATGCGGTGTTGGCGGCGGGCGGCCTGCATATTATCGGCACCGAACGCCATGAATCGCGCCGTATCGATAACCAGCTTCGCGGTCGTTCCGGTCGTCAGGGGGACGCGGGCTCTTCCCGTTTCTATCTGTCGATGGAAGATGCGCTGATGCGTATTTTTGCTTCCGACCGCGTCTCCAACATGATGCGTAAGCTGGGTATGAAACCCGGCGAGGCGATTGAGCACCCTTGGGTAACCAAGGCGATCGCCAACGCGCAGCGTAAGGTGGAAAGCCGTAACTTTGATATTCGTAAGCAATTGCTTGAGTATGACGACGTCGCCAACGATCAGCGTCGGGCGATTTACTCTCAGCGTAACGAACTGCTGGATGTTTCCGATATTAGTGAAACCATTAACAGCATTCGCGAAGACGTGTTCAAGGTGGCGATCGACAGCTGCATTCCGCCGCAGTCGCTGGAGGAGATGTGGGATATCGAAGGTCTGGAACAGCGCTTGAAAAACGACTTCGATCTGGATATGCCCATTAAAGAGTGGCTGGATAAAGAGCCGGAGCTGCATGAAGAAACGCTGCGTGAGCGTATCTTACAGCAGGCGATTGAAGTTTATCAGCGCAAAGAAGAGATTGTGGGCAGCGAGGTGATGCGCAACTTTGAGAAAGGCGTCATGCTGCAAACGCTGGACTCCCTATGGAAAGAGCATTTGGCGGCGATGGACTATCTGCGCCAGGGGATTCACCTGCGCGGCTATGCGCAAAAAGATCCCAAGCAGGAGTATAAACGCGAGTCTTTCTCCATGTTCGCCGCCATGCTTGAATCGCTGAAATATGAAGTGATCAGCACGCTGAGCAAGGTGCAGGTTCGCATGCCGGAAGAGATCGAAGCGCTGGAACAGCAGCGCCGCGAGGAAGCGGAACGCCTGGCTCGCCAGCAGCAACTGAGCCATCAGGATGAAGCCGCCTCGGCTACCGGCGCCGGCATGCCGGTTCAGGCGGAGCGCAAGATCGGCCGTAACGATCCCTGTCCTTGCGGTTCAGGGAAGAAATATAAGCAGTGCCACGGCCGTTTACAGAAGTAATCGACATAAACTGAGTAATAAATAAAGGCGGTGCTATACCGCCCCAGACTGATGACCAAGTCAGATATTAGGGGAAACACGAGGGGAGGTTCCCACAGGGACGCCTCATCCCCGTAGTCGCCCCGTGTATCTCGATCCGACAGACGGGTTTGTCAGCAACCTCAGGCGGTGCTAGACCGCCTTTTATTTGATAGGACGTACCATGGATCAAAAACGGTTATCCGTTGCGGTGGGTATTATTCGCAATGCCGAGCAAAAGTTCTTTATTGCCCGCCGACCGGCCGGCGTCCATATGGCCGGCATGTGGGAGTTCCCGGGCGGGAAAGTCGAAGCCGGCGAAACGCCGGAGCAGGCGCTGATTCGTGAGCTGCGCGAGGAAACGAGCATTGAGGCTGAAAACCCGCAGCCGCTGGGCGATAAAACGTTCTCCACGCTGGAACGCGTGATAACGCTGCATTTTTTCCTGGTGGAGCACTGGCGGGGCGAGCCGTACGGTCGCGAAGGGCAGGCCTCTCGCTGGCTGCGGGTTGATGAGCTGTTAGAGGATGAATTCCCGCCAGCGAATGCGGAAATGATCCGCTGGTTGAAGGCTAATTAACGGTTGAAAAAAGCGGCTGAAAAACGGCCGTCGCCGGGCCTGCGGGCCTAGCGATGGGATTCGCTCCACTCTTCGCTGTCTGAAATGATATCGTCGCTGGGGATGCGCTTTTCCTCATCGGCCCATTCCCCCAGATCGATAAGCTGGCAGCGTTTGCTGCAAAACGGGCGATAAAGACTTTTTTCACTCCATTCGACCGATTTTTTGCAGGTCGGACATTTTACGATGGTTACCTCGTTACCCATGGGGTTCTCCTATATCTTTTCTGCCCTACGGCTTTCAGGGGGTTGGGTTGCAGCCCCAATGGGACCGCCGCCTGAAATCCATCGGGGATAATCTAACTTATTATTATTTACTCATCCGCTTTTAACAGCAGGCCAGCTCAAACGTCAGGCGCGGCGGAATTTGCCCATTCTCGCTATCCAACGATAGAAAACGGATGGCGTAGCGCGTTTTATGACCAGAAATTTGCGGGTAAAGTTGATAGGCCAAATCGATACGCAGGCGCAAAAGATCGGCGTCCGACGCGTTGTCCTGGAAGAAGCCGTTGAGACTAATCTGCGGGCGAAAAGCCGCGGAATGGCGGATCAGCTCCAGTATCATGGTCAGCGATTTTTTCAACGGCGTGAGCGAATCGAGCCAGCCGGCGACGAGCCGTTCGCGCTGATCCTGTGGCTGATACAGCCAGATATGCAGGGTCGGCAGGTCGAAACTGCAGCAGCCTCCCGGGATGCTGAGCCGCTGGCGAACCATGGCGATCAGGCGATCTTCGCGCAGTGTTTGTCCCATCCGCGGCGCGGCCATCAGGACGGTCGACTGCTCTTTTAGCTGCTGGCGCAGAGAATGGATTCGCTCCATATCGACACCCGGTACATCGCTCCATTGCAGTAGCTTCTGCTGCTGGCGCTCCAGCTCTTTCAACAGTTCGGCGCGAACATCCCCGCGTTCCAATATATCCATCAGATCGGCAATGGCGCGGAAGAATGTCAACGCGCTTCCCATGTCGGTCAGGGAGTGGTTGTGATGCAGCTGTTGCAACAACGACTCAATACGCAGCCAGGTGCGCATTTTTTCGTTTAGCGGATATTCAAACAAAACGGTTGAGGAAGCGTCACTCATTTTTAGTAATCCTGTTAGCGGCTGAGGCGGCGAGCTCAAGATAGTGTCGGTGCAATTGCGCAACACGTGAAGCAAGCGCCCCTTGGCTACGGTTATTATCAATAATATCATCGGCGTGAGCCAGGCGCTGTTCGCGAGTAGCCTGGGCCGCCAGTATATTTTCAGCCTGTTGACGGCCAATGCCGTCGCGGGCCTGGGTGCGTTCAAGCTGCGTATTCCGGTCCACATCGACAACCAGAACACGCTGGGCATGCTGTTGTAAACCGTTCTCTACCAGTAATGGCACCACCCACAATACATAGGGCGTGGTCGACGCTTGAATCTGAGACCGCGTTTCCGCATGGATTAATGGGTGCAATAGATTATTCACCCATTGTTTCTCCTGCGGAGAGGAAAAGATTATTTGACGTAGCGCCGCACGATTCAAAGAACCATCGGCGTTAAGAATAGGGTCGCCGAATCGGCGTTTAATGGCGTCCAGCGCGGGTTTTCCGGGTTCAACGACCTGACGCGCAATGATATCCGCATCAACGATAGCTACCCCAAGTTTAGCAAACTCATCGGCTACCGTGCTTTTCCCACTGCCGATACCGCCGGTTAAGGCTACGATATAGGTCATATGCCGATTTTTAAAGTTAATGGGTAAATTTATCCAATTTTATCCCAAATGAAGGTAAATTCGCAGTCTTGCCGCAGGATTATTCCTGCGTATGATAACGTCACTGGGAATGGCATTAATCTTATTGCTCGCAATTTTTGCGAATCGTCGCCGCTAACCAGGAATCCAAAGCTCATGCGTATCGAAGAAGATTTAAAGTTAGGCTTTAAAGACGTCCTCATCCGACCTAAACGTTCTACTCTCAAAAGCCGTTCGGAGGTGGAGCTTGAGCGTCAATTCACGTTTCTCCACGCCGGGGGAGACTGGTCCGGCGTACCGATTATCGCCGCCAATATGGATACCGTCGGGACGTTCCGTATGGCGGAAGCGTTGGCATCCTTTGATGTATTAACGGCGGTCCACAAACACTATTCGCTGGAGCAGTGGAGCGATTTCGTGCGGCGTACCTCCGCCTCCGTACTGCGCCATGTGATGGTATCGACCGGCACCTCGGAAGCCGATTTTATTAAGCTGAAGCAGATTCTGGCGCTGTCGCCGGAACTGAAGTTTATCTGTATCGACGTCGCCAATGGTTATTCGGAGCACTTCGTCACCTTTCTGCAGAAAGCGCGCGAAGCCTGCCCTGATAAGGTCATCTGCGCCGGCAATGTGGTGACGGGGGAAATGGTCGAAGAGCTGATTTTATCCGGCGCCGATATCGTGAAGGTCGGCATCGGCCCTGGCTCCGTCTGCACCACCCGCGTGAAAACGGGTGTTGGCTATCCTCAATTGTCCGCGGTGATCGAGTGCGCCGACGCCGCGCACGGCCTGGGCGGACAGATCGTCAGCGATGGCGGTTGCTCCGTTCCCGGCGATATCGCCAAGGCTTTTGGCGGCGGGGCGGATTTTGTCATGTTGGGCGGCATGCTGGCTGGGCACGATGAGTGCGAAGGCACGATCGTTGAAGAGAATGGCGAGAAAATGATGCTGTTTTACGGCATGAGTTCGGCTTCTGCGATGGAGCGCCATGTGGGGGGCGTCGCCGAGTATCGCGCGGCCGAAGGGAAAACGGTCAAACTGCCGCTGCGCGGGCCGGTTGACGACACCGTGCGCGACATTCTGGGCGGATTGCGTTCCGCCTGTACCTATGTCGGCGCTTCCCGCTTGAAAGAGCTGACGAAACGCACCACGTTTATTCGCGTTGCCGAACAGGAAAACCGCGTTTTCAATAGCTGATTTTCCTACGCTCTTCCGGCTGCCGTAAAAAGAGGCCCGCGGCAGCCTGATGGAGGCGGCGCCAACTATGACGCTGATAAGCGATCGTATTGGCCGGCTTAGTTTCCGGCCAATACACCGCCCAGTTGAAAAATCGGCAAATACATGCCGATGACCAGAGCGCCCACCATTCCCCCAACAATCAGCATCATGACAGGTTCCAGCGTTTGCATCAGCGTCTGCGCCTGCTGCCGCGTTTTTCTCTCGTACCACTGGGCCAGCTGCGCAAACTGCGTATCCAACTCCCCGGTCTCCTCGCCGACCCGGATCAACTGCCGGCAAGGCTCCGGAAATAGGGCGGCATAGCGTTGCGTCGCCTGATTCAGCGTAATGCCCTGGTTAATCTCTACTTGCATCTGCCGAATGGCGCGCTGGTAAACCGGGTGATGGATCATCGCCGCGGCATCCAGCCCCGCCGGCAGCGTCAGCCCCGCGCGCTGCGTCATCGCCAGTATATTAAATATCTGGCTCAGACAGTTGCCGCGAATCAGATTGGCGATGACGGGCAACCTGAGTAGCCACGCCTGCTCTTTTTCCCGCCAGCGGCGCCTGCGCTGGCGTAAGTTGACATAGACCAGCGCCGCGGTCGATGTGAGGATAAAGCCGGTGGGGCCGTGGTCGGCGAACCCTCGCGACAGGGACAGCAACCGTTGGGTAAACCAGGGGAGTGGCGTTTCGAAAGAGGCATACAGGCGGGAAAACTCCGGTAACACCAGGGTCAGCATCAATACGCTGATCAGCGCGGCAACGATCAATACGAAACAGGGGTAGCGCAGCGCCTTCATGACTTTTTGTTGTAGCCGGGATTTTCGTTCCTGTTGCCGGGCCAGTTGCAGGCAGCATTCGTCAAGGTTTCCCGTCAGTTCGCCGACGGCAACCAGGGAACGGTAAATGATGGGGAAAATATGCGGATACGCCGTTAGCGTTTCAGACAGCGATTTCCCTTGGGCTATCTGCGCGCCGATTTCGTTTAAGACGCAACGCCAGCCCGCACGCTCATGCTGTTCGGCCATCAGCTTAAGCGCCTCCAGCAAGGGAAGCCCCGCGTGCAGCAGCATGGCTAACTGTTTGATGAGTTCGTTGAGCTGCTCTCCTCTCCAGTAGCGCGGCGACAGATACTGGCCGGTTTTCAATGACAGGGGCTGATATCCCTGAACGATCAAACGGCTATAGGCCTGCTTTCGATGGCGGCCGATCATCTCCCCGTGGAGCAAAGCGCCTTCCTGCGTAATGGCCCGCCAGTGATAGAGACGTTCCCATTTCATCACGCCACCTCCCGGCCGAGAGCGCCGGCGCCAACGATGCGGTAAATCTCCGTTATTGAGGTTACGCCTTCATTGACCCGCGCTAAACCCGCTGCAAGAAGGGGAAGCGAACCTGATTGGCGAGAGAGTTGCGTGAGCCGGCTATTACTCGCATTATCGGCCAACGCCTGCCGGAGCTCGGGAGTTATCACCAATAATTCATAGATGGCGATACGGTCATAATAACCGGACAAACAGTGACCGCAGCCTTTGGCCTGCCAGTGCCTTAGCGGGCCGCGCCACAGTTCCGCCGGCAGGTGGGAAAGCGGTTCGGCCGGCGTTTTGCAATGGGGGCACAGACGACGAACCAGGCGTTGGGATATCACCAGCTTTAGGGCCGCGGCGATCAGATAGCCCGGAATGCCGAGGTGGCGCAGCCGGGTCAGCGTTTCCACCGCGGAGTTGGTATGCAGCGTCGACATAACCAAATGGCCAGTTTGCGCCGCCTTTACGGCGATGTCGGCGGTTTCGCTATCGCGGATCTCGCCGACCATAATGACGTCCGGATCCTGACGCAGCATTGCGCGCAATATTCTGCTGAAGTCCAGATCCGCTTTGGGGTTGATCGCCGTCTGATTGATCCCCGGCAGCGGGATTTCAATGGGATCCTCCACGCTGCAGATATTGCGGCTGACATCGTTCAGCCAGCGAATGGCGCTGTATAGCGTGACGGTTTTACCGCTTCCGGTCGGGCCGGTTACCAGAATCATGCCCTGCGGCAGGCTGAGCACCCCGGTAAGCCGGGCCAAATCGTTCTCGACAAGCCCCAGCTTATCCAGCGCCAGCTCTTGCCGCTGCGTTTGCAGGATACGCAGCACCACTTTTTCGCCATATTGCACGGGCAGGGTCGCAATGCGTAACGAATAGACCCGCTGGTCCAGCGTTATGCTGAATTGTCCATCCTGCGGCAACCGCCGTTCCGCGATATTCAATCTGCCCATGATTTTCAGCCGGGCGGTAATGCGCGCGGTCAGTTCGGCCGCGGGGGACGCTATTTCCTGTAATACCCCGTCAATGCGTAAACGGATGCGGCAGCAGGTCGGCAACGGCTCCAAATGAATATCGGATGCGCGACGCTGAATCGCCAGGCGCAGGGTTTGGTTGATAAAGTGAACCGCCGGGGCATCTTCGTCATTGCCGCGATCTTCCGGTTCGGCGTGGTAATCCTCCGGCGCTTCCGCAACGGTTTTTAGCGGATTGAGCCGTTGCTCCATCTTCGCCAGCGGCCACTGTTCAATTAAGATCTGACGGTTACCGGCAAAACGCAGAGCGGCGAGCATTTCCGCCGAGGGGGAGCCGTGGACCGCCACCGACAAGCTGTGTTCATCCATGTTCAGGAGTAACGCCTGATAGCGCTGGCACAGGATCTGCAGCTCATGGGCGAGATGTTGCGCGTCAGCCATCATTAACCCGCCGTGTCGTCAAAACGGAAAACATCCTGACAGGCGGATTGCAGGCCGTCTGTTTTACTCTCGGCAACGCAATTTTTCGTCCAGCGCGATGCGCCGGCGTCCGTGTCCCAAACGGGGGTCAGCACGACGCTCAATCCCTGTAGGGTGGACTGTCCGGTTAGGGTGATGACGCCCTGATTAACGCCTACCGTACTGACATAGCGTGAAGCCCGGCTGCCGGGAATGCCCTGGCTCCCCGCGTTGCAGGTTGAGAAGGCCGCATTTTCCAGCCCGCAGAGGTCGACGGCGGTTTTATATGACGCCATGGTCTGCAGCATATCGGTCATCGCGGCCTTTTGCAGATAGCCTTGATAGGCCGGTACGCCGATGGCGCTGAGGATGGCGACGATCGCGATGACGATCATCAGTTCAACCAGGGTGAATCCCCGTTGTTTATTCATGTTATTTTCCCGTGGTGTGGTGCGTATCGACAAGATAGGGAACATGCTGGTCGTTGGCGACAGCATCGGGTTGACGCGGGAATGGGGCGCGGAAAAAATTTTATGGTTTGCTGAATATGAAATGATTTTTGCGCGCGGTTTCGCAATATCGGGCGCGTATTTGCGTCCTGCAGAGCGTAAAGAGCAGAGGCGAATCTAAATCAGGGCCGCGCCATCCTGGGGTGCGGCGGGCGTTATCGGACTAACGGATCTTAAGCCCGGATTAACGATTGACGGCAGGCGCGGCTTTGACGTTTTTTCACAGAAAACGCATCGACAGATCCAGCGCGCGAACGTGCTTGGTCAGCGCGCCGACGGAGATATAGTCCACGCCGGTTTGCGCATAATCGCGCAGCGTCTCTATGGTGACATTGCCGGATATTTCCAGTAGCGCTCGTCCCCGGGCGATGTTTACCGCTTCGCGGATTTTCTCCAGGCTGAAGTTATCCAGCATGATGATGTCCGCGCCGGCATCCAGAGCTTGGCGTAGCTCATCCAGCGACTCCACTTCCACTTCTATCGGCACATCGTCGCGCAGTAAAAAGGCTTTTTCCACCGCCAGCCTGATTGAACCCGCGGCGATGATATGGTTTTCCTTTATCAGAAAAGCGTCGGATAAGCCCAGACGGTGGTTATCGCCGCCGCCGCACGACACGGCGTATTTCAGCGCGGTTCTTAATCCCGGCAGCGTTTTGCGCGTGTCGAGCAGCCGGGTGCGGGTGCCCGCCAGCAGCGCGACGTAACGGCTCGCTTCCGTCGCCACGCCGGACAGCGTTTGCAGGAAATTCAGCGCGGTGCGCTCCCCGGTCAGGAGCTGTTTGGCCGGGCCGGTTATCTCGCACAGGGTTTGATTGGGCGCGATGACGTCGCCATCGGCAACGTCCCAGACAATGGACGTGGCTCCGCCGAGCTGAGCGAAAACCTCCTCAAGCCAGCGCCGGCCACAGAATATACCGGCTTCACGGGTAATCACGCGGGCATGGGTCTGAGTATTATCCGGTAACAATCGTGCGGTAATATCTTGCGAGGCATCGGCGACGCCGCCCAAGTCCTCACGCAATGCCAGTTGAACACTGACGGGAATATCCTGCGCAATACGATTGAGCAGGTCGGTTTGACGCTGTTCCTGACTGTAGCGGCGCGTTGTCATCACAAAAAGCTCCGACGGGGGATCCAATGCCCTATGCTACCCCGTTTGAGTTAGGGTATCCAGATTAGATAACATTTATAATTCAAGTGATTAGCAGTTTTTTGCACTTTTTCCGTCCGCCGGCGGGCGATGGGGGCTGATTATCAAGAGGCAAAAGTGAACGGCATCAGACGGAACGGTAGCCTGTCGGCCCGGCGCGCAAATTGCGCCTTTGGGGCGCATAGCGCGGCCGGCGATAAATCTATTGGGTTTATATCCAGTCGGTCAGGTATGATGTTGGGATACAGGATAATTCGTGACGGATGGGGTCTGGTTAAACATTATTCCAATTAACAGTACCTTATTCAGCCCGGCAAACGACATGATGCGAGGTTATCGCGATGCTTTTGGAAAATGGCTGGTTATCGGGAGTAAAACAGGTTCCTTCCCCACATTGCGATAGTCGCCCCGACGACGAGCCTCCTTCTCTGCTGGTGGTCCACAATATCAGCCTGCCGCCGGGCGAATTCGGCGGACCTTACATCGACCAACTGTTTACCGCGACGCTGGATCCTGACGCGCACCCTTATTTCGCCGGCATCCATCACTTACGCGTTTCCGCCCACTGCCTGATTCGCCGGGATGGAGAAATCATTCAATACGTGCCTTTTCATCTGCGGGCCTGGCACGCCGGCGTTTCTGCGTTTGAAGGGCGCGAGCGGTGCAACGATTTTTCCGTCGGCATCGAGTTGGAGGGAACGGATACGTTACCTTTTACGACTGAACAGTACGCCCGGCTGGTTGCGGTAACGCGCTTGCTGATCGACGCTTACCCGATTACGCCGTCGCGAATTACCGGACACAGCGATATCGCCCCCGGACGTAAGACCGATCCCGGACCGGCTTTTGACTGGGATTTCTATTACCGCCTGTTGCAGGAAAATCGGATAGAGAACGCAGGGAGTATAAAACGATGACGTTGTTTACATTGCTGCTGGTATTGGCGTGGGAGCGTTTATTCAAGCAGGGCGAGCATTGGCAATTGGATCACCGCCTTGAACCGGTGTTCCGCCGTCTCTCCGCCCCCTCTTTATTGCAAACGCTGTTACTGACGCTGTGCTGCATGGGCGCGGCGGCCGTCCTGCTATGGCTGGCCGGGGGGCTCTTGTTCGGCCTGATTCTATTGCTGCTGTGGGTGGTTATCTGCCTGATGTGCATCGGCGCCGGGAGCGTTCGTCGGCACTATCGCCGCTATCTGCAGGCGGCTCAGAACGGCGACGCCGACGCCAGTCGGGAAATGGCGTCGGAGCTGGCGTTAATTCACGGTTTGCCCGTAGAGGCGGGAGAGCAGGAACGACTAAAAGAGCTGCAGAACGCGCTGCTATGGATTAACTTTCGCTTTTATCTGGCTCCCCTGTTTTGGTTCACCGTGGCGGGGCCTTATGGCCCCGTCGCCGTAGTCGGCTATGCTTTTTTACGCGCTTGGCAGACCTGGTTGGCGCGCCACCATACGCCGCTGGCGCGCGCGCAGTCGGGCGTTGATGCATTGCTGCACTGGCTTGACTGGATCCCGGTGCGTCTGGCCGGCGCGGCTTATGCCTTGTTGGGACACGGAGAGAAGGCGCTGCCGGCGTGGTTCGCCTCGCTTGGCGACTACCGTAATTCGCAATATTGGGTGTTGACGCAGCTGGCGCAGTTCTCGCTGGCGCGTGAGCCGCATATCGATCCGGTTGAAACGCCGAAGGCCGCGGTGGCGCTGGCGAAAAAAGTCACGCTGACGCTGGTGGTGGTGGTGGCTTTGCTGACGATTTACGGCGCGCTAGTGTAAGCGAGGGAGGCGGCATGGCCGGCGCTGCCGGCCATGCGTTTCGGGTACTCAGATGAGTTAGTTCGCCTGATTTTTCCGTTTCACGGCATAACCGACTCCCAGAATAACCAGCCAGACCGGTATCAGGATCACTGAAATGCGAATGCCCGGCGTCAGGTACATGATGACCAGAATGCCGGCCAGGAACAGCAGACAAATATAGTTGCCCAGCGGATAAAACAGCGCCTTAAACCGGGTTACCGTTCCCTCGTGGTCCTTTTTGGCCCGGAACTTCAGGTGGGCAAGGCTGATCATGGCCCAGTTTATCACCAACGCCGAGACCACCAGCGCCATCAGTAATTCAAACGCTTTGCCCGGGATCAGGTAATTGATCAGTACGCAGAGCGCCGTGGCCAGGGCGGAAACGCCGATCGCCACGACGGGGACGCCGCGAGCGTCAACCGTTTTCAGCACTTTGGGCCCATTGCCCTGATTCGCCAGGCCGTACAGCATACGGCTGTTGCAGTAAACGCAGCTGTTGTACACCGACAGCGCCGCGGTCAGAACCACGATGTTCAGTACGGTTGCCACCACGTTGCTGTTCAGCTCATGGAAGATCATGACAAAGGGGCTGCCGCCTTCCACCACTTTCCCCCACGGGTAAAGCGACAGCAGGATGGTCAGCGAACCGATATAGAAGATCAGGATACGGTAGAGAACCTGATTCGTCGCCCGTGGAATGCTTTTCTCCGGATTATCCGCTTCCGCCGCGGTGATACCGACCAGCTCCAGCCCCCCGAACGAAAACATGATCACGGCCATCGCCATCAACAGCCCGGTGGTGCCGTTGGGGAAGAAGCCGCCCTGAGCCCACAGGTTGGTGACGGTCGCTTCCGGACCCCCGGCGCCGCTAATCAATAACCAGCCGCCAAACACGATCATGCCGATAATCGCCGCCACTTTAATGATGGCGAACCAGAACTCCATTTCGCCGTAAATTTTGACGTTCGCCAGGTTGATGGCGTTGATCACCAGGAAGAAAACGGCGGCGGAAACCCAGGTGGGAATATCGGGCCACCAGTACTGAACGTAAATGCCGACGGCGCTAAGTTCCGCCATGGCGACCAGAACATAGAGCACCCAGTAGTTCCAGCCGGAGGCGAAGCCGGCAAAGTTTCCCCAATACTTATAAGCGAAATGGCTGAAAGAACCGGCCACCGGCTCCTCTACCACCATTTCTCCCAATTGGCGCATGATAAGAAAAGCGATCAGCCCGCCTATGGCGTATCCCAAAATGACCGACGGTCCGGCCATTTTGATCGTCTGAGCAATGCCGAGAAAAAGCCCGGTGCCCACTGCGCCGCCCAGGGCAATCAACTGAATATGACGGTTTTTTAAGCCACGCTTTAACGTTCCGTCCTGTTGTTGACCATCCATTAATTTAACCCTCTTGCCGTTGTTGACAAAAACCAACTGCCCCCAGAAAAGCGCAGCGTATTTATGCGGTTACGTTTGTGTAATTTTTATTTTACGCTAGGGCGAGAATTATTATTCCCACATCGCTATCGTTTGTCAGAGAATAGTGGCAAGCAGGAAAGATTGCACTGATTTCTTGATGGCCCATAAACAAAAATTATAACTGCATCAATGTCTCATGCATGGGCTGGTTATCCCGATGGTCAGAGAATATTTTTGGCCCTTCGTTTTTTATCCTCTCTTTTTACCTTTTCGTCGCGCGTTTGCCCAATGCGCGGCGAAGAGCGCGCCAATAATCGTTTTTTTTCGCCGCTGATTTGAATAAAAAATCATATTAAATGAATTTTTATTGATTTTTATCGGAGTTTAAACGGTTCAGCATTGCCTGATTTTCGTTTCATGAAAGTTAAAACAAAGGCGGACGGATTAATGGTAATACCTGCGGTGTACTATCACTTTTCCTTACATTGCCCGCGCATTTGTTAAAATCTGGGGAGATTGGTGATTTTGCTCAACCTCCTTATGGACAGAAGGTGAATAATTTGTTACTTTAGCGTCACGTTTTTGAAATTGGTATTACCAATTGACTCCGCGCCATTCGCAGAGATGAATCCATGGCATACAGCAAGATCCGTCAGCCCAAGCTGTCAGATGTGATTGAGCAGCAACTGGAGTTTCTGATCCTTGAGGGAACGTTGCGCCCCGGCGAGAAATTGCCTCCGGAGCGTGAACTGGCCAAACAGTTCGATGTCTCCCGCCCTTCTCTGAGAGAAGCCATTCAGCGTCTGGAGGCCAAAGGATTACTTTTGCGCCGTCAGGGCGGCGGCACTTTCGTACAGGCCAATCTCTGGCAAAGCGTCAGCGATCCGCTGGCCGCCTTACTGAGCAATCATCCTGAATCACAATTTGATCTGCTTGAGACCCGTCACGCGTTGGAAGGCATCGCCGCCTATTATGCCGCGCTGCGCGGAACCGAGTCGGATTTGCAACGTATCCGCGAGTGCCATGCCGTGATTCAGCAAACCCGCGAGGCGGGCGACCTGGCGGCGGAGTCGGAAGCGGTTATGCAGTATCAGATAGCCGTAACAGAGGCGACCCATAATGTGGTGCTGCTGCACCTGCTGCGCTGCATGGGGCCGATGCTCGAACAGAATGTCAGACAGAATTTTGAATTGCTTTATCTAAGCCGGGAAGTGCTGGCGCAGGTGAGCATTCATCGCGCCGGGATTTTTGAGGCGATTGTCGCCCGCGAGCCTGAGAAGGCGCGCGAAGCATCACATCGTCATCTGGCGTTTATTGAGGAAGTATTGCTGGATCTTAACCGGGAAAATAGCCGACGAGAAAGGTCATTACGCCGGCTCCAGCAACGCAAGGATTGAGCGTCCCTTCTTGTTTCGGGACGCTGAATACGGCGACTACGACGATGAGCCTGTCTTCATGCGTTTTGCCTGCGGCGGCAGATGACACAGAATGCAGGAAGACAGGCTCCAACAAACTAACTTATTAGAGAAGATAAGGAAAAACCATGTCAGATCGTTTAAATAATGACGTGGATCCGATCGAAACCCGCGACTGGCTGCAGGCGATCGAATCGGTCATCCGTGAAGAGGGTGTTGAGCGCGCTCAGTTCCTGATTGATCAGGTTCTGGGCGAAGCGCGTAAAGGCGGAGTCAGCGTTGCCGCCGGCGGTAGCGCAAGCCAATACATCAACACCATCGCAGTGGAAGACGAACCGGAGTACCCAGGCGACCTGGATCTGGAAAGACGTATCCGTTCAGCCATTCGCTGGAATGCGGTCATGACGGTGCTGCGCGCTTCGAAAAAAGATCTGGAGCTGGGCGGTCACATGGCTTCTTTCCAGTCTTCCGCCACCTTCTATGAAGTCTGTTTCAACCACTTCTTCCGCGCGCGCAACGCGCAAGACGGCGGCGATCTGGTTTACTTCCAGGGTCATATCTCTCCCGGCGTTTATGCCCGCGCTTTCCTTGAAGGCCGCCTGACCGAAGAACAGATGAATAACTTCCGTCAGGAAGTGCATGGCAAGGGGCTCTCTTCCTACCCGCACCCGAAACTGATGCCGGAATTCTGGCAGTTCCCGACCGTCTCCATGGGCCTAGGCCCGATTGGCGCCATCTATCAGGCTAAGTTCCTGAAATACCTGGAGCACCGTGGTCTGAAAGATACGTCTAAACAGACCGTTTACGCTTTCCTGGGCGACGGCGAAATGGATGAACCGGAATCCAAGGGCGCCATCACCATCGCGACCCGCGAAAAACTGGATAACCTGGTGTTCGTCATCAACTGCAACCTGCAGCGTCTGGACGGCCCGGTTACCGGCAACGGCAAGATCATTAACGAACTGGAAGGCATCTTCGGCGGCGCCGGCTGGGAAGTGATCAAAGTTATCTGGGGCGGACGCTGGGATGAACTGCTGCGTAAAGACACCAGCGGCAAACTGATCCAACTGATGAATGAAACCGTCGACGGCGACTATCAGACGTTCAAATCCAAAAGCGGCGCCTATGTGCGCGAGCACTTCTTCGGTAAATACCCGGAAACCGCGGCGCTGGTGAAAGACTGGACCGACGATCAGATCTGGGCGCTGAACCGCGGCGGACACGATCCGAAGAAAGTCTACGCCGCGCTGAAAAAAGCGCAGGAGACCAAAGGCAAGCCGATTGTTATTCTGGCGCATACCATTAAAGGTTATGGTATGGGCGAAGCGGCCGAAGGCAAGAATATCGCCCACCAGGTTAAGAAAATCAACATGGAGGGCGTGCGCTACTTCCGCGATCGTTTCAACGTGCCGGTCAGCGATGAAAGCATCGAAAAACTGCCGTTCATTACCTTCGATAAAGATTCCGCGGAGTACAAATATCTGCACGAGCGTCGTCAGGCGCTGGAAGGCTATCTGCCGTCCCGCCAGACCAGATTCAACGAAACGTTGGAACTGCCGACGCTGGAAGATTTCGCTCCTCTGCTGGAAGAGCAGAACAAAGAGATCTCCACCACCATCGCTTTCGTTCGCGCCCTGAACGTGATGCTGAAGAATAAGTCGATCAAAGATCGTCTGGTGCCGATTATCGCCGATGAAGCGCGTACCTTCGGTATGGAAGGTCTGTTCCGCCAGATCGGGATTTACAGCCCGAACGGTCAGCAATATACCCCGCAGGACCGCGAACAGGTCGCTTACTATAAAGAAGATGAAAAGGGGCAGATCCTGCAGGAAGGGATCAACGAACTGGGCGCCGGTTCGTCCTGGCTGGCGGCGGCAACGTCCTACAGCACCAACGACCTGCCGATGATTCCGTTCTATATCTACTACTCCATGTTCGGCTTCCAGCGTATCGGCGACCTGTGCTGGGCGGCGGGCGATCAGCAGGCGCGCGGCTTTCTGATTGGCGGTACTTCCGGCCGCACTACGCTGAACGGCGAAGGTTTGCAGCACGAAGACGGCCACAGCCACATTCAGTCGCTGACCATTCCGAACTGTATTTCTTACGACCCGGCCTATGCTTACGAAGTCGCCGTCATCATGCATGACGGTCTGCATCGTATGTATGGCGAAGCGCAGGAAAATGTTTACTACTACATCACCACGCTGAACGAAAACTACCACATGCCTGCGATGCCGCAGGGTGCGGAAGAGGGTATCCGCAAAGGTATCTACAAACTGGAAACGCTGGAAGGCGGCAAAGGCAAAGTGCAGCTGCTGGGCTCCGGCTCTATCCTGCGTCACGTGCGTGAAGCGGCGCAGATTCTGGCGAAAGACTACGGCATCGGTTCCGACGTCTTCAGCGTAACGTCCTTCACCGAACTGGCCCGCGACGGTCAGGACTGCGAACGTTGGAATATGCTGCACCCGACCGAGGAAGCGCGCGTGCCTTACGTGGCTCAGATTCTGAGCGATGCGCCGGCCGTGGCGTCCACCGACTATATGAAGCTGTTTGCCGAGCAGATCCGCAGCTTCATCCCGGCCAGCGATTATCGCGTACTGGGTACCGACGGTTTCGGTCGTTCCGACAGCCGCGAGAACCTGCGTCACCACTTTGAAGTGGATGCGTCTTACGTCGTGGTTGCGGCCCTGGGTGAACTGGCTAAACGCGGTGAAATCGAGAAGAAAGTGGTTGCAGAGGCGATCGCCAAATTCGAGATCGATGCAGATAAAGTTAACCCGCGTCTGGCATAAGAGGTAAAGATTACATGGCTATCGAAATCAACGTACCGGATATCGGTGCAGATGAAGTTGAAGTCACCGAAGTGCTGGTGAAAGTGGGCGACAAGGTTGAAGCTGAACAGTCGCTGATCACGGTTGAAGGCGACAAGGCTTCCATGGAAGTGCCTTCTCCGCAGGCCGGCGTGGTGAAAGAGATCAACGTCTCCGTCGGCGACAAAGTCGAAACCGGCTCACCGATCATGGTCTTCGATTCCGCCGACGGCGCGGCAGAGTCCGCGCCCGCTAAAGCGCAAGAGAAGCAAGAAGCGGCGCCGGCCGCGGCCCCTGCGGCATCCGCGACCAAAGAAGTGAACGTGCCGGATATCGGCGGCGACGAAGTCGAAGTCACCGAAGTGCTGGTGAAGGTAGGCGACAAGGTTGAAGCTGAGCAGTCGCTGATCACCGTT
>NZ_JAYWTM010000014.1:0-162544 GCF_036016195.1 Brenneria populi | reverse complement strand
GTTCAAATTTTTCTTTAGACACGGCGATATTCCTTACTCTAATGCTCTCTCCCTTTGGAGAGAGCACGGTTCAATGTTTTAAACCCGGATTATTTACCACGGGCCTCAATAACGGCCTGAGCCACGTTGTTCGGCGCTTCTGCGTACTTCAGGAACTCCATGGAGTACGAAGCGCGACCCTGAGTCTGCGAACGCAGATCGGTAGCATACCCAAACATTTCGGATAACGGTACCTGGGCGCGAATAGTCTTGCCGGTTGCGGTATCTTCCATACCTTCGATGATACCGCGACGACGGTTCAGGTCGCCGATTACGTCACCCATGTAATCTTCAGGCGTTTCAACTTCAACTTTCATGACGGGTTCCAGCAGAACCGGCTTAGCACGTTTAAACGCTTCTTTAAACGCGATAGATGCCGCCAGTTTAAACGCCAATTCAGAGGAGTCGACATCGTGGTAAGAACCAAAATGTAAGCGAACGCCCAAGTCTACAACCGGATAGCCCGCCAGCGGACCTGATTTCAGCTGTTCCTGAACACCTTTGTCAACGGCCGGAATGTATTCGCCAGGGATTACGCCACCCTTGATTTCGTTGACGAATTCATAGCCAGCACCGCCTGGCTCCAGCGGGTACATGTCGATAACGACATGACCGTACTGACCACGACCACCAGACTGTTTCGCGTGTTTCCCTTCCACGTCCTTAACGGTATCGCGGATGGTTTCACGATAAGCAACCTGAGGTTTACCGATGTTGGCCTCTACGTTGAACTCACGACGCATACGGTCAACGATGATTTCCAGGTGCAGTTCGCCCATACCGGCGATGATGGTCTGGTTAGATTCTTCGTCGGTCCATACGCGGAAAGACGGGTCTTCTTTTGCCAGACGACCCAGAGCCAGACCCATTTTTTCCTGGTCGGCTTTGGTTTTCGGTTCTACCGCGATGGAAATAACCGGTTCAGGGAATTCCATACGTTCCAGAATAATCGCGTTATCCGGATCACACAGCGTATCGCCGGTGGTCACGTCTTTCAGGCCGATTGCCGCAGCAATATCGCCCGCGCGAACTTCTTTGATCTCTTCACGTTTGTTGGCGTGCATCTGAACGATACGGCCGAAACGCTCGCGCGCGGCCTTCACAGAGTTCAGTACGGTATCGCCGGAGTTAACCACACCGGAGTACACGCGGAAGAACGTCAGGTTGCCCACAAACGGGTCGGTTGCGATCTTGAACGCCAAGGCGGCAAAGGGTTCTTTGTCGTCGGAGTGACGTTCAGCCGGCGTATCTTTGCCGTCGTCCAAAATACCTTTGATAGCAGGTACGTCGGTCGGCGCCGGCAGATACTCGATAACGGCATCCAGCATCGCCTGTACGCCTTTATTCTTAAAGGCGGAACCACAGGTAACCAGGATGATCTCGTTATTCAGCACGCGTTGACGCAACGCTTTTTTAATTTCTTCTTCGGACAGTTCTTCACCGCCCAAATATTTATCCATCAGCTCTTCAGATGCTTCGGCTGCGGATTCAACCAGGTTCTGGTGCCATTCATGGGCCAGATCCTGCATATCAGCCGGAATATCTTCATAAGTGAAGGTGATGCCCTGATCGGCTTCATTCCAGTTGATGGCTTTCATTTTCACCAGGTCGACAACACCGGTGAAATGTTCTTCAGCGCCGATGGCTAACTGCAGCGGCACCGGATTCGCACCCAAACGGGTTTTGATCTGGCCGACCACTTTCAGGAAGTTAGCGCCCATACGGTCCATTTTGTTAACGAACGCGATACGCGGAACTTTATATTTGTTCGCCTGGCGCCATACGGTTTCAGACTGCGGCTGAACGCCACCAACAGCACAGTAAACCATGACTGCGCCGTCAAGAACACGCATGGAACGTTCTACTTCGATAGTGAAGTCAACGTGTCCCGGGGTGTCGATAATGTTGATGCGATGGGGTTCATACTGCTTGGCCATACCGGACCAGAAAGCAGTCGTCGCAGCAGAAGTAATGGTGATCCCACGCTCCTGCTCCTGCGCCATCCAGTCCATGGTGGCTGCGCCGTCATGAACTTCACCGATTTTATGGTTCACACCCGTGTAGAACAGAATACGTTCGGTCGTGGTGGTTTTACCGGCGTCGATGTGTGCACTGATACCGATATTGCGGTAGCGTGCAATAGGTGTTGTACGAGCCATTTGTTTCCTCTATATCCTAGGGCGTTCAATCAGTAACCCAAGCGGGTTGGCTTTTTGAAGCGCCCGCCTGGTTAGCATAACTACAGCGAAGGGATTACCAACGGTAGTGAGCGAACGCCTTGTTGGCTTCAGCCATACGGTGAACGTCTTCACGTTTCTTAACAGCAGTACCTTTGTTTTCTGCTGCATCAGAAAGTTCGTTCGCCAGGCGCAGAGCCATGGATTTATCACCGCGTTTACGAGCAGCTTCAACGATCCAACGCATTGCCAGAGCATTGCGGCGAACCGGACGGACTTCTACTGGCACCTGATAAGTAGACCCGCCGACGCGACGAGATTTAACTTCGACGGTCGGACGAACGTTGTCCAGGGCTACTTCAAAAGCTTCCAGGTGGTCTTTACCTGAACGCTGAGCCAGGGTCTCAAGCGCGGTATAGACGATTGCTTCGGCGGTAGATTTTTTACCATCTACCATCAGGATATTTACAAATTTGGCCAACAGCTCTGATCCGAACTTCGGATCCGGCAGAATTTTACGTTGACCAATGACGCGACGACGTGGCATGGAAATACTCCGTTGTTAATTCAGGATTGTCCAAAACTCTACGAGTTTAGTTTGACATTTAAGTTAAAACGTTTGGCCTTACTTAACGGAGAACCATTAAGCCTTTGGCTTCTTCACGCCGTATTTGGAACGGGATTGCTTCCGGTCTTTAACACCGGAGCAGTCCAGCGCACCACGAACGGTGTGGTAACGAACGCCTGGCAGGTCTTTAACACGACCGCCACGGATCAGGATCACGGAGTGCTCCTGAAGGTTATGACCTTCACCGCCGATGTAGGAGGTGACTTCAAAACCGTTGGTTAAACGAACACGGCAAACTTTACGCAGCGCGGAGTTCGGTTTTTTCGGAGTGGTGGTATATACGCGAGTACATACGCCACGTTTTTGCGGGCATGCTTCCAGCGCGGGAACGTTGCTTTTTGCAACCTTCAGGGCGCGTGGTTTGCGTACCAGCTGGTTAATTGTTGCCATTAATAAAGCTCCTGGTTTTTGCTTCGTAAACACGTAATAAATCATCTCGTACTTGCGCAGGGCAAAGTATGAGGACGCAGAATTTTATGGCTGGCCGTGGAAGGAGTCAAGAAATATACAAAAATTCAGCGCTACCAGGCCAGATGCCGAGAATATTTCACCGTCAACTGAACAAACTGATTATAGCCAATTAACGTGAATTTGCTCGAAATTCGTTCAGTCACGCCCCTGGCGTCCGCATCGTCTTTTAGCACGTACAGAGGGATGGAAGCGCCAAGCAGCCGATTCGCCCAATGGGTATCGGCCAGCGCGGCGATGACGCCGTCCTGCAGCAGCAGCAGCGCGTCATCCGGCCCTACGCATCGTAAAAGCGCATCGATGTCGCAATAATAAGGAGAGTGGGAAAGCGTATGTAACATGGATAAAAGACCCGCCGCTAAAATGAGAGCACGCTATGGTAATTAGCCAGCCGCAGCCGCAGCGCCTCGGGGGAGAGTGACTCCACGTCCAGAACCCAGTCGGTATCCAAAGCGATTCCCCGCTGCCGCAGAGATTCAACACAGACATAGCAGCGTTCGACGTCATACAGCGGCAGCACGCCGAATGTCGAAATATAATCGCGCATCAGAATTTTTTCCGGCTGCTGCCCCGGCAGTAATTGCAATACGCCATCGCCGATAAAGAAAACGCCGATATTCTCCGTCAGAGCGGACATGGCGAGGAGCGCATCCAGCCCTTCCCTGCCGGAAGCGTTTCCGTGGGGCGAATGGGTAAAAACAAAAGCGATATGCTTCATCACGCCGCCTTAACGTCAGATTAAAACTGGATGACCCGATCGCAGGTCAGAACGGATTGCGCCAGTTCGCCAAGACCGCTTAAGGTAAAGCCATCCTGCAGATTCGCCCCGCTCAATTTTAACTGTTCAGCCTGCTGCCGGTCGGTCACTCCGCGACGCAACGCGGCGGCGACACAGACATTCAACGCCACATGATGCTGCCGTCCCAGACGCTGCCAAGCTCGTACCAGATCAAATTCATCATTCGCCGGCAAGGTAAGCTGGTTGGCGTTCAGCACGCCTTCACGATAGAAGAAAACGCTTTCCAGCCGATGCCCCTCATCCAGCAGAGCCTGAGCGAACTGCAAAGCGCTGCTTGCTTGCTGCGTACCATAGGCCGGGCCGGTAACCAGCAGACAATAATTCAGCATCAGCGATCGTGCCCGCTGAAATCACCGCTTTTAAACTGACGGATATAGAGATACACCGTATGTTTGGAGATATTAAGACGTTCGGCGACCTGATTAATCGCGTCTTTGATATCAAAAATCCCCTTCTCATACAGACTCAGAACAATTTGCCGATTTTTCGCATTGTTAGACACGTTCCGGTCCGCGTTGACTTCTTCGATGGAGAACTCCAGCGTTTGCGCCACCAGGTCATCAACCGACGAAGCAAAGTTCACCGAGGAGGCGACCTCATGCGTTTCAGGGGGAATAAACGTCTGCACAACCTGAGAAAAAGGCACATCCAGGTTCATGTTAATGCAGAGCAAACCGATGACGCGTTGTTCACGGTTACGAATCGCGATAGTCACCGACTTCATCAGCACGCCGCTTTTAGCCCGGGTGAAATAGGCCTTCGAGACGCTGCTGTCTTCGCCGGCCATATCATGCAGCATACGTAATGCGAGATCGGTAATAGGCGAGCCGATTTTCCTGCCGGTATGTTCCCCATTGGCAATGCGTACGGCGGAACATTTCAAATCATCAAGCGAGTGCAGCACGATTTCGCAGTGCCCGCCGATCAGCATGGCCAATCCATCAACCACCGCTTCATACGATTTCAGGATCTCATAATCCGTTTGGCTAAACGGACGTTCATCCAGCAAATCAAGGTCATAAGATTCGCCAGACACAAGCGAACTAGACATGGTAAACACCATCCTCAAACGTCATTTATTTGTTGTCTTGACAGAAAACACAGTCTAGCAAATGTCCTCTCGCGCGTCCCTGAAATTAACAATCCGGATCTTAAGGTTGAATTAATTTAATCCCGCTAGAGTCGGCCTCTACGAATCCGGCCGCCTTGATTATCAAAGAGAGTTTTTATAAAAAGCCTGATTAAAATTGGCGGGCCTGGCTGGGGCGGCATAGCGTTCGCAATGGTTTTTGCCGCTTCCATCACATTTGCGCGAAATATCGCTGACTATCGACAAACGCGGCCCTGATAGATATGACCAACTAACGAGCTATTTTTATCGTCTGCCTTACGCCGTGACGCCAAACCGCAGGCATACTCACAAGGCCGCCTTTTTCATACCATACTGAAGATGTTTAATCTCAAGACTAAAGAATACCATCACCCACCGCTTGATGTTTCCCAGCCATGTCGGAACCGCGCATCATGAAGATATTGATTATCGAAGATGACAAGTTATTGCAGGAAGGGCTATTGCAGGCATTGAGTTATGAAGGCTATGCCTGTGACTGCGCCGGCTGCGCCAAAGAGGCCGACGCGTTGATCAACAACGCGAATTACAGTCTGATTATTCTCGATCTCGGCCTACCGGACGATGATGGCCTCTATCTGTTATCGCGCTGGCGCAAAGGGCAGCATCAGCAGCCGGTTTTAATTTTAACGGCTCGGGATACCGTCGCCGATCGCGTAACGGGATTGGACGCCGGCGCCGATGATTACCTGGTGAAACCTTTCGCGCTGACCGAACTGCTGGCCAGGACACGCGCATTAATCCGACGGGATAAGGGGTCGGGCCATAGCCTGATTCAGGTCGAAAACATTACTCTGGACTTAAACAGCCGGCAGGTTACGGTTGGCGGCAAGCCGGTGATTTTGACACCGAAAGAGTTCGCTATTTTATCCCGGCTGATGCTAAAAGCGGGGCTACAGGTGCACCGCGAAGTGCTGCATCAGGATATTTACAACTGGAAAGACACCCCGTCGTCGAACTCACTTGAAGTGCATATCTTTAACTTACGTCAGAAAATAGGCAAAGACCGTATTCAGACACTGCGTGGTTTCGGCTATTTACTAACAAAAGGCCCCCAGAGATGAAAAAAAAACCATTCAGCGGCCGTATAGCCAGCATGCGTTGGCGCCTGATATTGGTGCTGGGAACGATTCTGCTGGTATGCCAATTGATCAGCGTATTCTGGCTATGGCATGAAAGCGAAGAGCAAATTGGATTTCTGGTCGATAAAACGCTGAGCGCCCATAGTCAGAATATCAAAATCAGCAAGGAAATTCGTGAGGCCATCGCCTCTTTAAGCATCCCCAGCCTGGTGATGATAATCGCAGCCTTACTGCTGTGTTTTCAGGCGGTAAATTGGATAACCCGCCCGCTGTCACAGTTACAGAAAGAGTTGAGCAACCGAACGGCGGAGAACCTGGAACCCTTGCCGCAGCCCGGCAATATCCGCGAGATCGCGGCGGTCACGCAAACCATTAATCAGCTATTTCTGCGGCTGAATGAAACCTTACAGCGCGACAGGCAGTTTACCGCCGATGTCGCACACGAACTGCGCACGCCATTATCCGGCATACGCCTGCATCTGGAACTGCACGAAAAACAGCATCATATTGATTGCCGGCCGTTAATAAAACGCATCGATAAGATGAGCAAAACGGTGGAACAGCTGTTATTGCTCGCTCGGGCCGGGCAAGAGTTCTCTGCCGGTCACTATAAAGCCGTCTCTCTACAAAACGATGTTATTTATCCTATCCAAGATGAATTCAGCGAGATGGTGCAGGCGCATCGACAAACGCTGGAATGGCGGCTTGCCGATGAAGAGGCCATCATTCGCGGCAACGCCATTCTGCTTCAGCTGCTGTTGCATAATCTGGTGGAAAACGCCCATCGTTACAGCCCGGAGCAAAGCACAATAACCATTAGTGTCAGGGCCCATCCGTATATCGAATTGGTGGTGGAAGACATGGGGCCGGGTATTGATGAAAACAAAGTCGGCGAGTTAAGCAGAGCCTTCGTGCGTATGGACAGCCGCTACGGCGGCATTGGCCTGGGCCTGAGCATCGTTACGCGTATCGCTCAGTTACACGGCGGGCAATTCTTTCTGGTAAATCGCCATGAAGGCCCCGGCGCCATCGCCAGCGTTCGCTTTCCTGCGCCGGCGAGACGAGCCGGATAAGAGACTGGCTGTCGAAAAAAAACCGCAGACAGGGTCCGCGGTTTATAGACGTTAATTCAGTCGATGAATTACTTTGCGCTTTTCTCTTCAGCGGCCGGTTTCTCCGCTTTTGCGTCATCGGCCGCCTTCACATCGGCTTCAGATTTGATATCCAGCAGTTCGACATCGAACACCAGCGTGGAGTTGGCCGGGATTCCCGGAACGCCGTTCTCGCCGTAAGCCAGAGTCGGCGGGATAACCAGCTTGATCTTGCCGCCTTTCTTGACGTGTTTTAGCCCTTCGGTCCAGCCGGGGATAACGCCGTCAAGACGGAAAGACAACGGCTCACCGCGTTTGTAGGAGTTGTCGAACTCATTGCCGTCAACCAGCGTGCCTTTGTAGTTGACGACGACCGTATCGCTCTCTTTTGGCGCGCTGCCGCTGCCTTCTTTCTCAACCTGATACAGCAGACCGGATTCCGTTTTCTTCACGCCTTTTTCTTTAGCGAAAGTATCGCGATACTTGGCGCCTTTCTCCGCGTTCTCTTGCGCATCCTGCTTCATTTTGGCTTCAGCCGCCGCTTTTACCCGGCCTTCGAAACCCTGCAGCGTTTTTTCGATTTCTTCGTCAGTCAGCTTGCTCTTATCGGCAAACGCATCCTGAACGCCGGCAATCAGCTGATCTTTATCCAGCTTGATACCCAGTTTTTCTTGTTCTTTAAGGGAATTATCCATGTAACGCCCCAGGGATGCGCCTAACGCATAGGCCGCGGCCTGCTCATCATTCTTGAATTTGGCTGCCGCCGTATCAGACGCCTGCGCCGTTTCCGCCGCCAGAGCCTGGCCTGCGTTCAGAGTCAGAGCCATCGTCGTTGCCAACAGCGTTACTTTAAACAGTGATTTCATCCATTTCTCCAGCATCTGGAGCAATACGCTCCAGCCTTTATTAAAAATAAATTCGCAACTACTATAACTGCGCGCACGAAGACAACACAACGACACACGCGACAATCCGTTGAGAAAATTTTTAACGCCTTGAAGACGGCGCGAGAGTCGGCGTGATTTCACCGCAAACCGCGCGTTCGAAGCGCTCTCAAGCACAAGTCATACTCCCGGATTGCTTATTGCGCCCTACTCCGACCGTTTTTACTACCAGAAGTTTCCGCTTTCTGACAAACTCTCGGGGAAATGGAAAGGAAGAGGAAAACCGATGCCACCGTCTTTATTCGAAGAGCGGCTCGAGCTGCTGGAAAGCCGACAGGCTTTTCAGGAATTAACCATAGAAGAGCTGAATCAGACGATTATCCAACACCAGCGGGAAATCAGCCGGCTGCGCGAACAGCTGCGCCTGCTGACGGAAAGGCTGCGCACCCAGCAAACGTCATTGGTTGCCCCGCAGTCCGAAGAGACGCCGCCGCCTCACTATTGATCAATGCCGGCCATCCGGGGGGACGGCGGGAATAACCGCCGTAAAAAAAACATCAGGGCGACGCATCGCGCCGCCCTGATGTGCTAAGTCAAGCAAACTCTCCGCCATTCACCCGAACGCGGCTTTCAACGGCCGCCGGGCCGGACGGATTAGTGACAACCGCAGCCGCCGTGGCCGCCGCAGCCGCCTTTGCCGTGTTCATGGTCGTGGTCATGACCGCCGCAGCAGCCGTCGCCGTGCTCATGGTCGTGTTCGCCGTGAACATGGCCATGCTCCAGCTCTTCCTCGCTCGCTTCGCGAATAGCGACAACCTCGACGTTGAAGCTCAGGTTCTGACCGGCCAGCATATGGTTGCCGTCAACCACGACGTGATCGTCTTCAACTTCGGTGATTTCAACCGGCACCGGCCCCTGATCGGTTTCCGCCAGGAAACGCATGCCGACCTGAAGTTCGTCCACGCCCATGAATACATCTTTAGGCACGCGCTGAACCAGGTTTTCATCATAATTACCGTAGGCATCGTTAGAGGCGATATTAACGTCGAAACGCTCACCCACTGCCCGGCCTTCCAATGCTTTTTCCAGACCGGAAATCAACGAGCCGTGACCATGCAGATAGTCCAACGGCGCGCTCACCGGAGACTCATCAACCAATACACCGTCTTCTGTTCGTACCTGATAGGCCAGACTGACCACCAGATCTTTTGCTACTTTCATGATATCTCCTACCGTTGGAAATCGAACTGGCGCAAATTGTAGCTGAAAAAGATCCCTATGTACCGTCCGGAATCAAAAATCGTCTGGAACGATTTTCCCTACGCGGCCGGCGCGCCTATTCCGGATGAAAAATGCCGATTATCTCATCCGCCGGACGGCCGGCGACCGTTTCCGACTTGTCCGGCCGAGCCTGTCGATAACCGCACTTTACGCACACCACCACTTCCGTTTGCTCTTCGCGCCCGACGGCCAACGTATCCTGCGCCCGGCACTCGGGACAAACCGCCCCGGCGATAAAACGTTTACGCATATTTATTGTCCCGATCTATTTCAGCTTAGGCGCACTACTCGAATTCATCCCAATCATCCTGCCTGCGGCGCTCGTGCTGCATTTCCCGCTGGAATATGTCTTCCAGCTCGCGCCGGGCCTCCTTCACGCGGGATATCTGCGCCACATCGCTTTGCAGCTGCGGCATCAGTTCGCGCAGCATCCGCATATCCAGACGGCGAAAATGTTGCTGAGCGCGGTAGGCCTGATGAGGATGCATCCCCAGCGACATAAGCGCCTTGCAGCCCAGCTCCAGCGCGCTGGAGAAGGTCTCGCGGGAAAAGTGCTTCACGCCCGCCTGCAAAAGCTCATGCGCCTCGACGCGGCCGCGCGCCCGCGCCAGAATCTCCAGATGCGGGAAATGCTGTCGGCACAAATGCACGATCGCCATGGTATCTTCCGGCGAATTGCTGGTGATGACGATCGATTGCGCCTTTTCCGCCCCCGCCGAGCGCAACAGCTCCAGTTCCGTCGCATCGCCATAGTATACTTTATAACCATAGCCGCGCATCAGACTGACGGCGCTGATATCACGCTCCAGCACCGTGATGCGCATTTTATTCGCCATCAGCAGGCGGCCGATCACCTGCCCGAAACGCCCGAACCCGACCACAATCACCTGCGGTTCATCATCGGCGACATAGGGTTTTTCGTCAGGCACGTCCTGTATGTTATAGCGATGAACCAGAATCCGGTCGATAACCTGCATCAGCAACGGGGTAGTCATCATCGACAGCGTGACCGTCACCAGCAGCAGCGGCAGTTGGTTGCCCTGTAAAACCTTGTACGCCGACGCGGCGGAAAACAGCACAAACGCAAACTCGCCGCCCTGGCTTAAAACGCCGGCAAACTGCAAACGCTCCGAGCGGCGCACCCGGTTAATACGGGCCAACGCATAGAGCACCGTGCCTTTTACCGCCACCAGCGCCAAGACGGCAATCAGCACTTTTACGATATGGACATAGAGAACGCCCAGATTTAACGCCATACCGACGGAGATGAAAAACAGGCCGAGCAGCAATCCCTTAAACGGCTCGATGGCGATTTCCAACTCATGCCGGTATTCGCTTTCAGCCAACAGCACGCCCGCAATAAAGGTGCCCAGCGCCATCGAAAACCCTAACGCCTCCATAAACAGCGCCGACCCCAGCACCAGAAGCAGAGCGGCGGCGGTAAAAACCTCCCGAACTCCGGAAGCGGCGATAAAGCGGAATAGCGGACGCACCAGATAGCGGCCGCCGATCAGCATACCGGCAAAGGCCGCGACCTTGAGCGCCACCCGGCTCCAGTCGTCAATCTCGCCTTGCGCCCCCGCTAGGATCGGCACCAGAGCGAGCGCCGGAATCACCGCCAAATCCTGAAACAGCAGGACGGAAAAGCCCAATTGCCCGGATTCGTTGCGATTCATCCCTTTCTCGCGCATCAGTTGCAACGCCATCGCCGTCGACGACATCGCCAGCCCGACGCCGCCAATCAGCGCCGACTGCCAGGAAAAGTTCGTCAGATAGAGCGCACCCCCCAAGACCAGCGCGCTCAGCCCGACCTGCGCGGCACCGACGCCGAAAATAGAGCGCCGCAGCGTCCACAGTTTTTTCGGATTCAGCTCCAATCCGATGATAAACATCAGAAAAACCACGCCAAGTTCGGAAAAGTGCAGAATAGCGTCAACGTCGCGGATAAAGCCCAATCCCCAGGGGCCGATGGCGATCCCGGCGATCAGGTAACCCAATACGGCGCCAATGCCCATACGCGCGGCGATCGGTACGGCGACCACCGCCACAAACAGGAACAGAACGCCGGCGGTAAGCAGCGCGGAGCTTTCCATATCAGCGCACCTCGGGAGCGAAAGGGGCCGCCAGCCACTGGGCGTAAGCCAGTTCGTGGCTGGACAAGACATCGGGCGGCAGACGGCGCGCGCAATAAACGATCATCGGTTTAATCCAGTGCATGCGGCACAGCGACGCGGTCATTTCGAACGGCCGCAGAAAATCTTCCATCGGATAATGATTTTTCCCCCCGGAGCGGTAGGCCTCTTCCGGTTCGCCGGTGGTAATCACCGTGCGCCAATGCTTCCCCGCCAGCGCGTTGCCGCCGACGCCATTGGCGAAACCGCGCGATAATACCCGGTCAAACCACTCTTTCAGTAAAGCCGGACAGCCATAAGTATAAAACGGGTGCTGGAAGACAATGATCTGATGTTCGCGCAGCAGCTGCTGTTCATGATAAATATCGATGAAAAAATCAGGATAGTGAGCGTACAGATCGTGCACGGTAACATGATCCAACTGCCGCGCCGGTTGCAGTAAAACCCGGTTTGCCACCGAGTCCTGTGATTCCGGATGGGCATACAGCAGCAGGATCTTGGGTGGCTGCGACATCATTCCCCTCCAAAGCGTCGTCATGGTTGCCTTTTTCCGCTACCATGCAGCGCAACGACTAAAAAAACAGGGCGCAATTGCTAATGTCGATCGTTTAAGCATCGAGATACGCGGGGCGACCACCGGGGTGAGGCGTCCCTACGGGAACCTCCCCCGGTGTTTCCCCTAAAAATCGGCTTAAGTGACCCGCATTCGGCGCAATTACTCCTGATATCAAGTCAATAACTTAACATATTCTGAACATATGGCGCTTTATGATTGTATTCTCCTCGCTGCAAATTCGACGTGGTGTACATGTTCTACTGGATAACGCAACCGCGACGATTAACCCGGGCCAGAAAGTCGGATTGGTCGGCAAGAACGGTTGCGGTAAATCTACCCTGTTGGCGTTACTGAAAGGTGAAATCAGCGCCGACGGCGGCAGCGCCACGTTTCCTCAGGGATGGGCCCTGTCCTGGGTCAATCAGGAAACCCCGGCGCTGGATGTGGCGGCGCTTGATTACGTCATCGACGGCGACCGGGAATTCCGCCGGCTTGAGGCGGAGCTGCGACTCGCCAACGAAAATAACGACGGCCACGCCATCGCCACGCTGCACGGCAGGCTGGATGCGATTCAAGCCTGGACGATTCAGGCCAGAGCCGCTAGCCTACTCAACGGTCTCGGTTTCTCGCAGCCGCAATTGCAGCAGCCCGTCAGCGCCTTTTCCGGCGGCTGGCGCATGCGCCTCAACCTGGCTCAGGCTCTCATCTGCCGCTCCGATCTGCTGCTGCTTGACGAACCCACCAACCATCTCGATCTGGATGCGGTCATCTGGCTGGAGAAATGGCTGAAAAGCTACCCGGGAACCCTGGTGCTGATTTCGCACGACCGCGATTTTCTCGATCCCATCGTGAATAAAATATTGCATATCGAGCAACAAACGCTCAACGAATACACCGGCAACTACACTTCGTTCGAGCGGCAACGCGCCACCCGACTGGCGCAGCAGCAATCGCTGTATGAGCATCAGCAGGAGCGCGTCGCCCATCTGCAGCACTATATCGATCGCTTCCGCGCCAAAGCCACCAAGGCCAAACAGGCGCAAAGCCGGATAAAAATGCTGGAGCGCATGGAGATGATCGCCCCGGCGCACGTGGACAACCCTTTCCGCTTCAGCTTTCGGGCGCCGGAGTCGCTACCCAACCCGTTGCTTCGCATGGAGAAAGTCAGCGCCGGCTACGGCGACAGGCTGATTCTGGAGTCGATCAAGCTGAATCTGGTGCCGGGTTCGCGCATCGGTCTGCTGGGCCATAACGGCGCCGGTAAGTCGACGCTAATCAAACTGCTGGCGGGCACGCTTTCGCCGATTCAGGGTGAGATCGGGCTGTCAAAAGGCGTGAAGCTGGGTTACTTCGCCCAGCACCAGCTGGAATTCCTGCGCGCCGACGAGTCGCCGTTACAGCATATGACGCGTCTGGCAGAGCGGGAGACCGAACAGCAGTTGCGCGATTATCTCGGCGGCTTCGGTTTTCAGGGCGACAAGGTGACGGAAATCACCGAACGCTTCTCCGGCGGCGAAAAAGCCCGGCTGGTTCTGGCGCTGATTGTCTGGCAGCGGCCAAACCTGCTGCTGCTGGATGAACCGACCAACCACCTGGATCTCGATATGCGCCAGGCGCTGACGGAAGCGCTGATCGATTTCGAAGGCGCGCTGGTGGTGGTATCGCACGACCGGCATCTGATTCGCTCCACCACCGACGATCTCTATCTGGTCCATGACCGCAAGGTCGAGCCTTTCGACGGCGATCTGGAGGACTATCAGCAATGGCTGACGGATAAGCAGCGTCAGGAGAGCGCCGCCGGCGAGGCGCCCAAAGAGAACGCCGCCAACAGCGCTCAGGCCAGAAAGGAGCAAAAGCGCCGGGAGGCCGAACTGAGGGCCCAAACGCAGCCCCTGCGCAAGCAAATCGCCCGGCTCGAACAGCAGATGGAGAAGCTGGGCGCGGCGCTGGAAACCGTCGAGGCCAGCCTGGCGGACTCCGGGATTTATGACGCCAGCCGCAAGGCGGAGCTGACGGAGTGCTTACAGCGGCAGATAAAGGCGAAAGCGGATTTGGAAGAGAGCGAAATGGCGTGGCTTGAAGCCCAGGAACAGCTAGAGCGGATGAATCGGCAATTCTCGTCCTCGTCGTAGCAGGCCGTTGGCGCAGGCCGGGAGGCGGCTTGCCTGCGCCGCACGGCTAATGCCAAATCAGCAACACGCAGGCCGCCGTCAGCAATCCCATAGAGACGTTGAAGGTAATCCAGGCTTTTTTACTGCGCAACAGGCGGCCGATCAACGTACCGAACCCGAGCCATATCGCGCCGGCGACCAGGTTCACCAGTACGATACCGAAGCTTATCGCCATTACCGAGTGGTGATATTCCGCGCCCGGCAGGCTAAAGCTGGCGACCGCCCCCAGCGCCATCAGCCAGGCTTTGGGATTGAGAAATTGCAGCAGCCAGCCCTGATAAAACCGAATAGGCCGCGGCGGCGCGTCCAGGGTTTCCAGCTTTTCATAAGCGGCGGTGGCGACTTTCCACGCCAGCCAAAGCAGATACAAACTGCCCAGCGCTTTCAGCGCGAAATGCAAAGAGGGATAGACCAGGATCAGACTGCCGACGCCGAATGCCACCAGCAATAAAATGCTCTGCATGCCGAACAGAATGCCCAACATCAACCACAGAGAACGCAAAAAACCGAAATTGGCGCCCGACGTCGTCAGCAACATATTGTTCGGACCCGGCGTAATGGCGGCGACCCAGAGAAAACCTAACATCGACAGAAACAAACTCAATTCCATGTAATGGGCGCTCCTCACCCCGAAGCAATTTTGCGGTTATATCCCCGTCATACTTCAAGTTGCCTATGCGTTGACGTCGTTGCCCGCCCCCGCGGGAGCGCCGCAGGCGGATTTGTCGCAGCAATGCCGCCCTCCTGCAACTCGAATTATTTAGGGTATAGTTGTAAAGCATGGACTGTTAAGCGGCGGCATTGAAGCTAACAGCGTGATATTGATTGCACAACATTTTTTCTGGACAAATATCGTGATCATTCCCTGGCAACAGCTCGAACCTGAAACACTGGAAAATCTCATCGAATCCTTCGTTCTCCGCGAAGGCACGGATTACGGCGAGCAGGAGCGGACGCTGCCGCAGAAGGTTGCCGACGTGCGCCGGCAGTTGGAGTCCGGCGCCGTGGCGCTGGTATGGTCGGAGCTGCATGAAACCATCAACATCATGCCCCGCGACCAGCTTAGCGCCGGCAGACATCACCTAAGCTGAAGGCCAAAAAGAAGATGCATCGGCATCATTAACCATGCTAACAATGGTAGAAACCTTTTCAGCCGACTGAAACCTTGTTTTTTGATGACGCGGCTCCGTGAAGCGCCGGAGCGAGCGTCACCATCATGGAGTGAAGCGCCTTATGTCACATAAGCACCCGATTATTGCGGTTACCGGCTCCAGCGGCGCGGGAACCACAACGACCAGCCAGGCATTCCACAAGATTTTTCAGCAGTTAAACATGCGCGCCGCCCGGCTTGAGGGCGACAGTTTTCACCGCTATACCCGTCCGGAAATGGATATGGAGATCCGCAAGGCGCGGGATCTCGGCCGTCATATCAGCTATTTCGGCCCGGAGGCCAACGACTTTAGCCTGCTCGAGCAATCCTTTATCGAATATGGTCAGCACGGACGAGGGAAAACGCGTAAATACCTTCATACCTACGATGAAGCCATTCCCTACAATCAGGTGCCCGGCACATTCACGCCGTGGGAGCCGATGCCCGAGCCGACCGACGTGCTCTTTTATGAAGGGCTGCACGGCGGCGTCGTTACCGCTCAGCACAATGTGGCGCAGCATGTCGATTTGCTGGTCGGCGTGGTGCCTATCGTCAATCTGGAGTGGATTCAAAAGCTGATCCGCGATGTGAACGAACGCGGCCACTCGCGCGAAGCGGTAATGGATTCGGTCGTTCGCTCCATGGAAGATTACATCTCCTACATTACGCCGCAGTTTTCACGCACCCATATCAACTTCCAGCGGGTTCCCACCGTGGACACCTCCAATCCGTTCGCGGCAAAATCGATCCCTTCGCTGGACGAGAGCTTTGTGGTGATCCATTTTCAGGGGCTGGATAATATCGACTACCCCTATCTGCTGGCGATGTTGCAGGGATCGTTTATTTCTCATATCAATACGCTGGTGGTGCCCGGCGGGAAAATGGGGCTGGCGATGGAGTTAATTATGGCGCCGCTGGTGCAGCGGTTGCTGGAAGGGAAAAAAATTCAATAGCCCGACGGATAGGCGCGGCATAACCCGTCGGGTCAATACCGCGCGACGTCGGCTCGGAGCGCTACGCCAACTCCCTGACTTCATGACTGTGGGTCACCTCCACCGCCTGGCTCAGCATCAGCGCCACCGAGCAGTACCGTTCCGCGGAGAGCGCGACCGCGCGCGCTACGGCTTTTTCGGTCAACCCTTTGCCGCTTACGATAAAATGCAGGTTGATATGGGTAAACAGGCGCGGCGCTTCCGCTTTCCGTTCTGACGTAAGCTTAACCTCGCAGTCGGCGACGTCATTACGCCCTTTTTGCAGTATCGATACCACATCGATCGCGCTGCATCCGCCAACCGACATCAATACCATTTCCATCGGGCTCGGCGCTTTATCCCCCGAATTGCCATCCATTAAAACCTGATGTCCGGAAGATGATTCGCCAAGGAATGTTAAACCTTCAACCCACTTCACTCGAGCCCGCATGGCGCCCTCCGCTAAAAATTTTTTGAAATTTTATATCGTTACTGTACAAAATCATCTGATAACCAGAGCTTTATCATGCTGAGGTGAGACAACACAAGACACGTCCTTCAAGCTGTGTTAAAAACAACAGCAGAATCTGCCTTATTCTGGACAAACTCAGATGCCGGGAGATGATGACGTCGCCAGATAAAGGCTTCAGTATATTCCCGGACGTCGCTCTGCCTACACTGAATTTGAACTTTTAACAGTAAATACGCCGTACAGGGAACTCTGAGCCCTGTGATTTGCGCAGTGACTGACAACAGAGGATGATATCGAATGGTTCTCGGCAAACCGCAAACAGACCCGACTCTCGAATGGTTCCTTTCTCATTGCCATATCCACAAGTATCCATCGAAGAGTACGCTTATTCACCAGGGTGAAAAAGCAGAGACGCTTTACTACATCGTGAAAGGCTCTGTCGCCGTGCTGATCAAGGATGAAGAAGGCAAAGAGATGATCCTTTCTTACCTTAATCAGGGCGATTTTATCGGCGAGCTCGGCCTGTTTGAAGAGGGTCAGGAGCGCAGCGCCTGGGTGCGGGCGAAAACGGCTTGTGAAGTCGCTGAAATTTCCTATAAAAAATTCAGACAGCTGATTCAGGTGAACCCCGACATTCTGATGCGTCTGTCTGCTCAGATGGCCAGCAGGCTGCAGGTGACGTCGGAGAAAGTCGGCAATCTGGCATTCCTTGATGTCACCGGGCGTATTGCTCAGACCCTGCTGAACCTGGCGAAACAACCGGATGCCATGACCCACCCGGACGGCATGCAAATAAAAATTACGCGTCAGGAAATCGGCCAGATCGTCGGCTGTTCACGTGAAACCGTGGGGCGGATCCTGAAAATGTTAGAAGACCAAAACCTGATCTCCGCGCACGGCAAAACCATCGTGGTTTACGGCACCCGTTAAGCCGCAATATGATTCGACGATAAAAAACGTGAGAGTATTCTCACGTTTTTTTCCGCACGTAGGGAATGACCCGTCAGGGCAGAACTTTCGCTGACTGGATCACAATCGGCTTGGTGGGCACATTCTGATAAGGGCCGACGTTTTCGGTTTGCACCTGGGCGATTTTATCCGCCACATCCATCCCTTTCACCACTTTACCAAACACCGCATAGCCGAAATCACGCTGCCCATGATCGAGGAACGCATTGTCCGCCACGTTGATAAAGAATTGGCTGGTGGCGCTGTCTTTTTGCGCCGTACGCGCCATAGAAATGGTGCCGCGCAAATTGCGCAAGCCATTATCCGCTTCGTTAACGATCGCCGGATTGGTCGCTTTCTGCTTCATGTCGCTGGTGAAGCCGCCCCCTTGAATCATGAAGCCGGGGATCACCCGGTGAAACGTCGTCCCGTTATAAAAGCCGCTATTAACGTACTCGACAAAATTCTTCACCGAAACCGGCGCTTTTTGATTATCCAGCGCCAGTTCAATATTTCCTGCCGACGTGGTCAGTAAAACATGCGTTGTGCCGGAAGCGGCAAACGCCGGAGAAAAAGCGGTGAGAGAAATAAAGGCTGCCGCCGCAACCAGAGTACGTTTGAGCATGAGAATTCCTTTTTGAAGAAATCGACTACAGAAAGCGTAGTGATTGTAAGTATCCGCACCCGCCAACGCCACCCATTTACTTTTTTTTACGTACGGAATGCCTACCGTAACCCATCATCAGATACCGTACGGCTTGATGCCGGCTTTATTATTAAGGCCTCGCAGTCCGCGCCGCGATCGTTGATGGGTAACGACACAAAGAGTCAGTGAATTATTATTCGACAGCCCATTGAAAAAACAGCATTTTCGCCTATATGATGGTCGCGGTCTGGAAAATGCGCGCCGCACGGTTACGGGAAATGGCGTTCAGGTCAAAGACAGCAGCGTAGCTTATCCAGCGTCGACGGCCGCGGCGCGACGGATAAGAGATCGCCATCGATATTGCTCTTCCGTATTCTGTCCCGGCGGCAGGCGGCTTTTATCAACCCTAATTATCAAGAGGCACCACATGGATTTCCTGCCAATATTCTGTCAGTTACGCGACAAGCACTGTTTGCTGGTGGGCGGGGGAGAAGTGGCGGAACGCAAGGCCAGACTATTATTGGATGCCGGAGCCATTCTTACGGTGAACGCCATCGGCTTCAACGACAAATTTATTCACTGGCAGCAAGAAAAGCGGGCGACCCTGGTTCAGGGATCGTTCGATCCCAAGCTGTTGACGGGCACATGGCTGGTCATCGCCGCCACCGACGATAGCGAAATCAACAGGCAGGTTTACGACCATGCCAGCCAACGGCAGATTTTCTGCAACACCGTGGATGACCCGCAGAGCGCGAGTTTCATTATGCCGTCCATCATCGACCGCTCGCCGCTGATGGTTGCCGTCTCTTCCGGGGGAAGCGCGCCGGTGCTGGCGCGTATACTGCGTGAAAAATTGGAAAGTCTTCTGCCGCAGCACCTTGGCAAGCTGGCCGCCTTTGCCGGAGAACTGCGTCAGCGCGTGCAAAGCCGCTTCAGAAAATCGGATACTCGCCGTCGCTTCTGGGAAAAACTGTTTATTCACGATCGGCTGCTGCAATCGCTGGCGAATGACGACGCCGCCAGCGTCCAGCGCCTCACCGAGCAACTATTTTCTGAACCGCTCGATGACAGAGGGGAAGTAACGCTGGTGGGCGCGGGCCCCGGCGACGCCGGGCTATTAACGCTGAAAGGCTTACAGAAGCTACAGCAGGCGGATATCGTGGTTTACGATCGCCTGGTTTCAGAGGGGGTGCTTAACCTGATAAGACGCGACGCCGAGCGTATTTTCGTCGGCAAACAGTCGGGACATCATTGCATTCCTCAGGAACAGATTAATCAGCTGCTGCAGGAAAAAGCGCTGGCGGGAAAACGGGTCGTACGGCTGAAAGGCGGCGATCCTTTCATATTCGGCCGCGGCGGCGAGGAGCTGGAGCATTTGCGACAGGCCGGAATCCCCTTCTCTGTGGTGCCGGGCATTACCGCCGCCTCCGGCTGTTCGGCCTATAGCGGCATCCCGCTGACGCACCGCAACTACTCTCAGGGAGTACGGCTAATCACCGGCCATGTCCAGCATGACGCCGAGCTTGATTGGGCCAGTCTGGCGGCCGAAAAACAGACGCTGGTGTTCTACATGGGCCTGCAGCAGGCCGATTATATTCAGCGAAAATTGATAGAACAGCAGCTTCCTGAAACCGTACCGGTGGCGCTGGTCGAAAATGGCACTTCCACGGCGCAGCGGGTATTCGCCGGGCAGCTGTCGCAGCTTGGGGAGCTGGCAAAACAGGCCGTTAGCCCGAGCTTAATCATTGTCGGTAATGTCGTCGGCCTCAGAGAAAAACTGAACTGGTTTACCCAGCCGGCAGAATAACCGCCGGGCGCTTTTGCTATCCGAACGCCGCCGGCCGCGCGGAGAGAAACAAGGATCGCGACGCGCCAGCGCACCAAAATAGATCGCAAAGCCAAAATAGTGCAACACATGCACTATTTTGGTTACCTCCCGGCGAACAGAGCGACTCTTCTCCCCTCGCCTTCCATCCCGGCGATCATTTTCCCATTAAATTCATATTATTTTATAAGCAAAATATATGAATAATTAGTCAGTCGCCGAATCAACAAAAAGTGGCCTGGATATTGCTTAGTTCCCTAAGTACTTCAACAGAATAGCAAAGCGATACCCGGCTGAAATCCCGCAGACCCGGTCTGGACATATCTCTCTGTTTGTCTCTGAAGAAGCTACCTATCCGCATCGTCGTTCCCGAACAGGGTGAGCGGTCCTCTGATCACAAAAAACGTTCTGTATCTATCGGTATCGGAACAATAAATCGTTGGGAGCTATCTGTGGAAGAAGTGACTTTCTGGCAACTCATCAGTTTTGGTGAAAATGGCTGGGGAAAATTATTACTGATCGGTATGGGCATGACGCTGGCGCTGGCGTGCGGCGGGTTTCTGCTTGGCGCGCTGATCGGCACGCTCGGCGCCTGGGCGAAAATCTGCGGCAACCGTCCCGCGCGCTATCTGGCTGACGCCTACACCACGATCGTACGCGGCGTGCCCGATCTGCTTATCATCTATTTGCTCTATTTCGGCGGCAGTTCGGCGTTAACCACGATCGCCAATCTATTCGGCAGCAATGAATTTTTGGGCCTTCCCGGTTTTGTCGCCGGGGTTATCGCCGTCGGCGTCTCTTCCGGCGCGCAGCAGACAGAAGTGTTCCGCGGCGCGTTTTACGCCTTATCCAAAGGCGAGATCGAAGCGGCCAAGGCCTGCGGTATGTCAACCATGCTGCGCCTGCGGCGCATCATCATGCCGCTATTGCTGCGCCATGCGCTCCCCGCGCTGGGCAACGTTTGGCAATTGGTGTTGAAAGCCTCGGCCCTGGTATCCGTTACCGGCGTCGCCGAACTGCTGAGCCAGTCCCAGACCGGCGCCGGTTCGACAGGCAAACCGTTTGATTTCTTTATGGCGGCGGCGATGCTTTATCTGCTTATCTCTCTCTGTTCCGGCTGGATCATGCGCCGGACGGAAGCCTATTATTCCCGGGGTGTGAAACGCTGATGGATTTTTCTTTTATTTATGAAACGTTTCTGGAAATTATTCCCGGTATTCCCTTAACCCTGCAACTGGCGATCGGCTCCGTATTTCTCGGGTTCTTTCTGGCGCTGGGCCTGGCGTTAATGCAGATTGGCGGCAACCCCGTGCTACGCGGCATCGCCCGTACCTATGTGCTGTTTTTTCGCGGTACGCCGTTACTGGTGCAGCTATTCCTGATCTATTACGGACTGGGACAATTCTCCTGGATCAGGGAAAGCGTTCTCTGGCCGTTGCTGCGCGAGCCTTATTGGTGCGCGCTGCTGTCCCTCAGCCTGTGTACCGGCGCTTACGCCAGCGAAATTATCCGCGGCGGACTGCAGTCCGTCCCCGCAGGACAGATCGAAGCCGCCCGCGCCTGCGGCATGCCGACGCTGATGATTTTCAGACGCGTTATTTTTCCGCAGGCGTTGCGTCAGGCGCTGCCCGCTTACGGCAATGAATTGATCTCCATGATCAAATCCACGTCATTAGCGTCCATTATTACGCTGATGGAAATTACCGGCATCGCGGCGCGCATCATCTCTGAAACTTACCGGGCGCTCGAAGTGTTCCTGATCGCCGGCGCGATCTATCTCTTTATCAACCTTATTCTGACGCGTCTGCTGATATGGGCGGAATATAGCGTCACGCCTCACTTACGCGCGCCTGTCGCACAGCCGACGGCAAAAAAAATTAAGAAATTGGGAGATATCCAATGACCACGCCAGCGATTAGCCTGCGAAACATTCATAAAAGCTTCGACTCTCTGGAAGTGTTGAAAGGGATCTCTCTTGATGCCAACCAGGGAGAGGTGGTTTCCATTCTCGGTTCGTCCGGTTCGGGAAAATCCACCTTATTGCGCTGCATCAATATGTTGGAGCTGCCCGATCGGGGCGAAATCATCGTCGACGGCGAGACGATCGCCATGCAAACCAATCGCAAGGGGCAGAGCCGCCCGTCCAACCTCAAGCAGATCGAACGCATACGTTCACGGCTCGGGATGGTATTTCAGAACTTCAATCTGTGGTCGCATAAAACCGTATTGGAGAACGTGATCGAAGCGCCGGTGCACGTATTAAAACGCCCGCACGCGGAGTGCGTGGAGCACGCCCGGCACCTGCTGGAAAAAGTAGGGCTGGCCGATAAACAACATTATTACCCCGCCCACCTCTCCGGCGGCCAGCAGCAGCGGGCGGCCATCGCTCGCGCCTTGGCCATGGCGCCGAAAGTCATGCTGTTTGACGAACCGACCTCCGCGCTCGATCCGGAGCTGGTCGGCGAAGTTTTGCGCGTTATGCGCGCGCTGGCCGATGAAGGGATGACCATGCTGGTCGTCACCCATGAGATGGACTTCGCCCGCGAAGTCTCTAATCGCGTGGTCTTTTTGCATCAGGGCGCCATCGAGGAACAGGGAACGCCGGAACAGGTTTTCACCGCCAGCCAGTCGGCCCGTTTCCGTCAATTTATCGCCAGTTGGTAATGTAACAAACCCATTATTAAAGCTATTTACACCGGGAGAAGATCTTTATGTTGAAATCAAAATTAAAAACCATCGCCTGTTCACTGTGCCTGGCAAGCACGCTGATCGCCGCATTCAGCGCGTCCGCCGCGGAGAAGAAATGGACCACTGTACGGCTCGCCACCGAGGGAGCATACTACCCTTATAACTTCACCAAGCCGGACGGCACGCTAGACGGTTTTGAAATCGATCTGTACAAAGTGCTGTGCGACAACATGCAGGTGAAGTGCGAAATGATGGTGCAGCCATTTACCAGCTCGATTCCTGCGCTGAACGCAGGTAAGTTCGACGCCATCATCTCCGGGATGTCCGCCACCGACAAACGTCGTGAAGTGATCGACTTCAGCCAGCCATATACCCAGGCCGGACAAACCTTTGCAACCTTGAAATCCAGCCCGTTGGCCAAAGAAATGCCGGATATGGGCAAACGCTTCTCGATGAAACCGGAAAACGAAGCGGCGACATTGGCGGAAATTGAAAAACTGAAGCCGCTGCTGAAAGGCAAAACCATAGGCGTACAGTCCGCTTCAATCGCCAGCACCTTCCTGGATAAATATTTCAAAGGCGTAATGACCGTACGTGAGTATAAAACCACGCAAGAGCAAGATCTCGATCTGAAAGCAGGACGCGTGGATTTGGTGATCGCGTCGGCGGCTTACCTGACCGGCGTCACCCAAAAACCGGGCAACGAAAGTATCGTTCTGCCTGGACCACAGTTTGTCGGCGGCATTCTGGGCAGCGGCTCATCGGTCGGCCTGCGTAAATCCGATCCGGAATTAACCGCCCTGTTTAACTCGGCGATTGAGAAAGCGAAAAACGACGGCACGCTGAAAACGCTGAGTGAAAAGTGGTTTGGTATGGATACCGCGCCGCTCTGAGTTCTCTCAGCGATCGCACAATCCATATTTATTACCCAGCGAGAAACGAGTCTACCTAAATGAATGCGACACAAACTGAAGAGACATTGCCGCCGATCGACCCAAACATCGTAGAAGAGATCTGCGCATTGATCGCGGCGAAACGACAACAATTCTGCACGCTCAGCGACGCTATCTGGGATACGCCGGAGCTGAACTATGAGGAGCGCCGCTCCGCCGCGCGGCACGAGGCCGTGTTGCAAGCGGAAGGATTCCGTCTGACGACCGGCATCGCCGGCATGCCCACCGCGTTGCTGGGCGAATATGGCTCGGGCTCGCCGGTTATCGCCATCCTGGGCGAATATGATGCCTTACCGGGCCTAAGCCAGGCGGCGAACGTCGCCGAACCCAGGCCGTTGGAAAATGGCGGCAATGGACACGGCTGCGGACACAACCTGCTGGGCAGCGCGTCGCTACAGGCGGCGACCGCGGTTAAAGATTACCTGCGACAGCATAATCTGCCGGGCACCGTTCGCTTTTACGGCTGTCCCGCGGAAGAAGGCGGCTCATCCAAGGGCTTTATGGTAAAAGCCGGCGTGTTTGACGATGTGGATATCGCCATCTGCTGGCACCCTGCGGCGTTTACCGGGGTGAATAGCCCGGCGTCGCTGGCCTGCAACGAACTGAACTTCTACTTTAAAGGCCGCGCCTCCCACGCCGCCAGCAGCCCGCATCTGGGACGCAGCGCGCTGGACGCGGTGGAGCTGATGAACGTCGGCGTCAACTATATGCGCGAGCATATGCCCTCTTCCGCCCGCGTGCATTACGCGATTACCGACAGCGGCGGCCATGCGCCCAATGTGGTGCAGGCCAACGCCACCGTCCGCTACCTGGTGCGAGCCCGGCAACTGCCGGAGCTGCATCAGTTAGTGAACCGGGTGAAAAAAATCGCCGAAGGCGCCGCGCTGATGACGGAGACCGCGGTCAGCCATGAAGTGCTCAGCGGGGATGCCAATCTGCTCGGCAACGCGCCCCTGGAGCATCGGATGCATGAGCATTTGCTGGCGCTGGGTCCGATTGCGTTCGACGAACAAGACCGTCAGCTCGCCGCGAAATTCCAAGCGGCGATGACGACGGAAGATATCACCAACTCTTACGCCCGTTTCGGACTGAAACCTCAGCCTGGGCAGGCGCTGCATGAAGGCATTTATCCGCTTTATAGCCCCGACCCCGCCTTTATCGGCTCGACGGACGTCGGGACGGTAAGCTGGGTGGTGCCGACCGTGCAGATCCGCGCGGCGACCTACGCCATCGGCACGCCGGCCCACTCATGGCAGTTGGTCGCCCAGGGGAAAGCGGCGGCGGCGCACAAAGGAATGGAATATGCCGCCAGGGCGATGGCCTCGCTGGCGATAGATCTGCTGACAACGCCGAAATTAATTGCGCAGGCGAAGGCCGATCTCGACGCTCAATTGCGGCAAACGCCGTTTGAGAATCCCATCCCGGAGGATGTCTTCCCACCGCTGCCGAAGTGACGGAAACGATCACCACCTCCATAGGAGGTGGTTTAAGAGCGACAACAAAAAGGCCGGAGAATATCACCGGCCTTTTTTTCGTCTTAAGCGCGATGGTTACGGACGGCCGACAAACCCGACCGCATCATACACTTTCCGCAACGTTTCCTGCGCTCGCGCGCTGGCTTTCTCCGCGCCGTCGCGCATGATTTGCTGCAACAGCGCCTCGTCATTGCGAAAGTGGTGGTAGCGCGCCTGCAAATCCGTCAGCATGCCGGATACCGCATCGGCCACCGCGCCTTTCAGATGACCATACATCTGCCCGCTGAACTCCTGTTCCAGTTCGGCGATGGTTTTCCCCGTGACCGCGGAAAGAATATCCAGCAGGTTGGAAACCCCCGCCTTATTCACCACGTCATAACGAACGACGGGCGGCTCATCCGAGTCCGTCACCGCGCGTTTGATTTTCTTCACCACCGATTTAGGATCTTCCAGCAGCCCGATGACGTTATTGCGGTTATCGTCCGATTTGGACATTTTTTTAGTCGGCTCCAGCAAAGACATCACCCGAGCGCCCGACGGCGGAATAAAGGGTTCGGGAACCTTGAAGACATCGCCGTAGAGCGAGTTAAAACGCTGGGCAATATCGCGGCTCAGCTCCAGGTGCTGTTTCTGATCTTCGCCCACCGGCACCTGCGCGGTTTGATATAGCAGAATATCGGCCGCCATCAGCACCGGGTAATCGAACAGACCGGCGTTGATATTCTCGGCATAACGCGCGGATTTATCTTTAAACTGCGTCATACGGCTCAGCTCGCCGAAATAGGTGTAGCAGTTCAGCACCCAGCTCAGTTGGGTATGCTCGGGAACATGCGACTGCACGAAGATGGTGCTCTTTTGCGGATCGATGCCGCAGGCCAGATAGAGCGCCAGCGTATCCAGCGAGGCTTTTCTCAACTGCTGCGCATCCTGACGCACGGTGATGGCGTGCAGGTCGACGATGCAGTAGATGCAATCATAGTCATCCTGCATATTGACCCACTGACGTAACGCGCCCATGTAGTTGCCTATGGTCAGTTCACCAGACGGTTGTGCTCCGCTAAATACAATGGGCTTGCTCATACTAATGCTTCCTGATTTTTTGAAGATGACGCCCCGACAATGGGCAACAAATCGGCAAAACGGTCCAGCACCCTATCCGGATGACTCAGCGCGATCGCTTCACCATAGTTATATCCGTAGGTCATACCGACGCAGGGACAGCCGGCGGCCTGGGATGCCTGAATATCATTGCGAGAATCGCCGACGAACAGCAACTCATGCGCGCGCAGTCCGAGCTTGCCCAATACCAGATAGAGGGGAGCCGGATGCGGTTTTTTAGCGATGACGTCATCACCGCCGATAATAAGGGAAAAATAGGCGTCGATGCCCAGCGATGCCAGTAAAGGCGCGACAAACGGCGTCGGCTTGTTGGTCACTATCGCCATCGGCACCCCCTGCGCGGCCAGTTGGGCCAGCGTCTCTTTTACCTGGGGATAGAGCTTGCTGCCGCTATCGACCGTTTGCGCATAATAGCGGTCGAACGCCTCGCGGGTATCGCGGATACGCTGCGGCGTCGGTTCCACGCCGGCCCATTTCAAGGCGCGTTCGACCAGCACATCGGCGCCGTTGCCGATCCAGGCGGCAACCCGCGCCTCGCCCGCCGCGGGCAGAGCGTCCGCCTGCAGCGCCAAATCGATGGCGGCGGCCAATCCCGGCGCGCTGTTAATCAAGGTGCCGTCCAGATCGAACGCCACGCCCCGAATGGACAGATTTTCGCCGGACGTCGTATTATTCATTCGTCACCTTCGCCAGTTCGCCGCGCATCCGATCGATGACCGCGCGATAGTCAGGCTGGCTGAAAATCGCCGAGCCCGCGACAAACATATCCGCGCCCGCCGCCGCAATCGCGCCGATATTGTCCACCTTGACGCCGCCATCCACCTCCAGGCGGATATCATAGCCGCTGTCGTCAATCAGCTTACGCACCTGCCGCAGCTTATCGAACGTAGAGGGGATAAATGACTGGCCGCCGAACCCGGGGTTAACCGACATCAGCAAAATAATGTCCAGCTTATCCATAACATAATCAAGATAGCTGAGCGGGGTCGCCGGGTTGAAAACCAGACCGGTCTTGCAGCCGTGATCTTTGATCAGCTGCAGCGAGCGATCGACGTGATCTGAAGCTTCGGGATGAAACGTAATGAAACTGGCGCCCGCCTGGGCGAAGTCAGGAATAATGCGGTCGACCGGCTTCACCATCAAATGCACGTCGATCGGCGCCGTAATGCCATAATCCCGCAGCGACTTCAGCACCAGCGGGCCGATCGTCAGATTCGGCACATAGTGGTTATCCATTACATCGAAGTGAACCACGTCGGCGCCGGCCGACAGCGCGTTAGCGGTATCTTCGCCAAGACGGGCAAAATCAGCCGACAGAATAGACGGGGCGATTAAAAACGGTTTCATTCGCTTCTCCAAACGATAAAGTCTGAATTCCTGCTGCCTGAGATGCCTGTTTATCCCTCATCCCGTTCAGCGATGGTTTCTAAACCATACCTCATTTTTCAATCCGCGGGCGTATGAGTCCGTCCGCGGCCTGAAATCTACCGGGTATGCGCGCTTTTGAACAACCGGCACTCGGCCGATCGCTTGACCACGCCGCTCAGCTTACAACCGGTTGCGACCTGATTCATATAACCGCGATCAACAATACCGTTATCAACAATATAAGGCTAAAAGCTCGTTGACTTTACTCCGTCCCAAAATATTGCGGCTGATCGTCCGGCGCGCTTTTACCACATATAAAGACGCATCCTGATACCACTCCCGGGTCAGCAGCGTATCGTGATTGGAAATCAGCACCGGGATCTGGTTTTCAGCCGACAGACGATGGGCCAGCCGGGCCAGATTCTGCTGATCGACGGCATTAAAATTATTGGTGTGATACGCCGTAAAGTTCGCGGTGGCGGACAATGGCGCGTAGGGAGGATCGCAATAGACAACCGAACCGAACTCGGCTTTAGTCAACGTCTGCTGGTAGTGCTCGCAAACAAAAGTTGCGCTTCTGGCCTTAAAAGCGAACCACCGAATCTCCTCTTCCGGAAAATACGGTTTTTTATAGCGGCCAAACGGTACGTTAAACTCGCCGCGCAGGTTGTAGCGGCACAGGCCGTTATAGCAATGACGATTGAGGTAAAGAAACAGCACCGCCCGCCGATAGGCGTCGGTGCAAAGGTTAAACTCTTCGCGCAGCGAATAGAAAGTCTCTGACGTATTCACTTCATCAGTAAAAAGCTTGCGCGAGTCGCGAATAAAGTCGTCCGCATTTGACTTGACGATATTATAAAGATTAATCAAATCGCTATTAATATCGGCCAATATATAGCTGTCGTACTCTGTATTCAGAAATACGGAACCCGCGCCGACAAACGGCTCAATCAGGCAGTTTCCTGCGGGTAAGTAGCGACGAATCTCTTCCACCAGCGGATATTTACCACCAGCCCATTTTAAAAAAGCGCGGTTTTTTTTCATGCCGTCGTTAGTTACTCATACTTTTCAGAGCCGCGGATTGTACTCTGTGTCAGACAGCACATCAGGGCTAAAATTGACGTTACTTATTCAAGTCCTGCTTCACCTGACGGATCGGCTTAACCCATGGTTTTTTCGCTTGCACATCAGCAGGTAGCGCTGCTATCGCCTGCTTCGCTTCCGCAGAGGAAGCATAAACGCCGGTCACCAGCACATACCAGGATTTTCCGTCGCGTTTGGTCTCGTAAACCCACGAATGGGCCAAATTATGCTGTTTCGCATAGGCCTTCAACGTATCCGGGCGCGAAGCGCCGCTCAGTTGCAGAGTAAAGTGGCTGGCCGGGGCATTCTGAATCGAACTCCCCGCGCCGGCGGAAGCGGTCGGCGCGGGCTTATTCGCCGCGGCTGATGCGACGGCTTTCGGCGCATTCGCCGCCGCCGGTTTGCTCGCCGCGGGCGCCGGATGGCTGCTATGCGCGGCGGCGGCACTGCCGCCGTTGCCGTGCGCCGACGCTTTGGCCGGCGGCGGCGTCTGCCGCGGCGGAGCCGCCGGCGACGTGGAGACCGCGCCCGTAGAACCCTGGGAAAGGTCGTTGACACGCCCCTGCTGCTGCGAAAGCGCGTCGGTGATATTGCCCGGCAGCTCGACACGCTGCTGACCGCTTACCGGAGGCTGAGGCTGAGCCTGCGTCGGCGTGCTGGAAATAGGCGGCGCGCTCAGCGTTTGCGGCTGCTGGCCGGCAGTGGCGGCGGCGGAATCATCCACGGGCGTCGCGGTTTCCGCCCCCTGCGATAAAGGCGTCGATGAGGAGAGATCGATATTCTTTTCGCCGGCGGGTTGGTTCTGCGGCTGAGAAGTCTGAGGATGAGAAGGCGCTCGTAAAGCGGAACCGATACCCACGATCAGCAACAGCAGCACCAGTACCCCGATGCCAATCATCAGGTGTTGTCTGGAAAGCGTGATTTTCGGTACGGAAAAACTGCTGCTTCTTTTTTGCTGACGTGTTGGTCGACGGTCACTGGTATCAGGCTTCAGCTCATCTTCCGGCTTAAACTCATCCATTTAAAACCCCCCAACTGCAAAGCTAAAATTCGCCACATCATCCCCAGAGCGAATTATCAATTCATAACGCATTGTATTTTATTAACCATAAACCATCAGCACTTATCTGTCGTTAACACATTTGCCGTTAACAAAAAAAGAAGAGCGCTTAAGCAAGACAATCAGTTATTGACGCCAGCACGAGATCGTGAGCTACGCCGCCGCGAATCTCGGCGTGGCCGATGGACGTCGGCAGCACGAGGCGCAGTTCGCCGGCCAACACCTTCTTATCGCGCATCATATGGGGAAGATAGGATTCCGGCGACATGCGCGCCGGTCCGCTAACCGGCAGACCGGCGCGAACCAGCAGAGAAGTAACGCGCGCGACGTCGTCGGCCGAAAACTGCCCGAGACGCCGGGCGGCGTGCGCGGCCATCACCATACCCGCGGCAATCGCTTCGCCGTGCAGCCAGTTGCCGTATCCCATTTCCGCTTCGATGGCATGACCATAGGTATGCCCGAGGTTGAGCAACGCCCGCATGCCGCTTTCGCGTTCATCGGCGGCGACCACCGCGGCTTTCAGTTCACAGCAGCGGCGAATACAGTAAGCCAGCGCGTTATGATCCAAAGCCCGCAGGGCTTCGATATGCTCTTCCAGCCAGAGAAAGAAATCGCGATCCAGAATGACGCCGTACTTAATGACTTCCGCCAGCCCGGACGATAGCTCCCGCGCGGGCAAGGTTTTCAGGCAATTCAGATCGATCACCACCGATGCCGGCTGGTAGAAGGCGCCGATCATGTTTTTACCCAGCGGGTGATTCACCGCGGTTTTACCGCCGACGGAAGAATCAACCTGCGCCAACAGCGTTGTCGGCACCTGGATAAAACGCACGCCGCGCTGATAGCTGGCCGCGGCGAAACCGGCCAAATCGCCAATCACCCCGCCGCCTAAGGCGACGATCGTCGTATCACGGCCGTGGGGTTTGGTCAGCAACGCGGTAAACACCTGATCCAGTACGGTCAGGGATTTATATTTTTCGCCGTCAGGCAACACAACCTGATCGACACGCACGCCATTTTGCTCCAGCACGCGGCGAACATGTTCAAGGTAGAGGGGGGCCAATGTCTGGTTGGTCACCAGCATGGCCTGATCCCCGGCTTTCAACGGCATAAAAGAAGCCGAGTCATTAAACAATCCGGCGGCTATCGAGATAGGATAACTTCGTTCGGCTAATGTTACGGTAATTCTTTCCATGCTCGTTTAATAACCTGTTCAAAACCTGCGTCACGCAGATGATGTATTATACTCAGTTACTTTCCAGCATATTGATAATCTGGTTAGCAACGACCTTAGCGCTTTGTTCATCGGTTCGGATGGTGATGTCGGCGATCTCCTCATACAGCGGATTCCGCTCTCTCGCCAACTCTTCGAGAACCGCGCGCGGAGGCGCCTCAACTTGAAGTAGCGGACGTTTCTTATCGCGCTGCGTGCGGGCCAGCTGTTTCTCAATCGTCGTTTCCAGATAAACGACCACCCCACGCGCCGAAAGACGGTTGCGCGTCTCGCGTGATTTGACGGAGCCGCCGCCTGTCGCCAGCACGATGCCCTGCTTTTCCGTCAGTTCATTAATGACTTTCTCTTCACGATCGCGGAAGCCTTCTTCGCCTTCCACATCGAATACCCAGCCCACATCAGCCCCGGTGCGTCGCTCAATTTCTTGATCGGAGTCGAAAAACTCCATATTGAGTTGCTGAGCTAACTGACGGCCAATAGTGCTTTTGCCGGCACCCATAGGCCCAACCAGAAAGATATTGCGTTTCTCTGCCATGTTTTTTGGTATTACTAAGACAATTCGTTAATGATAACCCGCCCCGCCAATCAACCCAGCGGCGGGACCTAAACTGAAACCTCATGAGCGATAGTGCGAGAATCAGACAAAAAATTATCTCAATACTCAGGGTAGTTTGGCAACCGAATAAAATGTCACGCGCCCCGCAGGGGGAAATATAGCGCCATGATTCAAGTGGCATCCATACCGGCTTCACGCGCCAAAGCCAGGCGCATCGCCTACTCGGCGCCCGGAGATTGTTTTGTTTGCCGCCAGGCTGCAACTCGAACTATTTAGCGTATGGCGTATGTTTTATCGACATTTTCGGTGGAACAACACTTCTGTGCTCAATTCGCTAACCCTTGTAAGCTAAATCTGCCGCAGCGTCAAACTTAGAAGACACGAATCAACTAAAATGTTGCGCCGATCCGATGAAAATCCTGCCGCGTATTATCCTTTATCCTGGCGGAATCAGGGTCGGCGTAATAAAAATAACCAGTTCCCGACGGGTATCCCGCCGCGTACTATTTTTGAACAAATGGCCGAGCACGGGAATATCGCCCAATGCCGGAACCTGACTGTCGATACGGCTTTTCTGCCGCTGAAATATCCCGCCCAGCACGATGGTTTCGCCATCGGCGACGGTGACCTGGGTTTGTATTTCCTGCTTATCTATCGCCAGCGCCTCGCCGTTATCGCTCTGTTTTATCGTCTGCCCCGGCATGTTTTGACTGATCTTCAGATTCATGGTGATGCGCCCGCCCCGCAGAATGCTTGGCGTCACCTCCATCCCCAAGACCGCCTCTTTAAATTCGATCGAGGTGGAGCCGCTGGCGCCGCTGGATACCTGATAGGGAATCTCCGTTCCCTGCTTAATGCTGGCGGTTTGCTGATGAGCGGTAAGCAGACGGGGACTGGCGATGATTTCCACCTGATTTTCCTGCTCTAACGCCATAAGCTCCAGCTCAAGCAGGCGTCCGTTCAGCCGCGCCAGATGAAAACCCGCGTTGATCGCGGGCGTCTCTATCGGCAAGCTGATATTAAAATTGTTCAACCGCAGCGCTTTATTGGTTTTTTCGCCCGCGCCCAGCCCCCAGTTGACCCCCAGCTCCTGCAGGTTTTCGCTGCTGATGGTCACGATATGCGCCGCAAGCTGTACCTGCGACAGCGGCAAATCCAGCTCGCTCATCCACAGCTTCAACTGCTCCAGCGCCGCGGCCGTATCGCGGAGCAGCAAGGTATTGGTGCGCTTATCCACGGTAACGCTCCCCCGATCGGTAAGCAGCGCTGCGCGCTGAGCCTGGACGCTGGCGGCGATCTCCGCCGCATCGGCGTAGCGCAGCGAAACGGAAAGATTGCTCAATGGCTCTCTTTGCGCCTGCTGAGCAAGACGCGCCTCTTTTTGCTGCTGCAAGATGTCGAAGTGGGACGCGGGATACACCAGCAGTACATTACCCTGCCGCTCCACCCCAAGCTGCCCCATCTGCAAGACGATATCCAGCGCCTGCCGCCAGGGCACTTCCGATAGTCGCAGGCTAATCGTGCCTTCCACGCCCGGCGCCACGACCACGTTTAGCCGCCGATGATCCGCCAGAGCCTGCAATACCCGCTGTATCGGCGCCTCATCGAATGCCATGGAGACCGGCGCATCGCTCTGCGCCTGCGCCGCGATGCAAACAGCAAGCGACAGAGCCGGGATCGGCATTTTCTTCATCATTCGCATCGCCATAACACTCCCTGTTCCAAATTCGATTCCACAGCATTTTTCCTATTGCGCAGGCGTTTTTTTATGACGGGCTTCCTGCCCGGCGCCCTCCGGACCGTCGCCAGCGACGTTGAAAAACGCTCCCGGCGTTTTTTTAACGAAAGGCGACGCCATGGAAATCTCTGCCGGCGCGCCGGCACAGCGTTCATTGCGAACCACCGCCGTCAAGGTGGCGCCGGACTTGTCCAAACGGCTGACCTGCCAGTCTCCCGGCGGGATCACCGTCCCCGTCGTTAACCGCTGCCAGCCGTTTTCCATTTGCGCCAACCACCCCACCCACGTCTGGCCGGAGCCGATCACGCCCTTGAGTCGCCAGCGCCGCGTAACCTCAATCGAGGCGCAATCGGCGGCAAGTACCGGCTGGAAGGGATCCCGGACGGCCGTCCGCGCGTCGGTCGAGGTGATGGCGCATAAAGCGATAAACGCCAGAATAAAGCGGCCCTGCGCCGTTCTACTCAATTTCCTGCCTCCGTTCCGCCGTCGGTTTCATCAGACTCATTTCTATATGCAGCCCCTCTTCTGCCGACCTCATCGCCAATCCCTCGATCCGTAGCACATACGGCAGCGCGATATAGTTGCGCAACACCTGCAGCGCCCCCTGATAGTCGGCGCGAAAGGTTACTAGCCAGGCACTATGGCTATTCTGACGGGGCGAGGGCCGCCAGGAGAGCAACAGCGCGCCGGATCGCGACAAGGGTGCGGCGGCCAACGGCATATCCTCATGAGATAAGGTTTTTTCCTTTTCCCGCTCCGCCAACTGCATTTTCAATGCGGCGAAAGGGGGCATGGCGTCCAGCTGTTGCTGCATATGCCGTATCGCGGCGCGCCGCTCGGCAATCATTTGCTCAACCTGCGCCGTTCGCCGCTGCTCCGCCGCCGGAAGCAGCGCCGTGCCGAGTAGCGAAAAAACGCCGACCAATATGACCTGCGCCGCCGTCAACGCCCACAGCGGTTTACTCCCCCACCCCGGCCAATTAAGTATCAGGTTAATCACCGGCGCGCCCGTCCGTTGTTGAGTCGGCAAGCGCCCAATCCGCCTGAAGCGAAAAGAGCAGCGGCGTCCGGTCATTCTGGCGCCGAGCCTGGAGTACCCGAACCCGCGCCAGATCGGGATGGCGGGCCAGCGAACGATTCAGCCCGGTAATATCGCTATCGTTTGCGCTCAGCCCGGAAATCAGCATGCTATCGCCGCGATCGGCGAGCTCCGTCAGCCAGAGGCCTTTAGGCGCCATCGCCCCCAGTTGCTCCAGCAGATTCAGATAACGCCGGTTGTGGCGAAGCGCCGCCTCGTCGGCGTCGCGCTGCGCCTGATAATCGCGCAGCCGATGCCACATCAGGCGAGTTTGCTGATGTTGCAGCGTTAATCGCCGCTGCTGCGCCGCCAGGTCGCTCAGTTCGCGTTGCAATATCAGCCGTTGCTGGTGCCAAAACCAATAAAAACCGGCGAGCGCGATAGCGGCCAATGTCAGTTGCAGCAGCAATAACGCCAGCCAGCGGCGCGCGCGCCGGCGTAACCGCTGCCTGCGCCAGGGCAGAAGATTAACCAGTTGCATGTTCAAACATCCCCGGGTCGCAGCGCTAAGCCGCCGGCGATAACAAATGCCGATGGAAAATCGGGCAAAGGCGGCTGCATTTGGTCGAAGGCCGCAAGCGGCGACCACGGAATGAGGAAATCGGCCCGCCCGTCGGCCGGCTCGGGCAGCGAACTGCTGTAGTAGGCAACGTCGCCGGCAATATCGGGATAGTATTGACTTACCGCCGTGAGGAGATCGCCTTCGGCGTTCAGTTCATCGTGGTGTATCACTCCGCATTGAAAGGCCTGGCTTAGCGGAGATATCCATAGCCAGCTATCCGCCAGACGGTGCAGGAAAAGATGATTATCCTTAAGCCCGGCGGATCGCGCCATGCAGTGAATAGCGCAAGTTGAAACCTCAATCGCCTCAGGCAGTAAATCCGCATGCCGCAAACAGTCGAGCCAGTTATCCAATTCACGCCGCCGGGCCGCCGTAATCAGCAGCGTATCCGGCGTATGGGGATCCTCGCGATAGTCTATCGCCAATGAATCGCTGCCGATCGGCAGCTGACGGGCGGCCATCGCTTCGATGTACTCGTGGCGCTCCGCGCCTTGCAGCCGAGCGTCCGGCGCCGGAAAGCGCCGTTGCAACACAGACTGCGCGGGAAAACCGACCCGTAGGGAAATATGGCGGGGCAGCAGCCGGCGCCATTTTCGCAAGGCGCCACCCAGCGCTTCGGTATGGTGTAGACACCCCGCGCGCAGGGTGTCGCCCGGCAGCGGAAACTGCCACCAGCAGCGAAGCTGCCAGCCATAGCGACGGCGTTGAACCGCCAATGCGCGCATAAAACCGTTTTGTATATCCAACCCGACCCGCCAGATGCGATAAGCCATGTTTACCCCGATTTCCCGATCAGTTGTATCCACAGTGCTGGCTTACCTTTATACTAGCGCGCGATTGTTTATAAACCGTCCAAACGCTACTGAATGGAAAATCTCAGGTGAAGTTCGTAAAGTATCTACTCATCCTTGCAGTGACTTGCATCCTGCTGGGAGCAGCCTCGATATACGGTCTGTACCGCTATATCGAACCGCAGTTGCCCGATGTCGCCACGCTGAAAGACGTGCGCTTACAGACGCCTATGCAGGTATACAGCGCCGACGGCGAACTGATTGCGCAATTCGGCGAACACCGGCGCATTCCGCTGAAACTGGATCAAATCCCGCCGGTATTGGTGCAGGCGTTCATTGCCACTGAAGACAGCCGTTTCTATGAACACCACGGCGTCGATCCGGTAGGGATCATTCGCGCCGCGTCTATTGCGTTAACCTCCGGCCATGCATCCCAGGGGGCCAGCACCATTACGCAGCAGCTGGCGAGAAACTTTTTCCTTAGCCCGGAACGCACCCTGCTGCGTAAAATAAAGGAAGTTTTCCTGGCTATCCGTATTGAGCAACTCCTGACCAAAGATGAAATTCTTGAACTCTATCTGAACAAAATTTATCTCGGTTATCGCGCTTATGGCGTAGGGGCCGCCGCTCACGTTTACTTTGGCCGCCCGGTCGACCAGTTGACGCTGGGCGAAATGGCCATGATCGCCGGTCTGCCCAAGGCGCCCTCCACCTTCAACCCGCTCTACTCCTATGACCGCGCCATTGCCCGGCGTAATGTGGTTCTGGCGCGCATGAAAGATGAGAACTACATCACTCAGGCGCAATACGATGAGGCGCGCAGTGAAAAGCTGGAGGCGGACTACCACGCGCCGCAGATCGCCTTCTCCGCGCCTTATGTGGCGGAAATGGTGCGTCAGGAGATGATCGGCCGTTATGGCGATAACGCCTATAACGATGGCTACAAGGTCTACACCACGATCACCAGAAAATTGCAGATGGCCGCGCAGGACGCGCTGCGTAACAACGTTCTCGCCTATGATATGCGTCACGGCTACCGCGGTCCGACCGCCGTGCTGTGGAAAGTGGGCGAAAGCGCCTGGGATCGCGCCAGGATCGTCGCCGAACTGAAAAAACTGCCGGTTTACGGTCCGCTGTTTCCGGCCGTCGTCACCGCGGCCGATAGCGAGAAGGCCGTTGCGACGATGGCCGACGGCAGCAATATTTCATTGCCGATGGCGGGCATGCGCTGGGCGCGGCCTTATCGTTCCGATACGCAGCAAGGGCCGACGCCCAAGCGGGTTATCGACGTCGTGCAGACCGGCCAGCAAATATGGGTGAGAAAGGTCGATAACGACTGGTGGCTTGCTCAGGTGCCGGACGTGAACTCGGCGCTGGTGTCGCTCAATCCAAACAACGGCGCGATCGAAGCGCTGGTCGGCGGATTCGATTTCAACCAGAGTAAGTTTAACCGCGCCACGCAGGCGCTGCGTCAGTTGGGCTCCAACATCAAGCCCTTTCTCTATACCGCGGCGATGGACAAAGGCCTGACGCTCGCCACCATTCTCAATGACGTGCCGATCACGCGCTGGGATCCAGGCGCCGGTTCGGACTGGCGGCCGAAAAACTCGCCGGCCACTTACGACGGCCCGATCCGCCTGCGCCAGGGATTGGGACAGTCCAAAAACGTGGTGATGGTTCGCGCCATGCGGGCAATGGGCGTGGATTACGCCGCGGAGTATTTGCAGCGCTTCGGCTTCCCGAAACAAAACATCGTTCCGACGGAATCGCTGGCGCTGGGCGCGGCCTCCTTCACGCCGCTGCAGGTGGTGCGCGGCTACGCGGTTATGGCCAACGGGGGCTATCTGGTCGATCCCTATATCATCGCCAAAATCGAAACAGAAACCGGCGGCACCGTCTTTACCGCCGCGCCGAAAGTGGTTTGCGATACCTGCAATCTGCCGCTGGTGTACGGCGAGACGCGGCGCGACACGGCGCTGTCGGCGGACAGTATGGAAAATGTCGCGACATCCCGAGAAAATCCGGCGCCGGGCGCCTTGCCGCAGCCTCAGTTGGAGCCCGTCACGCCGCCGCTCGCGCAGCAAAATAGCCCGCAGCCCTATGCGCCGCACGTCATCAGCACTCCGCTGGCCTTCCTGATTAAAGACGCGCTTAACAGCAATATCTTTGGCGAACCGGGCTGGATGGGAACCGGCTGGCGTGCGGGGAAAGTGCTGAAACGCCATGATATCGGCGGTAAAACCGGTACGACGAACAGTTCCAAAGACGCCTGGTTCTCAGGCTACGGCCCGAATCTGGTGACTTCCGTTTGGATCGGTTTCGACGACCATCGGCGCGATTTAGGCACCAGCAGCGCATCCGGCGTGATTAAGGATCAGATCTCCGGATATGAAGGCGGCGCGAAAACGGCTCAGCCCGCCTGGGATGACTTTATGAAATCCGCGCTGGACGGCGTGCCGGAACAGGCGCTGACGCCGCCGCCCGGCATTGTCAGCGTGACGATCGACCGCAGCACCGGCAAGCTATCCAGCGGCGGGGGCAACAGCCGTTCCGAATATTTCATCGAGGGAACCCAGCCGACGGAATATGACGTGCATGAGGTCGGCACGACATTGATGGATAACGGACAAAGCGAAGAGCTGTTCTGATGGCGAATCAAACGTCTTAACGACACGCAAGGCGCAGATTCTGCGCCTTTTTTATTCATTTTTACTGATGCGATAACGGCATGAAATTTACCGGCGGCGCAGCCAATCCTGAGTTAAAAACAGGGCGCTAACGTTACGCGCTTCCCGGAAATCGGGTTCCTGCAGCAGCGACATCATATCGGCCAGCGGCCAACGCACCTTAGGCAGCGGTTCCGGTTCATCGCCTTCGCGACTCTGCGGATACAATCCCCGCGCGACGACGATATTCATCTGGCTGGAAAAATAGGACGGCGCCATCGTCAATGTCGCCAACAGTTCGAGCTGCTCCGCGCCGAACCCCGCCTCTTCCATCAGTTCCCGGTTCGCGGCCTCGAATACCGTCTCGCCGGGGTCAATCAGCCCTTTGGGAAATCCGAGTTCGTATTGCTCAATGCCGACGGCGTACTCACGGATCAGCACCAGCTCATCATTTATGATCGGCACAATCATCACCGCTTCCCGTCCGCTTGGGCGCATGCGCTCATATACCCGGCGGGCGCCGTTGCTGAACTCCAAATCAATGGATTCGACATTGAATAAGCGCGAACGCGCAACCGTTTCTACCTTGAGGATTTTAGGTTTTTGCAGGTTATGACTCATAATCGCCTCATAGAGAATTACGATCTGAACGACAACGTAGCCCAACCCGAATGATGATTTTATTTATACTCTTCATACTTCACGCTGCAGGGGCGTTGGCTTTGTTACTCGCTCCATCCGTGGGACTCGCCCCGTTGGGGCCGCCGCAGTGGCGTTTTTTTCCTGCAACTCGAATTATTTTGGGTATAGCTTCACCATAGATACGGCATGTCGATGAATGAAAAGCGATCGTTAATGCTCTTTTTTTATTTTGCTAAGATTTTTGACGTTGCTCACATTGTGCGTTAACAGCGCGCCGCGCTGCAACCGTCACAATTATTAATTTACTTGTTAATAACATTAGATACACATTATTAATATTGCCGAATTAAATAAAAAATAAAAAGTCAAGAATGCATTCCGAAAATCAGATTTTCCTCATTTTAGACACCCCGACTGGTTGTTACCATCTTCCCCTTACGTAGATAATTTCTGTTACTTTTTAGTTATTAAATTAATAAAACAAGACCATGCAGGTTATCATCGATTGTACAGCTTTGTTAACATTCACTATGCACAGGGAGTACGTCACGTTGGGATGGAGATGACATGAGCACAATATTTACCATATTGGCTATATTGCTTGCCTGTCTGCTCGCTATCGGAGGTTTCATTGGCTACCGTATGCGCCGGCGCCTGCCGTTCGTCGCGCCTCTCCCGGTGGAGCCAGCCTTGCTGCGTCAGCTAACTCCCGAAGAGCGCGCCGCCGTCGAGCACTACCTTGCCCAGGAACATCGCCTGCAGCCGACGCCTCTTGATATACCGAACGCTCAACCCAAACTGCCTCGATCGCTGCAAAGCAATCAGGTCTATCCGCTCACCCATACCATCACCCGCTACGGCCTGAGCACCGACGCCCAGAATAAGTGGCGATACTATATCGATACGCAGGAGATTCACCTGCCCCCTTGCTGGGAACAGTATATTACCGAGAAAAACAGCGTTGAGCTGATTAAAACCGCGTCTATTCCGCTGGTGATTTCGCTGAACGGACACTCGTTGGTGGAGTGCGTCAATAACAAAAATTATCAGATGGTTCCCGTTGCCGACAGCCCGATGCCGAACGCTTCCATTCGCCATGAAGAGAATGAGCATGCGGAACTGGTGAACATTCGCAAGGAGACCCGGGAAGAGCACGCCCTGCATCACGCAAAGGGGCTAAAAGAATCCGGCGTATTATGCCTGTCGTTTCTGCTGCTATTTATCAGCATTAATAGTCCGATAGCGCTGCTTCCCTGGTTCATCGGCACCGCCTCGCTGCTTGCCGCCTGGAGCCTCTGGCGGCTTTTTCGCGCCCCTTCGCAACAGGAGTTGCAAGACGTGCACTGCCTTTCCGGCGTACCGCAGGGGCTTGGTCTTTTCGGCGAATCGAATCAAGGGGAGCTCGGCAACGTCTCGCTAGGCAATATCGACCTGATTTATCCCCCCTACTGGAATCCGTACATCACCTATGATTTAGGGAAAAAAACCAATGTCGATATTTACCTTAATCATCAGGTCGTTCGTCAAGGAAAATACCTATCGCTGCATGACGAAGTAAAAAACTTTCCTCAGCAACGCTGGGGGAAGAATCTGATTCTCTCTTCCGGCGCGCTGCTCAGCCTGGTGCTGTTATTGGCCTATGTTCCCCTTGAACTGCCGATAAAGCTCAGCATGGCCTGGCTACAAGGCGCGCAGAATATCCAGGTCAATCAGGTCGATGAACTGGGCAAAATGCCGCTGCAAATCGGCGATACCCTGAAAGTTCAAGGAGTCGGGATGTGCTATGTCCCGGCGAATATCCACATTTCGGATAACGCGCCGTCCTATGCTTTTACGCCTTTTGATTGTTCGGCCATTTATTGGAATAAGGCCGCATCGTTGCCGCTGCCGGAATCCGAGATCATCGAAAAGACCTCGGCACTGCTGAAGACGGTGAATAATCAGTTGCACCCGCAGACCGAGGGGGAAGGCGAGGGCCAGGTCAACTCGCAGCTTGCCTCGGCCATTCAGAAGTCAGGCATGATCCTGTTGAATGACTTTTCGGACATCGTGCTGAAAACGCAAGATCTTTGCGAACAGGAGAAAGACTGTGTGCGCCTGAAAAACGCCCTGATCAACCTCGGCAACGTGAAGAACTGGGACACGCTGGTGAAACAGGCGCGCTCGGGGTCGCTTAAGGGCATGAACGTTCTGCTGCGGCCGGTCAGCGCGGAGACGCTGGAGTCCCTGGTCGACAGCGCCACGGACTATTTCTTCCGGCAGGAAGTCAACAACGCGGCGGATTCGCTCAATAGCCCTCCGCCGGGCGGATTTTTAATCCGCAGCGACGAAGGCCGCCAGTTCGTCAGCTACCCGTTGCCGATCGTCCCGTTGAGCGAATACCACGCCGCCGACCAGTGGAAAGAGCTTCAGCGGCTATCGTCTATGCTGCTGCACACGCCGTTTAGCGCGTCGGGCGTTATCACCAACCTCAGCACCGACGCCAACGGCACGCAGCATATCAGCCTGCATAGCGAACCCGACGTCATCACGCTGTGGCGCTATCTGGGCAGTTGCCTGCTGCTGCTGCTCTTCTCCATCACGCTGCTGGTCAACGCCGCGCTGTTGGCAATAAAAATCGGCAAGAGCAAACAGCGGATAGACAATATTCAACGCTACTACGCCGCTCTTTTCGGCTTGACGCCGTCGCTGGCGGACAGCCGGACGCGCCGGTTTTAAACATCGTTGAGCGCCGTTATTCCGACGAACCGCCGTTTTGATACGCCATATCCGCTTAAAGGGCGAATCTGCGCCGTACCGCGAAATATGGCGCGCCTACCCGGCAATCAGACTCTATCCGCGCGTTCGCCATCGGGAAATCATTCTGCATCCGGAGTATTGATATGAGTCCTCACGTTAACTGGCGCGACATTGATACCGTCATATTGGATATGGACGGCACGCTGCTCGATCTGGCCTTTGACAACTATTTTTGGCTACAGCTGGTGCCGCAGTCGCTCAGCGCTCAGCGCGGCATCACGCTTGAACAGGCGCGGCGGTTTATTACCGCGGAGTATCAGGCTGTGCAGCATACGATGAACTGGTACTGCTTCGATTACTGGAGTGAAAAACTGGGGCTGGATATCTATAAAATGACCACGGATATCGGCCCGCGCGCCCGTCTGAGAGCGGATACCGAGCCATTCCTAAGCGCCCTGCGCGCCAGCGGCAAGCGAACGATTCTGCTGACCAACGCGCATCCGCATGGCCTGGCGGTTAAAATTGAACACACCGGGCTAGACAGGCACCTTGATTTATTGCTTTCCACCCATATTTATGGATATCCGAAAGAGAATCAGCGGCTATGGCGGGCAGTGCGGCGGCAAACCGGTTTCGATCCGGAGAAAACGCTATTTGTCGATGACAGCGAACCCATTCTGGACGCCGCCAAAACTTTCGGTATCCGTTACTGCCTGGGCGTCAGCAATCCTGACTCCAGTCAGCGGGAAAAGTCATTCCGGCAGCATCCGTCAATAAATGACTATCTGGCGCTGTTACCGTCGTTACATCGATCGGTAAACTGCCGTTAATCAGAAGGGGTTATGATGAAATCGAGCGAAAACGCCGACCAGACGGTCCGTTTGGACAAATGGCTTTGGGCCGCCCGCTTCTATAAAACCCGGGCCATCGCCCGCGAAATGATTGACGGCGGCAAAGTGCACTACAATGGACAACGCGGCAAGCCCAGCAAAATGGTTGAACTGAATGCCGAAATCAAGCTTCGTCAGGGAAACGACGAGCGCACCGTCATCGTCTGCGCCCTCAGCGGACAACGCAGGACGGCGGCGGAAGCACAGGCGCTATATCGGGAAACCGCCGACAGTATCGAGAAACGGGAAAAACAGGCGCTGGCGCGAAAAATGAATGCGCTGACCATGCCGCACCCGGATCGTCGCCCTGACAAGAAAGAGCGGCGGGATCTGATTAAATTTAAATACAGCGATCGGGAATAAGCCCAAAAGATTTCAAGACACCGGCGGCCGACGCGCCGACGGCTTGAAAAATAAAGGGAATAACTGTCGCCACAGCGAGAGAAAACTATGTCCATCCATGACCAACTGCATCGTTACCTGTTCGAAAATCACGCCGTCCGCGGCGAACTGGTGACGGTCAGCGACACCTACCAACAGATTCTGGCGCATCACGACTATCCGGAGCCGGTGCAAAAATTGCTGGGAGAAATGCTGGTCGCCACCAGCCTGTTGACCGCCACATTAAAATTCAACGGCGATATCACCGTTCAGCTTCAGGGGGACGGCGCGCTGAAACTGGCCGTGATTAACGGCAACCATCAGCAGCAGATGCGCGGCGTAGCGCGTTTACAGGGCGAGATAGCGCCGGATAGCTCGCTCAAGGAGATGGTTGGCAACGGTTATCTGGTCATCACCATTACCCCGACGCAGGGCGAGCCGTACCAGGGCGTGGTCGGATTAGAGGGCGATACCGTCGCCGACTGCCTGGAAAACTACTTCCGGCAATCCGAGCAGCTCCCTACCCGGCTATTTATCCGTACCGGCCGGCATGACGACAAGATGGCCGCTGCGGGCATGCTGCTGCAGGTGCTGCCCGCACAAAACACCGGGGAAGACGATTTCGAACACCTGGCGCAGCTCACCGCCACGATCAAGTCGGAAGAGTTATTCACGCTGGCGGCTAACGACGTTCTCTATCGTCTCTACCATCAGGAAGAAGTGACGGTATACCCGCCTCAGCCGGTCAGGTTCCAATGCCACTGTTCGCGCGATCGTTGCGCAGCGGCATTAATGACGCTTGCCGATCGGGAAGTCGATGAGATGCTGGAGGAGGATGGCGAGATCGATATGCACTGCGACTACTGCGGCAATCACTATATCTTCAACGCCGAAGACGTGCGGGCGTTCAAACAGCACAACGCCCCGAACCAGCTGCATTAATCCCGTCGCGGGTACGGCCTCGTACCCGCCGATTTTGCGCCTATAAAGACCACAGAATTTTATCCTGCCCGGCTATACAACATTTTGAATAAGCAAAGTTATTAATTAATTTATTGAATTTTATGATTGTCATCGCGGTTAAAATACACTCGCGCTCTACAATAATAGCAATACAACTCTACGTACCCGATAAATTTCAAGATGCATACGCGAAAATGAAAATAAGGGGCATAACCATTGAGGAGTAGCAACATGCGGTTCAACGGCGTAACACCAAAGGTTCTTTCGTCCTATGGAATCCAGGATGTCGGCGATATTGTCTACAACCCCAGCTATGACTTGCTTTTTCAAGAAGAAACTTCCCCAGCCCTGCAAGGTTATGAACGCGGCATAGAAACCCGGCTCGGCGCTGTGGCCGTCGACACCGGCATTTTTACCGGCCGCTCCCCAAAAGATAAATACATCGTGCGCGATGACGTCACCCGCGACAGCGTTTGGTGGGCGGATCAGGGAAAAGGGAAAAACGATAACCATCCCCTGAGTCAGGAAACCTGGACGCACCTCAAACAGCTCGTCACCAGGCAGCTTTCGGGAAAACGCCTGTTTATCGTTGACGCGTTCTGCGGCGCCAACCCCGATAGCCGGCTGAAAGTGCGTTTTATTACCGAAGTCGCCTGGCAGGCGCACTTTGTGAAAAATATGTTTATCCGCCCAAGCGATGAAGAGTTGCAGAATTTTTCCCCTGATTTCATCGTGATGAACGGCGCGAAGTGCACCAACCCGCAATGGCGGGAGCAGGGACTGAACTCCGAAAACTTCGTCGCCTTTAACCTGACGGAACGTATTCAACTGATTGGCGGCACCTGGTACGGCGGCGAAATGAAAAAAGGGATGTTCTCCATCATGAACTACCTGCTGCCGCTGCAGGGCATCGCCTCTATGCACTGTTCGGCCAACGTGGGCGAACGGGGCGACGTCGCCGTCTTTTTCGGCCTTTCGGGCACCGGTAAAACTACCCTCTCCACCGATCCCAAACGCCAGCTGATCGGCGATGACGAGCACGGCTGGGACGACGACGGCGTCTTCAACTTTGAAGGCGGCTGCTACGCGAAAACCATCAAACTTTCCAAAGAAGCGGAACCGGACATTTACGGCGCCATCAGGCGCGACGCGCTGCTGGAAAACGTCACCGTCCTGGCCGACGGCACGGTCGATTTCAACGACGGTTCAAAAACCGAAAATACCCGCGTTTCCTATCCGATCTACCATATCCATAATATCGTCAAACCCGTATCCAAGGCCGGGCACGCCACAAAAGTGATTTTCCTGACGGCGGACGCATTCGGCGTTCTGCCGCCGGTATCCCGCCTGACGTCGGACCAAACGCAATACCATTTCCTGTCCGGCTTCACCGCTAAGCTGGCGGGAACGGAACGCGGCGTCACCGAACCTACGCCGACCTTCTCCGCCTGCTTCGGCGCGGCGTTCCTGTCGCTGCATCCCACGCAATACGCGGAAGTGCTGGTGAAACGTATGAAAGCGTCGGGCGCTCAGGCCTATCTGGTCAATACCGGCTGGAACGGCACAGGAAAACGTATCTCGCTGAAAGATACGCGCGGAATTATCGACGCCATCCTGAGCGGCGCCATCGACGACGCGGAAATGCAGACGCTGCCGATCTTCGATCTGGCGATGCCCAAGTCATTGCCAGGCGTCGACTCCGATATTCTCGATCCGCGCGCTACCTACGCCGATCGCGCGCAGTGGCAGGAGAAAGCGGAAGATCTGGCGCGGCGCTTTATCACCAACTTTGATAAATACACCGATGCGCCCGCGGGCGCCGCGCTGGTTGCCGCCGGGCCCAAGCTGTAACCCGGCGTTAATCACCAGAGAGGCGCGGAACCCGCGCCTCTTTTTTTATGCTTTCTTTTTATGCCTTCGCTGAACCGGCGTGGGCATCGGCGGGCTCAAGCAGCAGCGGCAAATAGGCGCGAACGCACAGCCCGCCGCGTTCGCTGGCGCCGACATCCAGTACGCCGTCATGGGCATCGACGATGCGCTGCACAATCGCCAGCCCTAACCCGGTGCCGCTGGTGCTGCGCGCGCTGTCGCCCCGGACAAAGGGCTGGAAAAGATGTTGAAGCTGGGCGGGATCGATTCCCGGACCGTCATCCTCCACCTGGAACCAGACGCGCTGCAGCTCCCGGCCGGTGCTGACCTTTATCCAGCCGTTGCCGTAACGCGCGGCGTTCACCACCAGATTCAGCGCGGCGCGCTTAATCGACAGCGGGCTGACGCAAACCGGCAGCTCGCCGTCGACGAACTCGCTGTCGATCTGACGTTCATACCCGCTTTCATCGGCCACCACCTCGCCCATAATGGCATTGAGGTCGGCCACTTCCGTCTGCATCTCCTGGCCGGTGCGCAAATAGTCGATGAACTGTTCAATAATCGCATTGCACTCTTCAATGTCTTTATTGATGGACTCCGCCAGATAGTCATCGTTTTTGTTCATCATTTCCGTCGCCAGACGGATGCGCGTCAGCGGCGTGCGCAGATCGTGGCTGACTCCCGCCATCAGCAGGGTGCGGTCGTCGGCCAGCAGCTTCACGCCGGACGCCATCTGGTTAAAGGCGCGGGTCACCGAACGCACTTCCGAGGCGCCATACTCGCGCAACGGCGGCGGAATAATCCCTTTCCCCACCTGTAAAGCCGCGTGCTCCAGCTCGACCAACGGACGGTTCTGTACGCGGATAAACAGCCAGGCGCCGCCGATCACCAGCAGCATGATCGCCAGCGTGTAACGGAAAAGCGGGGAAAAATCCCCCTGGTGAATTTCGGTTAACGGCACCCGCACCCAGATATCCGGCGACAGCCAGGTTTTCAGCCACACCACCGGGGTATTTTTGCTCACCTCGACGCGCACATCGGTCGGGCCACCCAGCTGCTGCGCCATCTGTTGGCTCAAAAACTTGTAATGCTGGGCCCAGCGCAGGCCGCTCTCCTCCGCCGCGGCATTGGTATATAACGAAATACCCAGTTCGCGGTAAATCTCACGCCGAAACGCCGGCGGCACCTCCAGCGTGGTGCCATCCTCCAATTGCAGGCTATCGGTCATCAGCATTCTTACTTCGTAAGCCAGCACCTTATTAAACTGCTGTAGACTCGGCAAAATAGCGAAGTTAAGCACCACCAGGTAGGTGGTCACCAGGCTGACGAACAATAGCGTGACAATCAGCAATAACGTCCGGGCAAATGCGCTGCGCGGAGAGAAGCGCCATCGCCTCATGCTTTACTGCCGTCCGGTACAAAGACGTAGCCCAAGCCCCAAACCGTTTGGATATAGCGCGGGTGCGCCGGATCTTCTTCCACCATGCGGCGTAAACGAGAAATTTGTACGTCGATGGAACGCTCCATCGCGCTGTATTCGCGGCCGCGCGCCAGATTCATCAGCTTATCGCGCGACAAGGGTTCACGCGGATGGCTTACCAGCGCTTTAAGCACGGCAAACTCACCGCTGGTTAACGGCATCGGCTCGTCATCGCGGAACATTTCGCGCGTGCCCAGGTTCAGCTTGAACTTGCCGAATGCGATGATAGCCTCTTCCTGCGACGGCGCGCCCGGCAGTTCATTGGCCTGGCGACGCAGCACCGCGCGAATGCGGGCCAGCAGCTCGCGCGGGTTAAACGGTTTGGGAATATAGTCATCCGCGCCGATCTCCAGACCGACGATACGGTCGACCTCTTCCCCTTTCGCCGTCACCATGATGATGGGCATGGGGTTACTTTGACTGCGCAGACGGCGACAGATAGACAGACCATCCTCACCCGGCAGCATCAGGTCCAGCACCATCAGGTGAAAGGACTCACGGGTCAATAAACGATCCATCTGTTCAGCATTGGCAACGCTACGTACCTGAAAACCCTGTTCGGTCAGATAACGTTCTAACAGCGCACGCAAACGCATGTCGTCATCCACAACCAGAATTTTATAGTTCTCTTGCATTCTCTTTCTCCAAAGGCGTAATAGCCGCCGATGCCGCTATTGTTCAGAAACACACGAATGACTGACAGTCGTTTCTGGTATACATTCTAGGCGAAATTGTTACAAAGCATATTAAAATTCGTGTAATCAATCATTTCCTGCGCCTGCCGGCCGCCAAACGGCGGGCGAAGCATGACGATTATAGTAACCTCGCCGCGCGTAAAAAGACGTTATGGCGCGGCAAAAAAAGAATAAAGATAACGCGGGAAAATATTGCCGCCGGCGCCGGGGCGGCGGCGAGGAAGGCAGATGCTCGGCCCGTCAAGCGCCCGCCGTCGGTTGGAAACGGCGACACGCGTTTTTTAGGGAAACAGACGCTTTTTCATAAAAATCGTTTGGATAACCCTTTTTTGCCCACAGACTACTCAACATCCGGCGGTATAGGGACGCGCGTAGCGCCAGCCTTTTTATTATCCGGGAGCTTGGCGCGTCGTTTATCGCTTAACATAATCAATCGCGTTGACGAACCACTCGCGCGGGCCGTCCGGCGTATTGACGATGAACTCCTCGTCGACCGCCTTTTTCAGCGCCGCGCGCGCCATCGGCGAATCGATAGAAATATACTCTTTATTGTCGCCGTAGATTTCGTCCGGGCCGACGATCCGAAAGCGCTTCACCTCGCCCTCCTCATTCTCGATTTCCACCCAGGCGCCGAAAAACACCTTGCCGTCCTGCTGGGGGGAATAGTCGACGATCTTCAACTCCGTCAGGCATTTTCTGAGATAGCGCAGGCGCCTGTCGATCTGGCGCAGCAGGCGTTTATTGTAGGTATAGTCGGCGTTTTCGGAGCGATCGCCCAGGCTCGCCGCCCAAGAGACGATTCTGGTGATTTCCGGGCGCTTTACATTCCAGAGATGATCATGCTCGGCCCGCAGTTTATTGTACCCCTCGCGGGTAATCAGATTGGTTTTCACATCGGTCACTCCGTCCGTCTCTTGGCGCGGCATGCCGTTCAGCAGCACGTCCGCGCGCAAAAAAAACTATTTTCATTACACAACATTACAATTCTGGCCAATAATCTATCAACAGACATAAATATGTCATTTCTATCCCGTACTTTTAGCCACGGAGAGCTACGGAGAACGATTTATGTTTAGCTTAGACGCCATTCTGCAAGATCTTGCCCCGCATCGCCATACGCCGCCCTGGCAGAAAACCGTATTGCGTTCTCTGCTATTTGAAAATGAAATCCAGCAATTCTCTCAACGCTACCCCCATTTAAAAGGGCTCGACCTGGTTGAACAGATCCTCGATCACTTTCACTTCAACTGCGAAATGGTCGACGGCGATTTAGAAAATATTCCCAGTCAGGGACCGGTAGTGCTGGTGGCGAATCATCCGATCGGTTCGCTCGACGGCCTGGCGCTGCTGCGCACCGTCGCCAGCGTCAGGCCCGATGTGCGCATCGTCGCCAGCCAGCTGCTCTCTTACGTTGAACCGCTGAAAAACCTGTTCTTCTCGGTGGATAATTTCAATAACCGCACCAAACGCCAGCAAATCACCGCGATACAGCAGCACCTCGGGCACGACGGCGCGATAATCGTTTTCCCCGCCGGCGAAGTGTCCAGAATCAGCCTAAAGGGGATCCGCGACGGCCACTGGCACAGCGGTTTTATCCGCATGGCCGCCAAAGCGCGCGCGCCGATCGTCCCGATACACGTCAGCGGGCGCAACAGCGCCCTGTTTTATCTCTCCTCCCTTATTTACCGGCCGCTTTCAACGCTGCTGCTGGTCAGGGAGATGTTTCATCATGCCGGGCACAAGCTCAAAATCCGCATCGGCGCGCGCATTCCCTACGCCAGCTGGAGCCAGGGCAACCTACAAACCAACGATCTGGCGGCGCGTTTCCGCCGCCATGTTTATCGGCTGGGACAAGAGAAACCCGGCTGCTTTTCCGGAGAAAGATCTATCGCGCTGGCCGAGGATCGCGTGCTGTTAAAGCATGCGCTGGCCGATTGCGAAACATTGGGCACCACGCCCGACGGCAAAAAAGTCTATCTGTATCGCCGGGGCGAAGAGGATTATTCGCCGCTGCTGCGCGAGCTGGGGCGGCTGCGGGAGATCGCGTTTCGCGCGGTGGGCGAAGGTTCGGGCCAACGGCGGGATCTGGACAGTTATGATGACGACTACCTGCATCTGATCCTGTGGGATGAGAGCGAACTGGAAATCGTCGGCGCCTATCGCTTTATTCCAACGGCGGAGCAAATCGCCCGCAAGGGTAAAAATGGCCTGTACAGCCACAGTCTGTTCCATTATGGCGAAGAGATGAACCCGATACTGGCATCCGGCATCGAACTTGGGCGCAGCTTCATTCAACCCAAATATTGGGGCAAACGGGGGCTGGATTACCTCTGGCTGGGCATCGGCGCCTATCTGGCGCGCTATCCCCAGTGCCGCTATCTGTTTGGCCCGGTATCCCTGTCCGGCACGCTGCCGCCAACGGCGCGGGATCTGCTGATCGCCTTTTACCGGCTGCACTTTGCTCCCAGCCAGCAGTTGGCGCACTCGCGCCGCCCTTATCCGGCGTCGCTGCCCGATGTGCTGCAGCAGTTTGAAGGGGTTGATTACCAGCAGGATTTAACCCGCCTGAAAAGTATGCTCAGCAATATGGGATGCGGCATTCCGACCCTGTACAAACAGTATTCGGAACTCTGTGAACATGGCGGAGTGCAGTTCGTTGATTTCGGTATCGATCCGGATTTCAATAACTGCATCGACGGGCTGGTGCTAGTCGATCTTCAGCAGCTCAAGTCCTCCCGCTATCAGCGTTATATCGCGCCTTTCGTCCAGGCCAACGACGCCGCCGCTACGCAGGGGAAAGATTAAAAGACCGACGCCTCGGCGAGCCTAACCGAGCGTCAGGTTAGGCTCGGCCGAACGCGGTTCCCTGTCGCCGGACGCCGTCGGCCCGCGCGCTGTTCATCCGTTCGAAACGCGCCGGAAAAATCATAACAACATCGGTTCACAATTTTACCGTCCCGCTATCCCTCCCATTGAGCTTAATGCGTGTATGCTTTTTTTGTGTAGCGATTCGCGATCGGCAATACGATCGCGCCACCAGAGAGGAGCGAAAAAGTATGAAACAGTCCGTTGCCGCTTTAGTAGCAAAAACGCTGGAAAGCGCCGGCGTCAAACGCATTTGGGGCGTAACCGGGGATTCGCTTAACGGATTGAGCGATAGTCTGAATCGTATGGGCACCATCGAATGGATGCCGATGCGTCATGAAGAGGTGGCGGCATTCGCCGCCGGCGCCGAGGCGCAGATTAGCGGCAAGCTGACGGTTTGCGCCGGCTCCTGCGGTCCCGGAAATCTGCATCTGATTAACGGCCTGTTTGATTGCCATCGCAATCACGTTCCGGTACTCGCCATTGCGGCGCATATTCCTTCCAGTGAAATCGGCAGCAACTACTTTCAGGAAACTCATCCGCAGGAGCTATTTCGCGAGTGCAGCCACTACTGTGAGCTGATTTCCAACCCGGAACAGCTTCCCCAGGTATTGGGCATCGCCATGCGTAAAGCGATCCTCAATCGCGGCGTGTCGGTAGTGGTACTACCCGGCGATGTGGCGTTAAAACCCGCGCCGGAAGAGGCGTCGGCGCAGTGGTATCCGCCGCAGCGGCCCCTGGTCCGGCCCAACGAAAGCGAGATGCGCAAGCTGGCCGAGCTGCTGAATGGGGCGAAAAATATTACGCTGATGTGCGGCAGCGGCTGCGCCGGCGCGCATGATGAGGTGATGCAACTGGCCGACGCGCTGAAAGCGCCGGTGGTGCACGCGCTGCGCGGCAAAGAGCATATCGAATATGACAACCCCTACAGCGTCGGCATGACCGGTCTGATCGGCTTCTCATCCGGCTACCACGCGATGATGAATGCCGATACCCTGGTACTGCTGGGTACGCAATTTCCCTATCGCGCCTTCTACCCGACCGACGCCACCATCGTGCAGATAGATATCAATCCCGGCAGCCTCGGCTCGCACTGCCATGTCGACATGGCGCTGGTCGGCGATATCAAATCCACGTTGACCGCTTTGCTGCCCCAGCTAGAGGTAAAAACCGATCGCGCTTTCCTCGATAAGGCGCTGAAGCATTATGCCGATGCGCGTAAAGGGCTTGATGACCTGGCGACGGCCAACGATAAACAGGCGATCCACCCGCAGTATCTGGCGCAGCAGATTAGCCGTTATGCCAGTGAAGACGCCATCTTTACCTGCGATGTGGGCACGCCGACCGTCTGGGCGGCGCGCTATCTGAAAATGAACGGCAAACGTCGCCTGCTCGGCTCGTTCAGCCACGGCTCCATGGCCAACGCCATGCCGCAGGCGCTGGGCGCCCAGGCGCTCAACCGCGATCGCCAGGTTATTTCGCTGAGCGGCGACGGCGGCTTCAGCATGCTGATGGGCGATTTTCTGTCCATCGCCCAGCTCAAGCTGCCGGTGAAAATCGTGGTGTTCAACAATAGCGTGCTGGGATTCGTCGCCATGGAGATGAAGGCCGGCGGCTATCTGACGGACGGCACGGAGCTGGATAATCCCAACTTTGCGGCGATCGCCAACGCCTGCGGCATCAAAGGCATTCGCGTGGAGAAGGCCTCCGAGCTGAACGCCGCGCTGGAAGAGGCTTTTGCCTGCGACGGTCCGGTGTTGCTCGACGTTATCACCGCCACCGAAGAGCTGGCGATGCCGCCGCAAATCAAACTGGATCAGGCAAAAGGCTTTAGTCTTTATATGCTGCGCGCCATTATCAACGGACGCGGCGATGAAGTGATTGAGCTGGCGAAAACCAACTGGCTGCGCTAAAACCGCAGCGGCTGACGCCGGGCCGCCAGCCTTGATGGCGAGGCGGCCGCCCGTTTCAGCGCATACCCTTACTGCCGGCTATCCGCGTCGTCCTCTTCGGCCGCCGTCAATGGCGTTACTTATCCAGCCGGGAGACATAATCGCGGCGCGGCCGGCCGGTGTAGATCTGCGTGGGACGATAAATCTTGAGTTCCTGCTCATGCATTTCATTCCAGTGGGCAATCCACCCGATGGTGCGCCCCACGGCGGAGACCACCGTAAACATGGATGACGGCAATCCCATCGCCTTCAGGATGACCGCCGTGTAGAAATCGGCGCTGGGATACAGCTTATTCTCCAGGAAATAGGCGTCGGTGATGGCGATATGCTCCAGCTCAATGGCGACCTGCAGCAGGCTATCCTCCATACCCAGTTCGCTGAGCACGTCGTAACAGGTTTTACGCAGAATGGCGGCGCGCGGATCGAAATGGTGGTAGACCGAGTTGCCGAACCCCATCAGCCGCAGCGATTTCCCCCCTTCTTTCGCCTGCTTTACAAATTCAGGAATACGATCCACCGTTTTGATCTCTTCCAGCATGCGCATACAGGCTTCGTTCGCGCCGCCGTGCAGCGGCCCCCACATTGAAGCCAGGCCCGCCGCGATACAGGCGAACGGATTGGCGCCGGATGAACCGGAAGCCCTCACAGCCATGGTGGACGGACACTGGCCGTGGTCAGCGTGCAGAATCAGGATGCGATTCATCGCCTTTTCCAGCACCGGGTTCACTTCATATTTTTCCGCCGGAACGGAAAACAGCATATGCAGGAAGTTGCCGGTGTAGGAGAGCGAATTGCGCGGATAAACCGCCGGCTGCTCAATGGAATATTTGTAGCTCATCGCCGCCAGCGTCGGCATTTTCGACAACAGCCGGGTGGCGGCCAGTTCGCGGTGCTCCGGGTTGTCAATATCCAGCACATCGTGGTAGAACGCCGCCAGCGCGCCCACCACCGCGCACATCAGCGCCATCGGGTGGGAGTCGCGACGAAACCCGCTGAACATACGGCTAATCTGCTCATGAACCAGGGTATGGCGGGTAATGTTATTGGCGAATTTGGCATATTCGTCCTGCGAAGGCGCCTCGCCGTGCAGAAGGATATAGCAGACCTCGGTAAAATCGCATCGATCGGCCAGTTGCTCAACAGGAAAGCCCCGATGCAGCAACACGCTGTTGGCGGCATCAATATAGGTAATCGACGATTCGCACCCGGCCGTATTGGCGAATCCGGGGTCGTAACTGCATAACCCTTTTTCACCAAGCGGGCGGATATCCACGCCGTTTTTCCCCATCACCCCTGAACGAATATCCAGCGTGACATCTTCCTGTCCGTCTACTCTCAGGGTGGACTTTCTTACTGTCATCGATATCTCTCCTGACCGAGTTAGTCATCGTGGTCGTTACTGTTTGCCAGGGCGTAACCCGCCATTGAACCACTCTATTTAATACGCTAAAAACGCGGCGTCGTTATTATAATCTTACGTAATATTGATTCAGATAAAGTTTACTCCGCCCGCATCACCCTTACCGCCGATTTGACGAACCGGGTATTTGAAGCTACCACAATCGGAGTCCCTTGTGGGAACGCCGCGCCTCCTTTTTTCTCCAGCGGGTACGGCTGGCATTTTCCGCCGCCAATCCGTATAACTGTCCTCCAGCTATTTAATCCACTCATTGATGACTATCGATATCAGACCTATGAATGATTCATTAAACCAGATCATCGCCGGCGAATTGCAGGCCAGAACGGAACAGGTAGACGCCGCCGTCCGCCTGCTGGACGAGGGGAACACCGTCCCTTTTATCGCGCGTTACCGCAAGGAAGTCACCGGCGGACTGGACGATACCCAGCTGCGCCAGCTGGAAACCCGCCTGGGCTACCTGCGTGAACTGGAAGATCGTCGCCAGACAATTCTGAAATCCATCGACGAACAGGGAAAACTGACCGACCAGCTCGCCGATGCCATTAACGGCACGCTGAGCAAGACCGAACTGGAAGATCTCTATCTGCCCTACAAACCCAAACGCCGTACCCGCGGGCAGATTGCGATTGAGGCCGGGTTGGCGCCGCTGGCTGACGCGCTATGGCAGGATCCCGCCCAGGAACCCGAACAGGCGGCGCTCGCCTATGTCGACGCCGACAAAGGCGTGGCGGATGCGAAAGCCGCGCTGGACGGCGCGCGCTATATCCTGATGGAGCGTTTTGCCGAGGATGCCGCGCTGCTGGCGAAAATCCGCGATTACCTGTGGAAAAACGCCCACCTGGTTTCCCGCGTGGTGGAAGGGAAAGAGGAAGAAGGGGCAAAATTCCGCGACTATTTCGACCATCACGAGCCCATTTCCCAGGTGCCATCCCACCGCGCGCTGGCGATGTTTCGCGGCCGCAACGAGGGGGTATTGCAGCTTTCTCTGAACGCCGACCCGCAGTTCGAAGAAGCGCCGCGTGAAAGCCGCTGCGAACAGATTATCATCGACCATTTGAGCCTGCGTCTGGGAAATGCCGCGGCGGACGGCTGGCGGCGCGCGGTCATCAGTTGGACCTGGCGCATCAAGATCTTGCTGCACCTCGAAACCGAACTGATGGGCAGCGTGCGCGAAAAGGCGGAAGACGAAGCGATCAATGTCTTTGCCCGCAACATGCACGATCTGCTGATGGCGGCGCCGGCAGGCATGCGCGCCACCATGGGACTGGATCCGGGGCTACGCACCGGCGTAAAAGTCGCGGTGGTGGACGCCACCGGCAAGCTGGTCGCCACCGATACGATTTACCCGCATACCGGGCAGGCGGCCAAAGCCGCGGCCGTTGTCGCCGCCCTGTGCATCAAGCATCAGGTCGAACTGGTGGCGATCGGCAACGGCACCGCATCGCGTGAAACCGAACGTTTCTTCCTTGACACGCAGAAACAGTTTTCTGAGATCAAGGCGCAGAAGGTGATCGTCAGCGAGGCGGGAGCCTCGGTGTATTCGGCGTCGGAGCTGGCCGCGCAGGAGTTTCCCGATCTGGACGTTTCCCTGCGCGGCGCGGTCTCCATCGCCCGTCGCCTGCAGGACCCGCTCGCCGAGTTGGTGAAAATCGACCCGAAATCCATCGGCGTCGGCCAGTATCAGCATGACGTCAGCCAAAGCCTACTGGCGAAAAAACTGGACGCGGTGGTGGAAGACTGCGTTAACGCCGTCGGCGTCGATCTGAATACCGCCTCCGTCGCGCTGCTGACCCGCGTGGCCGGCTTAACGCGGATGATGGCGCAGAATATCGTGGCCTGGCGCGACGAAAACGGACGTTTCCGCAGCCGCGGCCAACTGCTGAAAGTCAGCCGTCTGGGACCGAAAGCTTTCGAACAGTGCGCGGGCTTTTTGCGGATCAACCATGGCGATAACCCGCTGGACGCCTCTACCGTTCACCCGGAGGCCTACCCGGTGGTGGAACGTATTCTGGCCGCCACCGAACAGGCGCTGCAGGAACTGATGGGCAACCCCGGCGCGCTGCGCAGTCTGAAAGCGGCGGATTTCACCGACGAGCGTTTTGGCGTTCCAACGGTGACCGACATTATCAAAGAGCTGGAAAAACCGGGGCGCGACCCGCGGCCGGAGTTCAAAACCGCCAGCTTCGCCGACGGCGTGGAAACCATGAACGATCTGACGCCGGGTATGATTCTGGAAGGTTCGGTGACCAACGTCACCAACTTCGGCGCCTTTGTGGATATCGGCGTCCATCAGGACGGGCTGGTCCATATATCCTCTCTCGCCGATCGCTTCGTTGAGGATCCGCACCAGGTGGTGAAAGCCGGGGATATCGTCAAGGTGAAGGTGCTGGAAGTCGATCTGCAGCGCAAACGTATTGCGCTGACCATGCGTCTGGACGAACAGCCGGGAGAAACCGCCGCCCGCCGCGGCGGCGCGCGCGAGAATAACGCGTCGGGCCAGCGTCCGGCGGCTAAATCCCGGCCTCGCCAGGCCGGCGCGCCGGCGGCGGGCAACAGCGCCATGAGCGACGCGCTGGCCGCCGCGTTTAAAAAGCGCTAAAGCGGAAACCTAACGAACACGGCGGCCAAAATAGCCGCCGTGTTCAACGCAGCGATACCACATATCGCTCGGTTTTTTTACGCTTATCGTCAACGCCGCATAACGGCCGCTACTCCCCGCGCAGCGCCACCGCGGGCGATTGCCGGTAGGACAACATGGCGGGAATGGTCAATACCGCGGCGGCGACAAGCAGCAGAATCAGCACAAAAACCACATCATCCCGCTCCAGCGCAACAGGCAGCACAAAACCGCTCTTTTCGCTCATCATCACGGCAATCGCCCGCGCGGCGGCATAACCAACGCCGACGCCCAACAGCACCCCGGCGCTGACCAGCGACATCAGCCCGCACCAGATCAGCGCGAAAATGCCGTAACGCGGCGCGCCGAACGCCCGCAGCGCGCCGATTTGTCGCTGCCGTTGGCGCAGGTGCATCACCGCCACCATCGCCACCGCCACGCCGACCAACGCCTGCGTGCCCAGCGAAATGTAAACCAGCAGTTCCCGGATATCGCCCAGAATAGAATAGAGCTTCACCAGCACTTCGCCGGGGAATACCGCCTGGGTCGTATTATTGCGGTACAGCGAACGCAGCTGATAAGCCCCGGCGATGGTTTTCGGCTTCACCACAATGGCCGGCACCCCGGCCGGATGATGATGTTCATCGACGTGCTCCACTTCCCCATCATGATGTTCATCGCCATGGCGTTCATCCGCCGCGTGTTCATGGCCGTCGTCGTCGTCATGCTCCTCACCCTCATGATGCCCGCCGTCGCCATGAGGGTCAATGCCATGTACCAGCCAGACCGCATTCACCGGCACCAGAATCGCCTTATCCCAGGCGCTGCCGTCGGCCGGCAGAATGCCCACCACGGTATATTTCACCCCTTCATGCTGATGCGCGCCTTCGGCGCCGATCTGCCCATGGACCGGGCTGAAGGTATCGCCTAGCGTCAAACCGGTGTTCGCCCCCACCACCGCCTCAAAATTCTGGTTAAATATCCGCCCGGCCAGCAGCTGACGCTTACCGTTATCCGTCACCAGCGGCTCCGTGGTGCCGACTATCGGCATCCCTTGATAGAAATCGCCAAACGCCACCGGCGCCGCCCAGGCGACCAGCGGATTGCTCGCCAGATCGTCCAACACCCGGGCGGGGATCAGCGTCAGAGCGGAAGGCTGTAGGAAAACCGACGACAGCACCAGCTGAGTTTCGCTGCCCGGCGCGCCGATGACCAAATCAAAACGCTCCGCCGCTTTTGCGCTCCCCATGCGTAGCGCCCTTTCCTGTAGGCTGACGGAAATGCTTAACGCCGTCGCCATCGCTATCAGCAGCACCACGACCAATACGCCCGGCCATAATCGGCGCCAGTCAACCCAAATCAAACGCCATGGGATCATCGTTTACTCTCCTGTTGCGCGCTGTCCGAAACCAGCCGCCCTTTCTCCAGTTGCAGGCAACGCGTCATCTGCGACGCCAGACGCTTATCGTGGGTAATGGCGACCAGGGTGGCGTTATTCCTACGCGCCAGCGTAGCCAGCAAATCCGAGATTTGTTCGCCGCTGTGCGCATCCAGACTGGCGGTCGGCTCGTCCGCCACAATAATTTCCGGCGAACTCAGCAACGCTCTGGCTACGGCGACCCGCTGTTTCTCGCCGCGGGACAGCACCTCAACCGGGCGGCGGCCGGTCGCCAGCCCGACCTGCGACAACAGATCGATAGCGCGTTGCTTCAGCGCCGCCGGTATACGCCAATAATGAAAATGCGCGGGCAGCAATACATTTTCCAGCGCGCTCATGCCGGGAAACAGATGGAAATCCTGCATCACCAGCCCGACATGTTCGGCCCGCCAGCGATCGCGCTCCGCTTCGTTCAGCCGCCGAATATCCCGGCTCGCCCACAGCACGCTGCCGCTACCGCTGTTATCCATACCGGTAATGGCGTTCGCCAGCGTGGTTTTTCCTGAACCGGAGGGCCCCATTACCGCCACCAGCGAACCCGCGGCGATATGCAACTGCGGAATATCGAGCACGGCGTCCGAAGTATCGGGAAAGGTGACACTCAGTCCCTGAATCAGTAACTCAGCCATGGTTTCTCCTACAAGGTATCGAACGTCGCGTCACGCATCCGCAGCAGGCTGACAAAACCGGTTTGCGGATCGGTCCATGAGCCGTACTCCAGCACACCCTCCACTTCAATCATGGTGTTGTTCTGAACGAAGGTTTGCCGTTTGGCGAGGTAGATCACGACGATGTCTTCCGGCCAGTCGGCGTCAGAGGAACAGAAAGGACACAATGCCATCGGCATTTTGGTTAACACAAAGAATTGCGATTCGGCCTTCAATGGCGGCGCCATAAAGCCGCGCATCGTTACCCGCTTGCCGGATAGCGCCTTTACCTCGTCCGAGAATTCCAGCCCCAGTACGCCATAAGACGCATAAAGCTTGTCGAAAGAGAGTTCGGGCGGCGCCGCTTTCGCGGGAAGAGCGCAGAGCAGGAACAGCACGGCCAGCGCCGTTCGCCAGAAGGATAAAAGCGGGGTTTCCCCCGCTAGAGTGCCATTGAACTTAATCATAGCGTTGGATTATTTTTTATCCTGCGGCTTCAGCGCCAGCGCATCGACCATCACCCGGAACAGGTCGCTATTTTCCATATAGCCGCGGATACGCTCGGCGCCAGGGCCGCTGGCCTGAATTACCATATCGTCCACGGCATGAACGCCGGTGTCGGAAGAGCGCGGCAGGATCCCTTCGCGGAATACCGCGCCCGGCACGTTTTCATACGCTTTGTTGGCGACATACTGGTCTTTTTCATTCTTAATGGCCGGTACAAAAGTCCCATCCAGTTTCGGACGGAAAGTTTCGTAGTAGTCAGGGAAGTTATTGAAGAAGACCGCCAGACGTTTGGAGACGTTCACGTCGTCCGGATAGCCGTCTTTATTGGCGTCCCGGTAGTTCGGATAGCCGGCGTCCTCATACACCCCGACTTTTTCGCGCATTTCCGTACCCGGTTTGTCGTCATCCACCGTCCCGATGATGGAGATGCCGTGCGTGTGATCGCCCGTTACGATAATCAGCGTATCCGGGTGTTTCTCAACAAACTTTTTGGCGATCGCTACCGACTGATCCAACATAATGGTGTTATAGAACGCGCGCTCCCAGTCCAACGGGTGCGAAGCCTTATCGATCAGCGCGGATTCCACCATCAGGAAGAAACCGTCCTTGTTTTTAGACAGCACATCCAGCGCCGCCTGGGTCATTTCGGTCAAATCCGGCTGGTTGGGGAATTTTTTGGTAACGTCGTTCTTCAGGAAACGGCGATCCAGCACGCCATCCATGTTGCCGGTATGGAACAGCCCCAGCAATTTGGTGGCCTGAGAGGCGTTCTTTTTCAGCGTGTCCGCGTCGGTCACCAGCGTGTAGCCATCCTGCTGGAATTTTTCCACATAGTTGGTTTCGTCTTTGCGTTTGGAGCCGGGCGTGCTTTTCGGCAGGAAATAGGCCGAGCCGCCGCCGAGAATGACGCTGGGCTTGACGTTGTAAAACATTTTGACGATTTCCGCCTTATCCGCGCGGCGACGGGTGTGGGATACGACGGCGGCCGGCGTGGCGTCTTCAATTTCGGCATCGCTGACTACGCCGACGGACATGTTGGTCGACCGGGTAATCAGTTCGCCCAGCGTTTCCTGCTTAGGATGCTCCAGCGAGTTTTTACTGCGGCTAACGTAAACGCCCAGCGCGTTCACGCCGGATTTGTGACCGGTCATATAGGCGCTCATGGTATTGGCGCTGTCTGCCGCGATGGAGTCGGTGCTGGAGGTGCCGCCAAACGCCATGTATTGCAGATCGTCAATCGCCAGGCGGCCGTCGGCCTTCCCTTCGGAAATCCCTTTGGAGAGGATGCGGGCGCCGGTACGGTGCGCCACAGATAGGCCGTCGCCGATAAACAGGATCACGTTTTTGGCTTTGCGCGTATCAGGCGTCTGATAGACATCCCACGTGACTTCGGCGTTTTTCCCTTTAGCCTGCGCATTCACAACGTATTTACCCGCCGTGGGCAAATGCACATCCCTTACCCAAACGGCGGATACGTTTTCACCGTCTTCACGTTCAACAAAGGTGGCCGATTTACCGAACACCTGTTGATAATCTTTGCCGTTGATCAGGATTCGAATATCTTCCGGCTTTACTACTTCGTCAAACTCAACCTTAAAATCGAATTTGCCGCCCGCCAGCATTGTCGCGCGGTCAATGGGATAAATGGCCTGTGCCTGGAGCATTCCCGGTAAAGCGGAAGCGAACAGTAAAGGCAGTAACCAACGAGCTTTCATCGTGATGTCCTTGGATTGCAGAATTAGCAGGACATAACGTAATTACTTTTTTTTACAGTTTGATGAATATTGATATTAGTTAAGACGCCTGGATACACTTACCCCGCCACGTCCTGCCGCTGGCTAAACGTCAGAATCCGCTCCACGACTTCATCAGGATGGGAGATAAAGGGCGCGTGCGCGGCTTTCGCCACCACGATCGAGTCGGATCGCGGCCATTGCCGATCCAACAGCCCCGCCACCCTGCGCGGCACCAGCCCGTCCAGCGCGCCGTATATCCGTAGTAAAGGCAGCGTTAGCGCCGACATCGGCTGGCGCAGATCCGCCTGACGCAGGATCTCCAGCCCGCCGTTCAACACCTCAGCCAGGGGCATCGGCTGCTCCAGCACCACGCGCTTCAGCAAGCGGGCATCTTGCCGGGCGGTGACCGTGCCCAGCGTTTGCAGCGCCAGAAAACGTTCGACGGTACGTTGAAAATCCTCGCTGAGCTGTTGCTGGAACCCGCGCAGCACTTCCGATTTAATGCCGGGCCACGCCTCTCTGGCGCTAAAGCAGGGGGAGGAGGCGACGGTAATCAGCCCGCTCGCCCGCTGCGGCGCGCTTAACGCAATCTGGCTGGCGACCAACCCGCCCAGCGACCACCCCAGCCAGATAGCGCGTTCCGGCGCCTGGGCCAGCACCGTCGCCGCCATCTCTTCCAGCGGCATCGCGGCAAATCCCCGGCTTCGCCCATAGCCGGGCAAGTCCACCAGATGCAGGCGAAAATGCGGCGCCAGCCGCGGCGAAATGCAATGCCAGACCTGCGCATTCAACCCCCAGCCGTGCAGCAACACAAGATTCGTTTTGCCCGCGCCTTCAGTCTGCCAGTACAACGATTTCATCAGTTATCATCCTGCCTTAAGGAAAATTATTTCAGGGAAGCGCCTATGTTAACCATCGCAGCGCACTGCTGGCTATGCCGGCTGCCTCTTTACCACAGCCGACACGGGATTTGCTCTTGCTGCCAGCGTCATTTGCCGCCGCCTCCCCAGTGCTGCCCGCGCTGCGGCCTGCCGAGCGGCGATCCCGCCAGGCCGTGCGGCCGCTGCCTGCAAAATCCGCCGCCCTGGCAGTCTCTAACGTTTGTCAGCGACTATATCCCGCCGTTGAATACGCTGGTGAAGCTGTTTAAGTTTCACGGTAAAACGGAACTGGCGCCGGTTCTGGCCCGGCAGCTCCTACTGCGCTGGCTGGCGAACTACCGCGAGCGCGCGCTGCAGGCGCCGCCGCCGCGGCCGGATCGGCTGGTGACCGTGCCTCTGCACAGGCATCGCCACTGGGCGCGCGGCTTTAACCAGACGGAGCTGCTCGCCCGGCCGCTGGCGCACTGGCTGGAGTGCGCTTACTCCCCCCGGACGCTGCGGCGTTTGCGCCGAACCCGGATTCAGCAACGGCTTAGCGCTGAAGAACGGCGTAAAAACCTACGGGGCGCGTTTGCCTGCGATGCGCGATTGACGGGGCAGCGGGTGGCGCTGCTGGACGATGTGGTGACCACCGGCAGTACGGCGGCGGAAGCAAGCCGCGCGCTGCTGGCGCGGGGAGCGGCGAGCGTTCAGGTGTGGTGTTTGTGCCGAACCTTGTAGTTCGCGGGAGGATGGGCGTATTATAACCGATAAGTATGATCAACATTGAGTTTAACACTATGATCCGTATTACTGACGCGGCACAGGAACACTTCGTAAAATTGCTGGCGAAACAGGAAGAAGGCACGCAAATCCGTGTTTTTGTCATCAATCCCGGCACGCCCAACGCGGAATGCGGCGTATCCTACTGTCCTCCGGATGCCGTTGAGGCCAGCGACACCGAGCTGAAGTTTGAAAAGATTTCGGCTTACGTAGACGAACTCAGCGCGCCGTACCTGGAAGATGCCGAGATCGATTTCGTCACCGATCAACTGGGCTCCCAATTGACGCTGAAAGCGCCAAACGCCAAGATGCGTAAAGTGGCCGACGATGCGCCGTTAATCGAGCGTGTGGAATACGTGCTGCAATCGCAAATCAACCCGCAGCTGGCGGGCCACGGCGGCCGCGTCACGCTGATGGAGATTACCGACGACGGGCTGGCGATTCTGCAATTCGGCGGGGGCTGCAACGGCTGCTCAATGGTCGATTACACGCTGAAAGAAGGGATTGAAAAAGAGCTGCTGGAAAAATTCCCCGAGCTGAAAGGCGTGCGGGATCTCACCGAGCATCAGCGCGGCGAACACTCCTACTACTGATTGTTTCCGGCTCCCGGCCGCCAGGCGGCCGGCGTCGATGTCGTTTCCTGGAAGAGATTCAACTTTTATACCGTCATACTTCAAGCTGCATGTGCGTTGGCTGCGTCCAGTCACCCGAATCACTTACTTTGTAAGCTCATCGGGATTCCTTCTCTTGCCGCGTTATTCGGCCTGAGGGCCTCACCCCTTTGGGGTCAGCGCAAGCGCTGTTCAAAAACGCTTTGCCGTTTTTGTCCTGCAGCTCGAGTTATTTAGGGTATATGCGTTATCAGGTGAAAACGTTTGGTTTCACTCTCGCCCCTCATCGCATACAGCAATTCAGTAAGCGTATCCAGCCGGTCGATAATTTTCATGCCTAAATAAAAGTAGCCGTAGATCTGATTTTCCACCGCCAAATTCTGCCGTTCCTCATTTTTCGGCTGACTGTCCATGATTTTTTTCAGTTCAAGCATCACCTCATTTTTAAATTCGCGATAATGGAATTTTTTTATTCCTTCCTGATCTCTAATATTGTCGCGAATGAAAGATTCCAGCATAACGAATCGGTACTGAATGGCATTATTGATTTGGGCCGACAATGAGGATTTATTAATAATATTATGGCTCGTTTCGCACTCCCAATAGGCCATTTCGATTAATACCAGATAAGAGGTTAAATCCTGAATACACTCCTGAATACTGATATAGGTCGCTTTAGCATGCTTGATCTCCTTCTGCGCGGGTCCGGACAGTTTAATAATATCCGCAATAATTTTTTTATTTTTCATATTTAACTGGCGCAGATCCAGTTTGGTGAAAATATTTCTCGATAGATTAGCGGCATAAAGCAGATGTAAATTCGATATAAGCTTAAATAACTCTATATTCCAATGAATACTCGCCTTATGTGGAAATATGCTGGAAAAAATGACTGCCATCAGACAACCGATGAATATATCGGATATTCTCCACAGGGCGATATCCAGATTCCCTTCCGTGGCGGTGACCACCACCGATAGCGAAATACCGATAAGAATGGCGGCATAAGGCACTTTGCTTAACACCAGGTAGCCACAGGTAAATATTCCCATGGCGATAGGGATCAGCGCCAAAAAAGCATTATATTTACCGATATAAAAAGAGGCGATGCTAAAAACAATCCCGATTAGCGTACCCAGAACACGCTGGATGGCCCGGGGATAAACGCTGCCTTTATAGGACATCGGTCCCATTATCACCACCAGCGTGATAAATATCCAGGACACATCTTCTATTGTTTTTATTTTTGAAAAAATCAGCAGACAGCAGAGAAATGCCATCGTCAGCCGTATCGCGTGCGATACTCGATAATACCTATACTGTATATTTTTTATTTTACCTTCTATTTTCATAACGCCTTTCTTTTAAAATCAAAATAGCAATAACGGAAAAAGAAGCAATTGAAACAATGGCGATAAATAATGAGTCGCCCGAAAAAAAATGATGATCGTATTTAATCATCATTAGGGACAGCGCCAGTAGAATATAGGCGATATATTTTATGCATTCCTTGATGAAACTGGTTCTTTTATACCTCAGATCGGATGAACAGTGAGGACAGGTAGATTGCTTAAGCGCAACCAACCTTCCGCATTTCGGACAACAATGGTATGTCATAATTATTACCCCGCTCTCCTCCATCATTTCTTATCCGATCAAACATATTTCTTTTATACCCTTCATACTGCAAGCTGCAGTATGAAGGGTATAAAAATGATGTGCCATTTAACGCATGTAATCAAACGTAATTTTTTATTTCATTTTCCTATTTTCACGCGCGGCGGCGGCGCGGCAGGCGTCCGTCGCATACCGCCCGTACGCCGCAAAACAGGCGCCGCTCGCTACGGGGCAATGCGCTTTATTTGACCGGCGCGCCGCGTCGCAGATCGATGTCGCGAATCAAGCGTTCAAGATAGCGATCGGCGAAGATCGACTCCAGCGTGCGGCTCAGTTTGCGCCGCCAGTTCGGGTATTCCCGATTGGTGCCCGGCACATTCACCGGCGCGGACATATCCAGCCAATCTTCCAGCTGGAAGCCCACCAGGGCGCTGGCGCTGTCCGCCATATAACGCTGAACGCCCCGGTTAAGCGGCGCGCCCATGGTCGTCAACGATGAATTCCGCCCCACCCGCTGCGGCAAAAGCCCGTGCAGATGCAAGGCGTCCAGCAGGCCCTGTTTCGATTTTTCACGCGAACGCACCTGCTGTTGCAGCAACTCGGCGCTTGGGTATAGCCCCAAATCTCTGCCCAGCGATAGATCCAGCGCCTGCCAATAGCCGCGCAGCGTGGGGAGATCGTGGGTGGCGATCGTCGCCAGCGCCTGGCGGGGATAGTCGGCGGGCGCACGAAAGCGATATTGTTCATCATGTTCAAAGAACAATACCTTATAGGAGTAGATACCAACGTCATGCAGTTTGCCGACGATCTCCGGTGGTACCGTTCCCAAATCCTCGCCGATCACCAGGCAGCGGTGGCGCTGGCTTTCGAGCGCCAGTATCGCCAGCAGGTCGTCCAGCGGGTAATGCACATAGGCGCCGTTCACCGACGGTTCCGCTTTGGGTATCCACCATAGGCGCATCAACGCCATCACATGGTCGATGCGCAACGCGCCGCAGTGCGCCATATTGCTGCGCAGTACGTCAATAAAAGGCTGATAGCCGCGCTGCCGCAGCATATTGGGGTTCATCGGGGAGAGCTGCCAGTTTTGCCCCTGCGGCCCCAACGGATCCGGCGGCGCGCCGATTGAGGCATCCTGGCAATATAGCTGCCGTTCATCCCAGGTCTCCGCCCCGCCCTGGGCGACCCCGACCGCTAAATCGCGATATAGCCCGATAGGCAGGCCAAGCTGCTTACTGTGCGCAAAACACTCCGCCAATTGTTCATACGCCACCCATTGCAGCCAGCAATAAAACGTCACCTCGTCGGCATGCTCATGGCGAAACGACTTAACGCTCTCGCCGTGTACGTCATGGTAGCAGGCCGGCCACTGTAGCCAATCCGCATGATTTTCGCCCTGACGTTTCAGATAGGCTTGCAGCGCATCGAACGTCGCCTGCAGCTGTAGACTCTGTCCGCCGTCGGCCACGAACTGACGAAAAGCGCTGATGCGCGGATCCAACGCGCTGCGGGTATTAAAATAGCGAAAAGCCAACCGTAGCGCGCTCAGCTTGAGCGCGGTGACCTGCTCATAATCAACCCAGCGCTCCGCGCGCCGAGCCGCCACCGCACGCTGCGTATCATCGCGCGACCACCAGAGCCGCGCCTCCGCGCTCTGCTGAAAATCGTCCACCCGATTGACGTCGATATAAATAATATTCAGCCAATGGCGGGAAGAGGGGCTGTATGGGCTTGCCGCCTCGGGCGCCGCCGGGTACAGGGAGTGAACCGGGTTCAGCCCCACAAACGCCCCGCCGCGGCGGGCGATCTCTTCCACCAGCTGGCGCAGGTCGCCAAAATCGCCTACGCCCCAGTTATTCTGCGAACGCAGGGTATAGAGCTGCACGGTCACGCCCCACCAGCGTTTCCCCTGTAGCAGCGCCTCCGGCTCGTAGCAGCGATGGGGGGCGATGATGATTCGACAGTGCCAGCGCTGTTCGTCCTGCGTCAGCCTGAGGTGGTGATATCCCACGGGAAGTTTGGCGGGGAGAGTCAGGAGCGTGCCGCCGGTCGCTCGCCCCTGAACCTGGCCGCCGTTTTCGTACATCAGCGTCCAGACGAATTCTCCGCTGCCGCTCAGACTGATGACGGCATCCTGCCCCTGAAGGAAAACCCCTACCGGCGGCAAAGGCGTACCGCCGCTTCCGGCGATATCCATCATCGCCAGCAGCCTGTTCCGGATCGACGCGTCAACAGCCCGTTCATTGCCATAAGCGTCCGTGTATGTTTCCGCAATGCCCGTCGATTGAATGGTCGAACTTCCCGCCTTGAATGCCATCTTGCTTTTCCTTAACAACGCGCTTGCCAAATGCGTTTCTGGTAATCATGAATCGCCCGGTCCGAGCTGAACATTCCCATTCTGGCCGTATTGAGTACGCAACGGCGGGTCCACTCTTCCGGTTCACGATATGCCGCATCCACACGCTGCTGCACCTGACAATAGGGCGCAAAATCAGCCATAAGCAGATAAGGGTCGCCGCTTTGCAACAGGCTGTTCAGCAACGGGGCGAACGCCTGCCGATCCCCCTGGCTGAATGCGCCGCTGCCCAGCTCATCCAAGATATCGCCCAGTAGAGGGGTCGCGGCGATATAGTCGGAGGGTCGGTATCCCTGCGCCTGCAATGCCGTTATCTGTTCAACCGTATGGCCGAAAATAAACAGATTCTCCGCGCCGACCTGTTGGGCGATCTCGACATTGGCCCCATCCAGCGTCCCCACCGTCAGCGCCCCATTCAGCGCCAGCTTCATATTGCCGGTGCCGGAGGCCTCTTTGCCTGCCGTCGAGATTTGTTCAGAGACATCGGCGGCCGGGATCGTCAACTCGGCCAGCGATACGCGGTAATCGGGAAGGAATACCACCTTAAGGCGATCGTTGCAGCGGCTGTCCCGATTGATCTTTTCCGCTACCTGGTTAATGGCATAAATGATGTTTTTCGCCAGCACATAACCCGGCGCCGCCTTCGCTCCAAACAGAAAGACGCGCGGAACTATATCCAGATGCGGGTTATCGCGCAATTGTCGATAAAGAGAAAGAATATGCAGCAGATTCAGATGCTGGCGCTTATATTCGTGCAGCCGCTTGATCTGTACGTCAAACAACGCCTGCGGGTCAAGCGCCAGCCCATAAGATTGCTGCAGGCGGCGCGCCAGCCGCACCTTATTGTCATATTTTATTTGCCGGTAACGCGCGCGGAATTCGGCGTCATCCGCGTAAGGCTCCAGCCCTTTTAACGCCGGTAAATTGTTCTCCCACGCCGTATCCAGCGCGTCGTCAATCAGCGCGGACAGCGCCGGGTTGCACTGTTTCAGCCAGCGGCGCGGCGTAATGCCGTTCGTCACATTGTGGAATTTGCCGGGCCATAGCCGGTGATATTCGGGGAACAGATCATTCACCACCAGCTGCGAATGCAGCGCCGCCACGCCGTTTACCGCAAAGCAGCTCACCACGCACAGGTTGGCCATGCGGATTTCTCGCCGATGACGCACCGCCAGCTTCGCCCATATCCGGCGATCGCCGGGCCATACCCGTTCCGCCTGAGCGTGAAATTGGGCGTCAATCCGCTTGATGATGGAAAGGTGACGCGGGAGCAGGCGGCCAAACAGCCTTTCGTCCCAGCGTTCCAGCGCTTCCGGCATTAACGTATGGTTGGTATAGGCGAAGACGCGTCCGGTTATCGACCAGGCCTCATCCCAGTGCAGGCGGTATTCGTCCAGCAGCAGCCTCATAAGTTCCGGGATCGCCAGCGTCGGATGCGTATCGTTAAGCTGGATAACCTCGTAATCGGGCAGTTGCGCCACATGCCGCCCCGCCTGCCGGTGCCGGCGCAGAATATCGGCCACCGAACAGGCGCACTGAAAATATTGCTGCATCAGCCGCAGCCGCTTGCCCGCCGCGTGATTATCGTTCGGATAGAGCACCTTGGTCAGGCTGGCCGCCGCGATGCCGACCTGTTCCGCCTGAAGGTAGCGTCCCGCATTGAACAGCGCCAAATCGAACGGATGGCGGTGGGTCGCCTGCCAGAGCCGCAGCGGCTGGATGCGGCCGTTGCCGTATCCTATCACCGGCAGGTCGCTGGCTTCGCCGCGCACGTGGAAAGCCGGCAGCCATCGCTCGCCGCCGTCATCCTGCGGCTGCAGGCGGCCGCCGAAACCGACGTCTACCGCCAGCTCCGGACGCGGCAAAAACCACGGATAGCCGTCGCGATGCCACTCATCGGGGGTTTCCTGCTGGTGTCCCTGCGCAAAATGCTGACGAAACAGGCCGTACTGATAGTTAAGCCCATAGCCGATCGCCGGCTGTCCGACCGTCGCCATCGAATCCAGAAAGCAGGAGGCCAGCCGCCCTAATCCGCCGTTGCCCAAGGCGGGATCGGCCTCCTGCTCCAGCACGTCGCTCAGCTCGATCCCCTGCGCCGCCAGCACGCCGGCGACGTCGTCATACCATCCCAGATTCAACAGGTTATTCCCCGTCAGGCGGCCGGGAAGAAACTCCATCGACAGGTAGTTGACATGACGCAGGGGCGGCCGGTCAGCGGCGTCGTTCGGCGAAAGGGAAAGCGCGGCGCGAGCGGCCAGCTGTTCGGCCAGCGCGGCGCTGACGGCGCGCCAGCGCTGAGCCGGCGTCATCAGGCGCAAAGAAGAAACGCCGTGATACTGCTGTTGGCGAAGCAGGGCCGCCGCAAACTCTGATGGGTTAAACGCAAACTGCGACATGGTGCCTCTCCCTTATAATCCGTCACGGAAAAGGCACGCCTGGATTAGCACAACTCCAACTGCACCTTATATTGTTCAATGATTTTCAATACGCTGGGCGGCGGCAGCCGATCGGTGAAAAGATAGTCGATCAAATCCATATTGCCCAGATTTACCATGGCGTTGCGGCCAAATTTAGAATGATCCGTCACTAGCATGACGCAACGGGAATTCTCAATGATTGCCCGTTTGGTGCGTACTTCATGGTAGTCAAACTCCAGCAATGAGCCGTCCATGTCAATGCCGCTGATACCCAAAATACCGAAATCCAGACGAAACTGAGAGATAAAATCCAGGGTCGCCTCGCCCATGATGCCGCCGTCCCGGCTGCGCACTTCGCCGCCGGCGAGGATTAAACGAAAATCCTCTTTTGCCGTCAGCAGCGTCGCCACATTCAGGTTATTGGTCACCACCCGCAGCTTTTTGTGCTGCATCAGCGCATGGGCGACCGCTTCCGGCGTGGTGCCGATATCAATAAACAGCGTCGCGCCGTCCGGGATCTGGCTGGCGACCTGACGGGCGATACGCGCCTTCTCTTCGGACCACATCATTTTACGGTCATTATAGGCGGTATTAACCGAACTTGAAGGCAACGCCGCGCCGCCATGGTGACGGTGGATCTTATTCTGCGCGGCCAAGTCATTCAGATCGCGGCGAATGGTTTGCGGGCTCACCGCAAAATGCTCGACCAACTCTTCAGTGCTGACATACCCCTGACGGCGCACCAGTTCAATGATGGCCTCATGACGTTGTGTTTGCTTCACGTTCATCCCCTAAACATTCCGGATTTACCGGCGGACGGTTTTATTATAGGTATCCCAAAAGGCCATCAATAGCCCGGCAATCAGCCCTGCCACATGCGCCGCATTGGCTATCGACATCCCTAAAATATCGAAATATCCGGCTATCAGCCACAGCAGCGCGAAAATCATCACGCCCCGCGGCATAAATAAATGTCCGTCCGGCTCCCGTTCGCCGCGCAGCCAGACGTATCCCATCAGCGCATACACCACGCCGGACAGACCGCCGAAGTAAACGCCGCTGAACCAGGACTGCGCCCAGCCGCTCACCAGCGCGGAAACCAGCGTGATAACCAGCAGCTTGCCGGCGCCCAACGCTTTTTCGACCGGCCCCCCCAGATACCACCACCACATAAGGTTGAACGCCAGGTGCAGCAGGGAAAAGTGCAACAAAGCATGGCTGAACCAGCGCCACAGCTGTAGCTGCTGCCCCTCGCCCGGAAACGACAGCCAAGCCATCACGCTTTCATCGCCTGAAAACTGCATCAGGATGAACACCGCAATGGTCACGACCATGACGGATAGCGTCAGCGGCCCGGCCTTCTGTTTCAGCGTTTGCAGGTAAGAGTAACGTTGGTATTGAATACCGGAATCCATTGATCCGGTTTGCCAGCTCGCCGCCAGATAGCGCGGGTTCCCCGGATCGCGCAGAAAAACCTCCAGTTCTTCCTGAACCGTGCGCAGCTGCGCTTCATCATCCAGCCACAGTTCAGCCTCATGCCCCTGAGGGCGCATGTCCAGATGGATCTGCCGCGTGCGCATGTAATCGACAAACGCCTGAGCCAGACGCGGGTTGGATAACGTAATAACTCGAATCATGAAGGTATACCGGATAGTGTCGAATACGGGGCATATCCGACGTAAGACGATTGAAACGATAGATAATACCCCATGACGCGCCGGGTTAAACACCGAGAATGCGCTGCGGGAAATAAAGCGCCCGGGAAAGGCGATCGGCGCTGACGGGTAGCGCAGGGCGCATCATGTTCCGCCGACGCCGCCGACATCCTGCGGATAGCGGTTTTGCCAGGCCTCAAAGCCGCCGTCAATGCTGTATACCGCCTCAAAGCCCAGGTTTATCAAATACTGCGCGGCGTTACGGCTGCTAATACCGTGATAGCAAATCACCATGACCGGCGCGGCAAAATCGGCCTCGCGCACAAAATCAGCCAGGGTGTCGTTCGTCAGGTGCGCCGCGCCGGGAATATGCGCGGCCGCGAAACTTTGCGGATCGCGAATATCGACGACGATGCCGTTTTCCTGCCAGCGGGAATGGGCTTGCTCAAGCGTAATGGCTTCGAATTGTTCCATTGAAAGTGACGACCTTGTTAATGATAGGGGGTATTTTGGTTACAGGTGGCGCCATTGTAGCGCGTTATGCCGCCTAAAAAACCCGACAAACCCTATGGATAACGGGCGACGCGTCACACCAGAATAACCTCGACCCCCAGCTCGCGCAGCTGGGCCACGATCTGCGCATTCGCCTGTTTGCCGGTAATCACGACGTCAATCTGCTCCACCCGGCTAAACAGCATACCGGCGCGTTCGCCGACCTTGCTGCTATCAACCACCACCGCCAGTTTGCCGACATAGTTGAGCATCTTTTGCTCCGCCATCGCGGTCAGCATATCGGTTTTATATAAACCTTCCGCCGTCAGCCCCTTGCCGCTGGTAAACATCCAGTGGCCGGCGTAAAGACTGGCGTCGCCTTCCTGCGGCGCCAGCGTGATGGACTGACTTTTATTGTACTGCCCGCCCATGATGACCACGCTGTCGTGTTCCTGTTCAATCAGATAATTCGCCAACGGCAGATAGTTGGTGATCACCTGAACGTCTTTGCCGCAGATCTCCTGCCCCAGCAGAAAAGCCGTGGAGCCGCAGTTAATCACCACGCTTTCCCCCGGGCGGCACAGCTGCGCCGCCGCTTTGGCGATACGCATTTTCTCGTCCAGATTGTGCGCCTGGTAAATGTTGAGCGGCGTCCAGGCCGGACGGGGAGTATTCACGGCTTCGGCGCCGTTGCGCACTTTGCGCAGTTTGCCCGACTCATCAAGCTTATTGATATCCCGCCGGGCGGTGGCGGGAGAGACGTCAAAGCGCTCAATCAGATCGGCGACGGTCAACTGTCTTTGCCGCTGCAGGAAATCAAGGATGGCGTTATGGCGCTGCGATTCGGTCATACTGGCCCCGCTAAATAAATTCTAATCGCCGATTATAATGAGCGTTTTCGATAATTTGAATCATAACTTGTCAAAAGTACGCACGGATATCGGCCAGCGGTAAAAATAGGCGCAACGAGCGGGGATAACACGGGCGGATTGCGCCGCCCGGCGCGTTTACAGGAAGGATTTAAACGGCAAATCCGGCTCCATGGTAAAGCAGTCGTCAAACCCGCGCGGGTAGTGATACTCCAGATTATCTTTATCCTGCGGCCAGGTGAATTTCCCGCCCACCTGCCAGATAAAGGGCTTAAAGCCATACTTCAGACGATCCTTCTTCATTTCCCACAGCACGCGGATCTCCTGCGGGTCGGCCTGGAAGTTGGACCAGATATCATGATGGAACGGAATGACGACTTTGGCATTCAAGGCCTCTGCCATGCGCAGCATATCGGAGCTGGTCATTTTATCGGTAATGCCGCGCGGGTTCTCGCCATAGGACCCCAGCGCCACATCGATGCGGTGTTCGTTGCCGTGTTTGGCGTAGTAGTTCGAATAGTGGGAGTCCCCGCTATGGTAGAGGTTGCCGCCCGGGGTTTTAAACAGATAGTTCACCGCCCGCTTGTCCATACCGTCAGGCAGCGCGCCTGCGGCTTTTTCATCGGCCGGAAGGGTAATCAGCGCGGTGCGGTCGAACGCATCGAGCGCATGAATTTCAACATCTTTAATCTTGATGACATCGCCCGGTTTTACCACGATGCAACGCTCGCGCGGCACACCCCAGCCGACCCACAGCTTCACGCAGCTTTCCGGGCCAATAAAGGGGACGTCGCCGTCGACGTTTCTCATTACGGCGGCGGCCACGTTCACGTCGATATGATCGTTATGATCGTGCGTCGCCAGCACCGCGTCAATTCGGCGAATAGCGAAGGGATCGAGCACAAACGGCGTGGTACGCAAGTTAGGCTGTAATTTCTTCACCCCGGCCATGCGCTGCATCTGGTGGCCCGACTTCATCAGCGGATTGGCGTGGCTTTGCTTCCCCGTGCCGCACCAGAAGTCCACGCAAATATTCGCCCCCTCCTCCGATTTCAGCCAGATGCCGGTACAGCCCAGCCACCACATGGAAAACGTGCCGGGCGCCACCTGTTCCTGCTCTATCTCTTCATTCAGCCAGGTTCCCCATTCCGGAAAGGTACCGAGAATCCATGACTCGCGGGTAATGCTGTCGATTTTGCTCATAGTGTGAACCTCTTCATCGATCGGATTGGCGTAGACTTTCATTAAACAATCAATTGGTGATCATTTTATGAATTTAAATGATTTTATATTGAGAATCTATCACCGTTGACGCGCGCTGACAATCGACTATTTCATCGTCGCGCCCGGCGAGCTTTAGCCCTGACATTGGAATCCAGGCGCAGATCCGACAGCGTAAAAACAAATCAACAATATGAAAAATAAAGATAAAATCTATTTTTTCGTTTTTTTTAACCCTGAGTGCCTGTGGTCATAAAGGATATTTGAGAAGCCAATCACAAATAATCAACAAACGCCTTTTTGTGATTATTAATGATTGCTAGAGTGTTCTGGCCCTACAAAAATGCCTGCCGCGCCAGCGCAATCCGAATGTGGCGCATCACAGGTGACCAAAGGCCGAGCCGAACGGAGTGCTTATGGAAACCCTCTATAATATCTTTACGATTTTCTTTAATCAGGTCATGACCAACGCCCCGCTGCTGCTGGGGATAGTGACGTTTCTCGGTTATTTGCTGCTGCGTAAAAGCGCTACCGTCATCATTAAAGGCACGATCAAAACGATCATCGGCTTTATGCTGTTGCAGGCGGGCTCCGGCATCCTGACCAGCACCTTCAAACCCGTCGTGGCGAAAATGTCCGAGGTGTACGGCATCAGCGGCGCCATATCGGATACCTACGCCTCCATGATGGCCACCATCGAACGCATGGGCGAAGCCTATAGCTGGGTCGGCTACGCGGTATTGCTGGCGTTGGCGCTGAATATCGTTTACGTCCTGCTGCGCCGCCTCACCGGCATCCGCACCATCATGCTGACCGGCCACATAATGTTCCAACAGGCCGGCCTGCTCGCCGTGTTCTTCTATATCCTCGGCTATCCGATGTGGACCACCATCATCTGCAGCGCCGTGCTGGTCTCCCTCTACTGGGGCATTACGTCGAACATGATGTATAAACCGACGCAGGCGGTAACGGACGGCTGCGGTTTCTCCATCGGCCACCAGCAGCAATTCGCCTCCTGGATCGCTTATAAACTGGCGCCTTATCTGGGGAAAAAAGAGGAGAGCGTGGAAAACCTGAAGCTTCCGGGCTGGCTGAATATCTTCCACGACAACATCGTCTCCACCGCGATCGTCATGACGGTTTTCTTCGGCGCGATCCTGCTCTCCTTCGGCCTGAACACCGTGCAGCAGATGGCGGGAAAAACGCACTGGAGCGTCTATATCCTGCAGACCGGTTTCCAGTTCGCCGTCGCCATCTTCATTATTGTGCAGGGCGTGCGCATGTTCGTCGCCGAACTCTCGGAAGCGTTCAACGGCATCTCCCAACGGCTGATCCCCGGCGCGGTGCTGGCTATCGACTGCGCCGCCATTTACAGCTTCGCCCCCAATGCGGTGGTCTGGGGATTTATGTGGGGCACCATCGGTCAGCTGATCGCCATCGGCATTCTGATCGCCATCGGCTCCCCCATCATGATCATCCCCGGCTTTATTCCCATGTTCTTCTCCAACGCAACCATCGGCGTATTCGCCAACCACTTCGGCGGCTGGCGGGCGGCGCTGAAGATCTGTCTGGTCATGGGCGTCATTGAAATATTCGGCTGCGTCTGGGCGGTAAAACTGACCGGACTCAGCGCCTGGATGGGCATGGCGGACTGGTCGATTCTGGCGCCGCCGTTAATGCAGGGCCTGACGTTCGGCCTGTGGTTTATGAGCGTCGTTATCGCGATCGCCCTGGTTTATATGGCCTACGCCGGCCGCACGCTGCGGGCGGAAGAGGACGCGGAAAAGAAACTCGCCCAATCATCGGCGACAAATTAATTCTGGAGAACGCATCATGACAGTAAGAATTCTGGCCGTATGCGGCTGCGGGCAAGGCAGCTCAATGATCATGAAAATGAAAGTGGATCAATTTCTGACCCAGCAGGGCGTCGACCACAGCGTAAACAGCTGCGCCGTAGGGGAATATAAAGCGGAACTGAGCGGCGCGGACATCATCATCGCTTCCACCCACGTCGCCGATGAAATCACGGTCAGCGGCAATAAATATGTGGTCGGCGTACGCAATATGCTTTCCGCCGCCGACTTCGGGCCAAAACTGCTGGAAGTCATCAAGGCGCACTTTCCCGCGGACTTGAAGCGATAGGGGGAAAAATGAAGCTACGTGATTCTCTGGCGGAAAACCGCTCCATACGTCTGCAGGCCGAGGCCGCCACCTGGCAGGAAGCGGTGAAAATCGGCGTTGACCTGCTGGTGGCCGCCGATGTCGTCGAGCCGCGCTACTACCAGGCCATCCTGGACGGCGTCACACAGTTCGGCCCCTATTTCGTCATCGCCCCCGGCCTTGCCATGCCCCACGGCCGGCCGGAAGAGGGGGTCAAAAAAACCGGCTTTTCGCTGGTCACCCTGAAAACGCCGCTGCCATTCAACCATGAAGACAACGACCCGGTGGATATTCTGATCACCATGGCCGCCGTCGATGCCCATACCCATCAGGAGGTGGGCATTATGCAAATCGTGAATCTGTTTGAAGATGAAGCCAACTTCGACCGCCTGCGCGCCTGCCGCAGCGAGCAGGATGTGCTGAATTTAATTGACCAAACCGCCGCGGCGGCATGCTGATTAAGGAGCTTAACGATGTCTCATTTACCGATGTTGCAAGTTGCGCTGGATAACCAAACGCTGGCGGAGGCCTACCAGACCACCCGCATGATTGCCGAAGAAGTGGATATTATTGAAGTGGGCACCATCCTGTGCGTCGGCGAGGGCGTGCGCGCGGTGCGCGACCTGAAGTCCCTCTACCCGCACAAGATTGTGCTGGCGGATGCGAAAATCGCCGACGCCGGAAAAATTCTGTCGCGCATGTGCTTTACCGCCAACGCCGACTGGGTCACCGTCATTTGTTGCGCGGATATCAACACCGCCGCCGGCGCGCTAGAGATCGCCCGCGAATTCAACGGAGACGTCCAGATCGAACTGACCGGCTTCTGGACCTGGGAACAGGCGCAGGCCTGGCTGGATATCGGCATCCGGCAGGTGGTCTATCACCGCAGCCGGGACGCGCAGGCTGCGGGCATCGCCTGGAGCGAAACGGACATTAACGCCATTAAACGTCTGGCCGATATGGGCTTTAACGTTACCGTCACCGGGGGGCTGGCGTTGGCGGATCTGCCGCTGTTCAAGGGGATTCCCATCCATGTGTTTATCGCCGGGCGCAGTATCCGCGATGCCGCGGATCCGGTAGAGGCCGCGCGTCAATTCAAACACAGCATCGCTCAGCTTTGGGGATAAGGCGCGCTCATGCTCACGAAAACGGTTCCTCTCGGTATTTATGAAAAAGCGCTGCCGCCGGGCGAAAGCTGGCCGACGCGCCTGCAGTTGGCGAAAACGCTGGGCTTTGACTTTGTCGAAATGTCGGTGGATGAGAGCGACGGCAGATTGGCTCGGCTCGACTGGAGCCGCGAGCAACGCCTGGAGCTGGTCAAGGCGATCTCGCTTAGCGGCATTCGCGTGCCGTCCATGTGCCTGAGCGCCCACCGGCGCTTTCCTCTAGGCTCGGAAGATGACGAGATCCGCAACCACGGACTGGAAATTATGTTCAAGGCGATCCGCCTCGCCCAGGATATCGGCATCCGCGTCATCCAGCTGGCCGGTTACGACGTCTACTATCAGCAGGCCAACGATCTGACCCGCGAGCGTTTTCGCCACGGCCTGCGGCTGGCGGTGGAAATGGCCAGCCGGGCGCAGGTTACCCTGGCGATGGAGATCATGGATTATCCGTTAATGAACTCCATCAGCAAGGCGCTGGGCTATGCCAGCTACCTCAATAATCCGTGGTTCCAGCTCTATCCCGATATCGGCAACCTGTCGGCATGGGACAACGACGTTCAGATGGAGCTGAAGGCGGGAAAAGGCCATATCGTCGCCGTGCATGTCAAAGATACGCTGCCGGGAGTGTTCAAAAACGTGCCTTTCGGCAGCGGCGTGGTCGATTTTGCCCGCTGCTTTTCCACGCTGCGGGAAAGCGGCTACTGCGGCCCCTACCTGATCGAAATGTGGAGCGAAACCGCGCCCGACCCGCTAAAAGAGATCGCCGCGGCGCGGGACTGGGTTACCCGGCAGATGCGTCAGGCCGGCCTATCGGTAGAGGAGGAAGCGGCATGATGCAACAGCTTAAACAGCAGGTTTTTGCCGCGAATATGGCGCTGCCGCGCCACGGCCTGGTGACCTACACCTGGGGCAACGTCAGCGCCATCGATCGGCAGCGGCAGCTGGTGGCGATCAAACCTAGCGGCGTCGCTTACGCGGCCATGCAGGCGGAAGACATGGTGGTGGTGGATATGCAGGGAAAGACGGTGGAAGGCAGATATCGCCCCTCTTCCGATACCGCCACCCACCTGGAGCTGTATCGCCGCTATCCGCAAATCGGCGGGATTGTCCATACCCACTCCACCCATGCCACCGCCTGGGCGCAGGCGGGGCGGGCGATCCCGGCGCTGGGTACCACGCACGCCGACTATTTCTATGGCGATATCCCCTGCACCCGGCCCTTAACGGCGCAGGAAGTGGCCCAGGAGTACGAGCTGAATACCGGCGTGGCGATCGCCCATACCCTCGGCGACGGCAATCCGCTGCACACTCCGGGCATTATCGTTTACCAGCATGGGCCTTTCTGCTGGGGCAAAGATGCGGATGAAGCGGTGCACAACGCGGTGGTGATGGAGGAGGTGGCGAAAATGGCGTGGATTGCCTGTTCCATTAACCCGGATCTGCGTCCGATCGACGACTGGCTAATGAACAAACACTTTAGCCGCAAGCACGGCCCCAGCGCCTATTACGGACAGCGCTAGGCATCCGACAGCACCGCGCTGTCTGAAAAAGCAGGTCCCCGCCTACTTACCGCGGGGACGACGGGAATTTGCGCTTTTATCAACCGCCTGCATCCCCCCTGTGCTCGCCCCGTGAATCTCGATACTTAAACGATCGGCATTAGCCTAATACCCCCGTTTTTAATGTGACAATCATCATAAAATTGTTACCTCCATCACGCATAAATGTTTTTATTTGGTTAACCGTTGGCTAGTTTGTTTGTTTACGATTATTATAATGCTCGAAAACGAACATTTATTTTAATGGTGGAGGAACATTGTGGAAACCAAAGATCTGATTGTGATCGGCGGCGGCATTAACGGCGCAGGCATCGCCGCGGATGCCGCCGGGCGTGGCTTATCCGTCCTGCTACTGGAAGCCCAGGATCTGGCCTGCGCCACCTCCTCCGCCAGTTCCAAACTGATCCATGGCGGCTTACGCTATCTGGAACATTATGAGTTTCGTTTGGTGAGCGAAGCGCTTTCCGAACGCGAAACCCTGCTGAAAATGGCGCCGCATATCATTTTTCCCCTGCGCTTTCGCTTACCGCATCAGCCGCATCTGCGTCCGGCGTGGATGATCCGCATCGGCTTATTTATGTATGACCATATCGGAAAACGCGTCAGCCTGCCGGCCAGCAAAAGCGTGAAATTCGGCGCGAACTCCGTCTTGAATCCGCAATTGACTCAAGGCTTCGAATACTCGGACTGCTGGGTGGACGATGCGCGTCTGGTGGTGCTGAACGCCCAGGAGGTCGCTAAACACGGCGGCGAAGTACGTACCCGCACCAAGGTCGTCAGCGCCCGGCGCGAACAGGGCCTGTGGGTGGTTGAGGCCGTCGACTCGCTCAGCGGAGAAACGCTCACCTGGCGCGCCAAAGGTCTGGTCAACGCCACCGGCCCGTGGGTAAGGCAATTTTTTGATGACGGCTTACGGCTGAAATCGCCTTACGGGATCCGTCTGATCAAAGGCAGCCATATCGTCGTGCCCAGGGTGCACGATCAGCCCCAGGCGTATATTCTGCAGAATAAAGATCATCGCATTGTCTTCGTGATCCCCTGGCAGGATGCGTTTTCCATCATCGGCACCACCGATGTGGAGTATCGCGGCGATCCCCACCAGGTCAAAATCGACGAGAGCGAGATTAGCTATCTGTTGGAGGTGTATAACGATCACTTTAAACAGCCGCTTAGCCGTGACGATATTGTCTGGACCTACTCCGGCGTGCGGCCGCTGTGCGATGACGAGTCGGACTCCCCGCAGGCCATTACCCGCGATTACACGCTGTCGGTCAGCGATGAGCAAGGCCAGGCTCCGCTGTTATCCGTATTTGGCGGCAAGCTGACCACCTATCGTAAGCTGGCGGAGCATGCGCTGGATAAATTAGCGAAATACTATCCTCAGGCCGGAAAAGCCTGGACCAAAGACGCCGTATTGCCTGGCGGCGATATTTCCGGCTCGCGCGATGAGTACGCCGCCGCCCTGCGCCGCCGGTTTAATCTGCCGGAAGCGCTGGCCCGCCGCTACAGCCGGACATACGGCTCGCACAGCGAGTTGATTCTGGCGAATAGCAATGGACTCAAAGATCTGGGCGAACATTTCGGTCACGATCTGTATGAAGCGGAGCTGCGCTATCTGGTCGAGAAGGAGTGGGCGGTCACCCTGGACGATGTTATCTGGCGGCGTACCAAATTGGGTATGCGGCTAAATGAAGCGCAGCAACAGCGTATCAGCGAATGGCTGGGAGCATACCGCTATCGGGTGGCGCAGGTCAGCTAATTCCCTAACAGCAAAACGTTTACATTTTCGTAAACGTTTTGCATCACCGTAAAATATCGCCTCGGCGTTTTTGTTGTTTCTCGGCTTGAAAAACGTTTTTTTACGCCGCGTCATCCGCTAAATTGCTGCATGTCATTTTTAAATCCATTCCCATCTCTTTGCATATCCCGGCATAAATCAAAAAATAAATATATTCCTAACCAATCAACACGCTATATTTCCCAATATATTTACACTGCAAAAAAACAACAACAAAAAACCATTATTAACCATTGCACAGAACATTTAACTTAAATAACGAATCATATATCCATAACTTAAAAAATATTTATTAATAACGCGCTACTCCAGCTTATAAATAATAATAAGAATCAATAACAACAAGTATATTAAAAATAAATAATTTATAAGACACTAATCACATAATAAAAAAAATTATAACCGCATTATAAATAAGGTTAATAAAACGAATGAAAATGGCCTATAGTAAAGAGCATGATCTACTGTGGAATAGGACTCGGCCGCACATCGGCCAGGTAGCAAATTGATCGAACGCCATGGGGGAAATAAAGAGGAAATATCCATCGTTATTTATATTTTTATATAACGATTTTCAACCGGACATTCCTTTTATTCTCAGCCGTTTTTATCTTTGGTTTTTGCCATAGGTTTATTTCATGCTTATTTATTTCCAATAGGTTTCATACCGCGGGCGGCCGATGCCTTTGCGGTTTGAAAGTTATATACCCTAAATAATTCAGGTTGCAGGACAAAACGCGATCGTTTTGAACAACGCGCAGCGTTGACCCTTGACGGGCGGACCATTTATGCCCCCCTGAGCTTACTCAAGTAAGTGATGCGGGCGCCTAAACGCCGCCAACGCGCAGGCAACTTGAAGAGTGGCGGGCATAGGGAATACTCGGGTATGCGGGGGATAATAATTAAATGCCTAATCAGGTCGAACGTCCTTTACTGGATCTGGGATTAACAAGACTGGAGTTCCTGCGTATTTCAGGCAAAGGCCTGGCAGGAATAACTATCGCGCCGGCGCTGCTTTCCCTATTGGGGTGCCGACAAGAAGAAATCAACAGCGGCAGCGTCGGGCTGACGACCACGCCCAAAGGCGTACTGGTGACCAAAAGAGCCAGGTGCACCGGCTGCCACCGCTGCGAAACCGCCTGCACCGCCTACAACTACGGCAGCGTCGGCTCGTTCTTCTCGCGGGTGAAAATTCACCGCCACTTCTATTACGGCGACGGCGGCATCGGCTCCGGCGGCGGGCTGTACGGCAATCTTAATTTTACCACCGATACCTGCCGGCAGTGCAAAGACCCGGAATGTATGAAGGTCTGCCCGATAAAAGCCATCGCCTATAACGAGGAACGCGGTTGTATTACGGTTGACGATCGACGCTGTATTGGCTGCTCCGCCTGCACCACCGCCTGCCCGTGGATGATGGCGACGGTAAATCCGCAGATCAAAAAGTCCGGTAAATGCAATTTATGCGGCGAATGCGCCAGCGCTTGCCCGACAGGCGCATTAAGCATCATCGACTGGAAAGATATTACGGTCTGAACCGCGCAGACTATATCATCTACCCTAAATAATTCGAGTTGTAGGACAAAAACGGCAAAGCGTTTTTGAACAGCGCTTGCGCTGACCCCGAAGGGGTGAGGCCCTCAGGCCGAATAACGCGGCAAGCGAAGAAATCCCGATGAGCTTACACAAGTAAGTGATTCGGGTGACTGAGTGTAGCCAACGCACATGCAACTTGAAGTATGACGGGTATAGCCTTTATCGATAACGCTGCCCCACATGCAGGAAACAAATTATGATCAACGGTTGGACTGGCAATATATTACGCATTAATTTAAGCACCGGCGCTATCGCCAAAGAAGATTCCAGCAAATATAAGAAATTTATCGGCGGAATGGGATTTGGCTACAGAATTATGTATGACGAGGTCGCGCCGGGAACCAAACCTTTTGACGAAGCCAATAAGGTGATATTCGCCGTCGGGCCATTAACCGGTTCCGGCGCCCCCTGTAGTTCGCGCGTCAATATCACCTCATTATCGACATTTACCCGCGGCAATTTGGTTGTCGATGCGCATATGGGCGGTTTTTTCGCCGCCTATATGAAATACGCCGGCTACGACGCCATTATTATCGAAGGGAAATCGCCCAAGCCGGTGTGGATTAATATTCAGGACGATAAGGTCAGCATTGAAAATGCCGCCTTCCTGTGGGGAAAAGGCACCCGCGAAACCACGGAAGAAATTTGCCGGGCCACCAATGTCGAAGCCTGCGTCGCCGCCATCGGCCCGGCCGGAGAAAACCTGGTGCCGCTTTCCGGCATTCTGAACAGCCGCAACCATAGCGGCGGCGCCGGCACCGGCGCGGTTCTCGGCGCCAAGAACCTCAAAGCCATTGCGGTCATCGGCACCCGCGGCGTCAACGTCGCCGACCGGGAAGAGCTGAAAAACCTGAACGACTATATGATGACGCAGCTTATCGGCGCGAATAACAACCATGTCGTTCCCAGCACTCCGCAAGCCTGGGCGGAATACTCGGATCCGAAATCACGTTGGACGGCGCGCAAAGGGCTGTTCTGGGGAGCCGCGGAGGGCGGTCCGGTGGAAACCGGCGAAATTCCTCCCGGCAACCAGAACACCGTAGGCTTCCGCACCATGAAATCCGTCTTCGATCTCGGCCCGGCCGCGGAGAAATATACGGTGAAAATGGGCGGGTGCCACTCCTGTCCCATCCGCTGCATGTCGCAGTTGAACGTCCCCCAAGCCAAGCAGTATGGCGTGCCGACCACCGGCGGTAATACCTGCGTGGCGAATTTCGTCCACACCTCCATTTTCCCGCACGGCCCGAAAGATTTTGATGAAAAAGGCGACGGCAAGGTGGTGGGCAACCTGGTCGGGCTCAATATTTTCGACGACATGGGGCTATGGTGCAATTACGGCCAGCTGCACCGCGATTTCATCTACTGCTATAGCCACGGCGTTTTCAAACGCGTGCTGCCCGCCGAAGAGTACGCCGCCATCCGCTGGGATCAGTTGGAGGCCGGCGATCCGGCGTTCATCAAGGACTTCTATCATCGGCTGGCGCACCGCATCGGCGAGCTTAGCCATCTGGCCGACGGCTCTTACGAAATCGCCAAGCGCTGGGAGCTGGGCGAGGCTTACTGGAATAACAAGAAGAATAAGCTCTGGTCGCCGATGGGGTTCCCCGTTCACCATGCCAATGAAGCGTCGGCGCAGGTGGGGTCGATCGTCAACTGCATGTTTAACCGCGACGCGATGACGCACACCCATATCAACTATATCGGCAGCGGGCTGCCGTTAAAGCTGAAAAAAGAGATCGCCGCCGAGCTGTTCGGCTCCCCGGACGCGTACGACGACACCAAAAACTACACCCCGATCAACGAATACAAAGTGAAGTACGCCCAGTGGACCATCTTCAGAAGCTGCCTGCATGACGCCATCACGTTGTGCAACTGGGTCTGGCCGATGACCGCCTCGCCGCTCAAAAGCCGCGGCTATCGCGGCGATTTGGCGATGGAAGCCAAGTTCTTCGCGGCGGTGACCGGGGAAGCCACCACGGAAGCCAGTCTGGATCTGGCCGCCGAGCGTATCTTCACCCTGCACCGCGCTTATACCGTGAAGCTGATGAACACCACAGATATGCGCCATGAGCACGATCAGATCTGCGACTGGGTCTTTGATAAAGATCCGGACATTGAGGTGTTCACCGAAGGCACCGACAAAATGGAGCGGGAGGACATGAAAAAATCCCTGACGATGTTCTATACGGCGATGGGGTGGGACCCTGAACTCGGCTGCCCGACCAGGGAGACCCTGATCAGGCTGGGAATGGAAGATGTCGCCGACGATCTGGCGGCGCGAGATTTGCTTCCGGCATAGCGATAACGATTATGAAGACCCTATCCACATCGGAGTCGTCGGCGTCGGAAGAGCGTCACGACGCGCCGCCGGACTTGAGCAAAAGGCGGTTACTGCTGCCCCTGTCCCCGCGGTCCCAGGCGGCGAACGGCGACGCCGCGGCAAACACCGCGGCCGAACTGCAGGCGCCGTTTTTAACCGTCGCGGAGTATATCCGCCGCTGTTCGGCCGCGGGAGAGCTGATGGACAAACGGCGCCTTCAGGAGGCGCCCTATTCCCTGGACGAGCAAACCATCGACCTATTGTTTGAACAGATAGGCGCCAGCGAGGCCTGCGCGGATATCGCCGCCATCGGCGACGATAAAGCGCGCTATTACTACTCGGATCGAAGCATGAGCCGCAACTACGCCCGGCTGCTGGTTTTCACTCATGAACAGGACATCTGTAAAACCATCGCCGATACCGTTCGTTTCGAGTGCCAAACCTATCCGCGGCCTTACAAAGTGCAAATGCTGCGCTTCCCCCCCTACGCCTTCGAGCAGGAGAGGATCGACGACGCGCTGCGCTTTTTCGCCCAGTCCGAGGAGTTTGCGGATATCCGCCTTATCGCGGCCTCCAACGGCGAATCCTATCTGTTCAGCGAACGCTTCATGAGCGCCGGCAAGGCCAAAGGCCTATGTGAATGGATTGAAGTCGAACAGTATGAAAACCCTTAACCTTTTCCCCGCGACGCGCGACGGGAAAAAGAGCGATGTCGTGCAGTCACGACCCGGCTCACTGGAGAACTGATGAAAAAGCGAGTTTTGACACCTCGAATAAAACCGACTTTGCACGCTTCATTTTCAGGGGGGCAAGGAAGATGACATGTTCACGCCGTAACTTTGTCCTCGGCATGGGGTCGGTGATTTTTTTTAGCGCGCCGATCTTCTCCGCCCTGGGCGGAACGGATAAAAACAAACCGGTGCGCTACGCCATGATCCATGACGAAGTGCGCTGCAACGGCTGCAATATTTGCGCCGTGGCCTGCCATAAAGTGAATAAAGTCCCCGTCGGCGCGGCGCGTATGAGCATCGCCCATATTGCGATGACGCCGCCGGAACAGGGCAATATCTATCACTTTTTCCGCCACTCCTGCCAGCAGTGCGAAAACGCGCCCTGCATCTCCGTATGCCCGACGGGCGCCTCTTACCGCGACGAGAGCAACGGGATTGTGCGGGTGGACAAAGCGCAATGCATCGGCTGCGGCTACTGCATTTCCGCCTGCCCGTATCAGGTGCGTTACCTCAACCCCACCACCCGCGTTGCCGACAAATGCGATTTCTGTCTGGAGTCGCGGCTGAAAAAAGGCTTTCCGCCCATCTGCGTCAGCGCCTGTCCGCAAAACGCGCTTATTTTTGGCCGCGAGGATAGCGATGTCGTGCAGAGCTGGCTGAAAACGCACGAATATTATCAATACCAATTGCCCGACGTCGGCAAGCCGCATATTTATCGCCGCCCCGGCCCGCATGACGTCGAAAAGGTGAATGTATGAATATTATGCCGAACGCCGAACTGTTTCAGGCCCAGCTTTACCAGTACGTTTATATCTACACGCCCGATTTCTGGCCGGTATGGCTTATTCTGGCGGGACTCTTGTTTGCCGGCATGCTGGGCGTGCTGACGCTGCACGGACTGTTGCGTTACAAGCTCGCGCCGCCGCACGCCCGCTCGCACGAAGAGAAGGTCTATCTCTATTCGCGGGCCATCCGCCTCTGGCACTGGAGTAACGCGACGCTGTTTATTCTGCTGCTCGCCAGCGGGCTGCTCAACCATTTCGCCGTGGGGTCGGTAAAAGACACCGTGACGCTGGTCGCCCTGCATGAGGCGTGCGGATATCTGCTATTGGCCGGCTGGATCGCATTTGTCTTGATTAACGCGTTCGGCGGCAACGGGCACCATTACCTGATTAAACGCGACGGCTGGGGGAAACGCGCCTTTTTACAGGTTCGGTTTTATCTGTACGGCATCATTAAGGGGGAAGATCACCCCTTCCCGGCCACGCCGCGCGCCAAGTTTAATCCTCTGCAACAGGCCGCTTATCTCGGCGTGATGTACGCGCTGTTGCCCGCGCTGCTGGCGACCGGCGTGCTGTTAAGCAATCCGCTGTGGCTGCCGGCCGATTGGGCGCTGCTCAAGGCCTGGCTGCTGCCGCTGCATTTGGCGCTGGCCGTCGCCAGCCTGTTTTTCCTGTGCGGGCATATTTATCTGTGCACCACCGGGCGCACCCCGACCCAAACGTTCCGCTGTATGATCGACGGCTATCATCGTCACTAACGCGCGGCAGGAACCCCAGGCGAACATGAAAAAAATCACCAGCCAGCAGCTACGCGCGCTACGAGTCAGCCCGCAAATCTACCGCTGGTTCCTGCGCCGTTTTCCGCAGGGCGCGGAATATCGGGATATTCATCAGGCGCTGATAAGCGACGGATATGTCGAATGGCTGGAGAGTCTGGTGGCGTACAGCTATGCGCTCGGCTCCGGCTCGCCCCGGTTTATGGCGCAGGAGATCGGCGCCATACGGGAGATGGTCGAACGCCTGACCGCCGGCAATAGCGGATCGGTTGAGATAAAAACCCGCCCCCGGGGCGGGGAGTACGCGTCAAGCCTCCCCGGCGAAACGCAGCTGGCCGCAAGCGCCCCGGCGCTGGATATCGGCTGCACCGCCCTGCAGAGCAGGATCGCGTTATCCGGTCCCTATAATTTCGTCGGCAGCTGCGGCGCCGACAGCGGCATCGCCAGCGCCGGCTACGCCTGCCAGTTGGTCAGCGCCGGTTTTGCCGTAAAGATCGGCAATACCGGGCCGCACTGCCGTATCGGCAGCCTGGGCGGACGGGCGCGCATCAGTAACAGCGGGAACTCGGTCAAAATCAGCAGCGCGGGACGCGGCGCGCGCATCGCCAACAGCGGCATGCGCGGCTATATCAGCGGCGCCGGCGAATCCTCCAGCATCGCCAATGTGGGAAGCCTGTGCAAACTCGACGCGGCGGGCAGTGGAAGCCGCATCAGCAACGCAGGCAACAACGTATCCATTACCGCGACGGGCGAAAACGCCGTGGTGGCGTCGTCAGGCGGCGTCGACACGCTGGTGCTGGGCAAAGGCGGCTGCGCCGCGCTGAGCTATCACGATGGCGTCCGCACCCGCTTTCTGCTGGTGTATGAGGGGGAAAACGGCGTCGTCGCCGGGGTGAAATACCGCATTAACGATTTATTTGAATTGGAGGCATGCGGCTAAGGAAAAATTAACGCGGGAAATGCGTCCCCATACCGCTCACAACGCGGTCAGCGTGCGAAGCGTGTCCGGATTTTTTTCCACCATTTTAATCAAGAAAACCGCTTGTGGATTAGGTTTTGCCCCGCCTTGTTCCCAGTTCTGCTAGGTTGTTTCTGCGGTATGAAGATACTGCGCGAAAACCGCCGCGTTTCCCTTTACCTCGTCTATTGTCGCCGAAGCGAACTTTTCTAAGCCCTCCGGTGTGCTGAATAACGTCGCCGCATTGCGGGCAAGCCAGGAGCAACTGGCGCGCAAGGTGCGGCAAGTATGGACACTGCCAAAAAATTTAGCGCTGGAACGCCAGCGCTCCGCAATCAACCGCTATAGCCGAATCGGCTTGATGTTCCAGATCTCCTCGGCATACTCGGCGATGGTTCTATCGGAAGAGAAATAGCCCATGCCGGCGATGTTGCGCGCGGTGCAGCGCGCCCATTCGTCCGCGTTGCGGTAAAACTCATCCACCCGATCCTGGGTATCCACATAGCTGCGGTAGTCGGCCAGCAGCTGATAGTAGTCGCCGAAATTCACCAGTGAATCGAACAGATCGCTATAGCGCCGGCTGTCATCCGGGCTAAAAACGCCGGTGGCGATCTGCGTAAGCACCCGGTGCAGTTCATCGTCCTTGTCGTAGTATTCCCGCGGGTTGTAGCCGTTCTGGCGCAGCGTTTCCACCTGTTCGGCGGTATTGCCGAAAATAAACATGTTCTCTTCGCCGATATGTTCCAGCATCTCCACGTTCGCCCCGTCCAGGGTGCCGATGGTCAACGCGCCGTTCAGCGCGAATTTCATATTGCTGGTGCCGGAGGCCTCCGTCCCCGCCAGAGAGATCTGTTCGGAAAGATCCGCGGCCGGAATGATGATCTGCGCCAGGCTGACGCCATAGTTAGGGATAAAGACCACCTTCAGCCGGTCGCGCACCGCCGGATCGTTGTTGATCACCTGCGCCACGTCGTTGATCAGGTTGATAATATGTTTGGCCATGTAGTACGCCGACGCGGCCTTGCCGGCGAAGATCGCCACGCGCGGCACCGCATCAAGGGAGGGATCGTCCTTAATGCGGTTATAGCGGGTGATAATATGCAGCACGTTGAGCAACTGGCGTTTGTATTCGTGAATACGCTTGATCTGCACATCGAACAGCGCGTTGGGATTGACGACGATATTTAAATTCTCCGCGATATACTCGGCCAGGCGCTGTTTATTCTCCAGCTTGGCCTGGCGAATGCGCTGCACGAACGCCGGATAGTCGATATGCGGCTTTAGCTCGTCAAGCTGGCTCAGGTCGGTACGCCAGGTCTGTCCGATGGTGTCGTCCAACACTGCGGCAAGCGGACGGTTGGCCAGCGCCAGCCAGCGCCGGGGGGTAACGCCGTTGGTTTTGTTGCAGAAGCGGTTGGGGAATAAACGCGCAAAGTCGGCGAACAGCGACTGCACCATCAGGTCCGAATGCAGTTCCGACACCCCGTTGACCTTATGGCTGGCGACCACCGCCAGCCAGGCCATACGGACTCGGCGTCCGTTGGTCTCCTCGATAATGGAGACGCGCGCCAGCAGATCGTTGTCGCCGGGGAACTGCTGTTGCACGAACGCCAGAAAATGCTCGTTGATCTCAAAAATCAACTGCAGGTGGCGCGGCAAAATTTTGCCCAGCATATCCACCGGCCAGGTTTCCAGCGCTTCCTGCATCAGCGTGTGGTTGGTATAGGAGAAGACCTTGCCGACCACGTCCCAGGCGTCCTGCCACTTGAACTTGTGCTCATCGATCAGCAGACGCATCAATTCGGGGATTGCCAGTACCGGATGAGTATCATTCAGGTGAATGGCGAACTTCTCCGCCAGATTGGCGTAGGTTTTATGCATCATCCAGTGGCGGTTGAGGATATCCTGCACCGTGGCGGACACCAGAAAATACTCCTGCCGCAGGCGCAGTTCGCGCCCTGAGTAGGTTGAATCGTCGGGATAAAGCACCCGGGATACGTTTTCCGAGTGGTTTTTATCCTCAACCGCGGCAAAATAGTCGCCCTGGTTGAATTTGCCCAGGTTGATTTCATTACTGGCCTGCGCGCTCCATAAGCGCAGGGTGTTGGTCGCATCGGTATCGAAACCGGGAATGATCTGATCATAAGCGCAGGCGATAACCTCCTCGGTTTCCAGCCAGCGGGCCTTGCTGCCCTCCTGCTGAACACGGCCGCCAAAGCGCACTTTGTAGCGCGTGCTGTGGCGGGCAAACTCCCATGCGTTGCCGTACTCCAGCCAGTAATCCGGCGATTCGGCCTGCTGGCCGTTGACGATGTTCTGCTTAAACATGCCGTATTCATAGCGGATGCCGTAGCCGCGTCCCGGTAGCGCCATGGTCGCCAGCGAATCCAGAAAGCAGGCCGCCAGCCGCCCCAGGCCGCCGTTGCCCAGGCCGGGATCGTTCTCCTCCTGTAATAGATCGTCCAGCTCCAGCCCCATGCCGTCCAGCGCCGCGTTTAAATCGTCATACAGCCCCATCGCCAGTAGGGCGTTCGACAGCGTGCGCCCCAGCAGAAACTCCATCGACAGGTAGTAAACCTGGCGCACATCCTGCGACAGCTGCGCCCGGTTGGAGCGCAGCCAGCGTTCGACCATGCGATCGCGCACCGCCAGCAGCGTGGCGTTCAGCCAGTCGTGCTTGGTGGCTATCGCCGGATCTTTGCCCACCGCGAACATCAGCTTGTAGGCGATAGAGTGTTTCAGCGCTTCCACACTGAGCGTTGGTGAAGCATAGCTAAACGGCGTGTTCATGATATTCATTCCCCAATGAGCGTCATCATAAGCGTTGATACAGCGCGCGATAAGCCTGCGCGGCCGCCTGCCAACTGAAATCCATCGCCATCGCCTGACGCTGCACATAGCGCCAGAGAGTCGGGCGCGCCCACAGAACAAAGACGCGGCGAATTGCCCGGGATAGCGATCCCACGTTACAATCGTTAAACACAAAACCGCTCGCCAGACCATCCGCCAGATTTTCCAGCGAACAATCCGCAACCGTATCCGCCAGCCCGCCGGTGCGGCGCACCAGCGGCAGGGTGCCGTATTTCAGCCCGTAGAGCTGCGTCAAACCGCAGGGCTCGAAGCGGCTGGGCACCATGATGACATCCGCCCCGCCGATAATGCGGTGCGAAAAGGCTTCGTGGTAGCCAATCTGCACCCCCACCTGCCCGTGATACTTCGCCGCCGCCGCCAAAAATCCCTCCTGCAGCGACGCGTCGCCCGCCCCCAACACCACCAGCTGTCCGCCCTGATCCAGCAAGTCGGGGATCGCGCTGAGCGCGATATCCAGCCCCTTCTGGCTGGTAAGGCGGCTGACGATGGCGAACACCGGCGCTTTTTCATCCAGCCTGAGTCCCATCGCCGTTTGCAGATGCCGTTTATTCTCCGCCTTGTCGAGCAGCGCATCCCGGTTGTAATGACGAGTCAGCAGCGGGTCATGCGCCGGATCCCAGATGGCGTCGTCGACGCCGTTGAGAATGCCGGACAGACGCCCTTCCGCCTCGCGGGTTTTTAATAACCCCTCCATGCCATAGCCGTACGCCGGCAGGGTAATTTCATGCGCATAGGTCGGGCTGACCGTGGTCACATGATCGGCGTAATAGAGTCCCGCCTTGAGATAAGAGATCTGTCCGTAGAACTCCAGCCCGTAAATCTGAAAAAATTCCGGCGGCAGTTGCAGCTCGGCCATATGCCGGGCGTCAAACAACCCCTGATAGGCTAAATTATGGACGGTAAATACCGATTTTGCCGGTCTGCCGCGCGCGGCCAGATAAGCGCACGTTAAACCGGCGTGCCAGTCATGGGCGTGCACCACCTCCGGCCGCCAGTAGGGATCCAGCCCGCAGGCCAGCTCACAGCCTATCCAGCCCAGCAGCGCAAAGCGCAAATAGTTATCCGCATACGCATACTGCTCGGGATTGTGGTAAGGGCTGCCCGCGCGCTGGTACAGCGCCGGAGCGTCGATCAGATAGATGCCGACGCCGTTAAAGTGGCCGTGCAGCAGCGTGACATGCCCGGCGAACGTATCGCGCGCGCACACGATTTGCGTATTGGCGATACCCTGCTTCAGATCGGGAAACGCCGGCAGCACGACCCGGACGTCCATGCCGGTTTGAATCTGCGCTGCGGGCAAGGCCCCGGTCACATCCGCCAACCCCCCGGTTTTCAATAGCGGAAACAGCTCTGAACAAACATGTAATACCCGCATCATGACTCCTGTATTGGTCCCAACCTCTTTACGTCTTGTTGCCCGTCGTTCCCGCTTTTTATTCCGTTGTCCCTCGTTTTTCGTTATCCCCGCGCAGGCGGGGATAACGGACTGGCGTTATATTTTTTCCAGCATCGCCCTCGTCACCAGCACCACCCCTTCATCCGAACGGTAGAAACGGCGGCTGTCCTCTTCCGCGTTTTCTCCCACGATGGTGCCTTCCGGGAGTTGGCAGGCGCGGTCGATCACGCAGCGGCGTAAACGGCAGGAGCGGCCGACGACGACATCCGGCAGCAACACCGTTGAATCGATGCTGCAAAATGAATTAACCCGCACGCGGGGAAACAGCACCGAGTGAGTCACCACCGAACCGGACACGATGCAGCCGCCCGAAACCAGCGAGTTCATGGTCATACCGTGGCTGCCGGAGTGGTCCTGCACGAACTTGGCCGGCGGCAGCGACTCTATCGCCGAGCGAATCGGCCAGTTGCGGTCGTACATATCCAGCTCCGGTGTAACGGACGCCAAATCGAGGTTGGCCTGCCAGTAGGCCTCCAGCGTGCCGACGTCCCGCCAGTAGGGCCGGGCGCTGTCGCCGGACGTGACGCAGGATAAGGTGAAAGGGTGCGCCCAGGCCGCGCCCTGCGCGACGATTTTGGGGATCAGATCCTGACCGAAATCATGCTTGGAATCCGTCACGCAGACATCCTCTTCCAGCAGGCGATACAGATACTCGGCGTTAAATACATAAATCCCCATGCTCGCCAGCGCCATATCCGGGTTATCCGGCATCGGCACCGGCTGCGCCGGTTTTTCGGCGAAATCGAGGATGCGATGCCGGGCGTCGACGCTCATCACGCCAAAGGCGCCGGCCTCTTTCAGCGGCACCGGCAGGCAGGCCACGGTACACTCCGCGCCTTTTTCCACATGGTCGATCAGCATGCGCGAGTAATCCATCTTGTAGATATGATCGCCCGCCAAGATCACCACATACTCCGCCCGGTAACGGCGGATGATATCCAGGTTCTGGCACACCGCGTCGGCGGTGCCGCGATACCAGTGCTCGGTCTCGTTACGCTGCTGCGCGGGCAGCAGATCGATAAACTCGTTCATTTCCACATTCAGGAAAGACCAGCCGCGCTGAATATGCTGCACCAGCGTGTGCGACTGATACTGGGTGATCACGCCGATACGGCGGATACCGGAATTGAGGCAGTTGGACAGGGCGAAATCAATGATGCGGAATTTCCCGCCGAAGTGGACGGCCGGCTTGGCGCGTAACGCCGTCAAGCCTTTTAGGCGGGTTCCCCGTCCCCCCGCCAGAATCAGCGCCACGGACTTCAGCGGCAGTTGTCTCGCCAGCATCAGGGGATCGTTTTTGTCGTTGTTCACCATGGCTTACTCCTTCTTATTTTGTCAGGATACAGACTGCCGGCGCCGCTCCTTGCCATAGCCCCTCGCTGATGCGATACGCTTTTTCATCAAACGGAGGGGAGACTTTCCACCGCCCCGGCGGCAGCGTGAAATCCACCGCCTGCTCGCCGGCGTTAATCAGCAATAACCAGCGCTCCGAAAGCAAAATTTGCAACCGGGGCGCGCCCTGCTCCCACTGCTGCGGCGTCAGCGGTTGCCCCGTGCTATCCAGCCACCGCACGGCGCCGTCGCCATCCCGCCACCATGCGTCCTGCCGCAACGCCGGTATCGCGCGGCGCAGGCGGATTAGCCCGGCGGTAAAGCGCGTCAGCGCCTCGTCGGCCTTATCCCAGTTCAGCCAGGTCAGTTCGTTATCCTGACAGTAGGCGTTATTGTTGCCCTGCTGGCTGTTTCCCAACTCATCCCCCGCCAGCAGCATGGGCGTTCCCTGTGACAGCAGCAGCGTGGTCAGCAACGCGCGCTGGCTGGCCTGACGGCGGCGGCGCGTCTCCTCATCGGCGTCCAGCCCCTCGACGCCGTGGTTATTGCTGAAATTGTTGTCGGCGCCGTCGCGGTTCTCTTCGCCGTTGGCCTGGTTGTGCTTATGGTTGAAACTGACCAGATCGCGCAGGGTGAAGCCATCATGGGCGGTAAGTTTGTTCACCGAGGCGTAAGGCAGGCGATCGTGATGCTGGAAGAGGTCGCTGGAGGCGGCGAAGCGCCGGGCGAAAACGCCGAGCGGAATATCGCCGTGCAGCCAGAAACGGCGCATATCGTCGCGATAGCGGTCGCTCCATTCGGCGAACGGCGCCGGGAAGTTCCCCAACTGGTAGCCGCCGTTCCCCAGATCCCACGGCTCGGCGATCAGCTTGCACCCCTGCAGCCGCGGATCGTTTTTCATCGCCGTCAATAACGGCGCCGATGGGTTGAAATCCGGCGTACGCCCCAGCACCGTCGCCAGATCGAAGCGGAAACCGTCGACGTGGCAGACCTCGCGCCAGAAACGCAAACAGCCCATCACCCACTCGACGACCGCCGGATGGTTAAGACGCAGCGCGTTGCCGCAGCCCGTCCAGTTGTGGTATTCGCCGCGTTCGTTAAGCCAATAGTAGCTGCGGTTATCAATGCCGCGCAGCGAAAGGGTCGGCCCCGCCGCATCCAGCTCGGCGCTGTGGTTAAATACCACGTCCAGAATGACTTCGATGCCGGCCCGGTGCAGCGTTTTTACCGCCCCGCGGAACTCGTTCAGCGCATCCTCGCCCGAGGAGAGGCCGTTATCCGCCGCGAACGGCAGCAATACGTTATAGCCCCAGTAGTTGCGCAACCCCATCCGCTGAAGCCTAGGCTCGTCGGCGTGTTGCTGAACCGGCAGCAGTTCCAGCGCGGTGATCCCCAGCGTTTGCAGATAGTCGATAATCGCCGGATGGCCCAGCGCGGCGTAGCTGCCGCGTATCTCCGGCGGGATGTCGGGGCGCATCTGGGTCAGCCCGCGCACATGGGCTTCATAAATCACGGTCTGACGCCAGGGCGTTTGCGGATACGCGTCGTCCTGCCAGTCGTACCGCTCATCGACGACGACGCATTTGGGCATCACCTGCGCGCTGTCGCGCTCGTCGCGCCGGTCGATTCCGCCGTGCAGGCAGTCGTCGTCCGCCACCCAGCCATCCAGCTGGCGCGCGCAGGGGTCCAGCAGCAGTTTATGCGGATTAAACCTCAGCCCCTGCGCCGGCTCGAACGGCCCATCCACCCGAAAGCCATAGCGCAGCCCCGGCCCGGCGCCGGGCAGATAGCCATGCCAGACGTCGCCGCTGCGCGCGGTTAACGCCAGCCGCCGCTCCTGCTGATGGGCATCGAACAGACATAACTCCACCCGCTGCGCCTGTGCCGAAAACAGCGCGAAATTAACGCCCGCGCCGTCAAAGCTCGCGCCCAGAGGGTCCGGGCTGCCCGCCTGCAATTCCGTCATTCATGCCTCTCTCGCCAAATAGAGCGTCGCCAGGGGAGGAAGAGTCAGCGCCAGCGACTGAGGCCGCTGGTGGCTGGCGATCGCTTCGCTGTGAACCGCGCCTTCATTACCCAGATTGCCGCCGTGGTAGTAACAGGAGTCCGTATTGATGATTTCCCGCCAGCGTCCGGGCTGATTAATCCCGATGCGATAGCCATAGCGGGGAACCGGGGTAAAATTACTCACCACCAGAATTTCATTGCCCCGCGCGTCGCGGCGCGCAAAAGCGAACACCGAGTTCTCCCGGTCGTCCACCACCAGCCACTCAAAGCCCTGCGGCTGAAAATCCAATTGGTACAACGGCGGCTGCCGGCGGTAACAGTGATTCAGGTCGCGCACCAGGCGCTGCACGCCGCGGTGCCAGCCCTCCGGCTCGTCCAGCAGATGCCAGTCCAGACTGGCGTCGTGGTTCCACTCGCGCCCCTGGGCGAATTCGCCCCCCATAAACAGCAGTTTTTTACCGGGATAGGCCCACATAAAGCCGTAGTATGCCCGCAGATTGGCGAATTTCTGCCAGGCGTCGCCGGGCATCCGATCGAGCAGGGAGCGTTTGCCGTGCACCACTTCATCGTGGGAAAGCGGCAGGACGAAGTTTTCGCTGTAGGCATACAGCATGCCGAAGGTCAGCCGATCGTGGTGATATTTGCGGTAAATCGGGTCAAGCTGCATATAGGAGAGGGTGTCGTGCATCCAGCCCATGTTCCATTTGTAATGGAACCCCAGCCCGTTGCAGTCGGGCGGCAGGGTCACGCCCGGATAGTCGGTCGACTCTTCCGCCACGGTCACCGCGCCCGGCGCGGCATGTCCCAGCATCTGGTTGGTGTAGCGCAGGAAGGCGATCGCCTCCAGATTCTCTCTGCCGCCATAGCTGTTCGGCACCCACTGCCCCGCGGTGCGGCTGTAGTCGCGATAAATCATGGAAGCGACGGCGTCCACCCGCAGTCCGTCGATAGCGTAGCGCTCCATCCAGAACAGGGCGTTGCCCGCCAGATAGTTGCGCACCTCATGACGGCCGTAGTTATAGATCAGGGTATTCCAATCCTGGTGATAGCCCTCGCGGGGGTCGGCATATTCATAGAGCGCCGTGCCGTCGAACTGCGCCAGGCCGTACTCATCGCCGGGAAAATGCCCCGGCACCCAGTCCAGCAGCACGTTGATGCCCGCCTCATGAAATGCGTCGATAAACGTTCTGAACTCTTGCGGCGTGCCGAAACGGCGCGTCGGCGCATACAGGCCGAGCGGCTGATAGCCCCAGCTGCCGTCGAACGGGTGCTCATTGATGGGCATCAGTTCGACGTGCGTGAACCCCATCTCCTTGATATAAGGGATAAGCTGTTCCGCCAGCTCCTGATAGCTGAGCCAGAAATTGTTATCCGTATGTCTGCGCCAGGAGCCGAGGTGCACTTCATAAATCGCGATCGGCGCCTGCAGCCCGTTGGCCTGACGGCGCGCCTCATTAATCGTCGCTTTCTCCGGCAAGCGGGTAATCAGCGACGCGGTATCCGGGCGCATCTGCGCTTCGAAAGCGTAAGGGTCGGCCTTCAGGCGCACCTTGCCATGGCGGTCGATAATTTCATATTTATACAGCTCCCCGGGCGCCACGGCGGGCAGAAACAGCTCCCAGACGCCGTTTTCCCGGCGCAGGCGCATCGGGTGGCGGCGGCCGTCCCAGAAGTTGAACGCGCCGACGACGGAGACCCGCCGGGCATTCGGCGCCCAGACGGCAAAACGCACGCCCGCCACGCCGTCCAGCGTTTCCACATGCGCGCCCAGGCGTTCATACGGGCGTAAGTGCGTCCCTTCCGCCAATAACCAGATATCCAGATCCTGCAGCAGCGGCCCGAAGCGATAGGGATCTTCAATCAGATACGTCTCCTGCCCCCAGGTCACGGCCAATTGATAATGAAAAGGATTTTTTCTGCGCGGTAATACGGCGCAAAAAAAACCGCGTTCATCATAACGTTGCAGCTGCGCCACTTTATGACCGCGGCTGCTTTCTACCACCCACACTTCCCGGGCGTCGGGCAATAATGCGCGTACCTCGATTCCCTTCGAGGTTTTATGCATCCCCAATAGCGAAAAGGGATCGGCATAATGTCCGGCAATAAGTGAATTAATCGCATCAGAAAACTCCAGCATGGTATTCATCCTCTGATTAACCATTTGAATTAAATAAACATGTTATATAAACCCGTTATCACGATGCGGTTACATTCCTCCCGATATTATTTAAAAAATAAATAAAAACAATTAGTTAAAAATAATTGGCGTTAGGACATTCCCAGAAAAAATAATTCGCGGCGTGAAATGGCCCAACAATGATTACCCATTTAGCGTAGCTAAATAACCAAAGAATATCTGGGACGACACCGAATTTTTCTGTTTATATTTATACAAATAAGTTATGTTTGCGGGCTTTTAGCATCAATTGCACATTATTAATTCTCGGCAGGCGAAAACCGGACGCCGGGCGAAAGTTATTAGCCGCCGAATAGCTATCAAGAACGCTGCAACGTCGGACAAGAAGGGTATAATCCTCAATGTAAACCCCATTAAGAGCGATCGTCTATGGTCAATCAGGTCGATTTGATTTTCTCTTTACTGCAGCAGATGTGCGTTTATCTGGTGATCGCCTATCTGTTAAGTAAAACGCCGCTATTTATTCCGCTGATGCAGGTCACTATTCGCTTACCCCACAAGCTGGTGTGCTACCTGGTGTTCTCCATGTTCTGCATCATGGGCACCTATTTCGGTCTGCATATCGATGACTCCATCGCCAATACCCGCGCCACCGGCGCGGTATTGGGCGGCATGCTGGGCGGCCCGTCGATCGGTTTTCTGGTCGGCTTGACCGGCGGGCTGCACCGCTATTCGATGGGCGGCATGACCGCGCTGGCCTGCATGCTGTCGACCATCGCCGAAGGTCTGCTGGGCGGATTGCTGCACCGCTATCTGACGCGGCGCAACCGTCTCGATCTGCTGTTTCAGCCGCTAGTGGTCGGTTTAACCGCGCTGGTGGCAGAAATTCTGCAAATGGTGATTATCCTGCTGGTCGCCCGGCCGTTTGACAACGCCATCGCGCTGGTGAGAGACATCGCCCTGCCGATGATGATCACCAATACCGTCGGCTCGGCGATGTTTATGCGCATTCTGCTCGACAGGCGCGCCATTTTCGAGAAGTACACCTCGGCTTTTTCCGCCAAGGCGCTGAAAATCGCCGCCCGGGCCGAAGGCACGCTGCGCCAGGGCTTCAACCAGCAGAACAGCATGCGCGTCGCCCGCATTCTCTATGAAGAGCTGGGGGTGGGCGCCGTCGCGATCACCGACCGCGAAAAATTATTGGCGTTTATCGGTCTGGGCGACGATCACCATACCGTGGACTCCCCGATCACCTCCTGCCACACCCACCGGGCGATCGATAACAACCAGGTGGTCTACGCCGATGGCAACGAGGTGCCCTACACCTGTTCTATCTCCTCCAACTGCAAGCTGGGCTCGACGCTGGTGATCCCGCTGCGCGGCGAAGAGCAGCGCGTTATCGGCACCATTAAGCTGTACGAACCCAAGAACAAGCTGTTTTCCAGCATCAACCGCACCCTGGGGGAAGGGATTGCCCACCTGCTCTCCGCCCAGATTCTGGCCGGACGCTTCGAGCGGCAGAAACAGCTGCTGGCGCAGTCGGAGATCAAGCTGCTGCACGCGCAGGTTAACCCGCACTTTCTGTTTAATGCGCTCAATACCTTATCCGCCGTAATACGCCGCAATCCCGACCACGCGCGTCAGTTGGTGCTGTCGCTGTCGACCTTTTTCCGTAAAAACCTGAAGCGCAGTAACGATGAGGTATCGCTCAGCGACGAGCTGGAGCATGTGAACGCTTATCTGGCAATCGAAAAAGCGCGCTTCGCCGACCATCTGACGGTGGAGATCGCCCTGCCGGACGAACTGCTGGAGGCGCGGCTGCCGGCGTTTTCGCTGCAGCCCATTGTGGAAAACGCCATCAAGCACGGCATTTCGCAGATGATCGACGTCGGCCATATACGCATCGGCGGGCGCCTGCACGCCAATACCCTGGAGCTGACGGTAGAGGATAACGCTGGCATGTATCAGCCGCCCAGCGGCGGAGACGGTCTGGGAATGAACCTGGTGGACCGGCGCATCAAGGCCCGTTACGGCGCGCACTTCGGCATTACCGTAATCTGCGAGGCCGACAGCTTTACCCGGGTGGAAGTTCGCGTCCCCTTTATTTCCCCCCGTAAAACGCTATCGGATATTGAAAAGGCGGCCTGATGGGGCCGCAACACCGGCGCCAACCGACCGGCACGGCGTTAAAGGTCTTGAATATACTGAAAAACAAGCCTGATTTTATCAACGAACTAAAAGCGATGTGAGCATAACGCAAGAGCCAAGCGACGACTCAATCGCCACCGGTTCCCTGCTTATCCAGCACGTCGCGCAGAAAATCGCCCAGATAGTTAAACGCCGCGACCACCAGCACAATAGCGATCCCGGCGGGCAGCATCTGCTCGGGATGTATCAGCATGACGTTTTTCGCCTCGCCCAGCATCGCGCCCCACTCCGGGGTGGGCGGCTGTACGCCGAGCCCGATAAAAGAGAGCGCCGACAACAGCAGGATCGTCGCGCCGCTGTCGGTGGTCGCCAGCACCGCCATTTCAGCGGCGGCCGCCGGCAGCAGATGGCGCAGGATGATATAGCGCGGTTTCCCGCCGATCAGCCTGGCGTAATGAATATAGCGCCGATCGCTGTATTGCAGCACGATGCCGCGCACCATCCGGGCATACCAGGCCCATTTCACCAGCAGCGCCGCCAGTATGATATTGCCCAGCCCCGGCCCCAAAATTCCGACCAGGGCAAAAATCATCACTTCGCTGGGAAACGACAGCATCACATCGCACAGGCGCATCAATAGGGCGTCGACGCGTCCGCGGCAGTAACCCGCCAGCATACCGAGCGCCATGCCGAACGCCAATGTGACCGCCATCGCCGCCAGCGCGACCAGCACCGTGGCGCGGATGCCGTACAGCAGCCGCGAGAACAGGCAGCGCCCCAGGTGGTCGGCCCCCAGCGGATAATCCGCGCCGAGGGCGTGATATTTATCGCGCCATGAAACCAGCAGCGGATCGTGCGGGGCAATCCAGGGCGCCAGCAAGCCCGCCGCCAGAACCAGCGTCAGGAAGCACAGGCACGCCAGCGCCAGCCGATCCCGTTTAAAATACCGCCAGAGACGCCGAATCATACGGCGATGCCGCGCCGCAAACGCGGATCCAGCCACATTTGCAGCAGGTCGACGGTGAAATTCGCCGCCACAAACAGCAGCGCCATCAGCAAAACATAAGCCTGAATGACCGGATAATCGCGGTTAAAAATCGCCGTTACGCACAGCCGCCCCAAACCGGGCCAGGAAAAAACGTTTTCGATAACCAGCGTACCGGCGATCAGTTTGGGAATACTCATGCCGAGCGCCACCAGCGGCGAGTAAAGGGCGTTGACCAGCACATGCCGCCAGAGGATGCGCCAAGAGGTTAAGCCGCGCGCCCGGGCATAAACGACATAAGGCTGGGCGAGCTGCCCCAGCATGCTGCTGCGCAGCAGGCGCACATAGGTGCCGATATAGCCCAGCGCCAGGGTGAACGCGGGCAATATCACCGCCCCCGGCGCCTGCATGCCGCCGATAGGCAGCCAGTTCAGTTTGACCGACAGCAGCCAAATCAGCAGCAGGCCTACCCAGTAATTCGGCATGGCGGTAAGCAGGAACAGCGCCGCGCGCAACAGCTTATCCGGCCAGCGGCCGCGGGTCGCCGCGCACACTACCGCGCACGACGACGAAAACAGCACAATCATGCCGAGCGCGGCGGCGGCCAGCCGCAGCGTGGCGGGCAACGCCGTCATCAGTTCCTGGCGCACGCTGGCCCGGGTGACGAACGAAACGCCGAAATCCAGGCGCAGACAGCGCCGCAGCCAGGAAAAGTATTGCCGCCAGAAGGGCAGATCCAACCCCAGCTCATGGCGCATCGCCGCAACGGCCTCATCCGTCGCCACCACCATGTTGACGCGCAGCGCCGCCTCGGCGGGATCGGACGGGGAGAGTTGAATCAACGCAAAGGCAATCCAGGATATCGCCAGGATCAGCGGTATCATCAGCAGCAGTCGACAAACGATATAGCGCTTCATCCGTTTACCCGCGGCCTAACGCCAGTACATCTTTTCAAAAGGGATCTCGTACTGGGAAGGATTAAACGTCACGCCTTGCAGACGGGGGCTGAATACGGCCTTGGTGCGGGAATAGGTCAACGGAATATAGACCGCCTCCCGCGCCAGCATCACAAATATCTGTCGGTACAGCTCCCGACGCCGCGCCTTATCCGGGGCGATCAACACCCGGCCGATCAGCGCATCCAGTTCGGCCTTGCCCGGCAAGCCTTTTTGCCCCTGATAGTCGGCATGCGCCGGAATACGGAACGAAGAGACGTAGGACTGCGGATCGTAAGGTTTTCCCCAGGATAATGAGTATTGCAGATCAAAATCGCCGGACTTTTGCCTGTCCAGGTAGGCCTGTTTTTCCTCGCCGATAAGCGCGACGTCCACCCCGACCTGCTGAAAATTGCTTTGTATCACCTCGGCAATTTGCTTTTCTCCCGCATTATTGGCGTTGTAGGAGAAGATCAGCCGCATCGGCCTGCCCTGTTTCTCGCGCGTCGCCCGGCCGGCCGGCAACCGCCACCCCGCAGCGTCCAGCAGCGCCCGGGATTTTTCCGGGTCATAGCGATAGACCGGCAGTTCGGCGATATCGGCATAGGGCACGCTGCGGGCCAGCAGCGTATCCGCCGCGCTCTCGCTGCCCGCCATCACGCCCTGCGCAATCGCCTGCTTATCCACCGCATACTGCAAGGCGATCCGTACCTGGCGATCGGCGGTAATCGGCCGGCTGCTGTTCAAAACCAGCGCCCGCGAAGCCACCGGCTCGCTGATGGCGGTGCTAAACTGGCTCCGCGCCTGCAGCGCCACGAAGCTATCGCCGTCCATCATGTCGCCGTCCGCGCCGAAAATAAGCTGAATATCGCCTTTTTCCAGCGCCAGCAACAGGCTTTGGCGGTCGGGGATTACGCGCCATACCACGCGATGGATCCGCGGCGGCGCGCCCCAATAGCGGGGATTGGCGTTAAACGCCGCATACTGGTTTTTCACATATTCGGCCAGCAGCCACGGCCCCGTTCCGGCATAGGCGCCGACGCCATTTTTGGTTTGGCCGTTAATAAAGTCTTTCGGCGAAATAAAGCGGAACGGCCGGGTTAAGCCCAGCTCCACCGGCGTGGGGTAATAGGGATTTTTCAGATAAAGGGCGACGGTATACTCATCCACAGCCTCGACGCTATCGATCTGCCGCACCAGTTCAAGCCAGGCGTGGCGCTGATAATTCGCCAATACCGCCTCTATATTCAGCTTCACCGCCTGCGCATTAAACTTTTCGCCATCGCTAAAGGTGACGTCGCGACGCAGGTGGAAGGTATAGCGTTTCGCATCCGGCGAAACCTCCCAGCTTTGCGCCAGCCACGGCTTCACCCCCTGTTCGGTATTAACCACCAGCGGCTCAAACACCATATTCTGCGCGGCCATTTCGCCGCTATAGAGATGGGGATTAATGTCGCGGATGTCCTTGGTGCTGGCGTAGCTTAATATCGAACGGTCGGCCTGACTCTCGGCGGCGCTCCCGACCGGCGCGGCCAGCGCGCTCAGAAGCAGGCAGATAACCGGCGCGCAGCGCAACAGCTTGCGCGCCGGCGTCGTTTTACGATTCGGCATATCATCCCCCGCCGGCTACTTTTCCGCGCAGATCAAAAAAATCGGCGTGGAAGCGTAATTTACCTTTTCCGTCTCATCCCACAGCTCCTCGCCGACGCGGGTATCCAGGGAAATCTTGCGGTATCCGCACTGCAGCAGCGCTTGCGTATCCCACTGCGGACGGCGCTCGCGGCTGAGCGGCAGCTGACGGGCGATGTTTTCCATCGCGACGGTATCGGTATTGACGTAGTGATCCTCCAGCCCCAGATAGCGGGCATTCGCCCGGTCTTCCAGATAGCCGAGACGGCTCCGCTCATCAAACAGCTGCAGATACCAGTTGGCGTCAAAATTAATCAGCCGACCGCCGGGAGCCAGCACCCGGCGCCACTCTTCATAGGCGCCCTGCGGATCGTCCAGATTCCAGGTCACATTACGCGTCACGATCAGATCGAAGCGGTCATCCGCGAACGGCAATGTATGCACGTCCGACAGCACGAAGTCCACCTCAACGCCGTAACGCGCCGCGTTGCCGCGCGCCTGCTCCAGCATCGCCTGGGTGATATCGACGGCCGTTACCTGATGCCCGGCCAGCGCCAGCGTGACGGCGAAAAACCCCGGACCGCTGCCGATATCCAACACCTTCATCACCGGTTTATGCGGGGCGTATTCGTTGATTTTTTTCAGCCAGGCGGCGCGTTTGGCGTTGGCTAATTCGGCGGCGTTCAGTTGACTGTAGCCGGCGGCGCGGGTTGTCCAGTAACGCTGCACGTCGTGCAATAGCTCGCTATTTTCATTTTCGACAAGGAGTTGGCTCACAAGGGTATGTCCTGTAAAAGCATGCATCATGACAAACCGGTCCGCCTGGTCGGGGGCCCCATGACGATTGGGGAGGCGGACTGCCTCCCCAATAACGAGCTTGCTGACAAAGTCCGATGAGCGGCGATAATGGATAGATCGTAAAGACGCTGCAAGTACGTTCCTGTAAGCTCGAGCCGCGCGAATAGGAATCTCATCCCTGAGATTCCCCCTTTCAGGGCCGCCGCAAGCGACGTTCAAAGGCGTTCCCTACGCCTTTGTCCCTGGCGCGCACGCTTTACTCTTCCATTCCATTATCACCGTTTGATAAACGATAGATTTGTCAACAGTCTGAATAACAGGTTTTGTCGCTGTCTGAAACGCTCCGGCGTTTTCTATTCCGACTTATAACAGATAGGATTGGCGGATTTAACCGCAAAGTATGAACTTTATAAAAAAAATCATACTTTCTTGATCTGGCTTAATTTAAGCCGGCAAACGGTTTGGATTTTGCCCGTCGGCCGGGATAGGCGGCGGAGTAACCAGGGCTATGGGCGCGGCCCTGCGCGGCGGGCATGGAGGAAGTTACAGCGGAATCAGATTCAATCTGCCGTGGCGTACGCCGGTTTGCGCCATCACCGACTCGGCGAAACGCTCAACCTGCAGCGCCGTACCGCGCAGGATAATGGTTTCCACACACTCTTCGTGACTCAGATGCGTATGCATGGTGGAGACCGTTAAATCGTGATGGTCGTGCTGCATATCGGCCAGCCGGCTGGAAAGCTGACGCTGGTGATGATCGTAGACATAGCTCAGCACCGCCACGCACGCCCCATTCTTATCCGTTGCCAGCGTCATTTCGCCCAGTTCGCGGCGCAGCATATCGCGAAATGCTTCGGAACGATTGGCATACCCTTTACGCCGCATCAGTTCATCAAAGTCCTGCGCCAGTTGATCGTCCATTGAAATCGTCAGTCTTTGCACCGTCAGCCTCGTAGAGCAAGAAAATGGGGAAGAGTCGCGAGGGATTATATCGATAAGGCTAGCTTGGCGCAGCAGCAGCGCTGCGCCAAATCATCGGAAGGATTAGAGCAGAATACGCAGCATACGGCGCAGCGGTTCGGCGGCGCCCCACAGCAACTGGTCGCCGACCGTAAAGGCGGACAGGTATTGCGGCCCCATATTCAGCTTGCGCAGCCGGCCGACCGGCGTGGAGAGCGTGCCGGTCACCGCCGCCGGGGTCAGTTCGCGCATCGTGATATCGCGATCGTTCGGCACCACTTTCACCCAATCGTTATGGCTCGCCAGCATTTGTTCAATTTCCGGCACCGCCACATCTTTTTTCAGTTTAATGGTGAAAGACTGGCTGTGGCAGCGCAGCGCGCCGACGCGCACGCACAGACCGTCAACCGGAATAACGCTGCGGGTACCGAGGATTTTGTTGGTTTCCGCCTGGCCTTTCCACTCTTCGCGGCTCTGGCCGTTATCCAGCTGTTTATCGATCCACGGGATCAGGCTGCCGGCCAGAGGCACGCCGAAGTTGTCGGTAGGCAGCGTGCCGCTGCGGGTTAACGCGGTAACTTTACGCTCGATATCCAGAATGGCCGACGCGGGATCCTGCAGCTCCTTCGCCACTTCGCCATGCAACATGCCCATTTGCACCAGCAGCTCGCGCATATGACGCGCGCCGCCGCCGGAAGCCGCCTGATAGGTGGAAACCGAAACCCAGTCCACCAGATCGTTAGCGAACAGGCCGCCCAGCGACATCAGCATCAGGCTGACGGTACAGTTGCCGCCAACGAATGTTTTAACGCCGTTATCCAGCCCTTGCCTGATCACATCATGGTTGACCGGATCGAGAATGATAATAGCGTCATCCTTCATGCGCAGGGTGGACGCAGCGTCGATCCAGTAACCCTGCCACCCGCTTGCGCGCAGCTTCGGATAGATTTCATTGGTATAATCGCCGCCCTGACAGGTAATGATGATATCCAGCGCCCGCAGCGCATCCAGGCTGTAAGCGTCCTGCAACACGCCCTGCTGGCCGCCCAGCGCGGGCGCCGGTTCGCCGTGCTGAGAAGTGGAAAAAAATACCGGGCGAATCCCGTCGAAGTCGCGTTCCTCGACCATGCGCTGCATAAGAACCGAACCGACCATACCGCGCCAGCCAACAAAACCAACATTTTTCATGGTAACTGTCCTACCTTGGGGGGTAACGAAAAGAATCCTGGATGCTTTCTTAGTGTAGTAATTGAGAGCAAATATCCCCTTCCTCTTTCAAGCTGCGGGCGCGTTGGCTTTGTTACTCGCTCCCTCCATGGAGCGCGCCCCGTTGGGGCCGCCGCAAGCGGCGTTCAAATCTGCTCCCGGCTGATTTGTCATTCACCCCAGACGCTGACTTAAGTCAGCGCCTGGGAACTGACTCGGTTGCCGCCTTCCCGCAGCTCGAAATCTATTGGGTATACATTAAGAGCATAATGACTTTCCACCATACAAAATGTACGTAAAGTCGCAAGTGAATTTATTCAATAATATGACGTTTTTTAGCAGTGATTCTAATATCATCGTTTCCTATGCAGGATGATGTACCACGTTGACGCTCAGGAGCAAGATACTGAAATGACAGAAATGATCTCGGCAACCGTCCTGTTGCTGTTAATTATGGATCCCCTCGGCAACCTGCCTATTTTCATGTCGGTGCTAAAACACCTCGACCCTAAACGCCGGCGCGTCGTGCTGGTTCGCGAAATGGTTATCGCCCTGGGGCTGATGCTGATCTTTCTTTTCGCCGGCGAGCGCATCCTGGCCTTTCTTAATCTGCGCACCGAGACGGTATCCATCTCCGGCGGCCTCATCCTGTTCCTGATCGCCATCCGCATGATCTTTCCCGCGCGGGAGGGCGGCAACAGCGGCCTGCCCGCCGGGGAAGAGCCCTTTCTGGTGCCGCTGGCGATCCCGCTGGTGTCCGGTCCGTCGATTCTAGCGGCGCTGATGCTGCTTTCCCACCAATACCCCGATCAACTGCCGCACCTGACGCTGGCGCTGTTTAGCGCCTGGTCGATCACTTTCGTTATCCTGTTAATGTCCAACCTATTTTTACGCCTGTTGGGCGAGAAAGGCGTCAACGCGCTGGAAAAACTGATGGGGTTGATTCTGGTTATGCTGTCAACGCAGATGTTCCTGGACGGCATTCGAGCCTATATGCAACGGTGAAAAAATAGGCGGAGAACGCTCCGCCCGTATGGCCAATCATCGGCGCGCGGTCACACCACCATCGCCAACAGCAAACATCCGATCAATCCGCAGACGGAAATAATCGTTTCCAGCGCCGACCAGGACTTAATGGTCTCCATAATGGTCAGGTTAAAATACTCTTTGAAGAGCCAAAAACCGGGATCGTTAACATGCGAGAAAATCACGCTGCCGGCCCCGACGGCAATCACCATCAGTTCCGGGCTGACGCCGGTAGAGGCGATCAGCGGCGCGGCGATCCCGCCCGCGGTGATGGCGGCCACCGTCGCCGATCCCAACGCGATACGCAGCGCAGCCGCGATAAGCCAGGCCAGCAGAATCGGTGAAATCGAACTGCCCGCCATCATCGCGGCAATGTATTTATCTACGCCGCCGTCGACCAGGATCTGCTTAAACGCGCCGCCCCCGCCGAGAATCAGCAGCATCATGGCGATGATTTTAATCGAGTCGGCGATCGTCCCCATCACCTCATCCATTGAGCGGCCGCGATTCAGCCCGAAGGTAAAAATCGCAATCAGTACGGCAATCAGCGTCGCCATCACCGGATCGCCGAAAAACTCGGCGTAGGGCAAAATCACGTGCCCTTTCGGCAGCACCATCTCCGCCACGGCGCGCAGAGCCATCAAAATAACGGGGACCAGGGCCGTCGCCACGCTGACGAAAAAGCTCGGCATCTCTTCGTCGGAAAACTGTTTCGGGTTATACAACCCTTCAGGCACCGGCTTATCGATTCCTTTCAGAAAACGGGCATACACCGGTCCGGCCAGGATCACCGTCGGAATAGCCAGCAAGGTGCCATACAGCAGCGTTTTTCCCATATCGGCCTGGAAAATGGCGGCGATCGCCGTCGGCCCCGGATGGGGCGGCAAAAAGCCGTGGGTGACGGAGAGCGCCGCCGCCATCGGCACCCCGGCATACAGCAGCGGAATGCGCGCGGAGGCCACCACGCTGAACACCAGCGGCAGCAGCAGAACAAAACCGACCTCGTAGAACAGGGCGAACCCGACGGTAAAGCCGGTCAGCACAATGGCCCACTGAATATGTTTTATGCCGAATTTATCAATCAGCGTCGTCGCGATGCGCTGCGCGCCGCCGCAGTCGGCCAGCAGCTTACCCAACATCGCGCCGAAGCCCATAATCAATGCCAGACTACCCAGCGTACCGCCTACCCCGGTTTTAATGGAGGCAATCACTTTATCGACCGGCATCCCCTGCATAATCCCGACGATCAATGCCACTAATATCAATGAGATAAAGCCATTCAGCTTAAAGCGAATCATCAATAGCAGCAGTATTGCGACGCCAACAGCGACAATCACTAATGGCATAATCTGTTTCTCCGGTTATCAATGAATGTTACCGATACCATGATACCGGTAACATTCGAAAGTAAAACCAATAACCGGCTTTAATTTCCATTTTGGGATGGGGATCAAATAATCAGAAATCGTTGATTTAACGACCAGCGCGTCCGGCGTATCAAGACGCCCGAAAGACATGAATAATAACGATAAAAATCGCTATTATTCAGCTAGATACTCCCGCCGTCCAGCAGGGTGAATCCCACATCGACCATGGCCGGCTCAACGTGTTCGCCGCGCAAACGCTGCAACAGACGCTCCGCGCCAATCTGGCCCATGCGTTCGCGGGGCGTCAGCACGCTGGCCAGCTTCGGCACCATGGTCTGGCCGATGTCGTGACCATGAAACCCCACGACGCCCATATCCTGCGGCACGCGCAGCCCCTGACGCAGACACTCGAACATCGCGCCGACGGCCAAGTCGTCATTGGTGCAAAAAATACTGTCGACCTGCGGATATTCGGCCTGCGCCTGCCGCAGTAGTTCGCCGCCCAGCGAATAGGAGGACGCCCGTTCGCTCATCACGCTATGGCTCGCCAGCCGGCTCTCCTGCATAGCCTGTTCATAACCGCGGCATTTGGTGATGGTGCGTTCATCCTTACGCGCGCCAAGATAAACCACATGACGATACCCCAGAGCAACCATATGCCGGGTCATCTGCCGGGCCGCCTCGAAATTATCGAACCCAACCGCCATATCCAGACAGGGGGAAACCGAATCCATCAGCTCCACCACGGGAATACCGGCGACATCGATCATCTGCCGGGTACGGTCCGTATGAAAACGCTCCGCCAGGATCAAACCGTCGATGTTATAGGCCAGCAGCGACGTTAACCTCTGCTCTTCTTTTTCGGGATGATAGCCATAGTGAGCCAGCATGGTTTGATAGCCGTGAGCGTCGGTGACCCGTTCAATGCCGCGCAGCACTTCCGCGAATACCTGGTTGGTCAACGACGGCAGCAGAACGCCGATCGCCCGGCTGGTGGCGCTGGACAGCATATTGGGCGCCTGATTGGGGATATAGCCTAACTCGTCAAGCGCGATGGCTATCTTTTCCTGCAGTGCCGCAGAAACCTGATCCGGGTTACGTAAATAGCGGCTTACCGTCATTTTAGTTATGCCCACCCGATCGGCAACATCCTGGAGAACCGGTCTTTTCTTCTTCATCATCCACGGAGAACGCTTGAAAATATTGAGCTGGAGTCTAACAAAAAAATAAACCTAAACACCACCGCGCCTCCGCTCCCGATGGGACGACGTAAAAGGCGGGTGGTGCTTAGGTTTTTTTCCGTCTTGCCGTAACCGGCTAACGCAGCATAACGAAACAGACTGCCTGGGCAATATAGCGATCCGACAAGAGAAAACCGTGAACGCGCCCACGGTTTTCCCTTCGCGGCAGCCCTTACGCCGGCGGTAAATCAAACAACAGGATTTCGCTCTCTTTATCGGCATGAATCGATAGCGTTTCCTCATCCCAAATGGCGAAAGCGTCGCTAACGATCGCCTGATGACCGTTAATCGCCACGCTGCCGCGGACCACCTGGATCCACACCCGGCGTCCGGCCTGAACCTGATAAATCGACTGCTCCCGCGCTTTCAGCGCCCAGCGCCACAGCGTCATATCCTGGAAAACTTTCAGCGAACCGTCACGGGCATCCGGCGACAGAACCAACTGACGCCCCTGCGGAATATCGAAACGCTTTTGCTCATAGCGCGGCGCCAGCCCGCTCTTTTGCGGAATAATCCAGATCTGATACAGGTGCAGCAGTTCGTCGCCGCTGGCGTTGTACTCCGAATGGCGAATCCCCGTACCGGCGCTCATTATCTGAAACTCGCCTGCCTGAATCCGCGTCTTGTTCCCCATGCTATCCTGATGCTCTACCGCGCCATCCAGCACATAGGTCAGAATCTCCATATCCTTATGCGGATGCGTACCAAATCCCTGTCCGCCTGCAATCCGGTCTTCATTGATGACGCGCAGCGCCGAGAACCCCATGAACTCCGGATCGTAATAATCCGCAAACGAGAACGTATGCCAGCTATCCAGCCAGCCGTGATTGGCGTGTCCGCGCTGCTGCGCTTTACGTGAATAGATCATGTCGGCGTCTCCCGTATAGTCGTTAAGTTAAAGTCTAACGGGCCGCGGCGAATAAGATAGCGGAAAAAACTTAACGTCCCGTTCAAAAAATTTCCGGGAGAAATTTTCGACGTCGCGCCGGGGATGGGAGTCGCAAAAAATTGAGGGAAGAAATGGCATAAAAAAAAGCCAGCACCCGAGCTGGCTAAAATAAATACTGGAAGCAATGTGAGCAATGTCGTGCCTTCACGGAAAACCCGCTATATCGGCTTCCCCGGAACGCCATGCAATAATAATCATTATCATTCTCGTTTGTAAAGCGTTTTTTATACCGCCATCCCGCCCGTCTCCCAGGGGCCGTCACTGCGTGACGTTGAAAATCGCTCCCGACGATTTTTTACTCGTCCCATCCCTGGGACTCGCCCAAAGGGCCGTCGCAAGCGACGTTAAAAATCGCTCCCGGCGATTTTTTCTTGCGAGGAGCTTCGCAGGGCGCGGCGGGTTATCTTTACCCGCCATCGCCATGCGCTATCCTGCCGCGCACAGGGAGCGCTATACGTCAGGGACGACATGCAATCACACGATAAGGTATTCAAACTGTTTCTCAGCGATATTACGGTGGCGCGGGATTTTTTCGCCATCCACCTGCCGCCGGATATCGGCGCGCACTGCGATTTCACCACGCTGCGGCGGGAGTCGGCCTCGTTTGTCGATGAAGCGCTGCGCGCTCGGGTAGCGGATATGCTCTACTCGCTCAATACCCGCGCCGGAGCCGGCTATACTCTAAATAATTCGAGTTGCAGGAAGGCGGCGACGCAGCGAATCCCCTGGAGCTTACACCGGTAAGTGACTGGGGTGAGCGAGGAAAGCCAACGCACATGCAACTTGAAGTATGACGAGTATATATCTACTGCCTGATTGAGCATCAAAGCACGCCGGACAGGATGATGGCGTTCCGCCTGATGCGTTACTGCCTGGCGGTGATGCAGCAACATCTTGAACAAGGTCATAAACAGCTGCCGCTGGTGGTGCCGCTGCTGTTTTATCAAGGGGAGCGGCGGCCGTATCCGTACAGCCTGCGCTGGCTGGATGCGTTCGCCGATGCGGAGTTAGCGAAGCGAATATACGTTAACGCCTTCCCGCTCATCGACCTGACTGTTATTCCCGACGAGGAGATAAAAACCCACCGGCGTGCGGCGCTGCTGGAGCTGGTGCAAAAACATATTAGGACGAGGGACATGCTGGAAGTGGCGCGGGACATCGGGTTATTATTTGAGCGCTGGCAGGTACCGCTGACGCAGAAGCGGGCGTTGCTGTATTACATCGCGCACACCGGCAATACATCCAGCCCCGCCGATTTTATCGCGAGGGTGGCAGAGCCGTTATCAACGGATAGGGAGGAGATAATGACCATAGCCCAGCAGTTGAAACAGATGGGATTTGAAGAGGGAATGCAGGCCGGGGTGATACAGGGTAGGGCGCAGGGAATCGAACAAGGTATTGAGCAAGGTCTTGAACGAGGGATTGAGCAGGGCATAAAAACCAGCGCGCGGCAGATTGCCCGCCAACTGCTGCAAAACGGCATGGCGCGCGAACAGGTTCAGCAGATTACCCAGCTGTCCGACGAGGAGATGGCGCAATTGACGGTCTCTGCGGGATAAGTGTATGAATCCCGACGTTGCGAAAGCGTGCAATGCGCATAAATTGGCCGCCTCTTACGGCGCAAACGGCGACTTTTTATGGCGGGCATCCTGCCCGCCCCCCTTCGGGCCGTCGCAAGCAACGTTGAAAATCGCTCCCGGCGATTTTTTATGGCGGGCGTCCTGCCCGCCCCCCTTCGGGCCGTCGCAAGCAACGTTGAAAATCGCTCCCGGCGATTTTTTATGGCGGACAATCCCTGCCGGCCAGCGCCAGCGCTGTTCCATTTCGCGTAGCAAAATGGTGTCGCCGTTACGCGATACCTTCGACATTCGCGCCCACGGCTCGGACCGCCTCCACAGCTAGATCAGCGCCCGCGCCAGCAGGGTTATCGGGTGTTCGCAGGGTTTGCCGGTGGACATTTCGATTTGCCATTTGCAGGTTTCGCAATCGGTGATCACCAGGTCGGCGCCGCTCTCCTCGATCTGGCGAAACAGCGACGCGCCGATACCCTGCGCGGTGGCATAGTTCTCTTTTTTAAAGCCGTAGGTTCCGGCGATGCCGCAGCACTGGGAGTCCAGCACCATAAGCTCGATACCGGGAATACGCTGCAACAGCGCCAGCGTGTAGGCGGTCCAGCCCATTTTTTCCAGATGACAGGGCGTGTGATAGGCCACTCGCAGCGACAGCGGACGTAGCGGCAGCCGGCGCTTTTGCTCTTCCAACAGGCGATAGAGCCGGCGGGTCGCCAGCTCAACGCCGTCGCGGATAGAGGCGGTATCAACGCCCAATAGGTGCGGATACTCATCGCGCAGCGTGAAAGCGCAGCTGGACGATGTCGCCACTACCGGAATCGCCTTGCCGTTGATGGCTTCGTCCAGCGAGGCGATGTTCACCCGCGCCTGCTTTCGCGCCCGATCGTGAAAGCCATTGGCGATCAGCGGCACGCCGCAGCACTTCTCTTTGGTTAACAGCTGCACGCCCACATTCAGCGCGTTGAAAACCCGGATCAGGTCCTTGCCCAACTGAGGATGATTGTAGTTAACGTAGCAGCCATGAAAGTAGGCGATCTGCTCGGGGTAGCGCCGCTGTGTTTCCGCCTGCTGACGATACCAGCGGCGGAAGGTGCCGAAAGAGTACTTCGGCAGTTGGCGGCGATGGTCGATCTTTAGGGCCTTATCCAACAGCTGGCGCACCGGCTTTAGCGCGGTGGCGGTATTCACCAGCGGAGCAAAGGGCGTGGAAACCGCGCCCATCAGATCGGTATGGCTCAGAATGGCGTCGCGCAGCGAGGGCCGGTGCGTACCGTAGCTGGTCTTCGCGCGCTGAATGATATCGCCGATTTTGACGTCCGACGGACAGGCCACTTCGCAGCGCTTGCAGTTGGTGCAGTACTTCAGAGCCTCATCATACAACGTGGGATCCTTGCGGCGCAGGCGCTCGCCGTCCGGCCCGGCCTGTTTCGGCCCCGGATAGAGGGGATTAACCCGCGACACCGGACAATAGGTGGTGCACACCGTACATTTGATACAATTTTCGAAACTGTTATCGGCCGGCAAACTCATGATTGATCCTCCTTCAGGATCAGGTCGGCCGCATACAACGCGCTCAGCATCGAGACGCCCGCGCCGCACCCTTGCGTAATAGGATCGAACCCTTCCAGCACGGCGCCGACGGCATACAGGCTGCCCGCCGTTTTACCGCCGATGCGCGGGTGCAGATGTTCGTCGGTGATGACGCCGAACTGCATATAAGGCTGCGCGGCGAACACATCCTGCCGGCTCCAGGCTTCCCGCTGCGCCTCAAAACGCACATCCAGCCCAAAAACCGGTTCAATAACCCTGTCGAACCGCGCGGAAAGACCGTTGCTAAAGAAACTGCCGCTGGCCAGCACAACCCGTTTGGCGCGCAGCGGAATATCCTGATGGTTGCGGGTATAGAGCGCCGCCTCCGGCTCCTCCAGACTGGCCCGCTCCACCCGATCGCCGGGCATGACGACTCCCCCCGACTGGCGAAAGCGGCGCAGCAACGCCTGATGCAGCCGCAGTCCCGGAACGGAGGGTGGCAACGTCGGCAGCAGGCGCACCGGTTTTCCCACCAATTCGCTCAGCGCGGAAGGCGCGTCCAGCCCCAGACAAGCGGGCATAATCACCCCATCGTTGCCGCTGGCTAATCGCGTCAGTTCTTCCGCCAGCGCCGCCAGGTTTTCCGCGCTATCAAGGACGCGGGAAATATTCACCGCCCGGAATTCGCTGGGATTGCCGCGCAGCCGATCGAGCAGCGGCAGCTTCAAATCGCCGCTGCGGGCGGCGATCCCCTGACGCTGAAGCGCCCCGGCAACAATCCGGGGCTGAAAATCGAGAAATCCCTCAATGCCGGCGACCAGCGGCCGTTCCCAATCACCGATGCTGGGCAAGCCGCGGGCGACGCTATCAGACGGGCTCAGCCAGCAGGGACGAAACTTGCCCAACGGCGTCATGCGTAGGTGGTTTTGCCGGTAATCGCCCAGCATGGCCAGCGAGCTGCGCGCCAGCAGCGCCTCAGCCTGCGGCAGGAGCGCAACGACGCTGGCGCGCCCCATCAGCGAATAGGGGTGGCGCGGCGCCTGACGAGCCAGTTCGGCCAGCGCCTCGATAGGGTGATCGACCGGCTGCCCGTCCGGCAGACAAGCCAGCAAATCCAGCGCGCCGGAAGAGAAATGCAGCGCGCTCTGCCCGGCGCTGATGATGGCGCAGCGTTTTCCCCGCTCGGATAGGCGGATGCCGCAGGTTAACCCCGCCAGCCCGCCGCCGATAATGACCACGTCATAGCGCATGGCGTTCCTCCTCGCCGTCGTCGGCGGACAAACCGCATAATCCCTGATAAACCCAGCTGGTAAACTCGCTTTCTCGCAAGGTGTTTCCCCAGGCGACCGGGCGAATGCCCTTCCAGCGTTCATTCAGAAACTGGCTCAGTTGGGCGATGGATTCGAGCGGCGTCGTCTGCCCAAACCGGCACAGCAGTCCGGCGGCCCGGCAGGCGCACAGCTCGCCCTGGCAGGTTCCCATCCCGACGCGGGTTCGCCGGCGCAGATCGATCAGATTATTCACCTGGAGCGACGCCACCGCGTAACGCACTTCGCCGGTGGTGACCGCCTCGCATTCGCATACCAGGCTGCCGTCCAGACGTTCGCCGGACAGCAGACGAGCGGCGCGTTCGCCATGACGATAAACGGCCGATCCGCGCAGCGGCGCGGATAGCGGCGATGACGGGGCGCGTTGTTTGCCCGCATGCCCTGAACAAGCGGACGCATTGGAGGCCGGGCGTTCCCCGGCGGGCTCCGAGCCCGGCAGCGGCCGCTGCGCGGTGGTGCAAACCGCCTGGTGCGCCAATTTTTCGCAGATTTTATCCGTCACCCATTCGGCCATCAGCCGGTAGGTCATCAATTTGCCGCCGGTGATGGTAATGAAACCCTCCAGCCCATCGCGGCCGGCATGGTCGAGCAGCACAATGCCCCGGCTGACGCTGCGCCCGCTCGGGTCGCTGTCGCTGGCCACCAGCGGACGAACGCCGGCATAGGCGCGCAGCATGCGCGTGGCCGCGAGCTGCGGGGCCAGCTTGGCGCCTTCGCGCATCAGCGTCTCCACCTCCGCGGAAGTGACCGTCATATTGTCGATCCGATCGTAATCGATATGGGTGGAGGTGGTGCCGATCAGCGAAATGGTGTCGCCCGGCACCAGAATATCGGCATCGGCCGGCTTACGGCAGCGGTTGATCACCATGTTGTTAATGCGGTGCCCCAAAATCAGCAGCGCCCCCTTCGCCGGAAACATCCGCACGCGCAGATCGGCGTACTCGGCGATATGCTGACCCCAAATCCCGGCGGCGTTCACCACCACCCGCGCATAGATTTCGCTTTCTACCGCGCTTTTATGGTCGAAAACGCGTACGCCGGTAATGCGATCGCCCTGGCGGATCAGGCCTATCACCTCATGGTAGGTCAACACCTCGGCGCCGTGTTCTTGCGCATCGATCATATTGGCCGCGGTCAGGCGGAACGGATCCACCGTACCGTCAGGCACCCGGACCGCGCCGATCAGCGCGGGGTTGGCCGCCGGCTCGAGCCGCAGGGCCTCTTGCGGATCGATGGCCCGTGCATCGATCCCCGCCCGCCGGCAGGCGGCGATAAACGGGGCCTGATAGTCGAGATCGTCCTCCGGCAGGGTGATAAACAGGCCGTCGGTGGGTTCGACGCAGTGGCGGGCGATACGCCGCAAAATCTGGTTTTCTTCAATACATTCGCGCGCGGATTCGCCATCGGTCACCGCATACCGCGATCCGCTATGCAGCAGTCCATGATTACGCCCGGTGGCCCCGGTGGCGATATCGTAGCGTTCAAGCAACAGGCAGCGTAACCCGCGCAGCGCGCAATCCCGCAATGTTCCGGCTCCCGTCGCGCCGCCGCCAATCACCACGACGTCGGTTTCCCGGTATGACCCACTCTTTCGCATCATGTCCTCGCTTCACGCGGCTGGTTATACCTTGTTATTGAGACACAAAATGCAGGGTTAATGTTTGATAAAGAGCAAAAACGAAAACAAAACGAGCACAAGAGACAATTAAACCCTATAAATGTGATTCAATTCACTAAATAAGGGCCGTGAGCGCGATAAATTTTGCCAACTTAATCACATAAATATCACATAGTCATAAAAATGTAACATTTGAGCGATGCCTCACAGATGAAAAGCGCGATGCCGGATACCATTATGCTCGTTATAGAACATAAAATTATCGTTTTCGGGCGTATTGGAGACAGCTATGTTGAGCATTTTTAAACCCGCGGCGCATCAGCCCCGCATTGCGAAAGATCGGGTCGATCCTTTATACCGGCGCCTGCGTTGGCAAATTTTCATGGGGATCTTCTTTGGCTATGCCGCTTACTATCTGGTGCGCAAGAATTTTGCGCTGGCGATGCCCTATCTGATCGAACAAGGCTTTTCCCGCGGCGATCTTGGCTTTGCGCTCTCCGGCATCTCGATTGCCTACGGGTTTTCCAAATTCATCATGGGTTCGGTATCCGACCGCTCCAATCCGCGCGTCTTCCTGCCTGCGGGTTTAATACTGGCCGCCGCCGTGATGCTCTTTATGGGATTCGTTCCCTGGGCAACGTCCAGCATCGCCGTTATGTTCGTCCTGCTGTTCCTGTGCGGCTGGTTTCAGGGCATGGGCTGGCCGCCGTGCGGACGCACTATGGTTCACTGGTGGTCAAAGAAAGAGCGCGGCGGCATCGTTTCCGTCTGGAACTGCGCCCATAACGTCGGCGGCGGTATTCCGCCTCTGCTGTTCCTGCTCGGAATGGCCTGGTTCAACGACTGGAAAGCCGCCCTGTATATGCCGGCGTTTGCCGCGATTCTGGTTGCGCTGATCGCCTTCGCCCTGATGCGCGACACCCCGCAGTCCTGCGGACTGCCGTCGATTGAAGAGTATAAGAACGATTATCCGGTTGATTATAATGAAAAAGCGGAAGAAGAACTGACGGCGAAACAGATCTTCATGCAATACGTTTTCCCCAACAAACTGCTGTGGTACATCGCTATCGCCAACGTGTTCGTTTACCTGCTGCGCTACGGCATTCTCGACTGGTCGCCCACGTATTTAAAAGAGGTGAAACACTTCGCGCTGGACAAATCCTCCTGGGCCTATTTCCTCTATGAGTATGCCGGCATCCCCGGCACGCTGATATGCGGCTGGATGTCGGACAAAGTCTTTAGAGGCAATCGCGGCGCGACGGGCGTGTTCTTTATGGTCCTGGTCACCATCGCCACGATCGTTTACTGGTTAAATCCGGCCGGCAACCCCCACGTGGATATGGCGTGCATGATCATCATCGGTTTCTTGATCTACGGCCCGGTTATGTTGATCGGCCTGCATGCTCTGGAATTGGCGCCGAAAAAAGCGGCGGGTACGGCGGCCGGATTCACCGGTTTGTTCGGCTATCTCGGCGGATCGGTCGCCGCCAGCGCCATCGTGGGTTATACCGTCGACTTCTTCGGCTGGGACGGCGGCTTTATGGTGATGATCGGCGGCAGCGCTCTGGCCGTGGTGCTGCTCATCATGGTGATGCTCAGCGAAACGAAACATAAACAGGCGTTGACCAAGCAGGCGTAGCCGGCGCGCGTACAGGCCTGGCCCCAGGTTATCCCCGCGAAATCGGGGATAACCGCGCCTAAAAGCGCGCTTTCGGCGCTCCGCGCGAGCTGTTTCGCCGCCCCCCCGCGCGGAGCGCATCGTCAAATTACGCCAAAAACAGACGCCGCAGGTAGTTCGGCACCGCGCTTTGCGCGTTGGAGCCGATCGTTTCCAGTTCGGGCAGCAGATCCTTTAAACGCCGGTGGGCGTTTTGCATAATGCAGCCCTTGCCCGCCATCGACAGCATTTCGTAGTCGTTCATGCCATCGCCGAAAGCGATGCACTCTTGCAGAGTGTAACCGAGAATTTTCGCCACCTGCTCCAGCGCATGCCCTTTGGATACCCCGCCGGCCATCACTTCCAGGCAGGTGAGCGTCGAAAAGCTCACGTTGACGCGATCGCCCCAGCGCGCATTAATCGCCGTTTCCAGCGACAGCAACTGCTCATGCGAATCGCAGGTAAAAAAGATTTTACTGACGCCGTCCGTTTCCAGCAGCGCGGGTTCGAACAATTTGTACTTAAACACCGAATCTTTAAAGAAACGCTCTTCTTCCGGGCGCTGGCGATTCATAAACCAATCATCGTCGCGATACACGTGCGTCAGCATATCCGGGTTGTGGTGCGCCACGCCGTAGAGATCGCGGGCGATGTCCGGATCCAGATTATGGCTGAAAATCAGCTCGCCCTGCGTATTGTGAACCCGGGCGCCGTTGGAGGTGATCATAAATGCGCTGATGCCGAGGCCGTCGCGGATCTGCCCCACATCCATATAGTGCCTGCCCGTGGCGAACACAAAATGAATGCCTTTTTCAGTCAATAGCTTCAGGGTTTCTTTCGCATAGGGGGATAAGGAATGGTCGGTTGACAATAACGTGCCATCTAAATCGGAAGCGACAACATGGTACATAACGGTGAATTCTAACCTCTGGTGAGTACGGCGGCGCCTGCCGCGGAATTTAATGATAATGGGCGAAATGAGACAAAATCAGCCCGAATGCCTCGGCGCGAATCCTATCTTTTTCAAACAGAATTTCATGCCGGGCGCCCTTGATTATCCGGGGCGCCCCGCCCGCGCATGGGTGGCCGCTCTGCGCCAGAGCCTGACAAAACGCATCCTGACTGCGGTTATCCACCACACAGTCCTCTTCCGCCTGTAGCAGCAGTATCGGCGTCGTGATATCGGCGGCCAGCGTCAGCAGCTGTCTTCCCACGATGATGGCTTCGCGCACCCAATGATACGTCGGCCCGCCGACGCGCAGCTCCGGCGCGTCGGCATAGGCCCTGACGCTGCGCCGGTAACGTTCCCGGCTGTGGGTTAATACATTGACTCTATAAGGCAGCGCCCGCCATTGACCGGTGCCGATCGCATAATAGTCGCGCACCGAGGGGTGGCGCTCCGCCCAGTCGACAATCCGCCAGGCCAGCCAGCGCGGCATGGGCAGATGAATACCGCACATCGGCGCGCACAGCGCCGCGGCATCAAACGCTTCCGGCCGGCGGGCCAGGAACTGAGCCAGAATGGCGCCGCCCATAGAATGCGCCAGCGCGAATCGCCGGGTATAGTTCCAGGCGCGGATTTGCTGCAGCCACAGCAGTTCGACGTCGTCCGCATAGTCCCTAAAGCGCAACACATGCCCGCGATGCCTATCTTCAAGCAGCCGTCCGGAACGCCCCTGCCCACGATGGTCCATCATCAGCACGTCGTAGCCATTATGGAAGAGATCGTAAGCCACTTCGCTATATTTTACGTAACTTTCAATACGGCCGGGAAACACGACGACCAGTTTATCGTGGCGGGAAGAGGTGAAGCGCGCGAAACGGATCGGTATATTGTCGACGCCGATCATCTCCCCTTCTTCGCGCCGACGCCAAAAATCCAGTAATTTTCCGTTAGCAAAGGCGGAAAACTGCGCCTCTCGCGTTAACAGGCTATCGGAATACGGAATCATCACACATCTCCGGGGCAGGCCAGCGAAGCTTGCGGAAAGGCTTTGTGAGCTATAGCGCAAATATAGGTATCGGCGTATTGTGTCATAAAATATTGTGGGGAGCAGCGGAAAGTGACCTTCGACTGGTGGTTAACCTACTTGTTAACGACACTGATTCTCAGTCTTTCGCCCGGCTCAGGCGCGATCAATACCATGAGCACCGGCATCAGCCACGGCTATCGCGGCGCCATCGCCTCTATTACCGGTTTACAAATCGGCCTGATCGCACACATCATACTGGTGGGGATCGGGCTTGGCGCCCTGCTGTCGCAGTCCCTGCTATTTTTCGACCTGTTGAAATGGCTGGGGGCGGCATACCTGATTTGGCTGGGGATCCAGCAGTGGCGCTCGGCAGGCGCATTGGACATGAATGCGCTGGCCAGCGCCATGCCGCGCCGTAAGCTTCTGAAGCGCGCCATTCTGGTTAACCTGACTAACCCGAAAAGCATTGTGTTTCTGGCGGCGCTGTTTCCGCAATTCATCATCCCCCATCAGCCGCAGGCCGCACAGTATCTGGTTCTCGGGGCGACCACCGTCATCGTCGATATTTTTGTGATGATCGGCTACGCCACGCTGGCCAAGCGGATTTCCGGCTGGCTGAAAGGCGCGCGGCAGATGCGGATACTCAATCGGACTTTTGGCTCGCTGTTTATATTGGTCGGCGTACTGTTGGCGAGCGCGAAAAAAGCGTAACTCGCCCTCTCATTCGTCATTATTATCGACATGATCGCGGATCATGCTCATAAAGGGCGCACCAAAGCGCTCAAGCTTGCGCTGCCCGACGCCGTTGATATGCAGCAGCTCCGCGGCGTTAACCGGCAGCAGTTCGGCCATCTCCAGCAGGGTCGCGTCGCTGAATACCACGTAGGGCGGAACATTGTTCTCATCGGCGATGGATTTACGCAGCTTGCGCAATTTGGCGAACAGCTTGCGATCGTAGTTCCCCGCGTAGGTTTTTTGCGCGGTTCGCGGCTTCAGATTAATCACCCGGGGAACGGCAAGCTGTAACGGCACTTCGCCGCGCAGCACCGGACGGGCCGACTCCGTGAGCTGCAGCGCGGAGTGCAGCGCGATATTCTGACTCAGCAGCCCCAGGTGAATCAGCTGGCGCAGCACGCTGATCCAGTGTTCGTGGGACTTATCGCGGCCGATGCCGTACACCGGCAGCTTGTCATGGCCGAATTCGCGAATACGCTGGTTATTCGCCCCGCGCAGCACTTCGACGATATACCCCATGCCGAAACGCTGTCCGACCCGGTACACGCAGGAGAGCGCCTTCTGCGCCTCCACCAGCCCGTCGTAACGTTTGGGCGGATCGAGACAGATATCGCAGTTGCCGCACGGCTGCTGGCGCCCCTCGCCGAAATAGTTGAGCAGCACCAGGCGGCGGCAGGTTTGCGCTTCGGCGAAGGCGCCCATCGCATTCAGCTTGTGGCGTTCGATATCCAACTGCTGTCCGGCCGGCTTCTCTTCCAGACAGCGCCGCAGCCATGCCATATCGGCCGGGTCGTAAAACAGCGCGGCTTCCGCCGCCAGCCCATCGCGTCCGGCGCGCCCGGTTTCCTGATAGTAGGATTCAATATTGCGCGGAATATCAAAGTGCACCACAAAACGCACGTTAGGCTTATTGATGCCCATGCCGAATGCGACGGTCGCCACCACCACCTGCAGGTCATCGCGCTGAAAAGCCTCCTGCACCTGCGCCCGGCGCTCGTTATCCAATCCGGCATGGTATGCCGCCACGCTCAGCCCGCGGCTTTGCAGACGGGCGCTGATATCCTCCACCTTGGCCCGGCTATTGCAGTAAATAATGCCGCTTTTTCCGCGCTGCCCCTGCACGAACATCCACAGCTGATCGAGCGGTTTGAATTTTTCCACCAGCGTATAGCGGATGTTCGGCCGGTCAAAACTGCTGACCTGTATCAGCGGAGACTGGAGATCCAGCAGGCGCAGGATATCCCGCCGCGTGGTTTCATCGGCGGTGGCGGTCAGCGCAATAACCGGCAGATCGGGAAAGTGCCGTTTCACCTGCCCCAGCGCCCGGTACTCGGGACGGAAATCGTGGCCCCACTGAGAAATACAGTGCGCTTCATCCACGGCAATCAGCGAGGGGTTCCAGTGCAGCAGGTGGTCAAGGAAACTGTCGGTGGTCAGGCGCTCCGGCGCGATATACAGCAGCTTGATCCGTCCGGCGCGACAGCCGGCCATCACCTCGAACTGCTGTTCGCGGGTTTGGGTTGAATTGAGGCAGGCCGCCGCTACGCCATAAGCCTGTAGCTGATCGACCTGATCTTTCATCAGCGAAATAAGCGGCGACACCACCAGCGTCAGGCCATCCAGCGCCAGCGCGGGAATTTGATAGCACAGTGATTTCCCGCCGCCGGTCGGCATCACCACCAGACAGTCCCGCCCGCCGAGGGTCGCATTGATAATTTCCTGCTGACCCGGCCGGAATTGCTGATAGCCGAACGTCTCCCGCAGGATTTGCACCGCCAGCGCTTCCTTATTTAATACTTCCGCCGTAGACACGCCTTCCCCAATCTGATGAACGTAAACAGACGCTATTTTCAGCGTCGTCCGATGAAACTGCAATGTTTGCCTGAATATTCCCGCTGCGCCTGGCCGCCGTACCGGCGTGCGAAGACGCTAATCAGAACATATCGTTTAACGTCACGCCTACCCCGAAGCGGGTCTGGCGGTGATTGTAGTCAATCAGCGATTCGCCATAGCCGCTGAAGACTTTGCTGTAGAAACGCACATGATCCGTCAGCGGATAGCTCCAGCCGAGTTCGCCGCCGCCGTACCCCGTGTTCCAATTGTAACGCCCTTCGGCGCTGATGACGCTATCGCCCCAGACATAGCCGACGCGCAGACGGTAGTGCCCCATGTATTTGGTGATATCCGGGTTATCGTCCTGGCTGTCGGAGAAACGGATCCAGGGTTTCACATCCACCTGCCAGTTGCCGTTTTGCGCCATCAGGCGGGCATAGGCGCGGTTCCAACTGCGCGACGTCGGTTCGGAACGCCCGTTGGATTGGTGATTGAAGCCGACTTCAACATCCCGCAGCGTCCAGCCGGCCAGCGAGTAATCCGTGGCCCAGCCGAGAAAAACCTGCGGCTCATAGTCGGTTTCGCGAAACGGCGACGATTGGCTTTTATTGGACAACTGCCACCAGGAGCGCTGGGTATAGGACGCGCCCAGCAGCGAATTCTCCCCCAGAATACCCCGCCACAGAGGAAAACCAAGGCTAAGCTGGAAATTCACTTCATCTTTGCGGGCGTCGTCGCCCCAGTTGTAGCTCTGTATCGCGGTCTTATTAATATTACTGGTGTAGGTATACAGTAAATAGTTGCTCTCATACGGATAGAGAATAAACGGGCTATCATGCTTTTGTAACAGACTGGCGATGATGCTGCCGCGCACCGCGGGTTTGTCATGCACCGGCTCTATTTTTGCTTCTTCCGCCTGAGCGGACATCGCCAGCAGCATAACCGACACGCCTACTATTTTACGCATTCACTTCCTCTCCTGAGCGATCGTGATAATTACCGGCCACGAATTTCCGTCATGCTTATCCCCGCCATACTTCAAGTCGCCTGTGCGTGGCGCAGAGTGTTTAATCGGCCCGCATGAAACTCGAAGGGGCCATTTTACACAGTTCATCGCTATTTGAATCAGAGTTCCGCGGTTTCTCGGTTTTTTCTGGCGTGAAACAAATTTAATGGCTAAAAAAAACGCCGGCGCGTTTAACCGCATCTGCGGTTTCCGGCATTTCATGGTCGGCTAATGATAAGGGTGAAAATGGCCCCTATTTTGGATAGACTCTTCTTTTTTCCGTACCGTTTTTTCTATCGAGCCACCAATGGATGCGCAACAAACCCGCAAGGGGATTTTTTTCGCTCTGGGTGCGTACTTCATCTGGGGTATTGCGCCCGTTTACTTTAAGCTTCTTGAACATATTCCCGCCGACGAAATATTGACCCACCGAATCATCTGGTCATTTTTCTTCATGCTGATCCTGCTGAGCATTAGCCGAAAATGGCGCCAGGTTCGCGCCGCCTGCAAAAACGTTAGGCGCCTGCTGCTGCTCGCCGTTACCAGCGTCCTTATCGGGGGCAACTGGCTGCTCTATATCTGGGCGGTCAATAACCATCATATGCTGGAAGCCAGCCTGGGCTACTTTATTAACCCGCTGGTGAACGTCATGCTCGGCATGCTGTTTTTAGGCGAACGCTTCCGCCGGCTCCAGTGGCTGGCCGTGCTGCTGGCCGTCTCCGGCGTGCTGGTCCAGCTCTGGACCTTCGGCTCGCTGCCCATCATCGGGCTGGGGCTGGCATTCAGTTTCGCCATATATGGCCTGCTAAGAAAGAAAATCGGCATCGACGGCCAGATCGGCATGCTGATTGAAACGCTGTGGCTGCTGCCGGTCGCAAGCGTTTATCTGTTCTTTATCGCCGATACGCCAAGCAGCCATTTAACGGGAAATCCCTGGTCGTTAAACCTGCTTCTTATCTCCGCCGGCATCATCACCACCGTACCGCTGCTGTTTTTCACCGCCGCGGCCATGCGCTTACGCCTGTCTACGCTCGGTTTCTTCCAGTACCTCGGCCCTACCATTATGTTCCTGCTGGCCGTGCTCTTCTATGGCGAAACCTTCGGCGAAGATAAGCTGATTACCTTCGCTTTTATCTGGGGAGCGCTGGCGTTGTTCATTCTGGATGCATTTTATCACCAGCGTAAACGGCGGCATGCCGCCATCACGGCGCGCTAGCGCCGATACGCCGGGAGATAAAACGCGACATGATGGGGCTTACAATCAGCGTCGCGAACAGCCTCAGCGTCTGCATCGCGATCACAAACGCGATGTCGACGTTGCTGCCGGCGGCAATAACGGCAATGGAGTCCAGCCCGCCGGGGCTGGTCGCCAGATAAGCCGTCAACAGATCGACCGGCAGAACCCGGGCCACCATCAGCGCCATCGCGCCGCATAACAGCATCAGTCCGATAATCGACGCCATCATCTGCGGCAGGGTGCGGAGAGCCAGCAGAAAAATCGGCCGGGTAAAGGATAGGCCGACGCTCCAGCCGATAATCGCATACGCCAGCGCCAGCAGCCATTCCGGGGTCTGCAACGTCAGCGTGCCGCTTGAGTGCAGCGCCGAACCGACGATCAGCGGCCCCAGCATCGCGCCGGAGGGAATACGCAGGCGTCTTCCCAACCACGCGCAGCAAAATGCGACGCCCAGGGTGGCGGGAAAACGCCAGTCCAGCGCCGGAAACCATGCCAGCATGGCGCTGTTTTCCGCCGCCTCGCTTCCCAGGCCGATGCGCGCGACGAACGCCGCCGCCGCCGTCACCATCAGCACGCGCAAATACTGCATAAACGCCACCAGCCGGACATCGGCGCCGAACTCTCCCGACATCGCCACCATCGCCGCCGCGCCGCCGGGAGAGGCTCCCCAGGTTCCCGTCGGACCGGGCAGTTCGCTGAACTTAACCAGCAGCCAGCCGGACACGCCGCTGGCGATCAGGGGAGCCAGCAAGATAAACAGCACCAGCAGCCAGTTATTCAGTAAAGGACTCAGGATGGAGAGGGAGAAACTTTGCGCCACCAGGCACCCCAACACCGCATTGCTGCCGGCGAAAAAGATGCGGGGAAGACGAATGGTCGCGCCGTTCAGTCCCATAACCACGCCGACCAGCATGGGGCCAAGCAGCAGCGCGGCCGGAACGTGATAGAACTGTAGCCAAACCCCCAGCAGCAGCGAAACCGATAGCAGAATTCCCCATTGCATCCAGGGTGATATCTTGCGCATGCGCACAACCTGTTTCAGTTATATGACGACTGCCGTCATTCTAAACAGATTGTGCAAATAATTAACCTGGAAATTAATCGCTCAACGGGGAGAGCGCTCCCCTGCGGGAAGCGCGACGTATTTCAGAGCCAGTTTTTACGCTTGAAATAAAGATAAGGCGCCAGACCCGCCAGGATCATCAGAATAATGGCCCCCGGATAGCCGAACGACCACTTCAGCTCGGGCATAAATTCGAAGTTCATCCCATAGCTGGAAGCCACCAGCGTCGGCGGCAGGAACACCACGGAAACCACCGAGAAGATCTTGATAATGCGGCTCTGTTCGATATTGATAAAGCCCATCGCCGCCTGCATCAGGAAGTTGACCTTCTGAAACAGGGATTCGTTATGCGGCAGCAGCGACTCGATATCGCGCAGGATCTCGCGCGCCTGCTCCAACTGGCCGGAAGGCAGACGCGCCTTGCGCACCAGAAAATTCAGCGCCCGCTGGCTATCCATCAAACACAGGCGCACCTTCCAGCCGATATCCTCCAACTCCGCCAGGGTGGAGAGCGCTTCATCGTACTCTTCGCCCTGACGGCCTTCCATGATGACGCGGCTCAGCGACTCCAGGTCGCTGTAGATATTTTCAATTTCGTCCGCCAGCTGTTCGATTTTAGTTTCAAATAAATCCAGCAGCAGTTCATAGGCATTGCCATCCACCAGCGTTTGGTTGCGCGCGCGCATCCGGTAGAGACGAAACGCCGGCAGTTCGCGCTCGCGTAGCGTATACAGGCGGCCGTCGCGGATAGTAAACGCCACGGTGGCGTTGCCGGCGTGATCTTCCGCATCCTCGAAAAAGAAGAAGGAGTGAATATGCAGCCCGTCCTCATCCTCAAAGAAACGCGCGGACGCCTCAATATCCTCCAGCTCGGGCCGGGTCGCCAAACTTTGGCCCAGTTCATTTTGCACTTTCTCACGCTCATCGACTTCCGGCTCGATTAAATCGACCCAGACGGATGAGGTGAGATCGACGGAATCTTCCAGCTCAAGACGAGATAAACGGCAGTTATCCAGTTTGAATGCGCTCAGCATAGGCCATCGCTTCCTTTTTCAAATAATGGAGAAGAATGGACAACGCGATTGAAAGCGCAGAAACCAGGGTGAAGACGTCACCGGCAAGTTTCAATCCGTTCGACGGATCCGACTCACAGCGACATGATGAAGAGATCGCTGACAACCACTAAGGCTATCAGCAACGGGAAGATAGCCTTAGAAGTTGTACCTAATGGTCAGGTTATTGAGCCAGCATCGACTGGGAGCGTCCAAGGCGTAAGTCCTCCAGAAATAATGATGCGCGCATGTTACGCCGAGATGAAAAAGGCTGTCAACTTCAAAACCGCGGCGGAAACACTCTGTAAGGTTTGGATAAATTTTCCGAATCGATCGGCGTGCTCCCCGCCGCGCTCCATAACGTCAGGCGCCTTGCGGTCAGGCCTCTTCCGGCAGATAGGCGATGGCGCGCACCGGGAAACTCGCCGTACCGGCGAAGTTGGGATACATGACGTGAATATATGCGCCGGTGGCCGGAACCTGTTCAAGATTATTCAGCACTTCAACCTGATAGGCATTCTGATCCAAAACGTAATACTCCCCGAGCAGCGCGTTGTTGCGGCGGAAATCCACGGCGGCGTCGGTATCCAGCGTTTCGTGTCCTACGGCGCTGATGCCGCGCTGTTCAAACAGGAATTTTAACGCGTCCATCGACCAACCCGGCGTGTGGCTGTTTCCCTGTTCATCCTTGTTGTCAAACGCCTTGCCGTCCGGCCACCGTTTACTCCAGCCGCTGGCGAAGGCGACGAAACTGCCGGCGGGGATCGTTCCCCACTGCGCTTCGAACTGTAAAACGTCATCCCGCGTCAGGCGGTAATCCGGATCGCGTTCCACCGCATCCTGCTTATGGATCACCAACAGCGGCAGCAACAGCTCCTTATTGTCGATGCGATCCAGATAGCGCTTGCCCGCGACAAAATGTCCCGGTGAATCAATATGCGTTCCGGTCGGCGTGGTAAAGGTGACTTCTTCCGCGAAAAATCCATGCTGTTCAACGTTGAACAACGTTTTACGTTTCACGCCGTCAAACGCGCTGAAAACCGGAATCTCTCCCGCGATCGAGTGCGTTAAATCCACCCATTTCTTTTCCCGCAATGCATCCATAATCTGCTTTAATGTCATGACGTTACTCCGAATTTTAGTCACTTAAGCCGGTTTTTAGGGGAAACACAGGGGGAGGTTCCCGTAGGGACGCCTCACCCCTGTGGTCGCCCCGTGTATCTCGATGCTTAAACGATCGGCATTAGCCGTTACTCCCTTTCTGCTTTTTCTATTCCGGCCCGGCGTCGAGAGCGAACAGAGCGCTCGCCGGAGGTTTGCCGCGTGATCTAACATCAGACCGCTTCCAGCCGGGCATAAGCGGCCACCAGCCATTTTATCCCTTGACCCTGAAACGCCACCTGAATCCGGCAATGGTCGCCGCTGCCTTCCAGATTGACGATGGTGCCCTCGCCAAACTTAGCATGCCGCACCCGCTGTCCCAGACGATATCCGCTGTCGTTCTCGCTGACCGGCGTGCCGAGACGCTGATGGTTGACCGGACGCGATACGCTGGCCCGCAGCCGCACCTCCTCCACGCACTCCGCCGGCAGCTCGCCGACGAAACGGGAAGGGCGATGATAGGCCTCTTTGCCGTATAAACGGCGCGACTCGGCGTAGGTCAGCGTCAGCTTGCGCATCGCGCGCGTCACGCCGACATAGGCCAGCCGGCGCTCCTCCTCCAGACGCCCGCCCTCGTCGAGCGACATCTGGCTGGGGAACATGCCCTCTTCCATTCCGACGATAAACACCTGCGGGAATTCCAGCCCCTTTGCCGAGTGCAGCGTCATTAACTGCACCGCATCCTGATAGGCGTCCGCCTGCCCTTCCCCGGCTTCCAGCGCCGCGTGGGATAAAAACGCCTGCAGCGGCATCAAATCCTGATCTTCTTCCTGATAGCTAAACTGCCGCGTGGCGGTAACCAGCTCCTCCAGGTTTTCCACCCGCGCCTGCCCTTTCTCGCCTTTCTCCTGTTCGTACATACTCCACAGACCGGAATTTTTGATTGCCCGATCGGTTTGTACATGCAGCGGCAGCTCGGCGGTTTCATCCGCCAGCGCATCGATCAATTCGACGAAACGCTGCAGCGCCGAGGCCGCCCGGCCCGCCAGCGCCTTATCCTGCAGCAGCGCGCGCGCGGACTGCCAGAGCGTGAGCTGCCGATCGCGGGCGGTTTGCCGCACCACGTCCAGCGTTCTGTCGCCGACGCCGCGCGTCGGCGTATTCACCACGCGTTCAAACGCCGCATCGTCATTCCGGTTGGCGATCAAACGCAGGTAAGCCAGCGCGTCCTTGATCTCCTGCCGCTCGAAGAAGCGCATTCCGCCGTAGATGCGGTACGGCATGCTCTGCTGAAGCAGCGCCTCTTCCAGCACGCGCGACTGGGCGTTGCTGCGGTACAAAATGGCGTTGTCGCTCAGCGCTCCACCGTTCTCCTGCCAGACTTTAATCCGGTTGACCACAAAGCGCGCTTCATCCAGTTCGTTAAACGCGCAGTAGAGCGAAATGGGTTCGCCCTCCGCGCCGTCCGTCCACAGATTTTTGCCCAGACGCCCGCCGTTATGCGCGATCAGGGCGTTGGCCGCATTTAGGATATTGCTGGTCGAACGGTAATTTTGCTCCAGACGGATAGTCTGCGCGCTGGCGAAATCGCGGAGAAAGAGCTGGATGTTTTCCACCTGCGCGCCGCGCCAGCCGTAAATCGACTGGTCGTCGTCCCCGACGATCGTCACGCTGGCGCTATCCCCCGCCAGCATGCGGACCCAGGCGTATTGAATGTGGTTGGTGTCTTGAAACTCATCCACCAGAATGTTGGTAAAGCGCTCGCGGTAGTGGTTCAGAATAAGGGGTTTGTTCAGCCACAACTCATGCGCGCGCAGCAGCAGTTCGGCGAAATCCACCAGCCCGGCCCGATCGCAGGCCTCCTGATAGGCCTGGTAAACCCGCTGCCAGGTTTGTTCTATCGGGTTACCGTAGCTTTCGATATGCTGAGGACGCAGCCCCTCGTCTTTCTTGCCGTTGATGTACCACATGGCCTGGCGCGGCGGCCACTGCTTCTCATCCAGATTCAGCGCCCGAATCAGGCGCTTGAGCAGACGCAGCTGATCTTCGCCGTCCAGAATCTGAAAATCCTGCGGCAGGCCGGCGTCCAGATGATGCGCGCGCAACAGGCGATGCGCCAATCCATGGAAGGTGCCGATCCACATGCCGCCCTGGCTGGTGCCGATCAGGCGTTCGATACGGTGGCGCATTTCCGCCGCGGCTTTGTTGGTGAACGTCACCGCCATAATGGAATAGGGCGAGCAGCCTTCGACGGACAGCAGCCAGGCGATACGATGCACCAGCACCCGCGTCTTACCGCTGCCCGCCCCCGCCAGCACGAGTAAATTGCCGCGCGGCGCGGCTACCGCCTCGCGTTGTTTGTCGTTGAGGCCATCGAGTAGAGCAGAAACGTCCATAGATACGGTATCCGTTGACGGGAAACGCGCCCTCGCCGGGCGCGTCCCACTGAGAATTTATACAGCGTGCAGAGTGGTGATTATAACAACGCCGTCAGCGATGCCAATCGGGAAATTTCGATATGCGGCAGCAAGCGGGCGTCGTCGCTGTGCATCAGGCAGCCTTCCCGCAGGTTAATCCAGCAAGCCTGCATGCCGCAGCGCACGGCGCCGGCGACATCGGTCGTCAGGTCGTCGCCCACATGCAGTATCTGGCTAAGCGGCAGATTGAGCTTTTCCGCCGCCAGATGGTAGAGATCGGCAAACGGCTTCGAGCGGCCGTCCGGACCGGCGCGCAGCACGAAGGCGAAGTAGCGCTCCAGGCCGAACCGATGCGGATCGGCATTGCCATTGGTGATCGCCGCCAGCGGCGCGCGCTCGGCCAGCGCCGACAGCGTGCGATGCGTCTCTTCCGGTATGGTAATCTGATTGCGCCAGTAGGCGACGTTTTCCATCGCCGCCATCGATCCCCGCACCGCCTCGCCGGCATTCAGACCGGCGTTAATCATCGCCAGTTCGACCGCGCGTCGCCGCCACTCCGTCACGTCGTGATAGATTTCAGGCTCCCGCGCCCGCAGTTCGTCGCGCAGGCGCTGCAGGTCGGTCTCCTGAAAATCTTTCAGCGCGGGATGATAGCGCTGCAAAAAATGGATCGACTCCTGTTTGGTGCGCCGTATCACCTCGGAATTATCGTACAGCGTATCGTCCAAATCGAAAGTGACGGCGCGAATCGGGCCTAACGGCCGGTAAAAGTGCATCAATGTTTTCCCCGTTTGGCGCGTGGGTGTGCGGCATCGTAGACGGACGCCAAATGTTGAAAGTCCAGATGGGTATAGATCTGCGTCGTGGAAAGGTTGGCATGGCCGAGCAGTTCCTGCACCGCGCGTAAATCGCCGCTGGACTCCAGCATATGGGTGGCGAATGAGTGACGCAGCTTATGCGGATGCACATGGCTGTTGACGCCCTGCCTGACGCCCCACTCGGCAAAGCGTTTTTGTACGTTGCGCATGGAAATACGCCGCCCCTGATGGGAAATGAAAACGGCGTCATCCTGCGGCCCGAATAGCTCGCGCAGCGCCAGCCAGCGCTGCAGCCAGGCTACCGCCGTTTTCCCCATCGGCAGCCTGCGCTCTTTGCTGCCCTTTCCCACCACCCAGACCTCGCCGCTATCCAGATCGACATGCCGGCAATCCATGCCGACCAGTTCGGCCAAACGCAGGCCCGCGCCGTACATCACCTCCAGCATGGCGCGGTCGCGCACCGCCAGCGGATCGTCGAGTTCGATATCCAGCAGGCGGTTCACCTCATCCACATCCATATTTTTCGGCAGATGGCGGCCGACCCGCGGCGTCGACACGCCTTTAGCGGGATTGGCGCCCAGCTCGCCGCGCGCGACCATCCAATCGAGGAAGCTGCGTAACGCAGACAAACGCAGCGCCAGGCTGGAGGCATGCAGCCCGTCGCGTTTACTGCGCGACACCACGGCGCGTACGCCGGCCGCGTCCAGGCTGGGCCAGTTACTCACGCCGGCTGACGAAACAATAGCGATAACGGCCGCCAACTGACGGGCATAGCCGGTTTGCGTCAACGGGCTCATTTGGCGCTCGACCTTCAGATAACGCAGGAAGTCGTCAACCGGCTGCTGGAGCGCGGCGGATGCGCAGGGCGCGGATTGACTCATACCCGTTCAATCCAGCGCGCCAGCATGGCGGGGAGAATCATCGTCGCCATCTGCTGCAACAGTACGGTTCCCATGCCATCCTGATAGTGGTGGCTATCGCGGCTGGTAAAGATAAGCAGCCCCAGATCGTGACGCTCGCCGAGCATGGAAAGCGCCACCGACCCGACCTGTTTGGCCTGCGGCAACAGCAGCAGCAGCTCCGGGCCGTTCAGCGCGCCCAGATAGTGATTGGCCTGACCGAGGCGCTGAATACGCAACGGCTCAAACGCCGACCGATTCAGCGACAAATGGGTGAAATCAGACGGCGCGCCGATGCGCCATTTATCGCTGAACAGGCGGACCGCGGCGCCTGACAGCCCGAGCCCGCGCGCCCAGCGCTGCAGCCGTTCGAGCATATCCGTCAGGCTGTCCGCCGCCGCCAGCTCGGTTTGCAGGCCCAGCAGGCGATTAAACAGCGATTCGTTCACGCCCGCCTGCTCCATCAGCAGCGTAATTTCCTCCTCAAGCTGGGTGATATGGTGGCGCTGGCGCGCCAGTTGCCACTCCACCAGCGATACCGTCCCCCTAACGGGGTGCGGTATGCGCATCTGCTCGATCTGCCGGGCATTGCGGATAAAAAAATCGGGATTCTGCTGCAGGAACTGCACAACCATCTCGTCATTGAGTGCGATCTGGCTCTCCGCCTGTTCCTCGACATTCTTCATAAATGAATAAACCCATCGTAAACATGCGTTGCGGGCCCGGTCATAAATAACGGGTGTCCGGGCCCGTCCCAGCGGATCTCCAGGTCGCCGCCCGGCAGCGATACCTTCACCGGCGACGCGAGCAGATCCTGTTGAATGCCGACGGCAACCGCGGCGCAGGCTCCGCTGCCGCAGGCCAGGGTCTCGCCGGCGCCGCGTTCATAAACCCGCAGATTGACGTTATTGCGGTCGATGACTTGCATAAAACCTATATTGGCGCGTTCAGGAAAACGTTCGTGGCTTTCCAGCAACGGCCCCAGCACCTCGACATTGGCGGTCGCCACATCCTCCACCTGCAGTACGCAGTGGGGGTTGCCCATGGAGACTGCGCCGCACAGTACGGTGTGCTCTTCCACGCGCATAATATAGGTTTTTTCCGCTTTGACGGCGCGGAAAGGGATCTGCTGCGGATCGAAATTGGGCTCCCCCATATTCACCCGCACCAGATCGTCATCCGTGACGCTGAGGATCATTCTGCCCGTCTGGGTGCTGACCGCAATATCGCGCTTGCTGGTCAGCCCTTTCAGGCGAACGAAACGGGCGAAACAGCGCGCGCCGTTTCCGCACTGCGCCACTTCGCTGCCGTCGGCGTTGAAAATACGGTAATGAAAATCCAACTCGGGATCGTACGGCGGCTCAACGACCAGAAGCTGATCAAATCCCACGCCACAGTGCCGATCCGACAAACGGCGGATCAGTTCGGGTGAAAAGTAAACATTCTGCGTGACGGCGTCGACGACCATGAAATCGTTGCCCAACCCGTGCATTTTAGCGAACTGCATTATCCTGACTCCGCTGGCTTAACCGGACGCGGTAAAACGCTATCGTGACCTGTTATAAACATAATAATATCTATCGGACACCGCCGCCGGTTACGGCCGCGCGGACGACTCTTGCTGCGTGCGATCCGCATTCTGCTGCTGAGCGGCGGGCGCGGCCGATTTACCCTCGGAAGGGAAATAGAGCGGACCTTTGAGGCCGCAGCCGAACAGCGTCAACAGCGATAACGCCAGAAAAAACCGGCGCAATATCTTTTTCATAACATTAAGACCTGTAATTCATGCATGCATGCTCTCTATAATCGCAGGTGGATCATGAAAATCAATAGGAATTGAAAATGAACGATAGCGAGTTTCATCAATTGGCCGACGAACTGATGCTGCGGCTGGAAGAGACGCTGGACCAATTCGACGGCGACGGCGATATCGATTACGAAACCAACGGCGGCGTGATGACGCTGACCTTTGAAAACGAGAGTAAAATCGTTATTAACCGCCAGGAGCCGCTGCACCAGATCTGGCTGGCGACCAAAAGCGGCGGTTATCATTTCAACTATCAGGATAACCGCTGGGTGTGCGATCGCAGCGGAGAGGATTTCGCGTCGCTGCTGTCCGCAGCCTGCACCACGCAGGCCGGGGAAGCGGTGCGCTTCAGCTAACCCGGCCTGCGGCGCGGCGCTATCCGCCTCTGACCCCTGACCCATATCAGCAGCGCCATCATCGCCAGTAAAATCGCCACGCTCAGCATATTCACCAGCGGCCAGCCGCTGGCGAATGCCATCATGCTGCCCGCCGAAAGCGACGCCAGCGCGTTCGGCACACTGATAACCAGGGAGTTAATGCCCTGCAGCCTGGCCTTATGCGCTGAATGAGAAAATGCGTTCAACATAAAGGTGCCGCCGTTGAACATAAAGGCCCAGCCGACGCCGAACAGGGTCAGCGAAGAGAGAAAATGCCAGAAAGTCAAACCGCTCATCGCCACCAGGATGCCGGCGAGGTTACAGATAATCCCCGTCGCCACCACGGCGTTGGCGCTTAATCTTTTGGCCAGAAAGGCCAGCAGTAACGCAGGCGCATACATGGCGACAAAGTGCCATTGCAGCACCGTGGCGCTATGGCTGACGGAGAAATGGTGCTGATGCATCGCCAAGGGGGCGGAGTTCATCAGCAGCGTCATCACGACGAAACCGGCGCTGCAGCTGGCCGTACCGAGAATAAACGCCCGGCTGCGCAAAATGGACGGCAGCGGCGCGTCGTCCCCTGTTTCGCCGCCGGCCGCCGCGACGGCGTCCGGCAGCTTCAATCCCAGCAGCAGCAGCGCCGTGACGATACAGATCAGCGCCGCCGCCAGAAAACTGCCGAGAAATGGAAACGCAGACCAGAGATCGGCCGACTGACTGGCCGCGAAAGGACCGAGAAATCCCCCTAGGATCCCGCCGCTGATCACCCAGGAGATGGCGCTGTTCTTCTGGCGGTTATCGCTGAAAACTTCGGCCGCGGCGAAACGGTAATATTGGTTAAAGGCGCAGGACATGCCCAGCACAAAGGTTGCAAACACAAACAGGGGGAAATGCCCCAGCGTAATGGCCAGCGCCGCCAGCAGCGCGCCGGCGGCGCCCATTATCGTACCGATGATAAAGGTTTTTTTTCTGCCGTATCGCGCCATCAGCGAAGAGACAGAATAGCTCATCAGCGTGGCGCCGCAAACGGTGGCGGTAATCGGCAGCGTAGCCAGCAGCGCAATCGGCGCCATCAGAATGCCGACCATGGTGGAAGATAACGTCATCAGAGAGATGATGCTGCCGGTCAGCCCCTGCCCCAGCGCCAGTAATATCAGGTTGCTGCGTTGCTGCGTGTTCAATAGTCAATCCCTTTCTGAAGGCGTCGAAAAAATAAGGCGTTAAGGTCATGCCCTGGATTTAAAACATTGAGATTTCCTGCCCGGGACGAGGCATTCAGCGTTTCACGCGGATTAAAGTATTTGCAGCCGCTGCTGCATGCCTTTGGCGGCGTCGTCAATCGTCGGGGTGATGCAAAGATGGGAAAGCACGCTGCTGCGAAACGGAATCACCTGGGCGCGGCCGTCCAGTTGCACAATCTGATAAAACTGCGGCAGATTGAAGTTGATAAAGCTGGATCCGTAGGTGAAGCGATCGTGAGAAGACGAATAGAAACGGCTTACGTCGCGCACCAGCTCCTCTTTGCTGCCTTCGCAGTGATGATACACCTCAACCCGGTTGGACTCATCCAGGATGTAAATATTAAAGCCTTGATTTTCATTCAAATCTTCGAAAAAGAACTGAATGATGCCTTCGCTGGCGACGCCGTCGATCACCGGGGGGAGATGCGCGTGGCTGGATTCAATATGCACCGGCAGCCCTTGCAGTTTATTGTTGGAGATCGCGCCATAGAATTCGACGGCGTTTTCCAGCTTTTGCACCGAGACGCTCAGCCGCTCAAAGAACAGTCCCCAGGTCTGCCCGGACACCTTCACCGCTTTAAACCGGCCCGGCTCCTGACGCGTGCTGGTCAAACGCAGCTCAATGCACTCGGAGACCAGCTGCTGCACGCGGGTGCGGATCAGCCCGCGCAAATGCTGGCTGTAGCAGAACACCTCCAGCGACTCCGGCAGCGCCGCATCCTGATGCATCTTGCCCAGAATGGTTTTCAACGCTTCCAGCACCGCCTGTTCGCCGCTGAAATGCAGGGTGCGCACTTCATTCCACGAATTGCGGTACAGCAGGTCGATACTGCCGACCAGGCACTGCTGCTGTTGCCCGAAGCTGAACACATCCATCTGCCGGAAATCAAAATGCACCACCTGATTGCGGAAAACGGCGGTGGGATCGTGCTCCAGATTGACGATAATGGCTAAATGGCGGATCTCGCACGGGCTATACAGCGCTTTCGGCGTCGGCGCGGGCAGGCGCAATGGAAAATGGCTCGATACATCGGAGACCAGCGCCTGCAGACGGGTGATATCACAGAGTTCGCTGCCCTTAATGTGCAAACGCGTTTTCGGCGTCAGCAAGCCGTTGAAGTAAGCCCAGGCCACCAGCTTGTTCAGATAGCGGTTATATTCCAGCGGCTGATGGCTGATAATGGCATCCATCGACGGCGCCTGGTTATAGAGATACCAGCCGGAGCGGTTGGCCCGCCCGAGCGGCACATAGATAAAGGTTAAATTCGGTTCCGACAAATCGGGCGAAATCTGCGGATTGAGCAGCGTCACCTTGCCGGGCAGCGCTTCAAACGCGGCGTACAGCTTGCGGGTCAAGACGCCGATATCCTGCGGACTGGCGCTGACGCTCAGATTATTGCGGCGGGCGAAGCGGATCAGGTTGCGATAGGCCTGCATCATCGCATCCAGCAGCTCGTTATGCGCTTCGCGTACCCGTTCGATCTTCCAGTTGGCGCGATTATCCAACATCGCCAGATGCTCGGCGCTCCAGCCCCACGCCTGCACCAGCTGCTGCAGGATCTGGCGCCGCCAGCCGACGCAGGCGTGCTCGCCGGAGAGCTTTTCACACACTTTTAAATAGAAACATCGGCGTACCAGATCGAGACGGGTCGGATCGTTTATCTGCGTCAGATAATTCGTCACCCGCTCCAACATCATGCAATAGGGATCCAGGCCGAAAGAGACGATCTCGCCTTTATGCAGACGATTTTTGATATCCATGGACAGCAGGCGCGTATCGGGATACTCCCAGGAGTAGGCTTCCAGCAGCAGCGTTTTCAGCACCGCCTTGTAGGGGGAATCGATGCTTTTATAGAGCTGCCACAGGCTGGCGCCGAAATACTCCTCCGCGGACAGCGTGCTCAGCCCGCCGAGATCCAGCCACTCGTTCGGCGCCAGAGCGCCTTGCGCATACAGCGACAAAACGTATTCATCGTAATGCGCTTCTTCTTCCACCGGCACCATATTCCACAGAATACGCTTGCCCGCCATGCGCACGGCCGTACGGTAGAACTCATCCAGTAGAAGAATGTGCTGGGTGGAGCCGCAATCCTCGCCGCCCAGACTGCCGCTCTCATTATGACGGAAACGGTTCTCATCCATCAGGAAAAAGCTGACGTCCATGCCCTGCGCGGCGGCCCACTCTTCCAGCAGGGTGCATTTCTTCTGTAGCCGCTGGCGCTCTTCGTTATCCAGCCAGGATTGATGGCAAACCCAGATATCCAGATCGGAACTGCAGCTCTGTCCGATGGACGACGTGCTGCCCATGGAATAGACGCCGGTAATCGGCAGCTCGCCTTCATCTGCGGAATCGGCGAACGGTCCCCATCTCAGTTCGATTTTATCCAGGTAGCGCTGCTGCTTTTCATCGGGAGTGTGGAAACAAATGCCGTGAGGAACCTTACCCTCGACATAGCCGGGCATTAATGGGTGATGGCAATGTAATAAAATCGGCACAAGACTGTAGACCTGCTGAAAAGCGGGTTTCATTGCTGCCAGAGCCCGATCAACGCGCAGTTGGTTGATCGCATCCAGTCTTTGCTTCAAAGTCTCGATATAGAAGTACAAGACGTTTCGCCTGATTATCCCAGTGCTTAGAAAAAAAACCGTATTCCCGGCTTGCCCGCGTGAATTTTTAGAAGAATGTTGGGCAAGATATTGCTGGAAACGTGATCAATTTAACACCTTGCTGATTAAGCGTAAAGAAAGTAAAGAAAGTTAGACTTATCCTCCTTGCTTTCATTACGGATTTAGTAATCGCCTGATAAGTCCGGCCCGCCGCATGCCGCTTCACCCCGCCCTTTTCTCCCAGTTTCGAGAGCAGGCGCAGGCGCCTGTCACCTGACACTGGCGCACCATCAATGATACGATGACCGAAGAAAATGATAAAAACGGTATCAAGCATGTTAGACAATATTATTAGAATTGCTACCCGGCAGAGCCCGCTGGCTCTGTGGCAAGCACAATATGTTCAGCAATTGCTGAACGACTTCCATCCCGAACTTCAGGTGGAACTGGTACCGATGACGACTCGCGGCGATATTATTCTGGATACCCCATTGGCCAAGGTCGGCGGCAAAGGGCTATTTGTCAAAGAGTTGGAATTGGCGCTGCTTGAAGGCCGCGCCGATATCGCCGTACATTCGATGAAAGACGTTCCCGCTGAATTTCCCGAAGGCCTCGGTCTGGAGACCATTTGCCAGCGCGACGATCCGCGCGATGCCTTTGTCTCCAATCATTACGCCAGTCTGGATCGGCTGCCGGCGGGCAGCCGCGTCGGCACCTCGAGCCTGCGTCGCCAGTGTCAGCTGCGCGCCCGACGCCCCGACCTGGTTATCCGCGATCTACGCGGCAACGTGGGCACCCGGCTGGCGAAACTGGATAGCGGCGAATATGACGCGATTATTCTGGCGGCGGCAGGGTTAAAACGCCTGCGGATGGAAGAGCGCATCCGCGACACGCTCAGCCCGGAAGTCTCGCTGCCGGCGGTCGGACAAGGTGCGATCGGCATCGAGTGCCGGCTGGACGATGAGCGGATCCGCCGCTGGCTCTCTCCGCTGAATCACGCCGATACCGCCGCGCGCGTACGCGCCGAGCGGGCGATGAATCTGCGTCTTGAAGGCGGGTGCCAGGTTCCCATCGGCAGCTACGCCGAACTGGATGGCGATACCCTGTGGCTGCGCGCGCTGGTCGGCTCGCCGGACGGCCGCCGCATCATTACCGGCGAGCGCAGGGGAAAACGCGCGCAGGCGGAGCAGATCGGCGTCGCGCTGGCCGAAGAGCTTTTGACCAAAGGCGCCAAAGAAATTCTCCAGGCGGTTTATCAGGAAATGCCCTCGCCATGACGATTCTGGTTACCCGTCCGTCGCCGGCTGGTGAACAACTGGTGACCCGATTAAGAAAACTTGGCTACAGCGCCTACCACAGCCCGCTGATTGAATTCTCACCGGGCGGCGAACTGGCGCGGCTCCCCGCCATGCTGGCGGCCTTGCGCCCCGGCGACCTGCTCTTCGCGCTTTCCCGGCACGCCGTAGATTATGCCGACCCGCAGTTAACCCGCGGCGGCGCCGGCTGGCCGCAAAATCCCAGCTATTACGCCGTCGGCCGCGCCACCGCCCTGGCATTGCATCGGGTCAGCGCGCGGCATGTCGCCTACCCGCCTGAGCGGGAAAGCAGCGAAAATTTACTACAATTACCAGAATTACAGTATGTTAATGGTAAACACGCACTATTATTGCGGGGTAACGGCGGTCGGGAACTGCTGGGCGATACGCTCAGGGAACGCGGAGCTAAGGTGAGTTACTGCGAATGCTACCAACGCCGCCCCGTTTACTATGATGGGCTGGAGCAGAGCCGCCGCTGGCAGCAGGCCGGCGTCGATACGCTGGCGATAACCAGCGGAGAAATGTTACAACGGATCTATACTTTAGTGCCTGATTACTATCGGGCTTCCTGGTTACTGGGCTGCCAGCTGGTCGTGGTTAGCGAACGACTGGCCGACCAGGCCCGCCAACTCGGCTGGCGTCATATTCGAATAGCCGATAATGCCGATAACGATGCGCTCATGCGCGCACTACAATAAACCTGATCATGGGATGTACCATTATGACGGAACACAATACCCCCACAACCCCATCCGAAGAGGTTGCAGAACGTGTTGAGCCCGCGCATCAGCAGCAGGAGCCCAAAGCGCAACCGTCCGGACGCGGCGGCGTATTACTGGGGGCGGCAGCTATTATTATCGCGCTGGCGCTCAGCGGCGGGCTTTATTACTACACGCATCAGCAAGAACAGCGGGACGACGCCGCGATCCTGAGTCTGGAGTCTCGGTTGAGCGCGCTGCAACGGCAGTACGAACAGGGGCAACAGCAGTGGCAAGAGGCGCAGCAGTCGCATAACAAATCTCTGAACGCCGCCGAGCAACGCCTTAACGCACTGACCCTCCAGTCGGATGAAATCAGCAGGAAACTGGCGTCGTTGACCGAGCACGACACCAATACCTGGCTGCTATCGCAGGCGGATTTCCTGGTGAAAATGGCCGGCCGCAAACTATGGAGCGATAAAGACGTCACCACCGCGGGCGCGCTGCTGAAAAGCGCGGATGCCAGCCTGGCGGAAATGAACGACCCGAGCGTAATTGAAGTGCGGCGCGCCCTCACCAATGATATCAGCGCGCTGGCGGGCGTCGGCCAGATCGACTTCGACGGCATTATCCTTAAAGTGAACCAACTGACGGATCAGGTGGATAACCTGCGTCTTGCCGACAACAACAGCGATGAAACCCCAATGGATGAGAACAGCGGCGAGCTTTCGGCCTCTCTCAGCGAATGGCGGCAAAATCTCAGCAAGAGCTGGCATAACTTCATCGCGGAGTTCATCACCATTCGCCGCCGCGATAGCGCCGCGGAACCGCTGCTGGCGCCGAACCAGGACGTCTATCTGCGCGAGAATATCCGCTCCCGCCTGCTGGTGGCGGCGCAGGCCATCCCGCGCCATCAGAACGAAACTTACAAGCAGTCTTTGGAAACCGCCGCCACCTGGATCAGAGCCTACTTTGACACCAGCGACGCCAATACCCAGGCCTTTCTGGAAAGGCTGGATGAATTAAGCCAGCAGTCCGTATCAATGGACGTGCCGGCCACGCTGCAAAGCCAACCGCTACTGGAAAAACTGATGCAGACGCGCGTACGCAACCTGCTGGCGCAAACGCCGGCGACGCCGCGGGAGGGCTGAACATGCTGAAAATTTTACTGCTGTTTCTCATCCTGATCGCAGGAGTGATTATCGGCCCGATGGTCGCCGGCCATCAGGGATACGTACTGATTCAAACGGACAATTACAATATTGAAACCAGCGTCACCGGTCTGGTCATCATGCTGGTGTTGCTGTTTCTGGCGCTGCTGGCCGTCGAGTGGGTCATACGCCGTATTTTCCATACCGGCGCCCGCACCCGCGGCTGGTTCCTGGGCCGCAAACGCACCCGGGCCAGAAAACAGACCAAGGCCGCGCTGCTCAAACTGGCGGAGGGCGATTATCTGCAGGTGGAAAAACTGATGGCCAGCAATGCGGACCATGCCGAACAGCCGGTGGTTAACTACCTGATGGCGGCGGAAGCGGCGCAGCAGCGCGGCGACGATTTCCGCACCAAGCAGTATCTGGAACGCGCCGCGGAGATCGCCGATACCGATCAGCTGCCGGTCGATATTACCCGGGTACGCATCCAACTGGCTCGTCATGAAGATCATGCCGCCCGCCATGGCGTGGATCGCCTGTTAGAAAGCGCGCCGCGCCACCCGGAAGTTCTGCGTCTTGCGGAGCAGGCTTTCCTGCGCACCCACGCCTACAGCGCCCTGCTGGACATTATCCCCGCCATGCGTAAAACCAACCTGCACGATGACGCGCAGCTGCAGGCGCTAGAGCAGCAGGCTTATCTCGGCCTGATGAATCAGGCGATGGCCGATGGCGGCAGCGAAGGGTTGAAACAGTGGTGGACCAATCAGGGCCGTAAAGTGCGTCACGAAGTGCCTTTACAGGTGGCGATAGCCGAGCATCTTATTGAGTGCGACGATCACGATGCCGCCCAGAAAATCATTCTGGACGGCCTCAAACGCCAATATGACGAGCGTTTGATTTTGCTGCTGCCGCGTTTGAAGTCCGGCGACGCCGATCGGCTGGAAAAAATGCTGCGCCAGCTGATCAAACAGCAGGGCGCGACGCCGCTGCTGAATAGCACGCTGGGTCAGCTATTGATGAAACATGGAGAGTGGCAGCAGGCCAGCGATGCTTTCCGCGCCGCGTTGGAGCAGCGCCCGGATGCCTATGACTACGCCTGGCGCGCCGACGCCCTTGAGCGCCTTCATCTGCCTGACGAGGCCGCCCGGATGCGGCGGGAAGGCTTGATGCTCACGCTCTCCCCTGCGGAATCGCCGAAACAAGAGGGCTGATCGACAGATGGCGGCCGGCGACGGCGGAGCGGTCTCACGGGTTTTCTTCCGCGCCGCGCCGGCCGCCTGAAGACGCAAGTCAGAGGCGCTTTCGCCGTCGCCCCTGGCGTCGGCAAGCCGCTTGACGGCGAGAACGACGGAATACGGCGCGGGGAACGGCAACACCGCCCTACCTCCTGCGCAAGCCCCGGCATGGCGGATTGCCGAGACGCTCAGCGCGCCCCGCGTGCCATCGCCAGCAGAACGCCGAAGCCGATCAGCAGCCCGCCGAAAGCGCGGTCAATCCAGTGGCGCACCGCCAGCATCCGAGCGCGCACGGCCCCGGTCGAGAAACACATAGCCACCAGACTGAACCAGGCCATATGCGCCGCGGAGATGAAAGCGCCGTAGCCGATCTGTACCGCCAGCGACGTATCGGGCCGCACCGCCTGCATAAACAGGCTAACGATAAACACCGTGGTCTTGGGGTTCAGCACGTTGGTCAGGAAGCCGACGCGCAGCGCTGAGCCATCCGACAGTGACGCGATGCGCCCCACGGTCGGCGCGCCGCCGGGCTTCGCGCGCAGCATCTTCACGCCGAGATAAACCAGATAGGCGGCGCCGGCCAGCCTGATGGCGTCGAACAGCCAAATCGACTGCTGAATCAGCAGGCCCACGCCGACCAGCGTATAGGAGATATGCACCAGCACGCCCAGGCCGATGCCCAGGGCCGTCAGTACGCCCGCGCGCCGCGACAGCATCAGGCTGTTGCGCGTCACCATCGCGAAATCCGGTCCGGGGCTGATAACGGCCAGTAAGGTGATTGTGATTACAGCTATCAATTCAGTCATAGAGTATCCTGTGAGAAACCAGCGAAATAAAGCCAATGCTATTTGCAATTAACGTGCAGGAATAACGATGTTTTCTGACAATAATAGTGAGCTGAACTCACCATCTTCCGATGCGCGTCTGCCGTCCCTGCTGGCGTTGCGTTGCTTCGAAGCGGCCGCTCGATTGGAGAACTTCAGCCGGGCCGCCGACGAACTGCACCTCACCCACGGCGCGGTCAGTCGCGCCGTACGTCTGCTCGAAGACCAACTGGGCGTGGCGCTATTCGAACGCCGCAGCCGACGCGTGTTCCTGACCGACGCCGGCCGCAGGCTGGCGCAGGGCGTCGGCGATGGATTCGACCTGATGCGGCGAGCCGTCGGCGAGCTACGCGCCAACGCCCGCCAGGCGCGGCGCTGGGTGCTGTCGTGCGAGCCGACTTTGCTGATGCGCTGGCTGATCCCGCGCTGGCCGGATTTCCAGGCTCGCCACCCGGGGATCGACGTGCATTTGGTGGCCGGCGGCGGGCCTTTCTCCTTCAGCGGCGGCATCGACCTGGCTATCCGTCGTGACGACTTCCCGTGGCCGGACAGCTACCACGCCGCCCCTCTGTTCGCGGAGCGGGTCGGCCCGGTCTGCCGCCCCGACAAGGTGGCGGCCTGGTTCTCCATGGAGAACGCTACGGCCGCGTTGCGCGCCGGCGCTCCGCGCCTGCATTCGCGCACGCGACCGGGCGCGTGGCAGGAATGGGCCGCCGCCACCGGACACGCCATGCCCGAAGCGCGGGGACAGACTTTCGAACATTTCTATTTCAGCTTGCAGGCGGCCGTGGCCGGCCTGGGCGTGGCGATTGGTCCGTGGCATCTGGTGCGCGACGATCTCGACAGCGGCGTGCTGGTCGCGCCGCTCGGCTTTATCGCGGACGGTTCGCGCTACTGCCTGCTGTCGCCCCAGCCCCTGCCGACCGATGGCCCGCAGGCGGACTTACTGGCATGGTTGCGGGCAATGGCCTGAACAAGCAGCGGACGCGGCAAAAGGAGAGCAAGGCCAGCCGGCTTAGGCCCGCGCCGGCAAAGCGCCAGGGATAACGGATCACAGACGCAAAAAAAAAACGCTTACCGATAGCGGTAAGCGTTAAAAAAATCAGGTCTGTAAGACAACAGTATGGTGCCTCACTCAACGTTATGTCCGAAAAGTCCGATGGAGATATCGCATCTTCATCTGGAATTGGACGATAGGCACCGCAAATTGGCTCTGCGTCATTCCCAGGATTATGAAGCCGAAGCAAGCATAGAAGGTGGAATGAGCATCTACGGCGGGAATTATGCATTTCCCGCGCCATATTTTCAACGACGGCGCGGCAAAAACACCTTATCTACTGATAAATAAAACAATTATGTTTTCACTCGCCGTTCGGCGCATCAACGGAAAAACCGGGCGGGAGACAAGCGCATCGTCTCCATTCAGAGACAAATTAAGCCAGTAAATAATTTATTTATATCTATCAATTAATTACACGTCTCCGTTTGGAGACAGTGCGCTTCGCCGTTGTCGCCGGATGCCAACGGTTTAAAAGTCCCGCTGGCTCAAAATGCTCAAACGGGCGCGGTAGCCATTTCTGATATGCTGGCAGGCGATCTCCTGCGCCGCTTCGCGATCGCGCCGCGCCAGCGCATCGACGATCAGCTGGTGCTCTTTTTTCGCTTCCTCGGTCCGTTCCGGCAGCTCATAGGTGGTGCCGCGCAACAGCGACAGGTGAATACGCAGGTTATCCAGCATTTCATTCAGGTAAGGATTATGGGTTGAACGATAAATCTGACGATGAAACAACCGGTTATGATCATGCAGCCGTTTACTGTCGCTGATTTTCCGTTCGGCGTCGACCATATCCTGCAACAGGCCGATCTCCTCTTCGGACGCCGAGGTGACGGCAAGTTCGATAGCCAGCCGCTCCAGCCCCTCGCGCACCGCAAATAGCTGGCGCAGCCGCTCATAGCTCAGCTGGGCGATCATCAGTCCGCGCTGCGGGCCGGGTTCAACCAGCCCCAGCGTTTCCAGACGGTGCAAGGCTTCACGAATCGGCGTACGGCTCAAACCGAACTGCTTCGCCAGCCGGGCCTCCTGTAAACGTTCTCCCGGCAATAGCTCGCCGTTTTCAATCGCGGCTATCAGGGTATCAAAAGGCGATAAGGCCGCTTCTCGGTCAGTCAGTTTTAGATTCATAATCCGTCAGTTTGTGATTGAGTCATTTAAACAGGCGTACGGCGGGTGGGCCGAAAGCTCTCATTATATCCCCGCGCGATCCGTTCGCCGGAACGGCAGGCGGCAACGAGTTGAAAACATTTCAAGTTTGCCCGAGGTTACGCCATTGGCAATATCCCGTATTGCTTATTTTGTTCTTTGCTTAGCTAAAAAGCATCTTTGCGTCGGCGGGCTCTGTTGTTATTCTCTTTTATCATACGGTATACAATTGAATGCAAAAAAAATGAAAACCCTGTGCGATCCGCCATCCGCGCTTTTCAGCAGCACGGTTTTTCGCTTGCCTAAGGAGTCATTTCGATGACCACGACCCTTGCGCTCACGCGCGGAGAACAGCTTAATCAGTTTATCAGTCAGGCGCCCCGGCTGCCGATTCCCGACGCCGTCCTGCATGAAGCCAAACGCGCGTTGGTGGATTATCTGGGCGTGGCGCTGGGGGCCGTTAACGATGATGCCGTACGGGCGGTGCGTCAGGTCGCCGAGCGCTGGAACTCGCAGGGGGAGGCGCAAATCTTTCTCGGCGGCAGAAGCGCGCCGGCGCTGGCGGCGCTGGTCAACGCCACCATGTCGCACGCCGCCGACTACGACGACACCCATCCGGCCGGCGCCGGGCACCCGAGCGGCCCCTGCTGGTCCGCCGCGTTGGCCATGGCGCAGGCGCATCACGCCAGCGAACGGGCTGCGCTTATCGCCTTCATTACCGGCTTTGAAGTCATGGCCAAGCTGGGCGGCGGCTGGGTGCCCGGCGTGGGCCGCAATCTGCAACGGAGGGGCTTCCACCCGACGTCGATCGTCGGGCGGGCGGGCGCCGCCGCCGCCGCCGCGTCAATCCTGCGTTTGAATCCGCAGCAGATCGCCAATGCGCTGGGCGCGGCCGCCACCATGATGGGCGGGCTGCAGAAATCCTCCGGCACGCATGGCAAACCGTTTCATGCCGGTAAAGCGGCGATGGACGGCATTATGGCCGCCGAACTCGCCGCCGACGGTTTTGTCGCCGCGCACCATTTCTATGAAACCGACGGCTGGGTGAAAATATTCATTCAGGACGGCAGCGCGGAAGTGCCCCCGCTGGATTTCGGCCAGAGCTGGGAACTGCTGACCAACGGCTACAAACTCTACGCCAGCTGCCGCGGAACGCATGCGTCGATAGAAACGGCGCGCGGCCTCTATCCACAGCTTAACGGCCGCAAAATCAAACGCATTCACGCCAAAGTGCATCCGATGGGCGTGGTGAACGCCGGCATCGCCAATCCGCGAACGCCGCTGGAAAGTAAATTCAGCATTCCGCACTGCATTACCCTCGCGCTGAGCGGCTATCAATTGGCCGATACCGACTTTACCCAGCAAACCGTCGACGATCCGCGCCCGCGCCAGCTGCTGCCGCTGCTGGAAGTGGAAGCGGTCGACGGCCAGTCCGCCAGCTCCGCCTTTATCGATATCTGGCTGGAAGACGGGGAGCGCCTGCACGGCGAAACCCAGGTTTATCGCGGTCATGCGGAAAATCCGCTCACCGACGAAGAGCTGCGCGCCAAGTTCGCTACGCTGACCGTACCGCTATTGGGCGCCGCCGATAGCGATAGGCTGTATCAGGCCGCGGTCAATTTTGAACGGCCGGGCTCGCTGTCCGCCATCAGCGAAATTTTAGCCGGACGCGCCTAACGCCAACCCACTTAACCATCGGGTCCGGCCCTCTCTGACGGCCGGACCCGATTGCAACATTTGACAGGATCCCCACTTCATGACCATTGCCCGCCAGTTTGCCCGTAACCTGTTGGCGTTTTCCCGCCAGACTTTTTCCGCCGACGCCCTGGCGCACGCAAGAACCGCCATTATTGATACGCTGGGCGTCACGCTGGCGGGCGGCGTACAGGATGGCGCGGAAAAACTGCGGGCGGTTATCGTCCCTTCGGCGGCGCCGGGGAAAAGCCGGATATTCGGCACGGATTTGCGGCTCAACGCGCTGGATGCCGCGTTGCTGAACGGCACCTCCGCGCACCTGCTGGATTTCGACGATTCCAACTCCTGGCTGCACGGGCACATTTCGGTCGCGGTTCTGCCGGCGCTGCTGGCGCTGGCCGATGAACGGCAATCCGACGGATGGGAGATACTGCGCGCCTACCTGGCCGGTTACGAAACCGCGGCGCGGATGGGGAAAACGGTCAGCCCGTTTCAATACCGCCACGGCTGGCATCCGACCACCTCGGTCGGCATCTTCGCCGCCGTCGCCGCCGGCGCCGTCTTGCTCGGCCTTAATGAAGAACAAACGGCTACCGCGCTGTCGATTAGCGCGTCGTTGGCCTCCGGCATCAAGTCCAACTTCGGCAGCCAGACCAAATCGCTGGCGGTCGGACACGCCAACCGCAATGCGGTAATGGCGCTCTTGCTGGCCCGCCAGGGATACAGCGCCGGCTCGACCGCCTTTGAGCATCACCACGGTTATTTCAACGTCTATAACCGCGGGCCGGAAAACTACGACAGCGCCCCGCTCACCGAAAGCTGGGACGCGCCGTCGCATATCCTCGATCGGGTCAAGGGCAACAGCTTTAAGTATTTCCCCTGCTGCTATGCGATCTTATCGCCGCTGGACGGGCTGCTGGCCCTGCGTGAGCAGACTGCGCTGCCGGCCGAACAGATCGCGCATATTCAGATCGCCGTTCACCCGATCCGTTTCCCGCACATCAACATACCGAGGCCGGAAACTCCGCTGGCCGGGAAATTCAGCCTGCATTACTGTATAGCCCGCGCCTGGGTGAAAGGCCGGTTAACGCTGGATGACTTTATCGACGACGCCGCATTCAACGATCCGCTCACCAATGCCCTGATGGAGAAAGTGGAGCTGCGTCGCCACGATGAGGAAACGACCCATAGCGCGCAGGTCGCGCTGATCGCTCAGGACGGACGGCGTTTTGAGCGCCATGTGGCGGGAGCGATGGGCTCAAGCGCGGATATCCCGTTGCCGGACGACCTGATTAAACGGAAATTCCTCGATTGCGCCGGCCGGGCCATGCCGCTTGAGGCGGCTCAAGCGCTGTATCGGCGTCTGCTGCAGGATGATTTCCGCTAATGCCGGCTACCGGCCCCGGCCGGTGATTGCGGCGTCGCCTCTCCGGCGCTGCCGCGCCGCTTAAGGAAGCGGCGGCGCCGTTCATCACGTTATTATGAGATGGTTTACTATGCTCACTCTGATCCCGCCGGAAATCTCGCCGCTGTTTGCCGGCATCCTGGTGTTTTGCAGTTTTCTCACCTCCGCCCTGACCGCCGCGCTGGGGCTGGGCGGCGGCGTGACGCTGTTGGCCATCATGGGATTGGGCATGCCGATCGGCAGCCTGCTGCCGGTGCACGGCATCGTACAGCTCGGCTCAAACCTGAGCCGTACGCTGATCCAACGGCTGTACGTCGCATGGCCGCTGGTGCTTTGGTTTTTCATCGGCAGCGCGGCGGGCGTGGCGCTCGGCTCGCCGGTGGCGGCCAGAATACCGGACGGCATCGCCAAGATCGCGCTGGCGCTGTTTATTTTATGGTCGGTGTTTCATAAGCGCGCGCCGCCCAAAAAGGTCAATCGGCTGTACTTTATTCTCGGCGGAGCGGTGACCAGCATCGGCACGATGATCGTCGGGGCGACCGGGCCGCTGGTCGCCGGGCTTATCAGTTCGCAGGGGCTGACCAAACAGCCGCTGATCGCCACCCATGCCGCCTGTATGGTGCTGCAGCACGGCCTGAAGATCCTCGCCTTCGGCCTGATGGGCTTTGCCTACGCCGACTGGCTGCCGATGCTGGCCGCGATGATCGCCAGCGGCGTACTGGGCACCTGGCTGGGAACCCGGCTGCTGGATAACCTGCCGGAAAAACTGTTTCGCACCGCGTTTCGCCTGACGATGGCGATCCTCAGCGCGCAGTTAATCTGGCAGGGTATCAAGGGATACCTGTAAGCGCAGGAGGATGGCGTTGAGGATCGCGCGCCACTCGGCGTCCGTCATACCCGCATGAAATCCCCGCCTTTACGGAAAACATTTCCGGCGGCGGCGCGTTGTCTGAAGGAGATTCCCGCCCGTGCGGGAACGACAAAGACGCGCGCACCGGCTCCGCTTATTTCTATATCCAATATTTGTCTTTACATAGTGAAATTTGCTATTTGCCATTTCATCTGCGCGCTGAGAATATTGGTATACAAAAGAACACAATAAAATAAATTACCAATAATTACAGCAAGTTAATAAAAAACACACTCGCTATAAGGATTTCCATGTTGAAGAAATTATTTGTTTGCACGGCGGTTATGCTGCTGACGCTGGGGAATACTCTGCCGCCCGCCCGTGCGGAAACCGCCGCGCCCGGCAACGGTGAAACGCTGGAGAAGATTAAGGCCAGAGGGGAGCTGATTTGCGGCGTTCATCCCGCACGTCATGGCTTTTCGGCGATAGACAGCAAAGGGCAGTGGTCCGGATTGGACGTCGATTACTGCCGCGCGCTGGCGGCGGCGATTTTCGGCGACGCCGGCAAAGTCCGTTTTTCCGCGCTCTCCACCGCACAGCGCTTCCCGGCGATTCAGTCCGGGGAAGTCGATGTCCTGTCGCGCAATATCACGGCGTCGTTATCCCGCGATACCTCGCTGGGGCTGAATTTCGCGCCGCCGACGTTCTATACCGGCACCGGTTTTATGGTGCGGGCGGATTCCGGCGTAAAGGCCATCGAGGATCTGGACGGCGCGACGGTCTGCATCACGCCGGGCAGCAGCACCGAACATAACGTGGCGCAGATTTTCGCCGCGCGCAAGCTGCGTTACACCCCCGTGGTGATCGAAAATAACAAAGAGTACGTCGCCGCCTATCTGTCCGGCCGCTGCGATGTCATCGCCCGCGACAAGGTCGCGCTGCCGGGCGTGCGCATTCACGATGCGGAAAACGCCGCCGACCACATCATCCTGCCGGGCATCTACTCGAAAGAGCCGCTGGCGATGGCCGTGCGTCAAGGGGACGATCGCTGGTACGACATCGTCAAATGGGTGGTCTACGCCACATTCAACGCCGAAGAGATGGGCATTAGCCAGCAGAACGTGGACAGCAAGCTGGGCGACGGCGATCCCGATGTGCAGGCGCTGCTCGGCGTAACCGGCGACTACGGTCAAAAGCTGGGGCTGGATAACAAGTGGGCATACAACATCGTGAAGCAGGTCGGTAATTACGCCGACATCTACAACCGTCATTTCGGTCCGCAGACGCCCGCGCCGCTGGATCGCGACCTGAACAACCTCTGGACTAACGGCGGCCTGCTGTACGGTTTGCCGATTCGCTAAACCCGCTTATCCCGGCGTAATGTCGTCGCTATTTACGCCGGGATAAGCATACTCGACAGGTTTTTGCCTGAAATAAAAGAAACACTGATGATTAAACCTCCAGAAAAGATAATCAGCCCAAAAACTTTTCCCTTATCCGCGGAAAAGTTTTTTGCCGCTAAAAATATCTTCGCCCTCATGAGTAATAAATCGTGTCGAGCATGGTTTTATCAGGCGTCGTTCGGCGTGCTGATCGTTCTATTCAGCTACTGGCTATATAGCAACGTGGTGGGTAATTTGCAGTCGCAAAATATCGCGACCGGCTTTGGTTTTCTGCACCATACCGCTCAATTTGAAATCGGCGAAAAACTGATTGATTACAGCGCGCGCGACAGCTATGCCCGGGCGCTGCTGGTCGGCCTGCTCAATACGCTGTATGTGTCGTTTTGGGGCATTATACTGGCGACCGTGCTGGGGTTTTCCGTCGGAATCGCCAGAGTATCGAAGAACTGGCTGCTGTCCCGCGTTGCCGGCGCCTATGTCGAGCTGATGCGCAATGTCCCGGTCATTTTACAGGTGATTTTCTGGTCGGTGGTGATCCGCAATCTGCCCAGTCCGCGTGCCGCCATCGAACTCGGCGAGGTGGGCTTTTTAACCAATCGCGGCCTCGCCGTCGCCATACCGGCCCAACATAGCGGCTGGCTGTGGTGCGCTATCGCGCTGTTGGCGGCGCTGGCCATCAGCGCCGGGCTGAAGCTGGCCGGGCGCCGCCTGCGCGAACATCACGGCCGCGCGTTGCCGGTCGGGCGCATCGCGCTGGTCCTGATCGTCGGTCTGCCGCTGCTGGCCTGGTGGCTCTCCGGCGCTCCCCTGCGGCTTAACCGACCGGAATTGAACGGCTTCAACTTCCGCGGCGGGTTCACCATCAGCCCGGAATTTACCTCTTTGCTGCTGGGCATCGCGCTCTACTCCTCCGCCTTTATCGCCGAAATCGTCCGCGCCGGCATCCAGTCGATCCCGAAGGGCCAGTTGGAAGCCGCGCGTTCGCTCTCGCTATCCTCCTGGCAAATGATGCGCCATATCATTATTCCGCAGGCGATGCGGGTGATTGTCCCGCCGCTGACCAGCCAGTTCGTCAGCCTGTCCAAAAACAGTTCGATCGCCGTAGTGGTCGGCTACCCGGAGCTGGCCAACATCGGCAATACCCTGATGAATCAGAGCGGCCAGGCGCTGGAGGTCATCGCCATTATGATGGTGGTCTACCTGACGATCAGCTGCGTCACCTCGCTGCTGATGAATATTTTTAACCGCGCCGTCGCCATCAAAGAACGCTGAGGAGAGCGCCATGTCATCCCCTTTTTCACTCGCTTGCGCGAGCCCCCGGCTGCTCGCCGCCTGGCGCTGGACGCGCGGCAACCTGTTCAGCAGCCTGCCGCAGACGCTCCTCACCCTGCTGCTGGCGGCGCTATTGGCGGCCATCGGCGAAAAAGCGCTGCGCTGGGGGATTATCGACGCCGTCTGGAATACCGGCGATCCGCAAGTGTGCCGGAACGCCGCGGGCGCCTGCTGGGCGGTGATTGTCGAGAAACATCGGCCGATGCTGTTCGGCCTCTATCCATACGAACAGCACTGGCGGCCGACCATCGCCATGGCCGTCTGGTTTCTGGCGCTGGGCCTGTCGCTGATGCCGCGTTTCTGGCGCGCGCGTATTCTGCTGCCGCTGTGGATATTGTCCGTCATGGCGATGACCGCGCTGATGAGCGGGGGCGTTCTGGGGCTATCGCCGGTGCCCTCCTCCGAATGGGGCGGTCTGCCGCTGACCATCCTGCTGTTTAGCGGCACGGTGTTTATCGGCATGCCATTTTCCGTGCTGCTGGCGCTTGGCCGCCGTTCGCCGCTGCCTTTTTTGCGCAGTTTGTCGGTGATTTTCATTGAAAGCCTGCGCGGCGTGCCGCTGATTACCATTCTGTTTGTGGCCGTCAATGTCTTCCCGCTATTTCTGCCAACCGGGATGGAAGTCAACAAACTGCTGCGTATCGTTATCGGCATCGCGCTGTTCTTCGCCTGCTATCAGGCGGAGGTGATACGCGGCGGTCTGCAATCCGTTCCCCGCGGTCAGTACGAAGCCGCCGCGGCGCTCAACCTGAATTACTGGCATACCACCACGAAAATCATCCTGCCGCAGGCGCTGCGCATCTGTCTGCCGGCGATAACCAACCATATTATCGCGGCGATGAAGAACACCTCTTTCGTGATTATTATCGGCCTGTTCGATATCCTGACCGCCGCCAGCTCCGTGATGCAAGACCCGCTCTGGCGCCGTTATTACATTGAAACCTATCTGTTTATCTCGTTTATTTATCTGTTATTCGGTTTTTCGCTTTCCCGCTACGCGCTGTGGGTGGAAAAACGTATCGACGCCAGCCGCAATCCCGCGACGCTTAACCACGGAGACTTGTCATGAGCAGTCCACTTTCCCCGCGACCGGTTATTGAGATCAAATCGGTCAGCAAATGGTATGGCCAGTTTCAGGCGCTGAACAACGTCTCGCTGAACGTGGCCAAGGGCGAGCGCGTGGTAATCTGCGGCCCTTCCGGCTCGGGAAAATCCACGCTGATCCGCTGTATCAACCGGCTGGAAGAACATCATCAGGGACAGATTTTGGTCAACGGCATAGAGATGAACGACAACATCAAAAACATCAGCCGCATCCGGCTGAGCATCGGGATGCTGTTCCAGCAGTTCAATCTGTTTCCGCACCTGAGCGTGCTGGATAACCTGATCATCGGCCCGACATTGGTCAGGCAGATGAAAAAGCGGCAAGCTATCGAACTGGCGATGCACTATCTGGAAAAAGTGCATATCGCCAATCAGGCGCATAAATTTCCGCTTCAGCTCTCGGGCGGACAGCAGCAGCGCGTGGCGATTGCGCGCGCGCTCTGCATGCAGCCGGAAATTATGCTATTTGACGAACCGACGTCGGCGCTCGATCCGGAAATGATTAAAGAGGTGCTGGACGTGATGCTCGATCTGGCGGACACCGGAATGACCATGATCGTGGTCACCCATGAGATGGGGTTCGCCAAAACGGTGGCCGATAGCGTGATCCTGATGGCCGACGGCGGCGTTATCGAATCCGCGCCGCCGCAAACCTTTTTCAACCAGCCAAAGCACCCGCGCACGCAACAGTTTCTGCAGCAGATCCTGAGCCATTAACCGGTGAATGCCGATATTTCATCGGCATGCCTTACGGCGCTCAGCGCGCCGTAAGCAGTTCCAGACTCCGCTTCGCCAGCTGATAAAGGTAGTGCGCCGTGGGGAACAGCGCCCGGTCGTCCACGCGGAATTTGGGATGATGCAGCGCGTAAGGACCGCCGGATCCCACCATCATAAAGGTGCCCGGCAGCTTCTGCTGATAAAACGCGAAATCCTCGCCGATGGGGCTGGCCTCGACGCGTCGCGCCTCAAACCCCTCCTCGTGCGCCACCTTGAGCGCGAATTCGACCCACTGCGCGCTATTGACCACCGAAGGCGGCCCGGCGTGCCAGATAAACTCGATGTCGGCGCCGAAAGTCGCGGCGATGCCCGCGACGATCTGGCGGAAACGCCGTTCAATCAGCTCGCGCGCCGACTGGCTGAAGGTTCTGACGGTGCCCTCCACATAGGCGGTATCGGGGATCACGTTCCAGGTGCTGCCGCTGTGCACCTGGGTGATGGAGACCACGGCGTTGTTATCGGAGGGAACGGTGCGGCTGATAATGGTTTGCACGGCGGCGATAATTTGCCCCAGAATCACGATCGGATCGTTCCCCTCGTGCGGTTTGGCCGCGTGGCAGCCTTTCGCCGCGATCTTGATTTCAAAACGGTCCACGCCCGCCGTCAACGCGCCGTCTTTACCGCCGATCGTCCCGACGGGCAGCGTGGGGTCGTTATGAATGCCGAATATCGCCGTCGCATTGTCCAGCGCCCCGCTGGCTATCACGTCCGGCGCGCCCAATCCCGTCTCCTCGGCGGCCTGGAATAGAATGCGCACCCGGCCTTTTAATTCGGATTCAACGTTCTTGAGCAAAATGGCGGCGCCCAGCGCGGCGGAGGCGTGGAAATCATGCCCGCAGGCGTGCATGACGCCGGCGCAGCTTGAGGCGAACTCAACGCCGGACTCCTCTTCAATCGGCAGAGCGTCGATATCCGATCGCACCACCACCAGAGGCCCGTCCTGTATCCCGCCGACTTCGGCCACCAGACCGGTTTTCAGCGGCAGTTCGAGAATACGGATCCCCTCTTTTTCCAATACCGCCCTGATTTTCCTGGTGGTTGCAAATTCCTGATTGGATAATTCAGGGTAGCGATGCAAATCGTGCCGAAATGCCTGAATAAACTGAGCCAGCGGCTCATGCTGCGGTGCTGTTTTCATTGGTCTTACTCCATACTCTCTGCCCTGATGAACGAAATGGCTTATCTCACTGGCTTTGGTTCCATCATATTGTCATCCGCCATAAAGATCACCCGATACGCCGCCAAGCGCGCAAATGGCATCTTAGGCGCGGCGGCGCGCAGGCGGCGGAAAACGTCCGCGGCGGTATGGCGAGAGAGGATAGGGAATAATTACATTTCATAATGAAAATAAAATCTTTATTGAAAATCTCCATGCATAAATGCCTAAAGACATGCCTATAAGAACGCGCACCGAACAGGGCCGGGCCCAGGCTATCCCGCCGCTCTTCAATAGGTTCATTTCTTATTCTTATCTTTTCTTTAACATTAATCTTGCATGTAACCAACGCGAAATATAACATTCATGCTAATCATATTAAATTTCATTATCATTTAGCCATTGTCATGCTGAGTCACTCTTCCTGCCTGGAGATGGTGCTATGGCGCAATTGCAAGTGTACGACTTCATCGCTGTAGGTCTGGGACCGTTCAATCTGGGGTTAGCCTGTTTGGCGGCTCCGCTGAAAGGGGTCAATAGCCTTTTTCTTGAGCGTAACCAGGAGTTCAGTTGGCATCCCGGCATGCTGCTGGATGGAACGACTTTGCAGAACCCCTTCCTTGCGGATATGGTGTCCATGGCCGACCCTACCAGCCGCTTCAGTTATCTGAACTATTGCAAGCAACAAGGGGAACTCTACACCTTATATATCAGGGAAAACTGGTATCTCACCCGGCAGGAATTTGATCGTTATTGCAAGTGGGTCGCTGGCCAGCTATCCAATGTGCGTTTTCAGCATGAAGTGTTGGCGATTGACCACGACGAGCGCGAAGGCGCGTACCGTGTCAGCGGCGTGCGTGGCCCTGCTCGCGAACCTTTTCAGCTCTGCGCACGCAAGTTGGTGATCGGCATTGGAAGCACGCCCCACATACCGAGTTGTTGTTCGACGGTGGATGGCGCCCCTCTGGTACATACGTCCGCCTACTTGAAGAACAAGGAATCTCTTCAACGCTGCCGTACGGTCACGGTGATCGGCAGCGGCCAGAGTGGCGCAGAGGTTTATCAGGATCTGCTGCGTGATTCCGAGCAGTACGGCTATCAGCTCAACTGGGTAACGCGCGCGTCGCGTTTTTTCCAAATGGAAACCGCCAAGCTCACCCTGGAATTGATTACGCCGGACTATGGCGACTATTTCTATGGTCTTGAGCCATCGGTAAAAGCAGAAATCCTCGAAGATCAGCGCAGTATTTATAATGGCATCAACCCGTCACTGATATCCGATATTTTCGCCATGCTTGACGAACGTAGGCATCGTCAGGTTTCGCCGACAAGATTATTAACTAACCTTGCGCTTGAAAGCTGCCAATACGAGGCAGATACCAGAAAGTGGCAACTGATTTTTAACCATACCCAGCTTGCCCGGCGTTACCGTTATGCCACGGATGGCTTGGTGCTGGCGACAGGTTATCGCTACTGTTTACCCGACTTCATCGAAGGCATTCGCGATCGCATCCGCTGGAATGCGGAGGGATGCTACGCCCCGTCGCGTAACTGGGCGGTGGATCATGAAGATCGAGAAATCTTTGTCCAAAATGTCGGTTTGCAAAGTCACGGTTTGACGAACCCGGATCTTGGCCTCGCATGTCATCGCAATAGCCGCCTACTGCGAGAATTGACCGGTTACGACTACTATCCTGGGGAGCTTCGCACGGCTTTCCAGGATTTTCAGCCCCCGGCCGATAGCGGCTTCGTGGCATTGCCGTAACGTACATAGGGCGCGATGAAAAATGTCTTTGCGTATAGCCATCTTAATTATGTCGGCATTTGGCGTTATCAGTGATTCGATTCTGATCGCATTCTATCCGCAGTTTTTTGAAGCGCGTTATGGCGTCGTCAGCGCAGTGCATGTAGGCGCTTATATCGCGGCTATTTCCATCGCCGTGATGTGCATGTTGCCGGTATGGGCGCGTGTGGCCCGGCACATAGAAACCATGTACCTGCTGATCTACACCCAGTTCGCCGCAGCCTTGTTTTGCCTTGCTTCGGCTTGGGCTCCAAATATCCAAACCTACTGGCTGCTGACCATGCTTATGTTTATGGCCAAGGCCAGCTACCTGCTGATGTTTCCCTACCTGATGCGTCTGGAAGAACCAAGCAATCATTCCGTCGTGGTCGGCATGCTGTCGGTGGTCATTCACATCGGCGCTATTTTCGGCGCGGCCGTTGGCGGGCAGGTGCTACAGCAGTTTGGGCCAAACGCCTGTATTTGGCTGATGGCGGCGGGGGATCTCGCGCAGATGGGATTGTGTCTATACCTGATTTGTACTGGCAAAGTGGTGAAAATTCTGCGCCGTGACGCGGACAATCAGCCGGTGTTGCCAACCAAACGAAGCCCTCAAGCGCTTTCCGCCCTTCTCAAACTGAGTCTGCTGATGCTGTTGTTCGATTTCGCCGCCTATTTGGTAAGGCCATTCTTTACGCTGCACTGGGAAACAGTGACGGGTATTCAGCAGCAAATGCTCACTGGTTTTGTTTTCGCCATCCCCGGAGTAGTGGCTCTGGTTGCATTGGCCATCAAACATTTCTTCCGCCATCAAACCTGTTTTTTCGATCATACGCTGGGCAACTTGTTGCTGGGCGCTGTCGGATTGGCTTTGCAGGCGCAACCATCGCTGTGGGCGATCGTTATCGGACGCATCCTCTACGGTTGGGCTTTATATCAGATAATCGTCAAGCTGGAAGTCACGTTGTTCCAAGTCAGTACTCCCGAAGGTTATGCCCGCGATTTTTCCGTGGCCAACTTTTTCCAAAACCTCGGCGTGCTGCTGTCGTCTTTCGCGGCAGGTTATGTAGTCAGCCTGATCGGCATCCAGATGACTTTCATTATCGCGGCCGCGGGTATGCTACTTACCGCGTTGATTGATCGGTACACGTTCGGCGTCGATCGGCGCCATGCGGAAATAGGAGAGCATCCTCATGCCTCGTGAATTCGTGATCCCGGCAAAACGTCGTCCAACATTGAATTCCGCATTCTCTTTCAGCCCGCTGGAGCTTCACGCTGACATTGACGTCCTGCATCCTTGGTATCAGATGGACTACGCCTTTTATTGGAACATGCAGGGCTTGAGCCTGGAGCAGACGCGGGCTTTCTATGTCAATGGTCGTGAACATGGTTTAACTACCTACATGGGGTTTTACCAAGGGGCGCCTGCATTCGTCATGGAGTGCTATGACCCGTCCAAGGAGCCGGTTGGGAAAAATTATGCAGTACAGCCGGGAGATATCGGCATGCACTTCTTCGTTGGGCCGAGCTGTACGCCGGTCCACAATTTCACCCTTGATGTGCTGCGCAATGTAATGGCTTTTCTCTTTGACGAGTTGCATGCACGTCGGGTTGTGGTTGAGCCGGATATCCGTAATAGCAAAGTGCACCGGCTTAACACTCTGGTCGGTTTTACCGAGGCGGGTACGGTGGAACTGCCAGGCAAGACGGCCTTACTGGCTTTCTGCACGCCTCAAGATTTTGACCTCGCTCTGAAATAGAGCTGAACGGACAATTGCGCCGCCCGTGATGTGGCGGAAAAGATATTTTAATCAAGTCACGAAGAAGGAGTCCCGGCATGACGTCTTCCCTGGCAAAACACCCCGCTACCGTCGTTCCCCACCTTACGCCTGATGTTTGGCGCAAGGTAAACCGCCTGCTGGTGCGTAAGGCAATCGCCGAATATACCCACGAGCAGGTGTTCATCCCGCAGGCCGTCGGCGCGGGCCATGATACGGGCTGGCAATTTTATGAACTGAAGGCCGATACGGAGAACTGCCATTACCGTTTTGAAGCGCGTCGCATGGCATTGCGGCATTGGCGCATAGAATCGGGAAGCATCCAGCGTATTGTCGAGGGACAAGCAGAGGCTGAATTGGATGCGCTGGTCTTCATCAACGATTTCAAACGCACGCTGGGTATCCCGCCCGATAAGTTGCCTATATATCTCGACGAAATCAGCAGTACGCTGTTCGGAGCCGCTTATAAGCATACACGCCCTCACCTGAGCAGTGCCGGACTCGCCGATGCCGACTATCAGGCTTTCGAGTCGGGGATGCTTGAAGGACATCCATGTTTTGTCGCCAATAACGGCCGTCTTGGCTTTAACGCCTTCGACTACCATGCATATGCCCCTGAAACCGGCGCTCATTTTTCCATCATCTGGCTGGCTGTGCATAAAGACAATGCCCACTTTGCGGCTATTCCCGGGTTGGATCATGACAGCCTGTTACACGCGGAATTGGGAGAGGTTCAGGTGTCGGCTTGGCGTGCTGCCCTGTCCGCACAAGGCTTGTCTCCGGTGGATTACATTTTCATGCCCACGCACCCATGGCAGTGGTACAACAAGCTGAGCATCATGTTCGCTGCCGACATCGCCAATCGTAAGATTGTTCCGCTGGGCGAGAGTGCCGATCGGTACGTGGCCCAGCAGTCTGTACGGACTTACTTCAATGTCTCACATCCTCACAAATGCTATGTGAAGACTTCGTTGTCGGTGCTGAATATGGGCTTCATGCGAGGTCTATCGCCGTATTACATGGCTGGTACGCCAGGGATCAACGCGTATTTGCACCAACTGGTCGAAGCCGACCCGGTGCTGCGCGACTATGGTTTTTCCATTTTGCGTGAAGTGGCCTCGGTAGGCTACCGTAACCGTTACTATGAGGCTGCATTGGAAACCGACAGCCCGTACAAAAAAATGCTCTCGGCGCTTTGGCGGGAAAGTCCGACCCGCTATCTACAGAAGCAGAGCGAGCGTCTGATGACCATGGCGGCGTTGTTGCATATCGATCCCGAGGGCCAAGCGCTGCTACCTGAATTGATCCGCCGTTCAGGATTGACTCCGGAAGTATGGTTACAACGTTATCTGAGCGCTTTCCTGCAGCCGCTGGTGCATTGTTTCTACGCCCACTTACTCGTGTTCATGCCGCACGGCGAAAACCTCATTCTGGTGCTGGAAAACCATGTACCAACTCGCGTCTTCATGAAAGACATTGCCGAGGAATCGGCGATTCTCGATAAGGATGCGAAGATGCCCCCCGGTTTGGAGCGATTGGCCGTAGATGTCCCCGAAGACTACAAAATTTTGGGTATATTCATCGACGTATTCGATGGCGTGTTCCGCCATATGAGCCACATCCTGGAAGAAAACGGCTGCATGGGCGAGGACGATTTTTGGCACGCCGTAGCGGCATCGGTAACAGCATATCAGGATGCACATCCAGAACTGGCCGAGCGTTTTCAACGATATGACTTCTTTGCGCCAACGTTCCTGCACTCCTGCCTGAATCGCTTGCAGTTGAAGAACAACTTGCAGATGGTCGACTTGGCTAATCCGGCAAGCAGCCTGATCATGGCAGAACCGCTGGACAACCCGGTGGCGCCTTTTGCGCCCCGGCGCCAAGAAAAATCCCCCCGTAAAGCATAAATCATGACGGACCGAATTCAGGAGTAATCGTATGTCAAGCTTCATAGCATTGGATACTTTAGCCCAGAACGTCGTGAAAGACATTCCGCAACTGCCGATCGGTGTTTACTGTGACCCTGCTATTTATGCTGAGGAACAGGAGCTGATATTTCGCCGGAGTAGCCTCTATATTGGTCATGAGCAAATGGTGCCCAATGTTGGCGATTGGTATGCATTGCCTCATGATAATCACTCGCGCGTGCTGGTACGTAACGAGAACGAAGTGGCGCTGATTTCTAATGTCTGCCGCCATCGCCAGGCGTTAATGCTCGGCGATTTCAACGTCAATGCGCCACAACACGATATTCATCGGGGCAATTTGTGCGCCACCGGCAATAGAATTATGTGTCCGCTGCATGCCTGGACTTATGATATTCACGGACAAATCATCGGTGCGCCAAAGTTCCGGGATAAACCTTGCCGCAGTCTCCAGAGATTTCCCATTTTCAATGTCTCCGGTTTTCTGTTTGAAGGCGCGCGCGATCCGAATCACGATATTGGGGCATTGTTGCTACGTCCAGAGATAAATTTCAGCGATTATGTCCTCGACCATGTCGAGTTACATAATTGCAAATGCAACTGG
>NZ_JAYWTM010000013.1:0-46009 GCF_036016195.1 Brenneria populi | reverse complement strand
AGACATTCATCGAGATCTACACCGATGACTATCATATCGCCTCTTTCCATCCAGGCTTGCGCCGATATGTCAATAGCAGAGGATTGACATGGGAATATGGAGACTGGTACAGCTTGCAGCGGATCGGAGTCGCTACCAACCTTGAGCGGGCTGGTACTGATGCTTATCGTGAATGGCACCAGGGGCTAATGCGCCATCATGAGGGAAATCGGCCAGACTTCGGTGCGATCTGGGCGGCTTACTACCCGACGCATATGATCGAGGTTTTCCCGCAGGCGCTAGTACTCTCCACCGTCTATCCGAAAGGCATCCACGAAACCCTCAACATGGTCGAATTCTACTACCCGCGGGAGCTCGTTGAGAATAACCGTGATCTGGTAGAGGCACATCGCGCGGCTTACATGGAAACAGCCATAGAAGATGATGAAATCGCCGAGCGCACCGATGCGGGGCGCCGCGCGTTGTACCAGAAGGGCATTGATGACAGAGGGCCGTACCAGATTCCATTGGAAGAAGGTATGCAGCACTTTCATGACTGGTATCGGAATATGATGGGTGCAGCCCTAAATGGATTTTCCCATTAATTCTGCCGCTGTTCGTCACCTTTGCCGTTCACCTTTGTTGCTAACATTCATAATTTGCCCACAGATAGGAATAAAAAGACAAATGACTATCATTAATATTAATAAAAATGCGCGTGCAGCGGCTGGAGAAGGCGGCAAGAATCGCCCGGACTCCACCAGCCGTTTACCCTCACCTCTGGCGCTTGGCATTACCGTTGCGACACTGTCATTGACAGCATCGGCCGTAGCGCAGACAGGCGCTGCCAACAAAAGCGGGGATTCTGCCAAGGAACAGGATGAGATCGTTGTCACTGCGTCACAAGACTCTCGTTCCGCCATCACTGAAAATACGGAATCTTATACGGTTGGTGAAAGCCGTACTGCAACCAAACTAGATTTGTCTCCGCGTGAAACGCCGCAAACCCTCAGCGTGGTATCCCATCAGCAGCTCGAAGACTTCAAACTCAATAACGTCAACGATGCCTTGCAGGCGGCGGGCGTCAATGTGCAAAGGGTTGAAACTGACCGTACTTATTTCACCGCTCGCGGGCTGGATATCAACAACTTCCAGGTGGATGGCATTGGCGTGCCGTTCTCTTCGGAGGAGCAGATGGGAGATATCGACACCTTCCTGTACGATCACATCGAAGTCCTCAAGGGGGCTAATGGATTAATATCCAATCCGGGCACCCCCTCGGCAACGATCAACTTCGTTCGCAAGCGGCCGACGCGCGATACTCAGGCTGCGGCGACCATCAGCTATGGTTCGTGGGCGACCCGGCGCGCTGAGGCTGATGTTTCCGGTTCACTCAACGACAGCGGCAGCCTGCGTGGCCGTTTTCTGGTCGCAGGGCAGAAAGGCAACAGCTACCTAGACCGCTACTCACAGGAGAAAACCGTATTCTCGGGAATGCTTGAGGCCGACCTGACCGATAGCAGCACGCTTCTCTTTGGTCATTCTGAACAGCGCAACCGTCCCAAAGGTATCATGTGGAGCGCACTGACGCTCAACTATGCCGACGGCTCGCCGATTTCCTATAAACGTTCCTATAACACTGCGCCGGACTGGTCCTACTGGAACACCGATGACAAGCAGAGTTTCGCCGAGTTGAAAACCGACTGGGGTAATGGATGGCGCTCACAGGTTACGGCGAATTACCGGGAAATGACTTCCGATGCCGAAATGATGATGATCGGGTTAAACGGTGAAGCGCCTGACCCGACCACAGGACTGGGTTTGAGCAGTTATGCTTCCAAGTTCGATCGTACCGAGCGGCAATTGCTGGGCGATGCCTCCATTAAAGGGCCATTGACGATGTTTGGCCGCGAGCATGAAGTGGTGCTGGGGGCTAACTGGGCGCGCACCAATGCGCATTGGACTTCCAGAGATGACGCTATCGGTCTAGCGACACCTGCGGTTGGTGAATTCGACGGCAGTTTCGAGCGTCCCGCATTCGCGGACGTAACAAGCTATGCGGACTACGCCATCTATCGACGCGGTATCTACACAGCGGGCCACTTCTCGCTCAGCGACCAACTCAAGCTGATCGCTGGCGCCAACTTGACTAACCTGCGCAGCGACGGCGAACGGACGGGCGATCCCCACTCCTACGACAAAACGAAAGCAACGCCTTATCTGGGCGCAATCTACGACTTGAACAGCAACTATTCGCTGTATGCCAGCTACACGGGCATATTCAATCCCCAGTACTTGCTTGACGAATCGCAGGCGTTGCTCGATCCGATCGAGGGCAACAACGTAGAGGGCGGCATCAAGGGAGAGTGGCTCGACGGGCATCTGAACGCCAGTGCCGCGCTGTTCCGCACCAAGCAGAAAAATACGGCCGAATACGCAGGCTGGGATAATGAAAAAGGTTTTAGCTATTACAAGCCGGTCGATACCATCGTTGAAGGGTACGATCTGACGCTGGCGGGGCAGCTGGCGCCGGGTTGGGAGATCAACGCCGGCTTGACTCATCTGTTCTCAATGCGCGATGGAGAAGGAAAACCCACTCGCACCTTCGCGCCGCAAGATACTTTTTATCTGGCAACTAGCTACCGTATTCCGCAATGGAATAGCCTTAAGGTTGGAACCAGTATTCAGTGGCAAAGCGATATCTATCGCGAGAATGGCACCGCGACCAATGGCAGCACCATCATTAGTCGCCAGGGTTCGTATCCTGTGCTCAATGCCATGGCCAGCTATGACATCAACTCGAACTTCAATGTTTCGCTTAATATCGACAATCTCCTTGATCGCAAATACCTGACTAGCTTGTATTGGAGACAGTCGTATTATGCGGCGGGACGTAATGCCACATTGTCGTTTACTTATCGGTACTGAGTTCGTCTCGTCCTTTATTGCCGGGCGCGGTGGCGGCGCCCGGCAGCATCGGCGACGCATCTGCCCAGGCAAATTATCCGGCGGGTTATAGGCATAGCGACACCTCGTTCAGGCTATGCTAAACGTATGCCTAAAAAGAGTGGCTTTTACTATATCAGGGTGGATTTAAGCAGAAAAAAGAAAACAGCGAATATAACAATTCACTGTTTTAACTATTTTTAGTAGCTCCGCCTGGACATCTTTGGACAAAGCTATTGAGAAATGGTCGGCGAGAGAGGATTCGAACCTCCGACCCACTGGTCCCAAACCAGTTGCGCTACCAAGCTGCGCTACTCGCCGAATATACCGCTATGACGGTAAGCATCGCTGATGCTCTGTTTGCGTGGTGCGAAGAGAGGGACTTGAACCCTCACGTCCGTTAAGACACTAACACCTGAAGCTAGCGCGTCTACCAATTCCGCCACCTTCGCATAACTCACAAACATTTTAATCTGGGGTGGCTAATGGGACTCGAACCCACGACAACTGGAATCACAATCCAGGGCTCTACCAACTGAGCTATAGCCACCATAGACCACGCTTACTACTTATTACTGCACATTGACGCGGTACAACCTTTTTTACGGGGTAAATGTACCACCGCAGCTCTTGCACACAACTTAATGGTGCGCCCGACAGGATTCGAACCTGAGACCTCTGCCTCCGGAGGGCAGCGCTCTATCCAGCTGAGCTACGGGCGCATAGCGCCGTTGCGGGAGGGGATACTACGGATTTAACCTGTGCCTGTCTAGTGCTTTTTTATCGAAATGATGCGTTTGCTTATGCTTTGCTCACTTCAAGTCAAATAACGCGCAAATCCGCTCGCCCCGCCCGTAAACGCTACGACTTAGCCCCGATCATCGCCTGTTTTCGGCCCAGTCCCAGGACGAAATAGCACAGGCTGACGAAGGCCAAAAATACCATACCGACAACCAGCGACATGCGCGTATCGATATTGATATACATCCCCACCAGCACACACAGCAAGAATGCCATCGTCAGGTAGTTTACCCAGGGGAAAAGCACCGATTTGAACGGATGCGCGCTCAGCGCGGCGCGGTGGTGTTCGCGGAAACGAATCTGGCTAATCAGCACCACAAACCACGGCACCATCCCCGGCAGCACGCTAGCGCTATAAACATAGACAAACACCTTCTCCGGATTAGGCAGGATATAGTTCAGCAGCGACCCCGCCATCAGGCAGAAAATCGAGATCGCGACGCCGCTCACCGGCACCCCGCTGGCCGTAACTTTCCCCAGCCATGCGGGCAGCTGGCGGTTATTCGCCAGTGAATAAAGCATACGCCCGCAGCTATACATTCCGCTGTTGCAGCCGGATAGCGCGGCGGTCAGAACGACGAAATTAATAATGCCCGCCGCGGCGGTGATGCCGATTTTCGCGAAGGTCAACACAAACGGGCTGCCGGAGGTGCCGATCTCATTCCACGGGAAAATCGTCACGATAACGAATATCGCCCCCACGTAGAAAATCAGGATGCGCCACAGAATATTATTGATGGCGCGTTTCAACGTCACCCGCGGATTTTTCGCCTCGCCCGCCGTGATCCCGACCAGTTCGACGCCCTGATAAGAGGCCACCACCAGGCACAGCGCAAACAGCAGCCCTTTCCATCCGCCGGCCAGGAAACCGCCGTGCTGCGTCAGATTAGCGAACCCCGTCGCCTGACCGTGGTTGCCGAAGCCGAAGAAAATCACCCCCAGCCCCACGACGATCATGGCGATGATGGTGGTAATCTTGATCATCGCGAACCAGAATTCGATTTCGCCATACAGCCGCACCGCGGCCAGGTTGGCGCTCGCCACTAAAACGACGGCGGCGATAGCCGGTATCCATTGCGGCAAATCGGGGAACCAGAACTGGACGTAGACGCCGATCGCCGTGATCTCCGAAATCCCCACCGCCATCCACATAAACCAGTAGCTCCAGGCGGTGAGATAGCCGAAAAACGGATTCAAATATTTATGGGCGTAAACCGCGAACGAGCCGGCCACCGGTTCCGTGTACAGCATTTCGCCCATCGAGCGCATAATAAAGAAAACGAATATCCCGGCGGTGATATAGGCCAGCAGCACAGACGGTCCGGCCCACTTCAGCGCGCTGGCGGCGCCCATAAATAGCCCGACGCCGATGGTTCCGCCCAGCGCAATCAGCTCGATGTGCCTTGCCTCTAAGCCCCGATGGAGTTTGTCCTGTTTTATCTCTTCTGCCATAAATCCTCTGTCCTTATTCCCTTTATCTTTCAAGCTGCATCCGCGCCGGCTTCATGACGCCCGCGGGGATCGCCGCCCGGATGCGGCTCGAACTCTATCGGGTAGATACGTTGTATTTGTCCCGGCTTTTGCCGGTTATTATTGTTGTAAGCCGCGCAGCATCTGGCGCGCTTACGTTATTTTCGCGCTCGTGACGATACAATAATGCGGGTTAAAATAACACCTCGGCATCCGACGGGTAAGCGCGGCTACAGACGCCCGCTGTAATGATAAACAATATATTTCAATAACTTAAGCTGGCGAGTAATTCGACTGGGCTGATCCAATAAACGGTAAAGCCACTCCAAACCGGCATTTTGCCATACCAGCGGCGCGCGCTTTACATGGCCGGTAAACACATCGTAGGTGCCGCCCACGCCCATGTAGAGCGCGTCCGGGTAGTATCGACGGCAGTCGCTCATCAATATCTCCTGCCGGGGAGATCCCATCGCGACGGTAACGATCCGCGCGCCGCTGGCGCGGATGCGCGCAAACAGCGCATCGCGCTGCGATGGCGCGAAATAACCGTCCTGACTGCCGACGATGTTAACCCGCCACCGGGTACGCAGTTTGGCCTCGGTTTGCGCAAGCACCTCCGACCTGCCGCCGACCAGAAAAACCGGCGTGCCCTTCTCGCCCGCGCGCTGCATGAGCGCTTCCCATAAATCGGCGCCGGCAATGCGATTCACCTGCGCCTGAGGATATTTACGCCGAATGGAGCGGACAATGCTGATGCCGTCCGCGTATTTGTATTCGGCCTGATCCAACAGGGCGCGCAGCGCCGCATCCCGCTCCGCCGTCAATACTTTTTCGGCATTGATGGCGACCAGCGTGCCCGCAGCGACCCGATCGCCGCAAAACAGATAATCGACAAACTGAGCCATATGCTGAAATCCGCAAATGGAGAAACCGCGGATCGAATAGGTGGGAACGGTTTTTTTTGCTTCCATGTTAAATCCTGTTACAGCACGCCGCGCGTGGGCGATGCGGGCGCGGGAGGGGCGGCGCGCGATAAACGCGGTCTGATCAAACCGGCGCTGTCCAGCAGCCAGTACAAAAGTTTGGCGACCAGCAGACACAGCCCAAAAATCAGGCAGAAAAACACCACGCGGGAGACGAAAGCGTCAACGCCTTCGCGCGCCAATACAATGATATTGAAGACCGCCCCGAAACAAAACGCCTGCAGAACGGCAGCCTTGTAGCGATTAGCGTCGCGTTTGCCCAGCTCATAAACCCAGTCGAACCACTTAATAATCAGCCCGACGGCCACCGCGCCGAGGGGAATGAACGGCACGCCGCCCATCACCACCAGCGACCCCAGCAGCGTGGGGGAAATCGCCAGCCCGGAATGGTTATTCAGCACCTCCCAGGTGAAGTAGTTGGCGCTGTTCAGCACCAGACTAGGGCGCTCGGGCCATAGCCAGGAAGGAATAAAGACATAGAAGTCGCGCACGATCGGCGCCAGTCCCTGAAATTCGATCTTCGCGTAGTTTTGCCACAGCAGCGCCAGATTCTCCCAGGGGGAGAAGGTGTCGCGAGTCAGATACAGGAAGGTATAAAACGCCTCGTCGCCGCTGACATCCATGCCGTAGCGCTTCAGCGCCAGCCAGAACATGCCCAGCACGCCGAAGATGCCCGCCGCCGCCAGCATCCATAGGGTGATCCAGCCGCGCACGATGCCGATAAACAGAAACAGGGCGAAGGCGATAATCACGTTGGCCCGGGTGCCGCCGACAATCACATACGTCAGCATGCCGAACGCCGCCGTTGCGATAAGAAACAGCAGCCAGGCGCGCCGGGTTTGCCGCAGGAAATAGACCACCAGCATCGCCGGGATAAAGAAGTAGAAAAAACGCTTCAGCGCGACGCCGGATACCTCGCTGGAAAAAATCTGGCTATAGGAACGCAGCTTAAACAGCAGAAAACCGTTGTTGAGAAAAAATAGGCCGACGGTCGCCGCCGCTATCAGCGCCAGCAGCATCCAGATCAGATTGGCCTCTACCCGGTTAATGGCCAGCAGCGGCGGGCGGGGAGCCGGTGCCGCGCCGCCCGCCCGCGCCTTATTGCTCATCCGGGTCTTATAACTCACATAGTAGATGGCATAAAACGCCGTGGCGGAGAGCAGCGCCTGAAGCAAATAGGGGGCGGGAACCACGTCGACGCCGAAGCGAAACGCCAGCAGGCAGGTAAACGGAAAACCGAAGTAAAAGGTTAATAAATAGAGCAGAGAGAACAAGACGTTGAAGTTGAAACGCACGCGGCGGAACTCCCGCCACGTCAGCGTCAGGATAAAGATCGCGGAAATCAGGTAGACCGCGAACAGGCCGCCAAACTCGCCCAGGGTCATGTCGCCTCTCCCGCCGCCAGCGCCAGCGCCTGCCGCCAGCCTTGCAGATAGTTGGGGTTAAAGAACGCGATCTGATGCTGGTCAACGGTGGACAGCTGACGCTGAGCCTCGCGCACCAGGGCTTCATCCAGACTATCGCCATAAAACAGCACCGGCAGATGTTGTTCCGTCAGATCCTGCCAAAACGGGTTGCGGCGGCTGATCACAAAGGGAACGCCGAACTGGATCAGCAGACACAGCGTGCCGATCCCCTGCTGACGGTCAAAAATAAAGTAGCCTAAATCACAGGTGCGCAGCATGTTCAGATAGTCGTTAAACGCCAGCGGCTCTTTCAGCAGCTGAAAATTTTTGATGCCGAACAGCGCCAGCCCTTCTTTCTCTACCTGGGCGATATACTGCCCGTTGCGCGCCGGATAGCCCATCGGCACGATGACCCGCACCTTGGCGCCGAACTGCTGATGGATGGCGCGCAGCGCTTCCTGATGGCGGTTGGTGCGATCGCCGGAATTTCCGACCAGAATGGTCATCGGCCCCGCCAACGGCTTCCGCACGTCCAGCCCGGTCAACTGCGCATCCATACGCGTCGGAAAGTACAGCAGCGATGTCGGCACGCGGCGATGCCGCCGCTGATAATAGGCCAGGTCGCCGCGCGTGGCGAACACATGCCCGATACGCTTCTGCGCCGCGCGGCGCAGCAGATAGAACAGGCGATATTTCAGGCCGCGCGCCTCTTCATACAGATCCGCGCCCCAGATATGCCAGTACGCCTGCGCGGGTTTGATAGCGCCGCGCAACAGCGCCAGCCACAGCGTGGGGTTAAACTGCCCGTGCAAAAAGAAGCGCGTGCGGCGATCGGCCCTGGCTTTGGCGATCACCGCCTGGGCCAGCGCCCGCTTATGCGGATAGATGTCTATATTCAGCGCGGGGAAATCGGCCTGCGCCAGCGCGCCGCCGGCAACGACCATAAAATTCCGCACCTGCGGCGGCGGCAAAACGGCCGCCAGCGTATCGTTAAAGAAACGCAAAACCGTCTGGTTATGATGTGGGATATCCGATCCCAGGACATGAATCAGTGTCGTCATGTTCGCCTACGGTAAATAATGAATACGCTACAACAAAGCAAAAAATAGACCAGATAGGTCGCCATATAGGCCTGCGCGGCGCCCAGCGCCCCATATTTCGGGATCAGCCAGTGGGAAAAAATCGCCAGCAATAGGAACTGGCTCACCTCCGTGAGCAGATAAAAACGCAGCGCGGCTTTGGCGATCACCAGATAACCAAAAACGTAAGCGCCCACTTTCATTACATCGCCTGTCAGCTGCCAAACAAACAGATCCCTCATGGCGGTAAACTGGCTGGAGAACAGCAGCCAGACGGCGACATCGCGCAGCAGCCAGACGCAAAAACTCACGCCCGCCACGGCGGGCAAGACGAATTTCAGCGCGCGGACGATTTCCCGGGAAAGCGCGGCTTTATCCGTCAGGCGCGACAGCGTCGGCAGCAGATACACGGTGAACGACGCGGTAATAAACTGCAGGTAGGCGTCGGAAATCGTGCTGACGCCCTGCCAGATGCCGACCGCTTCCCAGCCGTAATGCCGCGCCAGCAGATTGCGCATCATGATATAGGCCACGGGCAGCGTTACCGCCGTCATCAGCGCCATCAGAGTGAACTTGCCCAAGCGGCCGGCGACGGCGTTATCCCAGGCCGGCGTTAGCATCCGCCAGGACAAGGGCGTGCGCCGCAGCATCAGCATGCCGGCCGGCAGTGCCGTCAGCGCCGGCACCAGCGCCAGGCCGGCCAGCGCGCCGGCGTATCCCCCCAGCGCGAAACAGAGCCAATAGGCGGCCAGCCCAATCAGGCTGCCGCCGATCGTCGCCAGCGCATTACCCTGCGCATCGCGATACCCCTTCAGGATCGCCAGAAACAGGTTGGCGTAAGCGATCCCCATCTGGATCAGCGCCAGCACGCGGATAACCTGACGATATTCATCATGGCCGAATAGCGCATCGGCTATCGGCGCGGCGGCAAACACAAACACCGCCGCCAGCAGCGAGGAGAAGCCCAGCACCAGCGCAACCGCGGTGCCCAGCAGCGGTTGCAGCCGCTCCGGCCGCTGATGATATTCCGCGACGTATTTAGTGACGCCGTTAAAAATCCCCGCGCCCGACAGCACGCCCAGCACCGTAATCAGCTGACGGAAATTTCCGGCCTGCCCCACGCCGCTGGGGCCGAAAGCCACCGCCAGCAGCTTGACCACAATCAGCCCCGCGCCGATTTTTATCAGCGTGGCGCCGGCCGTCCAGATCGATGCTTTCGCCAGCGACATATCAGGAAAAAAAACTCAGAATGGTGTTGATTACCGTACGCTGATTGACGTCGGACAGATTATAGAACAGCGGCAGGCGCACCAGGCGCTCGCTTTCCCGCGTGGTATGGCGATCTTCGCCGGCAAAGCGGCCGAAGTTGATGCCGGCGGGACAGCGATGCAGCGGAATATAGTGAAATACCGTCAGGATCTCGGCTTCTTTCATATAGTCGATAAACGCCGCCCGGTCCTGCGCGTCGCGCAGCTTGAGATAAAACATATGCGCGTTGTGAAGGCAGTGCTCCGGCAGCGACGGCAGGACGATGCGTCCGGCGTCCGCCAGCGGCTTAAAAGCCGACTGATAGGTTTTCCACAGCTGCAGGCGGCGCTGGTTAATCTGCTTTGCCGCCTCCAGCTGCGCCCATAGATAGGCGGCCTGAATATCCGCCATTAGATAGCTGGAGCCGATATCGCGCCAGGTATATTTGTCCACCTGGCCGCGGAAGAACTGGCTGCGGTTGGTGCCCTTTTCCCGCACGATTTCCGCCCGTTCGATCAGCCGCGGGTCGTTAATCAAAGTCGCGCCGCCCTCGCCGCCGGAGGTATAGTTTTTGGTTTCGTGAAAGCTGTAGCAGCCGATATGGCCGATGGATCCCAGAATCCGCCCCCGATAGCGGGACATCATTCCCTGGGCGGCATCCTCGACCACAAACAGATCATACTTCTGCGCCAGCGCCATAATGGCGTCCATCTCACAGGCCACGCCCGCATAGTGAACCGGCACGATAACGCGGGTTTTATCGGTGATCGCCGCCTCAATCTTGGTTTCATCAATATTCATGGTGTCCGGGCGAATATCGACGAACACGATTTTCGCCCCGCGCAGCACGAAGGCGTTGGCGGTGGAGACGAAGGTATAGCTCGGCATAATGACTTCATCGCCGGGTTTGATATCCAGCAAAATCGCCGCCATTTCCAGCGAGGCGGTGCAGGATGGCGTCAATAATGCTTTGGCGCTGCCGGAATAGTGCTCCAGCCACTGCTGACAGCGGCGGGTAAAGCCGCCGTCTCCGCACAGTTTGCCGCTGCTCATGGCGGCCTGGATATAATCGAGTTCGGTACCCACCACGGGCGGCGCATTAAACGGAATCATATGATCACCTGTATAACCAATAGGCCGTGCTCTCAACTCTGGCACCGCGACGCAGGTAAAGACGAAGAGCCGCCACATTGCCTACCTGTGTCGCGACCCGTAACCGCCGTACGCCTTGCCGCCGGCACCACATCTCCGCCGCCGCCATCAGCTGCGCGCCGATGCCGCGGGCCGCTGCGCCCGGCCAGACGGCCAGCAGACCGATGCGGACTTCCGCCGCGCTCAGCCGGCGCAGCGTTACCCACCCCTGCGGCTGTCCGGCGGCGTTTTCAACCAGCAGGCATTGATGATCGAAGACGCCGCGCACGGCGTTTTCCACCCACTGGGCATAGAAGCGTCCGCTGTCTGCAGGCCGATACCAGGGAGGGCGAAAACGGCTCAGGGTGAAAACCCGGGCCGCGGACGCGCGCAACGCCGGGATATCATCGCCGTCCGCGATCCGCAAATAAGACGGCGCGTCCGCCTGCGGCGCCTCCTCCAACGTCAGGCAGAGATCGACCTCTCCCTCCACCAGACGGAAACCGAAATCCGCCAGCGCGTCGGCCAGCGGCATATTATCCGCGGCGACTTTGGCCTGCGTCAGCGCAAAGCGATTCAGCCGCTCCGGCGTCAACGGCGGCGCGTCCGCCGAAAAATTCAGCTTGCCGCTGGCAAGATTGAAAAAGCGGCTTTCCCAGTCCAAGGGGTCGATGCCGGCGTAAACGCGCGCCGGCGGACGTGTTCCGCTCGAAAGCATCATCTCTGTCATCGTCGCCGTCCCCACCCCTGCGGATAGTGTTAGTCGGCCAGCCCCAGGCGTTCGCCGGTATAAGATCCGTCCTGTACGCTGCGCCACCACTTCTCATTATTCAGATACCAGATCACGGTCTTTTTCATACCGCTCTCAAAGGTTTCTTGCGGACGCCAGCCAAGCTCGCGCTCAATCTTTCCGGCGTCGATGGCGTAACGCATATCATGGCCGGGGCGGTCCTTAACATGGGTGATTAAATCGCGATAGCGCCCCACGCCCGCCGGTTTATTCGGCGCCAGCTCTTCCAGCAGATCGCAGATCGTCTGCACCACTTCGATATTCTTACGTTCATTATGGCCGCCGATATTGTAGGTTTCCCCGACGACGCCTTCCGTCACCACTTTATACAGCGCGCGGGCGTGATCTTCGACGAACAGCCAGTCGCGAATCTGCGCGCCGTCGCCATACACCGGCAAAGGCTTACCGGCAACGGCGTTCAGAATCACCAGCGGGATCAGCTTCTCCGGGAAATGATAGGGGCCGTAGTTATTGGAGCAGTTGGTAATCATCGTCGGCAGCCCATAGGTGCGCAGCCAGGCGCGGACCAGATGGTCGCTCGACGCTTTAGACGCCGAATAGGGGCTGCTGGGGGCGTAGGGCGTAGTTTCGGTGAACAGGTCGTCGGTGCCGTGCAGATCGCCGAACACTTCATCGGTGGAAATATGGTGGAAGCGAAACGCCGCTTTCTCGGCGTCGCCCATGCTTTGCCAGTAATGCCGGGCGGCTTCCAACAGCGTGTAAGTGCCCACTATATTGGTTTCGATAAAGGCGGCCGGGCCGTCGATAGAACGGTCGACGTGGCTTTCCGCCGCCAGATGCATCACCATGGCCGGCCGATACTCGGCGAACACCTTGTCCAACGCCGCGCGATCGCCAATATCAATCTGTTCAAAAGCGAAACGGGCGCTGTCGGCAACCGGAGCCAGAGAGGACAAATTACCGGCATAGGTGAGTTTATCCACCACCACCACGCTGTTCGGCGTCTCGGTAATAATATGTCTGACCAACGCCGAACCAATAAATCCGGCGCCACCGGTGATTAAAATACGTTTCAACGCCATACTCCTTTTGTATCAATAACCCAGTTTTGTTTAATATCCTCGGGATCGACGGCTTTAAACTGACGGTGGTCGACCAGCATCACCAGCACATCGGCATCCTGCAACGCCGTGGTCAGATCGGCCAGCTTCACCTGCCCCATCAGCGCGGCCGGCAACTGCCTGACATTCGGCTCCACCGCCAGCGTCGTGCCGGCATGCCACTGCGCGATCATCTCCGTAATGGCGACGGCCGGGCTTTCACGCAAATCGTCGATGTCCGGCTTAAACGCCAGGCCGAAGCAGGCGACCGTCGCTTCGCTGGGGCGTTTATCCGTTTGCGCCAGATAATCCGCGACGGCCGCCTTCACCCGATCGACCACCCATAGCGGCTTACCGTCGTTCACCAGCCTGGCCGTATGAATCAGCCGCGCCTGCTGCGGATTCTGCGCAACGATGAACCAGGGGTCGACCGCAATACAGTGTCCGCCGACGCCGGGGCCGGGTTGCAGAATATTGACGCGCGGATGGCGGTTTGCCAATCGGACAAGCTCCCATACGTTAATATTTTGTTCCGCGCAGATCAGCGACAGCTCATTGGCGAAGGCGATATTCACATCGCGAAAACTGTTTTCCGTCAGTTTACACATTTCGGCGGTGCGAGAGTTAGTAACCACACACTCACCTTCAAGAAAGAGGTTGTACAGCTCGCTTGCGCGCGCCGAGCACGTCGCGGTCATCCCGCCGATCACCCGGTCGTTTTTAATCAGCTCGACGACCACCTTGCCAGGCAATACGCGCTCCGGACAGTAGGCGATATTGATATCGGCGTCATCGCCCGCCTGCTGCGGAAAGGTTAAATCCGGCCGCGCCTGAGCCAACCACTGCGCCATTTGCTCCGTCGAGCCGACGGGCGAAGTCGACTCCAGAATAATCAGATCGCCCTTTTTCAGCACCGGCGCGATGGACTCCGCCGCCGCCCGGACATAAGCCATATCCGGCTCGTGATCGCCCTTAAAAGGCGTCGGAACCGCAATCAAAAAGGCATCCGCCGGCGCCGGCCGGTTCTGCGCCCGTAAATAGCCGTTTTCGACCGCGGCTTTTACCAGCGCCTCCAGATCCGGCTCCACAATGTGAATCTCGCCGCGGTTAATGGTCTCTACCGTCTGCTTATTCACATCGATGCCGATCACCCTCTTTTTGCGCGAAGCGAAGGCGGCCGCCGTCGGTAAACCGATATACCCCAGTCCGATAACCGAAATCGTGTCAAAACTCATGGTGTCACCTGATGATTCTTTTGATAATTTTTGATTGCCTCGACGATACGCCGGCAGGCTTGGCCGTCGCCGTACGGGTTGTGCGCCCGGCTCATGGTCTGGTAGGCCTCTTCATCCGTCAGGAGTTGAGAGACGCTCTCGACGATTTTCGCCGCATCCGTGCCCACCAGCCTGACCGTGCCCGCCTCCACCGCCTCGGGACGCTCGGTGGTATCGCGCATCACCAGCACCGGTTTGCCCAGCGACGGCGCCTCTTCCTGAATACCGCCCGAATCCGTCAGGATCATATAAGAGCGGTTCATCAGATAAACGAAGGGCAGATAGTCCTGCGGCGCGATAAGCATCACATTATCAATACCGCTCAGAATCCGGTTCACCGGCTCGCTGACGTTCGGATTGAGATGGACCGGATAAACAATCTGCACCTCCGGGTGGCGCCGGGCGATGTCCGCCAGCGCGCCGCATATGCGCTCAAAGCCGCCGCCGAAGCTCTCACGCCGATGCCCGGTAACCAGAATCAGCTTCTTGGCCGCGTCCAGGCAAGCATACTTCTCATCCAGGCGGCGACGCAGCGCTTCATCGTTAACGATGCGATCCCGCACCCAGAACAGCGCATCGATCACCGTGTTCCCGGTGACGAAAATATGCCGATCCGAGAGGCGCTCGCGCAGCAGGTTGCGGCGCGAATTCTCCGTCGGCGCGAAATGGAACAGCGCCAGATGTCCGGTCAACTTGCGGTTGGCCTCTTCCGGCCAGGGGGAATAGAGATTGCCGGTACGCAATCCGGCCTCAACATGCCCGACGGGGATACGTTGATAAAATGCGGCCAGACTCGCCGTCAATGTGGTGGTGGTATCGCCGTGCACCAGCACCAGATCGGGCTTGAACTCCGCCATAACGGGCTCAAGGCCTCTCAGGATCCGGCTGGATATTTCGCCGAGCGACTGGCCCGGCTGCATGATATTCAGGTCATAATCTGGGGTAATATCGAACAAACGCAACACCTGATCGAGCATTTCCCGATGCTGGGCCGTCACGCAAATTCTTGATTCAAAGGCTTCATCATCAGCCATAACACGGACCAGCGGAGCCATCTTGATGGCCTCCGGACGGGTGCCGAAAACAGTCAACACTTTCACAGTGAATCTCTTTAATCGAGTTAGACGCAGACTTACTGCGAACCGGACGCTAATCCGCCGGCGGATCGGCGCGGACGCTGAACCAAAGCCACGCCCGCCCCCGCCAGCGCGCCGATAGCGCCCCACATGATCATCAGAAAAGCCCGGCGCGGGCTATCGCGCCCGATCGGTTCTTCCGGCGTACGCAAATAACGGTAGGTCTGGAAATTGGCGTCGAGCGCGGGCCCCACATTCAGGGTGGCCAGCATGGCGCGGTTCTGATCGTAGTCAATATCATAGCGTGGGCCGCTGGACTGCAATGACTCCAGACGCGCCTGTAGCATCGGCCGGCCCAGCAAAAACATTTCGGACGCCGGCAGCTCATCCGCCGGCGTATCCGTTTGGCTTCGGCCGATGCCCTGGCGCTGCGCGATTTTCAGCGCCAGTTCGACGCTGCGCAGCTCGCGTTCGTAAACGGCCTTCGCCACCGCTTCCTGACGTTTAATCTGCGATTTTATAAAGATGGTTCTGGCGGCCCAGGCGCCGTTGATCTCTTCATTCAGATGGCTGGCGGCGCGCCGGCTGGCGAATTCCACATACTGACGCAACAGCGTATTGGCATCCGCCGGCGTCTCCGCCACCAGCTTCACGCTATCGTTGGTCTTTTTGACATCGTCGTGCGGCGTGAAGCGGATATCGTTCACCAGCTCATCGAGCAGGGCTGCGTCCGCTTTGGCATCCCCCTCCTGGCGCCGTTTATAATAGTCGCTCCGCAGCCAGAACTCGCGCCGGGTATCGTAGGCCGCCAGCTGCATGATAAACTCATCGTAGGCCACCGCCGAGATCGCCGGCAGCTCCGGCTGCGGAACGGAAAAGGCGTTGGCGTCCAGATTACGCAGGAACTGCTGCTGGGAATAGTATCCGCCCAGCATATTGACCGTCGGCCTATCGGTAATCGCCGTAGCGCTCCACTCCTGCTTCAGCAAATAGGAGCAGAGCAGCGCGATCAAAGCAAACAAGCAGGCGATAGACAGGATCCAGACCTTGCCGCGCCACAGCGTACGAAATAAACCGCGGATATCCAGCTCATTGTCGACTGACGCATTACCGGTGGATAGGTTCTCTGATTTCATTACTTCCCCAACGTTATTTGGTCAAGACCGCTACTTTTTTCCATCGGCGCGTATGCGTCGCTTGATGCGTTTGATAAAACGCGCCACCCGCCACGCGCGCTTCAGGCAGTAGCCATACAGCAGGAACACGAGCAAGAATAGTGCCAACATAGCCCATTCCGGCACGAATGAGAGATATTCCCCCAGAACGCCGAACGCGGCCAACAGCGCGGCCGCCAGCGTAATAAGAACAAATGCCTGCCGGGAAGTAAAACCCGCCCGCATCATTAAGTGATGAATATGCTGGCGATCGGGTGAAAACGGACTCAGCCCTTTACGCAGACGACGATACATGATGGCAATCATATCAATCAGGGGAATAGCGATGACCCACAGCGCCGTGACGGGATTGATCGGATGCTGGCGCCCCTGGGTGGTTTGAATCAGGATCCAGATGGCGGTGAAGCCGATCATGGTGCTGCCCGCATCCCCCATAAAAACTTTGTAACGTTTGCCGAAAACGCCAAGGTTAAGCAGGATGTAAGGAATAATAGCGGCGATCATGGCAAAGCACCAAAGCGCCAGATTGGCATGGCCGCTGAGATACAGCAGTATGCCCAGCGCGCCGAAAGAGACGCAGGACAGTCCGCCCAACAACCCGTCAATACCATCCACCATGTTAAATGCGTTGATGGCGGCCCAGACGGCGAACAGCGTCACCAGATAGCTAAACGGCCCCAGCTGCATCTGCCACGGCCCCAGAATATGTCCGAAACTCTGTAAGGTCAGACCGGCGAACGCCATCATGATAACGGCGACGCAGGCCTGCACCACGGCGCGCACCTTCACGCTGATATCGAAGCGGTCATCCAGCGCGCCGACAAAAACCAGCACGCCGGCGCAAAACAGATAAAGCCGGAAATTGGGGATGTACCGATCGGTCAACAGGAAGGTAAAGCAGATTCCGGCGTACACGGAGATGCCGCCGACCAGAGGGATCAGCCCATGATGCCGTTTGCGGTAATTGGGGCGATCGACCAGCCCTATGATCCTCGCAACCTGACGAGCAAAAAACAGGAAGCTCAGAGAAAACAGAAAAATGATTAATAATTCGCTACTCATCGTGAGTAAATTCACCGTTCACAGCTTCTGATTCCGCTGTGGCTGCTTAATATACGCTCGGTTTACGCTTCCAGCCCCGCCCGCCGCATGGGTATGCGCCCGCAAACCTTCAAACCGTCGGCACTGCCCGTCCATCTTAGGCGGGCGTGGATCAAGAAACGCGATTTATACGATTAACGTATCGGCTAATCATTTTATCCCCATCATCGCCCGATTTGCAGCGCGGTGACGCCCGCTTTGAAATCTATCGGCTATCCCCGTCATGCTTCAGGTTGCCCGCGCGTCGGCGTTTTTGTCGCGCAACGCGAATTATTTTGGGTGAGATAAATTACAGGAATAAAAAAACGCCACGACCCAGCGTGGCGTTCCCCGAGTTCTTCGTCCGCAATTTACGAACGCTTCATCATATCGAAGAATTCATCGTTGGTTTTGGTCATCGCCAACTTATTAATCAGGAACTCCATCGCGTCAATCTCGCCCATCGGGTGGATGATTTTACGCAAAATCCACATCTTCTGTAGCTCTTCAGAGGTGGTGAGCAGTTCTTCTTTACGCGTACCGGAACGGTTGTAGTCGATCGCCGGGAACACGCGTTTTTCAGCGATTTTACGCGCGAGATGCAGCTCCATATTGCCGGTGCCTTTGAACTCTTCGTAAATCACTTCGTCCATCTTGGAGCCGGTATCGACCAGCGCCGTGGCAATGATAGTCAAACTGCCGCCTTCTTCAACGTTACGCGCCGCGCCGAAGAAGCGTTTGGGACGATGCAGGGCGTTGGCGTCCACGCCCCCCGTCAGCACTTTACCGGACGACGGAACAACGGTGTTATAGGCGCGAGCCAAACGTGTGATGGAGTCCAGCAGAATGATAACGTCTTTCTTATGCTCAACCAGACGCTTCGCCTTTTCAATCACCATCTCGGCGACCTGAACATGGCGGGAAGCCGGTTCATCAAAGGTGGAGGCGACGACTTCGCCTTTAACCAGACGCTGCATTTCGGTCACTTCTTCCGGACGTTCGTCAATCAGCAGCACCATCAGCACGCAGTCTGGATGATTATAGGCGATGCTCTGCGCGATATTCTGCAGCAGCATGGTTTTCCCCGCTTTCGGCGGCGCCACAATCAGACCGCGCTGGCCACGGCCGATCGGCGACGCCAGATCCAGTACGCGAGCGGTCAAATCTTCCGTCGAACCATTGCCCCGTTCCATACGCAGACGCGAATTCGCATGCAGCGGCGTCAGGTTTTCAAACAGGATTTTACTGCGGGCGTTTTCAGGTTTGTCGTAGTTGACTTCGTTGACTTTCAGCAGGGCGAAATAGCGTTCGCCTTCCTTCGGGGGACGAATTTTCCCTGCGATGGTGTCACCGGTGCGGAGGTTGAAACGGCGGATTTGGCTGGGAGAAACGTAGATGTCATCGGGACCGGCGAGGTAGGAACTGTCTGCTGAACGGAGGAAACCAAATCCATCCTGCAATATTTCCAGCACGCCATCGCCGAAAATGTCTTCGCCGCTTTTAGCATGCTGCTTCAGGATAGCGAAAATAATATCCTGTTTGCGCATGCGGGCCAGGTTTTCCAGCCCCATATTTTCGCCAAGAGTAATCAACTCAGAAACCGGCGTATTCTTTAATTCGGTAAGATTCATAATGGTGGGTTCTTAAACTCGGGGTAAATCTCGAACTATTAACGTGAATGGTATGGCAGGGTCATCCATGCCTCTATAACAACCTCCAATCGCCGAGCGCGCGTTTTTTTCACATTTAAGACGTGCAGGATCTGCACAAAACGATAGCAAGGGATCGAAAGCACATAAAACCAATTATTTTAAAACTATTAGATTGCCCAAACCAGATAACGAACATTTTTATAAATCAATGACTTTCCGATTTTGACGCAGAGTAATGCTTTAGACTCAAACTTTCAGGCTTAAGCGTAAGCGCTTAAACATAGGTAAGTACGGTATGCAGTAGTGAAGAATCTAGCACGCTTCCTGACGGGCGGCAAGCAGTGAATATGAGAATTCCCCATTGCCCGTTTGCCACCCTCAGCGATTTACAGATTGGCGGTCAGGAACTCTTTCAACTGACCTTTGGACAGCGCGCCCACTTTGGTTGCCGCGACTTCGCCATTCTTGAACAATAACAGCGTCGGGATGCCGCGAATGCCGTATTTGGGCGCGGTCGCCGGGTTTTCATCAATATTGAGTTTGGCGACGGTCAGCTTACCGGCGAACTCTTCAGCAATTTCATCCAGAATAGGAGCGATCATTTTACAAGGACCACACCACTCAGCCCAGAAATCAACCAGGGTTACGCCCTCAGCCTGCAATACTTCCGTATCGAAGCTGCCGTCAGTCAGGTGAATAATTTTATCGCTCATATTTTACTCCGCAGGATTATATCTATACCCAATAGATTCCAAGGTTCAGGAAGGCGGCGACCAGGCGCTTACGAAAGTCGGATGACTGGGGTAAGAGAGGGCGGCCAACACACCTGCAACTTGAAAGATGGAGGGCATATCTACCTCGTTGGTGTAGATTAACCAACAACAAGGTTGACTTTATTTCACCGGATACGCTTTCGTAAAGCAATAATTAGCTGATATTCTACCACACTATGAGCAAAACACACTTAACTGAACAGAAGTTTTCCGACTTCGCCCTGCACCCGCAGGTTATTGAAGCCCTTGAAAGCAAAGGGTTTCATAACTGTACGCCTATTCAGGCGTTAGCATTGCCACTGGCTTTGTCAGGACGCGATGTAGCAGGTCAGGCGCAAACCGGTACCGGCAAGACGCTGGCTTTTCTCGCGTCTACTTTCCATTATTTGCTTTCGCACCCTGCCAACGCAGAGCGTCAGACCAATCAGCCGCGCGCGTTAATCATGGCGCCGACCCGTGAATTGGCCGTACAAATTCACTCCGACGCGGAGGCGCTTTCCCGGCTGACCGGCTTAAAGCTGGGTCTCGCCTACGGCGGCGACGGCTACGACAAACAGCTTAAGGTGCTGGAAAGCGGCGTGGACATTCTGGTCGGCACCACGGGCCGCCTGATCGACTACGCCAAGCAAAACCACATTAATCTGGGCGCAATCCAGGTTGTGGTGCTGGATGAAGCCGATCGCATGTACGATCTCGGCTTTATCAAAGATATTCGCTGGCTGTTCCGCCGCATGCCCCCGGCGACGCAGCGCCTGAATATGCTCTTTTCCGCCACCCTATCCTACCGCGTGCGCGAGCTCGCCTTCGAACAGATGAATAATGCGGAGTACGTGGAGGTCGAACCGGAACAAAAGACCGGCCACCGTATCAAGGAAGAGCTGTTTTATCCGTCCAATGAAGAAAAAATGCGCCTGCTGCAAACGCTGCTTGAGGAAGAGTGGCCGGACCGCTGCATTATTTTCGCCAATACCAAACACCGCTGCGAGGATATCTGGGGGCATTTAGCCGCCGACGGTCATCGCGTCGGCCTGTTGACCGGCGACGTGGCGCAGAAGAAACGCCTGCGCATTCTGGATGATTTCACCCACGGCAATCTGGATATTCTGGTCGCGACCGACGTCGCGGCGCGCGGCCTGCACATTCCTTCCGTCACCCACGTATTCAACTACGATCTGCCGGACGATTGCGAAGATTATGTGCACCGCATCGGCCGTACCGGCCGCGCGGGCGAAAGCGGTTTCTCCATCAGCCTCGCCTGCGAAGAATATGCGCTGAATCTGCCGGCGATCGAAAGCTATATCGGCCATCATATTCCGGTCAGTAAATACAACAGCGACGCCCTGCTTAACGATTTACCGGCGCCGAAACGTTTAACGCGCCCGCCGCGTTCCAATAACGGCCCGCGCAGAAACAGCGCGCCGCGCCGCAGCGGAGCGCCTCGGACTCATCGTAAACGGCAGGGTTGATCGCCAATGCTTAGCGCTTCTTCACTTTATGCAGCCATCGATCTCGGCTCCAACAGCTTTCATATGCTGGTGGTCCGGGAAGCCGCCGGGAGCATTCAAACCCTGGCGAAAATCAAGCGTAAAGTCCGCCTCGCCGCCGGACTGGATAAGCAAAACCGTTTATCTCAGGAAGCGATGCAGCGCGGTTGGCAATGTCTGCAGCTCTTTTCAGAACGGCTGCAGGATATCCCGCGCGATCGGGTGCGCGTCGTCGCCACCGCGACCTTACGGCTCGCCGTCAATGCCGACGAGTTTCTGCAGCAGGCCAGCCGGATACTGGGATTACCGGTGCAGGTTATCAGCGGCGAGGAAGAAGCCAGGCTAATCTATCAAGGCGTCGCCCATACCACCGGCGGGCCGGAAAAGCGTCTGGTGGTCGATATCGGCGGAGGCAGCACCGAACTGGCTACCGGCGTCGGCGCGCAGGCGACCCGGCTTTTCAGCTTACCGATGGGGTGCGTAACCTGGCTGGAGCGCTATTTCAGCGATCGTAATCTGGAAGCCGGAAATTTCGCACGCGCCGAACAGGCCGCCCGCGACATGGTGCGCTCGGTGGCGAACGACCTGCATCGGCAAGGATGGCAAATCTGCGTCGGCGCTTCCGGCACCGTACAGGCGCTGCAGGAAATCATGGTCGCCCAGGGGATGGATGAATATATCACCCTGGAGAAACTGCAGCAGTTGAAGCGGCATGCCATCCAGTGCAGTAAACTGGAAGAGCTTGAAATCGAAGGGCTTACCCTGGAGCGCGCCCTGGTTTTCCCCAGCGGGCTCGCTATTCTGCTGGCGATTTTTCAGGAGCTCGGCATTAAAACCATGACGCTGGCCGGCGGCGCGCTGCGCGAAGGGTTAGTGTACGGCATGCTGCATTTGCCGGTTGAGCAGGACATTCGCCACCGCACGCTGCACAATTTACAACGTCGCTACCTGCTGGATATCGAACAGGCGCAGCGGGTAAGCCTACTGGCCGATGATTTTTTCCGGCAGGTTGCCCAAAGCTGGCAGTTGGATGAGCGATGTCGCGAGCTTCTGCACCACGCCTGTCAGGTTCATGAAATCGGTCTGAGTATCGATTTTCGTCAATCACCGCAGCATGCCGCATACCTGATCCGCAATAGCGACCTCCCCGGCTTTACCCCCGCGCAAAAGAAACTGTTGGCGACGCTGCTGCAAAACCAAAGCAACCCTGTCGATCTGCCGCCGTTAAGCCAGCAAAACGCGCTGCCGGCGACGCAGGCGCAGCGCTTATGCCGCCTGCTGCGTCTGGCGATTATTTTCGCCAGCCGCCGCCGCGATGACACGCTGCCCGATGTGCGTTTGCTGGCCGAAGGGGAGACGCTACGCGTTATGCTGCCCGCCGGCTGGATGGCGCAGTATCCGCTGCGGGCGGAGAACCTGGAGCAGGAGAGCCGCTGGCAGAGCTATGTTCATTGGCCGCTGACCCTGGAAGAGGATACGGCGTAATGTTTTTCGGGCGGCGTCCCCAGGCCGTCGCCCCGGCCGACTCTTTTCACACGCGTTGCGCGCGCCCGTTGACGCCGCTTATCAATGGGCCCAGATAGCTATCGGCTCTCTTTAGCCTTGGCCAGCTGAGCGCGGATATTCGCCAGATGCCCCTGTCCCTTCTGCATCCGCTCCTGCGCGCTCACCGGTTTGCGTTCGCTTTCCCAAACCACGTCATCCTGCGGCAGCTCGAGCAAAAAGCGGCTGGGTTCCGGGCGCACCAGTTCGCCGTACTGACGCCGCTCCCGGCACAGGGTAAAGGTAAGCTCGCGCTGCGCGCGGGTAATGCCGACGTAGGCCAGGCGGCGCTCCTCATCGATATTCTCTTCATCGATGCTGCTCTGGTGCGGCAGCAGCCCCTCCTCCATGCCCACCAGGAAGACGTAGGGAAACTCCAGGCCTTTCGACGCATGCAGCGTCATCAGCTGCACCTGATCCAACTCTTCTTCATTTTCCCCCCGCTCCATCATATCCCTCAGGGTAAAACGCGTGACCACCTGAGTCAGGGTCATCGGCTCATCCAGATCCGAGCCCTCCAGCATTTCCGTCATCCAGCTAAACAGCTGATTGACGTTTTTCATGCGCATTTCGGCGGCCTTGGGGCTGGGAGAGGTTTCATACAGCCAGCTTTCATAATCCAAGCCGTGGATCAAATCCCGCACCGCGGCGACCGGCTCGCGCTCGGCCAAACGGGCTACCTCGGCCACCCAATGGGTAAACCGCTGTAAAGACTCCAGGCCGCGCCCGGTCAGAGACTGGCTGAGCCCGAGATCAAAGCTGGCGTTGAACAGGCTTTTATTGCGCTGATTCGCCCACTCGCCCAGTTTTTTGAGCGTGGCGGGACCGATTTCGCGCTTGGGCGTGTTGACGATACGCAAAAAGGCGCTGTCGTCGTCCGGGTTGGTTAATACCCGCAGATAGGCCAGCAGATCCTTGATCTCGGGGCGGGAAAAGAATGAGGTGCCGCCGGAAATCCGGTAAGGAATGCGATTTTGCATCAGCATTTTTTCAAACAGGCGCGACTGATGGTTGCCGCGGTACAGGATGGCGTAGTCGCCATACTGGGTCTTATTGATAAAATGGTGCGCGATCAGTTCGCCGACCACGCGTTCGGCCTCATGATCCTCATTGTTGGCGGTGATGATTTTCAACTCATCGCCATAGCCCAATTCAGAAAAAAGACGCTTCTCGAAAACGTGCGGATTATTGGCAATCAGAATATTGGCGGCCTTCAGAATACGCCCGGAGGAGCGGTAGTTTTGCTCCAGCTTAATCACCCGCAGCGCCGGGAAATCCTGTTGCAGCAGCACCAGGTTTTGCGGCCGCGCGCCGCGCCAGGAGTAAATAGACTGGTCGTCGTCCCCCACCACGGTAAAGCGGGCGCGGCTGCCCACCAGCGATTTAACCAGCTCGTACTGGCTGGTATTGGTATCCTGATACTCATCCACCAGCAGATAGCGCAGGCGATTCTGCCAGCGTTCGCGCACCTCCTGATTATGTTTCAACAGCAGCGTCGGCAGCAGGATAAGATCGTCAAAATCCAGCACATTACAGGCGCGCAGATGATCGTGGTACAGCGCGTAGCAGTGCGCGAACAGCCTGTCGCGCTCGGAACGCGCCGCCGCTTGCGCGCCCGCCGGATCGATAAGATCGTTCTTCCAGTTTGAGATCGTCGACGTTAGCTGCTGCAGCAGCGCCTTGTCATTCTCCAGCCATTGCTCGGTCAACTCCTTCAACAGCGCCATCTGATCCTGATCGTCAAACAGCGAGAAATTGGCCTTCATGCCCAGCGCCGCATATTCGCGCTTGATGATCTCCAGCCCCAGCGTATGGAAAGTGGCGATCGTCAGCCCGCGGGTCTCTTTACGCCCCAGCGTTTGCGACACGCGTTCCTTCATCTCGCGCGCGGCTTTGTTGGTGAAGGTGACGGCGGCGATGTGGCGCGGCTGATAGCCGCATTGGCGGATCAGGTGGGCGATCTTGTTGGTGATGACGCGCGTCTTGCCCGAGCCGGCTCCCGCCAGTACCAGACAGGGACCAGTAACGAATTCGACGGCGTGTTGTTGGCTGGAATTTAGGCGCATAGCGGCAAGACTCGATCATAAAACAGGGGAGCGATTGTAGCAGAAAGAGCCGCTGAACTTGATCGGGGATTTCGCCTGCGGAATTGCACAGCGCGGTCCACATCCCGCGCGGCAAATGTTACATTGCACGCCGACATCTCTTTTGCATAAAAGGTAACGATATGGCGAATACCGCAGCGGCACTTCATATCCTGGTGGATACCGAGCAACAGGCCAAAGATATTCTGGCGCAGTTGGAACAAGGCGCGGATTTTCAGAAAATGGCGCAAAAATACTCGACCTGTCCGTCAAAACGCAACGGCGGTGATTTAGGCGAGTTTCACAAGGGCGATATGGTGCCCGCATTCGATAAGGCGGTATTCTCCTGCGAATTACTGAAGCCGTGCGGCCCGGTGAAAACCCAGTTCGGCTATCACTTGATCAAGGTGCTATATCGCAATTAAACGCCGAAAGCGCGCCGGCGATCGTCGGCGCGCCGTTCCCGGCACGGACGGTCAACCGATGGTCATCAGGCTGGCGTTGCCGCCCGCCGCCGCCGTATTGACGCTCAGCGAGCGCTCATGCAGCAACCGCTCCAACGGAATGCGGCTATCGCCGCGCTCGCGGCCCAATAGCGGGATAATCGCGCCATCCCAGGCGGCAAGCGTCTCGTCGATCCGGCGCAGCCGATCCGCATCGCCGTGATGGATCACCCCGTCGATATGCGCCCCTTCCTGCCGCCAGTCCTGCGTAAACGCGATGCGCGATTGCACCTCCGCGGGAAAACGCGCATACAACGCATTTTCCCGCTCGGCGTGCGGCCACAGAATCCGCCCGCCCGTCGCCAGCACCGCGGCCGCCTGCGTCAGTCTGTCGTCATCGCCGTCGGCCAGACACAAAATTTGACCGCGCGGCGTCAGCGTATAGGTGTTGCGCTCGCCCGTCGGGCCGGGCAACTCGAGGGTGACGCCGACCAGACTTTGCTCGCCGTAACGCTGGCATAGCGTCGCCAGATTGCGGCGTTCCTCGGCGACGGCCCACGTTTCCAGCGCGCGCAACCCCGCCAGCAGCGGTTGTCGGGCGGCGCTCGCCGGCGGCTGTTCGCCGTCCTGATTCGCCAGACCCTCGATAACCTCATCATCCGTTCGCTGAGCCAGAAGGCGATAGAGATACAGCGGCCCGCCCGCTTTCGGTCCGGTTCCCGATAGCCCCTCGCCGCCAAACGGTTGCACGCCGACCACCGCGCCCACCATATTGCGGTTCACATACTGATTGCCCACCTTCGCCCGGCTCGTCACGCGCTGGATGGTTTCATCGATTCGCGTATGCACGCCCAGCGTCAAACCGTATCCCGCGGCGTTAATTTGATCGATCAGCGCGTCCAGGCGCTGGCTTTGATAACGCACCACATGCAGCACCGGTCCGAAGATCTCTTTTTCCAGTCCATCGATACTTTCCAGTTCGATCAACGTCGGCGGCACGAAGTGTCCGTGCCGCAATGGCGGCGCATCCTGCCGCCGCGCCGCCTGGAATACGCGGCGCCCTTTCGCCCGCATCGTCTGAATATGCCGTTCGACGTTGTCTTTCGCCTCAGCATCGATCAGCGGCCCGATATCGGTGGAGAGCCGTTCGGGATTGCCCAATTGGCACTCCGCCATCGCGCCGCGCAGCATCTCCAGCGTATGATCCGCGATCTCTTCTTGCAGACACAAAATGCGCAACGCCGAACAACGTTGGCCTGCGCTGTCGAACGCGGAGGCGATAACGTCGTTGACCACCTGTTCCGTCAGCGCGGAGGAATCGACGATCATGGCGTTCAGCCCGCCGGTTTCGGCGATCAGCGGCGTCGGACGTCCCTGCGGATCGAGCCGCCCGGCGATAGCGCGTTGCAGGATTTTGGCGACGGCCGTCGAACCGGTAAACACCACGCCGCGCACCCGTTCGTCGTTCACCAGCGCCGCGCCGACGGTTTCCCCCTGACCCGGCAACAGTTGCAACACTCCATCCGGCACCCCGGCTTCCCGTAAAATGCGTACCGCCTGCGCGGCGATCAGCGGCGTCTGTTCCGCCGGTTTCGCCAGCACGCTGTTGCCGGCCGCCAGCGCGGCGGATACCTGCCCGGTAAAAATCGCCAGCGGGAAATTCCACGGGCTGATGCAGACCACCGGCCCGAGCGGGCGGTGCGAGTCGTTGGCGAACGTTCCCCGCGCCTGCGCGGCGTAATAGCGTAAAAAGTCCACCGCTTCGCGCACTTCCGCAATCGCATTGCTGAAGGTTTTGCCGGCTTCACGCACCAGCAGCCCCAGCAGACTTTGCAATTGGTTTTCCATCAGCGACGCGGCGGCGTTCAATACCGCCGCGCGTTCTTCGGGCGGCGTCGCGAACCAGATCGCGCCGGTATTCACGGACGCCTCTACCGCTCGCGCGACGTCCGAACCGGATGCGTCGCGGACATAGCCCACAACGTCGCGGGCATCCGCCGGATTCAGCACCGGCTTCTCCTCGCCGGAGTCAATATCGCCGTCGATCGCCGGCGCGGCGCGCCACGGCTGCGCCGCGCCGATCAATAGCGCGCTGGATAACGACGCCAAACGGTGTTCATTGGAAAGATCCAGGCCGCTGGAATTCAGCCGCGTTTTGCCGTAAAGCTGACGCGGCGACGGAATGCGGGGATGAGGCAGCCCCATCCGCCCTTCCGCCGCCGCCAGCGCCGCCACCTCGTCGACCGGGTCGGCCACCAGCGCGTCCAACGCCAGAGACGTATCCGCGATACGGTTGACGAACGAGGTATTCGCGCCGTTCTCCAACAGGCGCCGCACCAGATAAGCCAATAGCGTTTCGTGCGTTCCGACCGGGGCGTAAATACGGCAAGGGCGGTTCAGTTTGCCGTCGGCGACGCGGCCCACCACCTGCTCATACAGCGGTTCTCCCATGCCATGCAAGCACTGAAACTCATACTGACCGGGGTAATAATTGTTGCCCGCCATATGGTAGATCGCGCTTAACGTTTGCGCGTTATGCGTGGCGAACTGCGGATAAATCAGATTCGGCACGGCCAGGAGTTTGCGCGCGCAGGCCAGATAAGACACATCGGTATAGACCTTGCGCGTATAGACCGGGTAGCCCTCCAATCCATCGACCTGGGCGCGTTTTATTTCGCTGTCCCAGTACGCGCCTTTCACCAGACGCACCATCAACCGACGGCGGCTGCGCTGCGCGATATCGATCACCGCGTCAATCACGAACGGACAACGCTTTTGATACGCCTGAATGACGAATCCGATACCGTTCCAGCCCGCCAATTGCGGATCAAGACAGAGTTTTTCCAGCAGATCGAGCGAGATCTCCAACCGATCGGCCTCTTCCGCGTCGATATTGATGCCGATGTCATACTGCCGCGCCAGCAGCGTCAACGATGCTAAACGCGGATACAGCTCGGTCATCACCCGATCATACTGCGCCCGGCTGTAACGCGGGTGCAGCGCCGACAGCTTGATGGAGATGCCCGGCCCTTCGTAAATACCGCGCCCGTTCGACGCCTTACCGATGGCGTGAATCGCCTGCTGGTACGCCGTCAAATAAGCGGCCGCGTCTTTTTCGGTCAACGCCGCCTCGCCCAGCATGTCGTAAGAATAGCGGAAGCCTTGCGTTTCCAAATGGCGCGCGTTCGCCAACGCCTCGCCGATGGTTTCCCCGGTGACGAACTGCTCGCCCATCAGCCGCATCGCCATGTCGACGCCTTTGCGGATCAGCGGCTCTCCGCTTTTGCCGATAATCCGGTTAAGCGAGTTGGATAGGTTTGCTTCGTTGTGCGTCGCCACCAGTTTGCCGGTAAACAGCAATCCCCAAGTCGCCGCATTCACAAACAGCGACGAGCTATGACCGAGATGAGCCTGCCAATTGCCGCGGCTGATTTTGTCGCGAATCAGGGCGTCGCGCGTGGATTTATCCGGAATACGCAACAACGCCTCGGCCAGACACATCAGCGCCACGCCCTCCTGCGAAGAGAGCGAAAACTCCTGCAGCAGCCCTTGTACGATGCCGGCCCGGCCATTTCCCGTTTTCTGCGCGCGCAGTTTTTCCGCCAGATCGTGCGCCATTTTTTGCGTCAATTTCGTCATATCGTCGGGAAGTTTCGCCTGTTCGTATAAAATGGGCACCAATTCAGTTTCGGGACGGCGATAGGCGGACGTGATGGCGGCGCGGATCACGGATTGGGGAAGCACCTGTTCCGCGAAATCAAGAAAGGGTTGATGGGTTTCTTCTTCCTGAGATTGCGGCATAATCTCTTCCGCTTCAATATGGCTCGGCAGAGCCGATTGCGGTATTTCAGGCGTGTCGACGCCGCACTCAAGGCGTTCGAGATAATGAAAAATGGCTTGCTTGATCAGCCAGTGCGGCGTGCGATCAATACGCTGCGCGGCGGCTTTGATACGCTCGCGCGTTGCCTCGTCGAGTTTAACGCCCATCGTGGTAGAACCCATTCGCCTCACTCCTGAAACTGAAGAATATGTATAGTCTTTATCAATATCGATCATGTTGCAACTTTGTGCAACCTTGTTAAATCAGAAAAGCGCAGTGCCGCCTCTCGCGTCGATAGATGTTGAATCCGGAGACGTCAAAAGCGGATGACCGGAAAATAGAAAAAACACTCTATAACAAGTGGTTATTTATAACTTTATGGCGCCGGGACGGCGGAATATTACGGCTTTTTAAAAAATCAGCGCAGGGAATGTGATATAGCAAGAGGAATATGTAATTCATATGTTAAGAATATTGATGGTACAGAAATCCATCAGCTAGGATAACCTAGGGTCATCCGCAAAGGTGGCACCTATCGCAACCAAAGATTTCCATTTCTGCGCCCCGTTCCGGCCAGAATGGCAAAAGACAAATCGCACCGTAAAGGGTGTGCGAATAATAATGAAAGTGGAGAATTGAATGACAATGAGCACGCCTATGCTGGTGACCTTTTTGGTGTATATCTTCGGGATGGTACTGATCGGCCTGTTTGCTTACCGGGCGACCAACAACTTTGGCGACTATATTCTGGGCGGGCGCAAAATGGGGAGCCTGGTCACCGCGCTCTCCGCCGGCGCATCGGATATGAGCGGCTGGCTGCTGATGGGGCTGCCCGGCGCCGTTTTCATCTCCGGCATATCGGAAAGTTGGATCGCCATCGGCCTGACGATCGGCGCTTACCTAAACTGGCTCTGGGTCGCCGGCCGCCTGCGCGTTCACACCGAAATCAACCACAACGCGCTAACGCTGCCCGACTATTTCACGCACCGCTTTGAAGACGCCAGCAAGTTGCTGCGCGTGATTTCCGCGCTGGTTATCCTGATCTTTTTCACCATTTACTGCGCATCCGGTGTCGTTGCCGGCGCGCGTCTGTTCGAAAGCACTTTCGACATGAGCTATGACGCCGCATTATGGGCCGGCGCCGCCGCCACCATCGCCTATACCTTTATCGGCGGCTTTCTGGCGGTAAGCTGGACCGATACCGTCCAGGCCAGCCTGATGATTTTCGCGCTGATCCTGACGCCGGTTATGGTGATTCTGTCGCTGGGCGGGATCGATAGCTCGTTCGTGGTGATTGAAGCGAAAAATCCCGCCAATCTGGATATGTTCAAGGGGCTGAATTTCGTCGCCATCATTTCGCTAATGGGCTGGGGGCTGGGCTATTTCGGCCAGCCGCACATTCTCGCCCGCTTTATGGCGGCCGACTCCCACCGCACCATCCGCAGCGCGCGCCGCATCAGCATGACCTGGATGGTGCTGTGCCTGGCCGGCGCGGTGACGGTGGGGTTCTTCGGCATCGCCTATTTCAATAACAATCCTGAACAGGCGGGCAGCGTTTCGCACAACAGCGAACGGGTGTTTATCGAACTCTCGATGCTGCTATTCAATCCGTGGATCGCCGGCGTGCTGCTGTCCGCGATTCTGGCCGCGGTCATGAGCACCCTGAGCTGCCAGCTGCTGGTGTGCTCCAGCGCCATCACCGAAGATTTATATAAACCCTTCCTGCGTAAAAACGCCAGCCAGAAAGAGCTGGTGTGGGTCGGCAGAGCCATGGTGCTGTTGGTGGCCGCGATCGCCATCGTCCTGTCGGCCAATCCGGAAAACCGGGTGCTGGGTCTGGTGAGCTACGCCTGGGCCGGCTTTGGCGCGGCTTTTGGGCCGGTAATTCTGATTTCGCTGCTCTGGCCGCGCATGACGCGCAACGGCGCGCTGTTCGGGATGATTGTCGGCGCCGCCACCGTGCTTATCTGGAAACACTATGGCTGGCTGGGGCTGTATGAAATTATTCCCGGTTTCCTGTTTAACTGCCTGACCATCCTTATCGTCAGCCTGATGGGCAAAGCGCCGTCAGACGCGATAACCGAGCGCTTCCATAAGGCGGAGGCGGAATTTAAATCGGTGTGAAATCAATCTCCCTCGCCCGCGTAGTCCCGCGGGCCGGCGGGAATGACGCTGCACGCTATATTCCGTGGCGTAACGACATAAAAAAAGCACAGCCGAGCTGTGCTTTTTTGGTTATTGGTCGAGGCAGGATCAACCGGCGACGGCGATACGCTTCATATCCGTCATGTAGCCGCGCAGCTTGCGGCCGACCGCTTCGATAGGATGGTTGCGGATGGCTTCATTGACATCGCGCAGCTGCGCGTTATCAACGGCCGTCGCCGCAACGGATTTACCCAAATCGCCAGGCTGCAGAGAAGACATGAATTTCTCTTTCAGCAGCGGCACCGCCGCGTTGGCGAACAGGTAGTTGCCGTATTCAGCCGTATCGGAGATAACCACGTTCATTTCATACAGGCGTTTACGCGCGATGGTATTGGCGATCAGCGGCAGTTCGTGCAGCGATTCATAGTAAGCGGACTCTGCGATGATGCCGGAGCTCACCATAGTTTCAAACGCCAGTTCAACACCGGCTTTCGCCATCGCGATCATCAGCACGCCGTTATCGAAGTATTCCTGCTCGTCGATTTTACCGTCAAACTGCGGCGCATTCTCAAATGCGGTTTTGCCGGTCTCTTCACGCCAGGTCAGCAATTTAACGTCATCGTTCGCCCAGTCGGCCATCATGCCGCTGGAGAATTCACCGGAAATGATGTCGTCCATATGTTTCTGGAACAGCGGCGCCATGATGGATTTCAGCTGTTCAGACAGCGCATAGGCGCGCAGCTTGGCCGGATTGGACAACCGATCCATCATCAGCGTGATGCCGCCCTGTTTCAGCGCTTCGGTCACGGTTTCCCAACCAAACTGAATCAGTTTTTCCGCATAGGCCGCATCGGCGCCGTCTGCGACCAGCTTGTCGAAGCACAGCAGAGAGCCCGCCTGCAACATGCCGCACAGGATAGTCTGTTCGCCCATCAGGTCGGACTTCACTTCAGCGACGAAAGAGGATTGCAGCACGCCGGCGCGGTGACCGCCGGTTGCCGCGGCCCAGGCTTTGGCGATCGCCATGCCTTCGCCCTGCGGATCGTTTTCCGGGTGAACCGCGATCAGCGTCGGCACGCCGAAGCCGCGTTTGTACTCTTCGCGCACTTCCGTACCCGGGCACTTCGGCGCCACCATCACCACGGTGATATCTTTACGGATCTGTTCGCCCACTTCAACGATGTTGAAACCGTGCGAATAGCCCAGCGCCGCGCCCTGTTTCATCAGCGGCTGAACCGCTTTGACCACGGCGGAGTGCTGTTTGTCCGGCGTCAGGTTAACGACCAGGTCCGCCTGCGGAATCAGCTCTTCATAGGTTCCGACCGTGAAACCGTTTTCGGTCGCTTTACGCCATGACGCGCGTTTCTCGGCAATCGCCTCCTGGCGCAGCGCATAAGCGATATCCAAACCGGAATCACGCATGTTCAGCCCCTGGTTCAGGCCCTGTGCGCCACAGCCGACGATCACCACTTTTTTACCTTTCAGGTAGCCCGCTTCATCGGCGAATTCGTCACGTCCCATAAAACGACACTGACCTAATTGCGCCAGCTGCTGGCGCAGGTTCAATGTGTTGAAATAGTTAGCCATGTGGTACTCCGTATGATGTTTTGTTTGTCTGTTATGCTGAAAAAGCTTCCCCACCGTCGGGAAACTATATATGACGTCAATGATATGACAGGAAATGCATTGCTTAAATTGATATATTAACAACGTCATATTGCAAGATCTGCAAGATAAAAGCGAGGTTCGCATCGCATGGATCTACGTGATCTCAAACTCTTTCTCCATTTAGCCGAAAACCGGCATTTCGGCCGTACGGCCAAAGCGATGCACATCAGCCCCTCCACGCTGTCGCGCCAGATTCAACGGCTGGAGGATGAGATCGGCCAAACGCTGTTCCAGCGCGACAACCGCACGGTGCAGCTAACCGACGCGGGCGAGCGTCTCAAGCTATTCGCCCAGCAAACGCTGCTGCAATACCAGCAATTACGCCACGCCGTCGGCCAGAGCGGGCCGTCGTTAAGCGGCGAACTACGGATTTTTTGCTCCGTTACCGCGGCCTACAGCCACCTACCGCCGATTCTGGATCGTTTCCGCGCGGAACATCCGCTGGTGGAAATCAAACTGACGACCGGCGACGCCGCCGACGCCGTCGATAAAGTCCAATCAAACGAGGCCGATTTGGGCATCGCCGGGCATCCGGAGACCTTGCCCGCCAGCGTCGATTTTATGCCGATCGGCCAAATCCCGCTGGTGCTGATCGTCCCCGCGCTGCCTTGTCCGGTCCGGGCGCAGGTCGGGCAATCCGACCCCGACTGGGCGCAGATCCCGTTTATTCTGCCGGAGCATGGCCCGGTGCGTAAGCGTATCGACCTGTGGTTTCGCCGCCAGCATCTCACTAATCCGCAAATCTACGCCACCGTATCGGGCCACGAGGCGATGGTGTCGATGGTCGCATTGGGCTGCGGCATCGCGCTCATCCCGGACGTAGTGCTGGAAAACAGCCCGGAGCCGGTACGCAATCGCGTCTCCATTTTTGCCGAACAGGGGATGGAGCCGTTTGAACTCGGCGTCTGCGTGCAGAAAAAACGCCTCAATGAGCCGCCGATCGCGGCCTTCTGGGAAACGCTGCAGGATAAATCGTGATATCTTCACACAGCGCGGTTTGTAAACCCGGCCGCATCGCCGATAGCCGCCGTTTTGCGGGAAAGCATTGATGAAATCGAATCTACTGGCTTTGCTACTACTGTTTTCCGGCCCCGCGCTGGCGGCGACGATCGCCGGCAAGGTGGTGCAGGTGGTCGACGGCGACACCATCGTGGTGCGCCAGAACGGCGTCGACCACCGTATCCGCATGCTGGGCATCGACGCGCCGGAATACCGCCAGCCCTACGGTAAGGATGCCCGCCGCGCGCTGGAGAGGCGCATCGGCGGGAAATGGGTCAGGGTGCGATATGATGAAAAAGATCGCTACCATCGCTACCTGGGGACGGTCTATTACCGCAACGCCAATATCAATGTGAGCCTGCTGCGCGACGGCCAGGCGTGGGTATACAAATACCAGCGCGGCGACCGGGAGCTGATGCGCCATGAAAACGCGGCGCGCCGCGAGCGGCTGGGCCTGTGGCGCCACCCCGATCCTCAAGCGCCCTGGATATACCGCCGGACGCGCTGACGGTCCGCCGTTTCCCGCCGTAGCCGCCCTGAAGAAAAGAGCCGCGCTTAACTGTTCTAATGCTGTTCACTTAAGCTCATTTTTAGGGGAAACATAGGGGGAGGTTCCCGTAGGGACGCCTCACCCCTATGGTCGCCCCGTGTATCTCGATACTTAAACGATCGGCGTTACGCTTAACCGTTCGGCCTTACCGTTCAAACCATTGGTGCGCAGAGAACGCTTGCCGCTCCGGGCTCTCCGTCTCCTGCGCCGCCCTCTTCATGGTTTCGATATTCATCAGGTAATGGTAAAGCGGCTCAAGCTGGGCGAAGCCCTGCGCCAACGTCGCCGCCAAATCGCCGGAGAACAGCGGTTCCATATCCTGACTGGTATAAACGGCGGCGAACGATTTACGGTTATACCAGTCAGCCACTTCGGCCGGCAGATCTTTACTCAGCGGACGTTTATAACTTTCGCCCTCCAGGAGGAACCGATCCTGTAAACACCCCGCCACCTCAAGGAAACGCCGCGGATTGCCGCGCACCGTTTGACGAAACAGGTCCATCGTATTACGCGTGGCGCTGTAATAGCCCAGGCCATAACGCCAGACGTCCGGCGCGATCTCAAAAAAATAGGACGGCGCATCCGTCCAGTCTTTACGGGTGCGTTTGAAGGTCAGCCACATCTGGCTGCGATAGCGTGACTTATCGTGGGAAAAGCGGGTGTCGCGGTGAATACGGGAGAGCGTTTTGCCGATCGCCGGACGCGTTTCAAACTGCTCGTCGATAGGCAGCATGGTCAGGCTTAGCGCCTCCACCAGCGCGCGAAACGGCGTTAGCAGCGCCTTTTCATAAACCGGGCGGTGTTCGTCGAACCACGTTTTATCATTCTGTTGACGTACCTGCTGGAGAAACGTCAATCCCTGCTGGGAAAAGCCATTGAAATGCGTCGTCATCGTATCGTATTACATCATCAGCGTTGCCTGTCGAATGACGTAACGATAGCGCTCCCGGCGGCGAAACGCCACCGGGAGCGCGATGAGCCTCAGCGACTAGCCCGCTAGAAAGAAACGAAACGCGGGATTATTGGTTTCATCGTGACATTCGTAGCCCAGATCGTGCAGGTGTCTCTCGAACGCCGGATCGCGATCTTCGCGCTCAAACGCCGCCAGCACCCGGCCAAAATCCATACCGTGGCTGCGATAGTGGAACAAGGAAATATTCCAGTGCGTGCCCAGGGTGTTCAGGAACTTCAGCAGCGCGCCCGGCGACTCGGGAAACTCGAAGCTATACAGCCTTTCCGTCAGCGGTTTCGACGGTCGTCCCCCCACCATATAGCGCACATGCAGCTTGGCCATCTCATCATCGGACAGGTCCATAACCTCATAGCCGCCCGCGGTCAGCTCGCTGATGATCTCTTTACGCTCGGCATGGCCGCGCGCCAGACGCACCCCGACAAAAATGCAGGCCTCTTTTTCATTCGCATAGCGGTAGTTGAACTCGGTAACGAAACGGCCGCCCAGCAGCTGGCAGAACTTGAGAAAGCTGCCCTTCTTCTCCGGGATCGTCACCGCCAGCAAGGCTTCGCGCTGTTCGCCCAGTTCACAGCGTTCGGACACATAGCGCAGACCGTGAAAGTTGACGTTGGCGCCGGACAAGACATGCGCCAGACGCTCACCCTGAATCTGATGCTGCTGGATATATTTCTTCATTCCCGCCAGCGCCAGCGCGCCGGAAGGTTCGGCAATCGCCCGCACGTCCTCGAACAGATCCTTGACCGCCGCGCAGATGGCGTCGCTGTCGACGGTGATCACGTCGTCGAGGTATTCGCGGCACAGGCGGAACGTTTCATCGCCGATGCGTTTCACCGCCACGCCTTCGGCAAACAGCCCCACGCGCGCCAGATCGACCGGATGCCCCGCATCCAGCGCGGCGCGCAGGCAGGCTGAATCTTCCGCCTCCACGCCGATGACTTTGATTTGCGGCATCAACTGTTTGATCAGCACCGCCACGCCTGCCGCCAAACCGCCGCCGCCGACCGGCACGAATACCCGGTCCAGATGCGCGTCCTGCTGCAGCAGCTCCAGCGCCAGCGTGCCCTGCCCGGCAATCACGGCGGGATGATCGAACGGCGGTAGAAAAGTCATCTGCTGTTGCTGCGACAGCTCGATGGCTTTGGCCTTTGCCTCATCAAAATTCGCGCCATGCAGCAGCACTTCGCCGCCAAAACCGCGCACCGCATCGACTTTAATATCCGCCGTCGCAACCGGCATAACAATCAACGAGTTAATGCCAAGCTTGCTGGCGGAGAGCGCGACGCCCTGCGCATGGTTGCCCGCCGACGCCGTCACCACGCCGTGGGATTTTTGTTCGTCGCTCAATCCGGCCATCATCGCGTAGGCGCCGCGCAGCTTAAAGCTATGCACCGCATGCCGGTCTTCGCGCTTGACCAGAATGACATTGCCCAGCCGCGAAGAGAGCTTATCCATTTTTTCCAGCGGCGTGGCCTGGGTAACTTCATAGACCCGCGAGCGCAGAATCGCCCGCAGATACTCCGCGCCGCAGGGGGCGGAGGGAAGTGGTTGAGACACTGCCATGGTTAGCCTCCCAGCTTACTTTTATCGCGGACGGCGCCCTTATCGGCGCTGGTCGCCAGGCTGGCGTATGCGCGTAGCGCGAAAGAGACCTGCCGGTTGCGCTGACGCGGCGTCCAGGCCGCGTCGCCGCGCGCCAGCTCGGCGTCACGCCGCTTCGCCAGCGTGTTTTCCGGCACCTCCAGCGCGATGCTGCGGCCGGGGATATCGATAGCGATCGTATCGCCGTCCTCCACCAGGCCGATAAGTCCGCCGCTGGCGGCTTCCGGTGACGCATGGCCGATAGACAAGCCGGAAGTCCCGCCGGAGAAACGCCCGTCGGTGATCAGCGCGCAGGCTTTGCCCAATCCCATCGATTTCAGGAAACTGGTGGGGTACAGCATCTCCTGCATGCCCGGACCGCCTTTCGGCCCTTCGTAACGGATAACCACGACGTCGCCCGCCACCACTTTGCCGCCCAGGATCGCCTCTACCGCGTCATCCTGACTTTCGTAAACTTTCGCCGGACCGCGGAATACCAGGCTGCCTTTATCCACGCCCGCCGTCTTCACGATACAGCCGTCTTGCGCCAGGTTGCCGTACAGCACGGCCAGACCGCCGTCCTGACTATAGGCGAACTCGCGGGAACGGATACAGCCTTCCTGACGGTCGACGTCCAGCGAATCCCAGCGGCAGCTCTGCGAGAACGCCTGCGTGGTGCGGATACCGGCCGGGCCCGCGGAGTACATGCTTTTCACGCCGTCGTCTTGCGTCACCGTCACATCATATTCCGCGATGGTTTCCTGCAGGCTTTTGCCCATGACATTGCGTACATCGTGATGCAACAGGCCGGCGCGATCCAGTTCGCCCAGAATCCCGATCACCCCGCCGGCGCGGTGGACGTCTTCCATATGATATTTCTGTGTGCTCGGCGCTACCTTGCACAGGTGGGGAACTTTACGCGACAGTCGGTCGATATCTTCCATCGTAAAGTCGACTTCCCCTTCCTGCGCCGAAGCCAGCAGATGCAGAACGGTATTGGTCGACCCGCCCATGGCGATATCCAGCGTCATGGCGTTCTCGAACGCCGACTTGGTGGCGATGCTGCGCGGCAGCACGCTTTCATCATCCTGTTCATAGTAGCGTTTAGCCAACTCGACAATACGCGTACCGGCATTCAGGAACAGATTTTTACGATCGGCATGGGTCGCCAGCAGCGAACCGTTGCCCGGCAGCGACAGACCCAGCGCTTCGGTCAGACAGTTCATGGAGTTGGCGGTAAACATTCCGGAACAGGAGCCGCAAGTCGGGCAGGCGGAACGTTCAATCTGTTCGCTGTCGGCATCGCTGACGTTCGGATTGGCGCCCTGGATCATGGCGTCCACCAGATCCAGCTTGATCAGTTGATTGGAAAGTTTGGTTTTACCCGCCTCCATCGGACCGCCGGAGACGAAAATCGCCGGAATGTTCAGGCGCAGCGCGGCCATCATCATTCCCGGCGTGATCTTGTCGCAGTTGGAAATGCAGACCATGGCGTCGGCGCAGTGCGCGTTCACCATGTATTCAACCGAATCGGCGATCAATTCGCGCGAAGGCAGAGAATAGAGCATGCCGCCATGCCCCATAGCGATACCGTCATCAACCGCAATCGTATTGAACTCTTTCGCCACGCCGCCGGAGGCTTCGATCTGCTCGGCCACCAGTTTGCCCATATCGCGCAAATGCACATGACCGGGTACAAACTGAGTGAATGAGTTAACCACCGCGATAATCGGCTTGCCAAAATCGTTGTCGGTCATTCCGGTGGCACGCCACAAGGCTCGGGCACCGGCCATGTTACGGCCGTGCGTGGTTGTGGCTGAACGGTACTTAGGCATACTCTTGTTACTCCAGTATTAACTTTATGGGTGATGGCGAAGCGCGCCATCACCTGAATCTATCTGTCACTATGGGTCGATTAACGGTTAACCGGATCCAACCAGCCCCATTTGTCTTCCGTTTTGCCGGTAAACAGGCCGAAGAACGCCTGTTGTAGTTTTTTCGTCACCGGCCCGCATTTGCCGATACCGACCTGAATGCCGTCGACGCTGCGAACCGGCGTAATTTCAGCGGCGGTGCCGGACATAAAGACTTCGTCGGCCAGATAGAGCGATTCACGCGACAGCACCTGTTCGCGGATCTCCAGGCCCAGATCTTTCGCCAGCTTGATGATGGCGTCGCGCGTGATGCCCGGCAGCGCGGAAGAGGTGAACGGCGGAGTGAACAGAATGCCGTCTTTTACTTCAAACAGGTTTTCGCCCGCGCCTTCGGAGACGTAGCCGTGCACATCCAGCGCGATCCCTTCCTGATAGCCATGGCGACGCGCCTCGCTGCCCACCAGCAGAGAGGACAAATAGTTTCCGCCCGCTTTCGCCGCGGTGGGAATGGTATTCGCCGCGGCGCGGTTCCAGGACGACACCATGGCGTCAATGCCCTGATCCAGCGCATCCTCGCCCAAATAAGCGCCCCAGGGGAACGCGGCGATGATCACATCCGGCTTGTAGCCCTCCGGCGGATTGACCCCCATGCCGACATCGCCGATAAACACCAGCGGGCGAATATAGGCGCCGGTCAGATTATTCTTGCGCAGCGTCTCGCGGCAGGCTTCCATCAGCTCATCAACGCTCTGCTGCAGCGGCATGCGGTAGATTTTCGCCGAGTCATGCAGACGCTGCATATGTTCACGGTGACGGAACACCGCCGGGCCTTTATTCGTGTCATAGCAACGAATGCCTTCGAATACGGAAGAGCCGTAGTGCAAGGCATGCGACATCACATGAACTTTGGCGTCCGCCCATGGAACCATTTCCCCGTTGAACCAAATGTAGTCGGCTTTCTTGGTCATTTCTTATTTTCCTTTTCTCTGTTTGTTAGGCGCTGAACTGCTGAGATGTCGTTATTGGATGAATTTCAACATAAGCAATATCCAGCAGTTTACTCAACTGCGCCGACAATAAATCTATCGGACGATGACTGGCAACGGTCAGCTCAATATTAATGCGATCGTTGGCATTGGCGGTTTGCGTCATGTTCATGGCGCAAACCTGAAAACCGCGGTGACGGACAATGCGTAATACGCGTTCCATAACCTCTGGGCGAAAACGGGCCTGAATGGATACCTGATGGTGTGTCATTCTCTGTTCTCCGGCTATTATTCTGTTCTATCCAACATCGTTTCATTACCGGCGCCGGGCGGCACCAACGGCCAGACATTCTCGTATTCGTCGATGGAAACGTGCAGTAAGTAAGGCCCTTCGCTGTTGAACAGGGCGTCCAGCGCGTCGTCGATCTGGTCTTTGCGGCTGATACGCTGGCCTGGAATATCAAAGGCGCTTGCCAGCTTGAGGAAATCGGGGTTATCGGAAAGGTTGGTTTCGCTATAGCGTTGATCAAAAAACAGCTGTTGCCACTGTCGAACCATCCCCAATCTTTGGTTATCCAGCAGAACAATCTTCAGCGGTAACCGTTTTCGCTTGATGGTGCCCAGCTCTTGAATATTCATCATAAAAGAGCCGTCACCCGAGATACAGATCACCATATCATCAGGTCTGGCGACCTGGGCTCCCACGGCGGCGGGAACGCCGAATCCCATCGTGCCCAGCCCGCTGGAGGTGATGAAATTCTCCGGACGGGTGAACGCCATATGCTGGGCCGTCCACATCTGATGCTGGCCGACATCCGTCGTCACGATCGTATTCGCCGCTTTGCGATCGGAGATGGCTTTCAGCAGCGCAGGCGCATAAATCGCCTGTCCGGGATGGTCGTAGCGCCACGGATACTCGGCTTTCATCACCATCGCCTGCCGCCGCCACGCCTCGATGTCCAGCGGCTGCTGCAGCGCGGGCAACAACGCTTTCAGATCCCCTCGCAGCGCGACATTGGCCTGGCGCAGCTTACCCATCTCGGCGGGGTCGATATCCATATGGATAACGCCGGCGTGCGGCGCAAAGGTATTCAGCTTACCGGTTACCCGGTCGTCGAAGCGGGCGCCCACCGCAATCAATAGATCGCACTGCTGAACCATCAGGTTCGCCGCTTTCGTGCCGTGCATGCCAATCATACCCAGATAATAGGGGTGATCGGCATCCACGCACCCTAACCCTTTCAACGTCGCAACGGATGGCATCTCGGTCGTGGAGATAAACTCCCGCAGAGCGGGAACCGCCTGCGCCATGCCGACCCCGCCGCCGACATACAATACCGGCTTCTGCGCCCTGGCCAGCATCGCGCGGGCCTTTTCAATCTCTGGCGCCGGCAAATCAAAGAGGGTATCGACCGGCGAAAATTTCGGCGCGAAGTCGCCTTCGGCCAGCTGAATATCCTTGGGAATATCGATCAGTACAGGCCCAGGGCGGCCGCTGCCGGCAATCGCGAAAGCCTCCGCCATCACATCAGGCAGCGACTCCAGCGACTCCACCAGAAAACTGTGTTTGGTACAGGCCAGGGACAGGCCTAATACATCGATCTCCTGAAAAGCGTCCGTACCGATAAAGGCGGATCCGACCTGGCCGGTGATGGCCACAACGGGAACCGAATCCAGCAGCGCATCGGCCAGGCCGGTAATCAGGTTTGTCGCGCCGGGGCCTGACGTCGCAATGCACACGCCGACTTTACCGGTTGCCCGGGCATAGCCAATCGCCGCCATGGCTGCACCCTGCTCGTGACGGCACAGTAGATGTTCTACGCCGCCGTCGTAAAGTGCATCATAGACCGGCATGATAGCGCCGCCGGGATAACCAAAAACGGTTTCCACTCCCTGCGCCCGCAACGTCTGTACCACCCACTGAGCCCCTGTCATCGTTAATTCCCCAACATCTTGCGGGAATAACAGAACCTTATACAACCAACCATCGTCTGTTCCCTTACATTTTCATTTACGCCCAACAAAAAACCCCCGACCTTACGGTGCGGGGGTTTTCTTGAATCGGGCTTGATTTTTAAGCCATTCGTCGTCCAAGTGCTGCCCCGCACGGTGGGATAATAATCACCACCACGCTAATCACGACTAGGCTAATCACTAGGGAGAAGGCTTTCATAAATAGAGTGTTCATTAATCTACTGTCGAACGAGTGCCTACAGAGTTACCATAATCAGGCATGATATGACAACAATTTTTTCAGTTTTTTTCCGTCACGCACAACCAGAACGACCAAAAAGTAGAATATAATCATCAGGTAGCGGATGTTGCGATAAATATCGTTTTCATCGGGAATCTGAACGACTCGGCAATTAATTAACAAGTTAATAGCGACGCGGAAAGCTCGTGCCATGACCCAACCGGGTGGTGTTGGCGATGATTATATCAGTTTGCTTAGCAAGATGTCGGCGTCAATATCGAGCCGCACGGCGGGATTACGGGTAAACACGGCCGATATTACGCATCCTATTTTGCGACAGGATTCGCACCTCAAAAGTAATAAATTGATAAAGCGAACTATTTTCCAAGATCTCCGCGCAAAAGCCTTATCCCTTCCTCCCCTGGGCATGCGTTATTGCGCATCATGAAGCTCTTCGCGCAAGGGGAAATAGTATGTCACTGGCGGTTACCTACACTCGGGCAATGATTGGCGTGCAGGCGCCGGATGTATCCATTGAGGTCCATATCAGCAGCGGATTACCCGCCCTCACGCTGGTTGGCCTGCCGGAAACGACCGTCAAAGAAGCGCGCGACCGTGTACGCAGCGCGCTCATCAACTGCGGTTTCGCATTCCCGGCCAAGCGGATTACGGTCAATCTGGCGCCGGCCGACCTTCCCAAGGAAGGGGGACGTTACGATCTCCCCATCGCCTTAGCCATTCTCGCCGCTTCAGAGCAAATCAAAGGAGAGAGGTTGGCCCGTTATGAGTTTCTCGGCGAATTGGGCCTCTCAGGTACGTTACGCGCCGTTAACGGCGCGATCCCGGCTGCGTTGGAAGCCATAAAATCAGGCCGTCAGTTAATTCTGCCCGAGGACAACAAACACGAAATGACGATGATCCCTCAAGGAGAAGCGCTGCTGGCCGGCCATCTGTTACAGGTTTGCGCATTTCTGCAAGGTGAAGACGCGCTTCTTAGTTGCTGTAGTGAGCCGCAGGAAGAGCGGGCCGGCGGCGATCTACCCGACCTGCAAGAAATTATCGGCCAGGAACAGGCCAAGCGGGCATTGGAGATCGCCGCCGCCGGAGGACATAACCTGCTACTGCTCGGCCCCCCCGGAACCGGAAAAACTATGTTGGCCAGCCGGCTGGGTAATCTGATGCCCCCGCTGAGCGATGAGGAGGCGCTGGAAAGCGCGGCCATCAATAGCCTGATCAATATTGACGCCACGGTAACGCGGTGGCGCACCCGCCCATTCAGGGCGCCGCACCATAGCGCATCTATGACGGCGCTGGTTGGCGGCGGTTCTTTGCCTAAACCGGGGGAGATCTCACTGGCGCATAACGGCATTCTGTTCCTTGACGAGCTACCCGAGTTCGAACGACGCGTTTTAGACTCGCTACGCGAGCCGCTAGAGTCGGGAGAGATTATTATCTCCCGCGCCCGGGCGAAAGTTCGCTATCCGGCCCGATTCCAGTTGGTGGCGGCGATGAACCCCAGCCCCTCCGGCCACTATCAGGGCGTTCACAACCGCCTGCCGGCGCAGCAGATTTTACGCTATCTCAGCAAACTCTCCGGCCCGTTTTTGGATCGTTTTGATATTTCCATTGAAGTTCCACTGCTGCCGCCGGGAATATTACGCCAGCAAACCTGTCAGGGGGAAAGCAGCGCCGTCGTCAGAGAGCGTGTGCTCATCGCCCGGCAGAGACAGCTTAAACGGGCCAATAAAATTAATGCGCGCTTAGGCTCCGGCGAAATAGAAAAATATTGTCGGCTGACGGTAGATGACGCAGCCTATCTGGAAGAAGTGATGAGTAAACTGGGGCTATCCGTACGAGCCTGGCACAGGATACTGAAAGTTGCCCGCACCATCGCCGATCTAAGCGGACAAACGGAGATACTCAGGGAACACCTTGCCGAAGCGCTGAGCTACCGCTGCATGGATCGGTTGCTCATCCGGCTTCACAAAAATCTGGCATAACGGGAGGTCGTATCAATACCGAAGCGATCGCTAAGAGATGGTTTCACGGCGACAACTGAAAAACCTCCTTCTCCTCTGGAAGTGTTTAGGACTGACAATAAAAATGGGGCTTTCGCCCCATTTTTATTAGTCGTCGCTTTCGGTGTATTCTTCCACCGCATCCATCTGCGGCTTACCGCCAGACAGCGTGTGAAAGCGCTTAGGACGACGAATACGATCCATATACTTAGACCATATTTTTTCCATGTCGGTTTCAGCCTTACGCTCGCCGCGGCACATCGCAACAAACTGGACCTCCTCCTCCGTAGCCGGCTGACGCTTACCCAGATCTAGCTCGTTAAAAGCATAACCATGGCGTTCCAGCAGTTGTGCTTCTTTAATGGTAAAGTCGCCGTGCCGGGAAAAACCACGTGGGTAAAACTTATTATCAAAAAAACGGTTATTAGTAGAAAAGCTTTCCGCCATCTTACACGCTCCTGATTCTCTTATGGTCGTGCTGTTTATGGCGCGGAGTATTAGATAGGCTTGACATGGTGTAAAACAAAACATTTAAATCATTACGACAAATTTTTTTGGAGATAGGCGTGGATACCGAATTACTGAAAACCTTTCTGGAAGTCAGCAGGACAAGACACTTTGGTCGAGCCGCGGAATCTCTCTACCTGACGCAATCTGCTGTCAGTTTTCGCATCCGTCAGTTAGAAACTCAACTCGGGGCAAATTTATTTACTCGTCATCGCAATAATATTCGTCTGACGCCGGCGGGTGAGCGGCTTTTACCCTATGCGGAAAACCTGATTGGCATCTGGCAACTCGCCAAAAAAGAGGTGGTTCGTTCGCAGCAGCATAGCCTCCTATCAATTGGCGCGACCGCCTCGCTATGGGAAGTATATCTGACTCCGTGGTTGCAAGCGCTTTATCAGCAGCGCCCCATGCTGCAATTGGAAGCCCGCATCGCCCTGCGCCACTCACTGGTACAGCAACTCCATGAACGCCAGTTGGACCTGCTCATCACGACGGAGCAGCCCAAAATGGATGAGTTGGCCAGCCAGCTGCTCGGCAATTTCTCACTCTCCCTGTTTGCCGCGGAGGAGCATGGAAGCGACCCAAAACTTCCCTATATCAAACTGGAATGGGGCGCCGACTTTCATCAGCAGGAAAGCCGTCTGTTGGTCAGCGATATGGTTCCCGTGCTAACAACAACCTCTGCGCATCTCACTCGGCAGTTGCTTACCACTACCGGCGGCTGTGCCTTTTTACCCAGCCATTGGACGCAACAGTACGCCCAGCTAAAAATTTTAGATGACACCCCGCCCGTTGTACGTCCGTTTTATGCCGTCTGGCTGCAAAATAGCGATCAGCAATCGCTGATCCGACAATTGCTAAAAACACCGATTGCGATCGCAACATGATTGATGCGGATTTCTATGTATATCGATTTAACTGACAAAGCGGAAAATGGAGTTTCGCTCAAAAATGGAATTTATAACCGTAAAAATACTGCAGAAAAATCGCTCACAATATGTAAGAAATCCGGGATAAATATAAATTGGATTATAAAAAAGGCTATGCGAGGAAAAGCGATGAGGGGAAAAATCGGAACGAAAAAAAACCCTTCATAAGATATGAAGGGTTTTTATCTGGCAGGGGCGGAGAGACTCGAACTCCCAACACCCGGTTTTGGAGACCGGTGCTCTACCAATTGAACTACGCCCCTAAATAGGGTGGCGGAACGGACGGGACTC
>NZ_JAYWTM010000012.1:0-11597 GCF_036016195.1 Brenneria populi | reverse complement strand
CCAGACGACCCGATTTGCGCCTCGTCATCACCGCTATCGCTAGATACATCGGCGTTATCAGTTGGCAAATCCATGCCGTTTAATTCTTCAACCATGGCATCAGTAGTTGATGTTTCGGCTTTAATGAATTCAGCAGTTGTTTTACCCAAAAGAAATAGGTCATACGCCTGACAGGCACCCCAACGAGCCCACTCGTAATGTTTGTTAGCGTTCAGTGTTTGGATAATTTGTGAGTATTCTCCGCCCTGCGGGAAGTTTTCAGCGAACCATGCGCGGCCGTCTTCGCAGGCGAATTTATCAACCTGTTCTTTGGTGATTTTCATTTGATAGTCTCTTATGGAAATAAAGGGAGGGGTTTTGCTGGTGGCTTAAATTATTGTGTGAAGCCGTAAGCCCGTTTCAGATGATTCATTGCCAGCCACCATCTTGTTTTGCAGTGGCGGGTAACGGCCTGTTTAGCGATTTCACGGGCCTCATGAAGTTTGTCTTTATCGATTTTCATAATGACCTCAACTGCTGGTGGTAGTGGTTTCATTCATGCGCCCGTAAAGCTGGTAGACGCATAGTGAAGTCACTTAGGATGCAAGCCACTCGTCATAGGTTTTGAGGGGCTTTCCGGTCATAAACTCATTCCCCTTTCCGTCGTCAGCGCATGCGAGATAAATCTGATACTCACTGTCGTTGTCGCCGCGTGATTTTGTCTGCCAGTGCGTGTTTTGCTGTAGTTCCATACTCTTACCTTTCATTCAGTGGTCTTAATGAAGCGCCCCAGAGGACGCTTTATAAGTTCACTTATGCCCCGTATTGCCGACTTACCTGTCCCGCCACGGTTCCGACGCATGGTTTCAAGTCGCGCCGTTCGACTTTCAGAGACGTTGTGTTGTCTCGATGAAACTGATAATGAACCAATGGTACACTTTAATCAAGTACAAAAAGTACATTGATGCGTTAATAAAGTTCACATGGAAATTAACTATATGAACTATAAGTGGATTTATTTTTTATGTGAGATTGCTTAACGAGCTGGTGGGATAGATGAGGTGATTAGTCAGACGGTGCGCACAAAAAAAATCCCACCCGTGTGGTATTGTGTAAAAAACAAACGGGGGCATATGGTATAGAAGATTCAGACCCGGTATACGATGAGGCTTGCAGGATGGTGGGGCAGTGCTGTTTGATGCTGGCGCAGAACGGAGAAGAGATAAGCCGGGGGCAGGTAGCCTACCAGCTAAAGCGGATTTACTGGAAGGTTATGGAAATGACGGGCGAGTCGAACATGGCGCTATTGTTGGCGATAGAGCAGTTGGAAGGATAGGGCACAAAACCCGGCATGATAGCCGGGCTCTTTAATATTTGGTACAGGATTTTAAGCTGCTGCTTTCTTGTTCTCTTTTTTCGGACCATGACACTCTTGTGTGCCATCAATGGATTTTTGTCCCAAAATTTTAGGGGCCGCAGTCATAAGCTCTTCCATAGCAACTCCCATACGAGCAAAGACCTCAGCAGTCCGGTACGTCGTGGCAGACGTAGTGCCTTTACGTGGGTGTTTCATAGCATTCTCCAGTCAATCACTTGATAATGTTCTTTATGAGGCTAACTAGCCTTTGAGGTGTTGATCTATGGCCCGAACGATGGGGCCGATATTCTACTAGTTATATTGGTATTGTCTATTAGATAATCAATAGTAGCGCATTACTGATTCACGGATCTTAGCTCTTGATGCGCTCATGAGGTCGGAGTCACCTTCAAAACCGTAACGTTCATACAACGCCATAACCTCAATGTTTACTGGTTCTATCACATTAACGATATCACAATCAACAGCGCTACAGAAAATATATGCAGCCATTAATGTTATTTCAATCATATGACCATGTAGCGGGTGATCGTGAATATTGCGGACGAAACTTTCTACAAACATTATGTCTAGGCTATTGTTTTGTATATCATATATACATATAGATGCCCCTGATGGGAGCGGATTGGCTTCACCAATAAGCTTAATACAAAACTCAAACTTATTTGGGTCATTTCCATATGTAGAAAACGCAAAATCCCAATTGAGTTCAGCGTAGTTTGTGGATAGCGCTTGAAAATCAGCATCTGTTATAGGACCTACAGCAAGGGGGAGATTAGCCTGTTCCAGTAACATCTGCACGTTATTTAGGGTAAGAATGCCGATTTGTTCAAAGTTCAATATGCTCTCCATTCACGAAAAAATTCACTTCAAACCAATCTCATCATAGTCTGAACAGCTACAGCATAGCTCAAACAAACCGTTTGTACTCAATGGACTGCCGCAACAGGACTTTGGCCATGATACGGAACTGATCTTCATCACCTTCTTCGATGTACCAGGGCTCGTAAAGTTTGTTGTCAGACAGAACGGCAATGCGGTTCTTTTGCATTTGCAGGCGTTTCACATGCAACGTCTTACCAAACACGAACACATAGATGCCGTCGCCATCAAACTCAGAGACATTCATATCAAGGAAGATTTGGTCACCTGGTTCGATCGTACCTTCCATGCTGTCACCGCGAACAGTGATCACCTTTACGGATTCTGATGGGCGATTTCCAAAGAGAGAACGAGCCTGTTCGTTTGTGTACTCAATTGCACGTATGGTTTCAATGAAATCAGTGGATACGAGGGAACCGTTACCTGCGCTGGCCTGAACATCCAGGATGTCAACGCGATAAAATGCGCCTCGCCTATTATATTTTGCCTCTATTGGAGTTGTTTGATCTTCATCCCCCTCGCCAAGAAGCCAGTTTGATTGAGCACCTACGTAATCAGCTAGTTCAGAAATTTTCCCCCTTCTGGGTATAGATTCAGCATTGAACCATTTGCTGACAGCTTTAGGCGTGACACTGAGCGCCGCTGCTATATCAGCTTGCCGCCCATGAGATTCCATTCCCGCTCTATCACAGGCTAGTGCCAGCCTGCGGGAAAAGGTTTGCCGCACTTTTTCTTCTTGAACCATAGGTTCAATCATATATCCACTTGCATGTACTATCAGTTCCGTCATAATATGTACTTAAAGTTCATAATTGATAGGGGGAGACATGCAGTCTCTTGTACTTGGTGATGTCATCAGAGACATCAAAGTTTCGGTAGTCGCCAGTGCCTGTGGGCTAACCCCCAAGGCTGTCTATAAGTGGATTCAACGCGGCTCGTTACCAAGAACTGAGTTCACTGGTGAAACTTGCTACGCCAAAAAGATCGCCTCTGTCTCTAACGGTAAATATACCGAGTTGGAAATTAAGACCCTGAAAAAAGCTAATTCCGACGAACCAAAGATTAACGAATCTGCGGCTTAACGGTAACTACCCAAGGCGAAATGAAATGGTAGACCTCAAAGGAAACATCAAAGCGATGTGCAAGGCATACCCTGGCGGGCGTTCTGCAATGGCTGGCGCGTTGGGTATGACGCTGGTTCAGTTCAACAACAACTTGTACGAGAAAAACGGCTGTCGCTTCTTCGAAATTCACGAACTGGAAGCGATGGAAGACTTATCCGGCACTAGCCTGCTGGCGGAGTATTTCGCGCAACGTTGCGGCGCTTTGCTGGTGGACGTTCCCACATTTGACGATCTGGACCGTGTTGAGCTGTACAACCGCTCAGTATACACCGCGGCGAAGCGCGGCCAGGTTGATCAGATGATTCAGCAGGCCATTGAAGACGGCGTTATCGATGAAGTTGAGGCGCGGGAAATCATGCACCTCCACACCAAACACTTAGCCGCTCGTGAGGCTGAAATCCGTTCAATCCTATCCCTGTTTGGGCGCAATCGCGTCAAACGCGAATAACGCTGGTGGCCATCTGCATTAAACACATAACCCTTTGATTTTCTGAGGTGCCAGATGGACGCATTCAACTATGTGAAGCCTGTTATGCCAGTCGCGTATTGCCGTGAGGATGCCGCTTGGATTCAGGAAACGTTACGCCAGTTACCGACCGCGCAGCGGGTAAAAATCGCGCATGCCTACGCGGAGGCGTACCAGACCGCATTCGACGCCGAGCCGGTTTCGTATCGGCAGGAAAACGCGGGGCGCAGGGAGGCAAATACGCGCCTGCGGTTGTTCGTCGAGCGGTTCAGCCGGGCAAATCAGGGATTCACCTCCCCGCCGCCACTGGCGGACCAGCCGAGGCTGAGGCTTGTAGCGTGATTTACCGGATATGTTTTTTTATCCAGTAGTTTTGGGGAAGAGAACCAGGGGAGGGGAAAGGGGTGGGGTCTGGAGAGTTAGGGAAGGAAGAGCTCTACCAAAAGGGCAGTTACTTAAAGGGATCGAGTAGTGAATTGCCGGGATATGTAAATTTATACAGTGGTTACTGAAAACGCCAACAGAGGGCAAAAAATGAGCGCAGCGCTGAAAGAAAAATTAATCGAGTTGCTGAAAGAGCAATTTCTCACGCCAGACGATATGCAGAACTTTGAAACGGTGCTGGCTGAAAAAATCAAAAACGCGGGTTGGTTTCTGCAAAAGAATTTCATCGTGACCGGCCTGAGTGATGGGCGCCGCGGCTTTGTCGACTATCTCGTTACCACTCCAACTGGCGAGCAATGCGCCATCGAAGCGGACGGCAAGAACCCGCGCCGGCGGTCGCTCCTTAAGCTCAGTGAGTTACCGGAGGGTGTTTCTGGATTTGTGCTGCTCAAAGACGGCAAAAGCCCGCGCCAGTATCGCATTCGCGGCGTCGATGTCATCCGGGCAACGCCGTTTAATTTTTAAGTGAGGGCATCGTCATGCTGAACATCACGCCAAATTTAGCGCAGAGCCGGGGACTGAACGCCCTGCGTGCGAACTGGAAGACAACGGCCAGCTTCATGATTTACAGCCCGGTCGGCAGCGGTAAAACCGGATTGGCGGCGTTTATCACTGACGGGCTGGTCAGTCGCAATATGCGCGTAATGTTTGTAGCCCCGTACACCGTGCTGCTGGACCAGACTGCGACCCGTTTTGTTGAGTACGGCCTCCCTGCCGATGAGATTGGCTATGTGTGGCGTGACCATCCTGCTTACGATCCGCAGCGCCTGATTCAGATCGCCAGCGCCGATACGCTAATTCGCCGTGAGTTCCCGGACAACATCGACCTGCTGTTTATCGACGAAGCGCATCTGAAGCGTAAAAAGATTCTGGAAGTTATCGATCATCTGACGCAGAACACCGCGACCAAGGTGATTGGCCTGTCCGGTACGCCGTTTGCCAAGTTCCTTGGTAATTATTACCAGCGCCTGATTAAGCCGACGACGATGAAAGAACTGATCGAGATCGGCGCCCTGAGCAAGTACGAATTCTACGCCCCGTCTACGCCCGATTTGTCCGATGTGAAAACCGTCAGCAACAGCACGTACGGCAGCGACTACAACGAGCAACAACTGGGAAAAGTGATGAGCGAAGCCAAATTGGTTGGCGACATCGTTCAGAACTGGCTGGCGAACGGGCAGAATCGCCCGACTATTTGTTTCTGTGTCGACGTGGCTCACGCAAATTTTGTTGCCATCGAATTTAACCGCGTTGGCGTTTCGGCCGAAGTTATGACAGCGAAAACGCCGCACGACGAACGGCAACTGATCATCCGGCGCTTTGAGCAAGGCATCACGAAAATTATCGTTAACGTAGGCGTGCTGGTTGCTGGGTTCGATAGCGACGTGCGCTGCATCATCTACGGCCGGCCCACAAAATCGGAGATTCGCTGGATTCAATGCCTGGGCCGTGGCTTACGTACTGCGCCTGGTAAAGACCACTGTCTGATATTCGATCACTCCGGCACTGTCCACAAACTTGGCTATCCCGACGATATCGAATATGACGGCCTGTTATCCAGCAGCGACGGCATGGAGGATGCCCCGGTCAACACATCAAAACCAGACCAGCAAGAACGCCTGCCGAAAGAATGCCCCTCATGCCATTACGTGAAGCCTGCCGGAATCTACATTTGCCCCAAATGCGGCTTTAAGCCGTTGGCTGGTGAGGATGTGGATACCGACAGGAGTCGCGGACTGACGAAAGTCAGCAAGACCAAAGAGAAGCATACGGCTGAAATGAAACAGGCGTGGTGGTCACAGATTCTCTTCTATCAGCGCATCCGCAGCACCCAGGGCAAGCCCGTCAGTGATGGCTGGTGCTCCCATACCTATCGCAAAAAATTTGGCGTCTGGCCGAAAGGGTTACACCGCACTCCGCAGGAAACCACGCCGGAGGTCATGAATTACATCAAATCGCTGCGCATCGCGTATGCCAAGCAGCAGGAAAAAGCACAAAAACAAGAGAAGGCGGCATGAACACAGCAAAGGCAGCAATAGGCCGTTGGCCGGAAATATTCGAATACTACGGTTTACCGCCAGTGACGGGGAAAAACCATTTTAAGGGGGAATGCCCGCTGTGTGGTCGCCGCGGCAAACTCCGTATTGACGACAAGAACGGCACCGGCTCTTACATCTGTGTGTGCGGCGCGGGTGATGGCTGGGCAATGCTCACGAAAGCGACGGGGAAAGACTTCAAGACGCTGGCGCCGGAAGTGGATCGGCTGATCGGCAATGTGTTTGTGCGTAGTGATGATACGCCGCCGGAAAAGAGCCAGACAATGTCCAGCCGGGATAAGGTTATCCGAAAATTCGCGACGCTGGCGCAACTGCGTGGCACTGACGCTGCTAAATACTTGCTTAACCGTGGCATTACCAGCATACCGACCGATGCCGTACGTTACTGCGATGCTCAGCGAGCGATGGGTAAAACATTCCAGGCTATTTACTCGCTTGCCACTGATGACAAGGGGACGTTGTGTTATCTACACCGCACACTGCTGGACGGTGACAAGAAAGCGGACATCGGCGCATCACAGAAAAAGCTGATGAAGCTGCAGGAGGATAACTATCTGGAACACGCCAATTCTGTGGCTATCCGCATGTTTCCCGTAGCGACAACGCTGGGCATAGCCGAGGGCATAGAGACGGCGCTGTCATGCAATCAGATAACGGGCTGCAACACCTGGGCGGTACTGAATACCAATTTTATGAAGAAGTTCCGCGCCCCGCGTGGCGTCACGCACTTAATCATTTTTGCTGACATGGACAATAACGCCGCCGGCCACGCTGCCGCTTTCGTGTGTGCAAACGCCAATCTGCTGGCTAAAAACGATATTCAGCGGGTATCTGTCCGGTGGCCCAAGACTGGCGACTTCAACGATTTACTGACAGAGGGGCGAGACGTCTACGAACAGACGTTTTACCGGGGTAACGCGCAATGAAATTACTGCTAAACCCGGTTGTTGTCCCCGAATTGGGGCAAGTGATATTGCGTCCTGGCCGCGATTTACTCCCTATGTTTCGGCAACGCATCGTTGTGGATTCTGCAACGTCAGACATGAAAGACAAACCATCAGGCGTACTGAAAGCTGAGCAGACGCTGATAAACGATAAGTGGATGCCGTTTCTGACGCATGAGCGCGTTCTTGATGCTGCGGGTGGGAAAGATGGCCTGATTGCCTGGCTGAAACAATACGTGGGTTGCCAGTGGTCCGGGGAATACCATCACGAACAGACGACAATTCTAGAATATGAGAATGGAGCAATTCGTTTGTGCTGGCATCATGATAATGAACTGCGTGAAAATCCTTATAGGGTTCGAGGCTACGTAGCACAAAATATCGCGGAGTATGTCGTGATGTCAGCCCGCCGTTGGTTCTATTTCCCCGACGCTCACCAGCTTACCCAGCCGGAAATAAGCTGGTGGGCTGTCCTTAAAGGGGTTTCAGATTTACTTCCCGACCACGCCATCCGCATCAACTTGCGCATGCCTGCCGCAACCATTCCCATTGGCCCGCAACGTGAGTGTGACATCGAATGGGAACGCCCGGCAAGCGAGATACTTGACGAGAAAGTGGCAAAAGTTAAACCCATCCTGGAGTTGGCCATCGACGATGAGCCGGCGGCGGGGTTCATGCTACGTCCGAAGCTGAAACGCTGGGAATGCGAGAAATATACGCGCTGGGTAAAGGCGCAAAAATGCTGTGTATGCGGCAACCCGGCAGACGACCCGCATCACATCATCGGGCACGGGCAGGGCGGCATGGGAACCAAAGCACACGACTTTTTCGTTATCCCGCTCTGTCGTCACCATCATGATGCATTACACCGGGATATGAATGCGTGGGAAGCGGAGAACGGGAGTCAGGTTGATTTGTGGTTTCGTTTTATTGATTGGGCGCTGGGCATCGGCGCGATAGTTATTTATCGGGGGAATAAGAATGCGTGATATTCAGCAGGTATTAGAGCTATGGGGTGCATGGGTGGCAGATAATCCCTGCGAGGTTTATTACGCGCCAATTGCAGCCGGATTCAAGGGGCTCATCCCCAACAAAATCAAATCGCGCCAGCAGTGCAGTGATGATGACGGCCTGATCATTTCCAGTTGCATGGCGTTACTGAACAAAAAGAATCAGGACGACCACGACCTTCTTTTTGATTACTACGTCTTTGGCAAAACGTTTATGCAACTTGCCTCAAAACTCCATTGCTCTGATACCCACATTGGCAAACGGCTACAAAAAGCCGAGGGAACAATCGACGGGATGTTGATGGCGCTGGATATCTCGCTGGAAATGGATCGCGCTCATCAGCGGGAGGCCGTACCCATTTCTTGACCTTCTATGACATCCGGGGCTATATTCCTATTGCAGCCGCAAAATCGGTTGCCTGGGATTGGCGTCCCGGATAGCTTCAGAGGCGCATACCACGCCTGACGTGGTTTTTTTATGCGCGCAGAACAGTCACACCTACGCATTATGGTGGGGCGTGTGGGGGAGCCGAAAGGCTCGCCGGTTCTCTGAGCCCGGTTACGCCAACCCTGCACGTCTCACCACCCCGCTGATTGGCGTCGGCAGGTGGTGATTAACCCAAGCTCAGAGGTCAATCACTATGACAACAACACTCTCATTCCACAATCACCAATTCGACGTCGTAACCCGTAATAATCAGCCGTGGCTCACCGCTGCCGATCTCACTGTGGCGTTGGAATACGCCGACGAGAAATCCATTCTCCGGATTTACAGCCGTCATGCTGACGAGTTTTCCGACAGTATGGCGTGGGTGGTCAAGTTGACCACCCAATGCGGCCCGCGTGAAACCCGAATTTTCTCCCTGCGAGGAGCTCATCTAATTGCGATGTTCGCTCGTACAGCAGTCGCCAAAGAATTTAGGCGCTGGGTTCTGGATATTCTGGATCGTGAAATTGAGAATACTCACCCATCAAGAACTAAACGCATTAGCGATAAAATAAACTCTTTTAACTGGCAAATGCATGTCCACAATATCAATGCCGCCTGTGTTCACCTCGATTACATTCAAGAGGCGTGGTTAAGGGAACTTCACCCAGCATTGAAAATCATGCGCTCTCCGCTGGCGGCCAGTTTGTACGATAGGATCAGTGACGCCCATTCGATAGTTAATTCAGTGAGAGGTGGACTTGAACGGGCATCAGGATTGAAAGGATTGCAGTACAAGTAACGGACACACAGGCCACGGATGGCCACAATGATTACGGAAAGATTTTCCTTTACGATCGTAAAAGAACGGGTATTCTGATAAAAGTGATTACTTTGCCACATTGTTTATCATCGAATTACGGCAAAATTTTCACATGATAAAAAAAGCCACTACGGCAATAGTGGCTTTTTGTGATGGTCATAACGTTTTAGTTAGGTGTTGAGCGGCGGTGCGGCTTTACTTTAGTGCCGTCCGCTTTTGTATAACCAGGAACCACAACGATTTTTTTCTGTTGGATTCCACCTTTCGATGTTTTAGTTTTTGCCATTGTAGGAGTCCTCGCGCTGGCAATGTCATAGGGTTGCAGTAAGACTGCGTATTTTATACATCCTGTAAGAACATCTCACTCCCTTGAAACCACAATATATGGTGGGAATTTAAATTTCAATTGCACAATATATATGATTTTTGATGTGCATCATTGACGGCTCAGCTTCACGTTTTTATATAAACGACTTTATGTAACAGGCTCGCTTCGGCGGGCCTTTTTCTTTTCCCGTAAATCACACACAGCGCCGACCATTCGGGAGGTAAGGATCATGAAAATGCCAGACAAAAACCCCGACCTGTGGGCGCAAATTATTGCGTGGTTTACCGCATGGTTTACTGCCCACAAAGAGGAAGCTGGCTATTCAGCCGCCGCGGCTATCATGGCTCTGCTGCGTGGCGCATATGTCGGGCAAAATAGTTGGTCCCGTCGCCTTCTTGATGCGGCCATGTGTTCGCTGGTGGCCTATTACATCAACGATGGACTAGCGGCACTTGGTTGGGATTCGTCGTGGGCATCAATAGGCAGCGTGTTTATCGGCTTCCTCGGTATTGACTACATCAGCTCTATTCTCCGTCGCGCAATTGGCAACAAGACTGGCGACAACCCGCAGGCATAAATTCTATGACAAAAGATCAATTCCAAAAGGCGGCTAACATCAGCGCCGGGTTAGCTGCGCGTTGGTATCCGCATCTGGCGGCAACGTTTGATGAATTCAGCATTACTACCACAATAGAGCAGGCGCAGTTCATCGCACAGGTGGGGCATGAGTCCGGCGGGTTCTCTCGCATCGTTGAGTCGCTGAATTACACGCCTGCTGGGCTGTTAGCCACATTCGGCAAACGTATCACACAGTACCAGGCGGATATGCTCGGCCGCACCTCGGCGCACCCAGCTAACCAAGCCGCTATTGCCAATCTGGTTTATAGCGGTCGTCTTGGGAATAAAACCGCGGGAGATGGGTGGAAATTTCGGGGCCGAGGGCTGATCCAGATCACCGGGATGGATAATTACCGGGCCTGTGGCGCTGGTCTGAAACTGGATTTAATCACTTCGCCAGAACTACTGGAGCAAGACGCTAACGCCATGCGGTCAGCAGGTTGGTTCTGGAAATCCAAACGGCTGGGGCAATACGGCGCAGACGTTGAACGTGTGACGCTGGTTATTAACGGTGGGCGTAACGGAATAGACGACAGGCGCGAGCGTTTTGATTTGGCGCGGCAGGTGCTGGTATGAGCGTAATCACTACGGCATTACTAAAGAAATACTGGAAGCCACTGGCACTAATAACGCTGATGGCTTTTTTGATCTGGGGATTCAGTCACTGGCGATATACAGCCGGACAGGATGATGCCAATGCTGCGTGGCAACACAAGTGGGACCAGCGGGACATAGCAGACGCTACGGCGCTGGCGAAACGACAATCTGATGAGCGCCAGGAAGAACGGCGCCGACAGGAAGCGATCAATGCGATATCGACTAATGCGCAGCGTGAAATTGAACAGGCACAGACTGATGCTGTTAATGCTCAGTCTGCTGCTGACAGCTTGCGGGACACCATTGCCACAATCAGGCGCAAACTCGCAGCAAGTGAAACCGGCCGCATATCCGCAACTGCCGCAGCAGGCGCGGCAAGAGCCAGTACCGCAATATTGCTCGCCGACGTGCTCCAGCGCGCTGACGACAGAGCGGGAGAGTTGGCAGCGTACGCTGACCGGGCAAGAGTAGCGGGCCTGACGTGTGAGCGGTCTTATGATGCGATAACAGAATCAAACTG